>CAISEB010000012.1 GCA_903884235.1 uncultured Pseudomonadota bacterium
ATAACAGGTACAGGAATGTTGACCTGTTTTCCATCGACTACGCCTTTCGGCCTCGCCTTAGGTACCGACTCACCCTGCTCCGATTAACGTTGAGCAGGAACCCTTGGGTTTACGGCGAACGGGTTTTTCACCCGTTTTAACGTTACTCATGTCAGCATTCGCACTTCTGATACCTCCAGCACACCTCACAGTGCACCTTCGCAGGCTTACAGAACGCTCCCCTACCACCTTTGCTTTCACAAAGATCCGCAGCTTCGGTACTCGGCTTAGCCCCGTTAAATCTTCCGCGCAGACCGACTAGACCAGTGAGCTATTACGCTTTCTTTAAAGGATGGCTGCTTCTAAGCCAACCTCCTGGCTGTCTATGCCTTTCCACATCGTTTACCACTTAGCCGAAATTTTGGGACCTTAGCTGGCGGTCTGGGTTATTTCCCTCTTCACAACGGACGTTAGCACCCGCTGTGTGTCTCCCGTGCTTAAACTTCCCGGTATTCGCAGTTTGCATAGGGTTGGTAGGACGGGATGTCCCCCTAGCCTAAACAGAGCTCTACCCCCGGGAGTTATACACGAGGCACTACCTAAATAGCTTTCGGGGAGAACCAGCTATCGCCGGCCTTGATTAGCCTTTCACTCCTAATCTCAGGTCATCGAAGAGCATTACAACGCCCACTCGTTCGGACCTCCAGCACGTATTACCGTGCCTTCATCCTGCCCAAGATTAGATCGACCGGCTTCGGGTCTATTCCTAGCGACTATGACGCCCATTTAGGACTCGGTTTCCCTACGCCTCCCCTATTCGGTTAGGCTTGCCACTAAAAATAACTCGCTGACCCATTATACAAAAGGTACGCGGTCACCCTTACGGGCTCCCACTGCTTGTATGCACACGGTTTCAGGTTCTATTTCACTCCCCTCTCCGGGGTTCTTTTCGCCTTTCCCTCACGGTACTGGTTCACTATCGGTCGATAGAGAGTATTTAGCCTTAGAGGATGGTCCCCCTATGTTCAGGCAGGATTACACGTGTCCCGCCCTACTCTTCGTCAGTCATGAGCTTCATCTTTCGTATACGGGGCTATCACCCGCTATGGCCGGACTTTCCAGACCGTTCTACTAGAGTCGTCTCACTGGTTCTGACTGGGCTGTTCCGCGTTCGCTCGCCACTACTTACGGAATCTCGGTTGATTTCTATTCCTCCGGTTACTTAGATGTTTCAATTCACCGGGTTTGCTTCCATATCCTATGTATTCAGATATGGATACGGATTGCTCCGTGGGTTTCCCCATTCAGAAATCCTCGGATCGAAGCTTGTTTGCCAGCTCCCCGAGGCTTATCGCAGGCTACAACGTCTTTCATCGCCTTCTATCGCCAAGGCATCCACCATGTGCGCTTATTCACTTGACCATATAGCCCCAAGCGTTCTGGGCACTATATGCGCTGGTTTCTCGAATGCGACACCATTTCAATCAAGCTTGAGAATCGTCTTATAAAAAACTTTTCGCTTGAAAACTTAGCGTCTTCACAAAATCATCCAGATTGTTAAAGAGCCGAAACAAGAGGTTTCCCCTCAGCTTCGCGATCATGATTACGTTCCTCGGAACGCAGTCATCATCGCGCTGCTTGTTTCACTGATTGGGAGGTGGTGGAGCCAGACGGGATCGAACCGACGACATCCTGCTTGCAAAGCAGGCGCTCTCCCAGCTGAGCTATGGCCCCAGGTAGAATGCCAGACTCGACATGCAAGTGGTGGGTCTGGGAGGATTTGAACCTCCGACCTCACCCTTATCAGGGGTGCGCTCTAACCAACTGAGCTACAGACCCGGGTTCGCACACACCTGCTTAAGGTTCCTACGTCGACGGAATACGTCGGCGCATGAACACCAATCAGTTTGGACTCAGCAGGTAACTTGTGTGGGAACTCGCGAAAAGTGTCGACGCGGTTCTTTTAAAGGAGGTGATCCAGCCGCACGTTCCCGTACGGCTACCTTGTTACGACTTCACCCCAGTCATTGAGCACACCGTGGTAAGCGCCCTCCTTGCGGTTAGGCTACCTACTTCTGGTGCAGTCAACTCCCATGGTGTGACGGGCGGTGTGTACAAGACCCGGGAACGTATTCACCGCGACATGGCTGATTCGCGATTACTAGCGATTCCGACTTCACGGAGTCGAGTTGCAGACTCCGATCCGGACTACGATCGGCTTTATGGGATTGGCTCCGTCTCACGACTTGGCAGCCCTTTGTACCGACCATTGTAGCACGTGTGTAGCCCTGGCCATAAGGGCCATGATGACTTGACGTCATCCCCACCTTCCTCCGGTTTGTCACCGGCGGTCTCCTTAGAGTTCCCACCATTACGTGCTGGCAACTAAGGACAAGGGTTGCGCTCGTTGCGGGACTTAACCCAACATCTCACGACACGAGCTGACGACAGCCATGCAGCACCTGTCTCCAGGTTCCCGAAGGCACATCCGCATCACTGCAGACTTCCTAGGATGTCAAGGCCAGGTAAGGTTCTTCGCGTTGCATCGAATTAAACCACATGCTCCACCGCTTGTGCGGGTCCCCGTCAATTCCTTTGAGTTTCAACCTTGCGGCCGTACTCCCCAGGCGGAGAACTTAACGCGTTAGCTGCGACACCGGAAGGCTAACCCTCCCGACATCTAGTTCTCATCGTTTATGGCGTGGACTACCAGGGTATCTAATCCTGTTTGCTCCCCACGCTTTCGCACCTGAATGTCAATGTTGGACCAGGAAGTCGCTTTCGCCACTGATGTTCCTCCAGATATCTACGCATTTCACCGCTACACCTGGAATTCCACTTCCCTCTTCCACATTCGAGCTACGCAGTTTCGAGTGCAGTTCCCAGGTTGAGCCCGGGGATTTCACATCCGACTTACGAAGCCATCTACGTGCGCTTTACGCCCAGTAATTCCGATTAACGCTCGCACCCTCTGTATTACCGCGGCTGCTGGCACAGAGTTAGCCGGTGCTTCTTCTTTGGGTAACGTCAAAACATCGACGTATTAAATCGACATTCTTCTTTCCCAACGAAAGGGCTTTACAACCCGCAGGCCTTCTTCACCCACGCGGCGTCGCTGGATCAGGGTTTCCCCCATTGTCCAATATTCCCCACTGCTGCCTCCCGTAGGAGTCCGGACCGTGTCTCAGTTCCGGTGTGGCTGGTCGTCCTCTCAGACCAGCTACGGATCGTAGCCTTGGTGAGCCTTTACCTCACCAACTAGCTAATCCGACTTAGGCTCATCCATCAGCGCAAGGCCTTGCGGTCCCCTGCTTTCTTCCTCAGAACGTATGCGGTATTAGCCCGAGTTTCCCCGGGTTGTCCCCCACTGATGGGCAGATTCCTAAGCATTACTCACCCGTCCGCCGCTCGCCGCCAGGTTGCCCCGCGCTGCCGCTCGACTTGCATGTGTTAGGCACGCCGCCAGCGTTCAATCTGAGCCAGGATCAAACTCTTCAGTTAAATTTATCAAGATAACTAGAAGTTGCTTGTACCAAGGCTCCATGAACAACTGACTTATCGCTTGTTAAAGGCGATTAATAAATTGACTTGGATACTTAGAACTTGCGTTTTGCGTCATATGACGCAGGACGCGAGTCCCCACACAAATTACCTGCTGATTCTTAAACAACGCCGAGGGCGCGGTGGCCATCGGAAGTGGTCCGAACTGCGAAGCAGCCCTCGCCAGTGAGTCCGCTAGTATAGAGGACATTTCGTGTCCGTCAACACCCGCGAACCCGTTTTTTTGAACTTTTCTGCACCCGCCGGAGGGCGTCTGCAGTCGGTTCCGGGCCCCCTGATGCGTCAGCCTCATCAGGGGGCGCGCAGTATATCGCCGCTTTCGGGGGTGTCAAACGTCCCGCGAGAAATTTTCCTCGGGGGCGCGAAAATCAGCCTTTTGCGACGAGCGTCACGACCACGAAACCGCGCTTGCCCACCTGCAGCAGATGCTTCGCACCCGCGTGCACGACGAGATCCTTGTCGGTGACGCGCTCGCCATCGATGCGCACCGCGCCCTGCTCGATCATGCGATACGCATGCGAGGTGCTCGGCACGAGCTGCGCTTCCTTCAGCACGAGCGCGAGCCTCGCGCCGGCAGCTTCGATCGGCAGCTGCACCTCCGGCACATCGTTCGGCACCGCGCCTTCGCGGAAGCGCGCGATGAACTCGTCGCGCGCGCGCTCGCCCGCGCCACTGCCATGGAAGCGCGAGACGATTTCGACGCCGAGCTCGAACTTCACGTCACGCGGGTTTTTCCCGGCCGAAACAGCTTCCTTGAGTGCCGCGACTTCACTCAGCGGCCGGAAGGAGAGCAGCTCGAAGTAGCGCCACATCAGCGTGTCGCTGATCGACATCAGCTTGCCGAACATGTCGTTCTCGGGATCGGTGATGCCGATGTAGTTGCCGAGCGACTTCGACATCTTGTTCACGCCATCGAGGCCCTCGAGCAGCGGCATCGTCAGCACGACCTGCGGCTCCTGTCCGTAGCTCTCCTGCAGGGAGCGACCGACGAGCAGGTTGAACTTCTGGTCCGTGCCGCCGAGCTCGACGTCGGAGCGCAACGCGACCGAGTCGTAGCCCTGCACGAGCGGATACAGGAACTCGTGCACCGCGATCGGCTGCCCGCCCTTGTAGCGCTTGGAGAAGTCGTCGCGCTCGAGCATGCGGGCGACGGTGTACTGCGCCGCCAGCCCGATCAGGCCGGCCGCACCGAGGTCGGTCATCCAGCGCGAATTGAAATCAATGCGCGTCCGCTCCGGGTCGAGGATCTTGAAGATCTGGGTCTGGTACGTCTGCGCGTTGGCCGCGATTTCGTCCCGGGTGAGGCGCGGCCGGGTGGTGTTCTTGCCGGTCGGATCCCCGATCATCCCGGTGAAGTCCCCGATCAGGAACGTGACCTCGTGCCCGAGGGCCTGGAACTGGCGCATCTTGTTGATGAGCACGGTGTGGCCGAGGTGCAGGTCCGGGGCGGTGGGGTCGAACCCGGCCTTGATCCGCAGCGGCTGGCCCCGCGAGAGCTTCCGGGTCAGGTCGGCCTCGAGCAGGATTTCCGAGGCGCCGCGCCTGAGCTCGACGAGTTGTTCGGCCGCAGTGGGCATGAATCGCTCCGCTTCCATTGGACCCGCCAATTTAGGTGCGGTGCGGCGGATCCGCAAATCCGCCGGATTGCGCGAACCCCGTCTCAGGGGTGGCCGAAGGCAGGTTGACCCGGAGCGGAGGGATTCGTAGCCTCTCCGGTCCCAGCCCCGTACCCGGATTTTTCCGCAGTGCAGCAGACCTCGACCGAGACCCCGCGCCCATTCGCGACGACCGCCCCGGCCGGGTCGCGGGCGCGTCGTGCCGTGCTGCTCGCCGCCGCGGTCGCCGCCGCCGGCGCCGCCGGCGGGGCCGCCTGGTTCGCGCTGCACCCGCCCGCGGCGCCGTCGGCCACCGCGACCGGGGCCTCCCCGGCGACGGGCCCCGTGGACCGCGTCGCGAACGCGGCGTCGGCGGCGCTGAAGCCGCTCGGCGACGCGGTCGAGGTCATCGTCCACCCGCACGACACGCTCGATGCGATCTTCCGCCGGCTGTCGGTGTCCGTCGAGGACCTCGCGGCGATCCGCAACCTGCCGGGGGTGCGCCAGAGCCTCGACATGCTGAAGCCCGGCGACGTCATCAGCCTGACGAGCCTCAACGGCGAGCTGACCTCGATCAACCGGCGCGTCAGCGAGACGGCGACGCTGAGCGTGCATCGCGAGGCCGGCGGCGAGTTCGCCGCCAACATCGTCCACAACGCGCTCGACGTGCGCACCTCGGCGCTGCACGGGCGGATCAGCTCGTCGCTTTTCCGCAGCTTCAACGACCTCGGCGCGAGCGACCAGGTCGCGCTGCAGCTTGCCGAGGTGTTTCGCTTCGACATCGATTTCGCCCAGGAACTGCAGCCCGGCGACACGTTCTCCGTGGTACTCGAGCAGATCTGGCGGGACGGCAAGTTCCTGCGCGATGGCGAGATCCTGGCCGCCGACTTCGTCAACAACGGGCACACCTACCGGGCCGTGCGGTACACGCTGCCGGACGGGCACCGCGAGTACTACACGCCGGACGGCAAGAGCCTGCGCAAGGCATTCCTGCTCGCGCCGGTGCAGTTTTCCCGCATCAGCTCCGGTTTCGGCCTGCGCTGGCACCCCATCCTCGACCGGATGGGCACGCACAAGGGCATCGACTACGCGGCGCCCGTCGGCACGCCGATCCGGGCGGCGGGCGATGGCCGCCTGTCGTTCCGCGGCACCCAGCGCGGCTATGGCAACGTCATCGTACTGGCCCACTCGGGCGGCATCGAGACCCTGTACGGCCACATGTCCGGGTTCGCGCCGAACCTCTATGTGGGGCGCCGGGTGAAGCAGGGCGATGTCATCGGCTTCGTCGGCATGACCGGCCTCGCCACCGGCCCACACCTGCACTACGAATACCGGGTCGACGGCGTGCACCGCAATCCGGCGTCCATCAAGGCCCTGCCTGCCGAGCCGATCCCGGCCGAACTGCGCGCCGACTTCGACGCCCGGGCGCGCGACCTGCTCGCAGGCCTCGCCCCGCCCCCCGCCGGAACGGCCCCGGCGGCGGCCGCGGCGTCCCCGGCCGCGCCCCAGGCCCGCGCCGCCACCCCGGTGATCGCGACGCGCTGAAGCCCGGCGCCGTGTCAAACAGCGGTCGGAACGGCCGTGCTAAGGTGATTTTTCACCCACCGGCACGCAGCATGGACCAGCCGAACTTCCGGGCCCCGGCCTACTACATCAACCGCGAACTCTCGTTCCTCGAGTTCAACCAGCGGGTGCTCGACCTCGCCGAGGATGCGGCCGTACCGCTGCTGGAGCGCGTGCGCTTCCTCGCGATCAGTTCCGCGAACCTCGACGAGTTCTTCGAGATCCGCGTCGCAGGCCTGCGCGAGCGCCTCGAACGCGGCGCCGGCGCCATCGGCGCAGACGGCCGCTCCATCAGCGAGCAGCTCGATGCGATCCACGTGCGCGCGCGGCGCCTAGTCGCCGAGCAGTACCGGATCCTGAACGACGTGCTGACGCCGGCACTGGTCGAGGCGGGCATCGAACTGCTGCAGCGGGCCAAGGTGCCGCGCAGCATCGACAAGGTGCTGGAGCGCCACTTCGAGCAGTACGTGGAGCCGGTGCTCTCGCCGCTCGCGCTCGATCCGGCCCGGCCATTCCCGCGCATCCAGAACAAGAGCCTGAACTTCATCGTCAAGCTCGAGGGCACGGACGCGTTCGGCCGCGACACCAACCTCGCGATCCTGCAGGTGCCGCGCTCGCTGCCGCGCGTCGTGCAGGTGCCGCGCGCCGAGGGCGACACGGGACCTCTCGTGTTCTGCTACCTGTCGACCATCGTGCAGCGCTGCGTCGGCAAGCTGTTCGAGGGCATGAAGGTCGAGGGCTGCTGGCAGTTCCGCGTCACGCGCAACAGCGACCTGTTCGTCGACGAGGAAGAGGTCGACGACCTGCGCCGCGCCGTCGAGGGCGAGCTTGCCGAGCGCCGCTATGGCGACGCGGTGCGCCTCGAGACCGCTCACGACTGCCCCGCGGACCTCATCCACGTGCTGCTCGAGCAGTTCCAGCTCGGCCAGGCGGATCTCTACCAGGTGCGTGGCCCCGTCAACCTGAACCGGCTCGCCTCGCTGTGCGAACTTGTAGACCGGCCGGACCTCAAGTACCCGCCGTTCACGCCCGGCATCCCGGGCCGCTTCGTCGGTGCGCCTGACCTGTTCGCCGCGATCCGCGAGAAGGACGTGCTGCTGCACCATCCGTTCCAGTCCTTCGTGCCGATCATGGACTTCCTGCGCCAGTCCGCACGCGATCCGGCGGTGCTCGCGATCAAGCAGACGCTGTACCGCTCAGGTGCGGATTCCGCCGTCGTCGAGGCGCTGGTCGAGGCGGCGCGCAACGGCAAGGACGTGACCGTCATCATCGAGCTGATGGCGCGCTTCGACGAGGCTGCGAACATCGAGCTCGCGAATCGCCTGCAGGAGGCCGGTGCGCACGTCATGTACGGAGTGGTCGGCTACAAGACGCACGCCAAGCTGATCATGGTGGTGCGCCGCGAGGAAGGCGTGCTGCGCCGCTATTGCCACGTCGGCACCGGCAACTACCACGCGAAGACCGCCCGCACCTACACGGACTACGGCCTGTTCACCTGCGACGAGGCCATCGGCCAGGACCTGCATGACCTGTTCCTGCAGCTGACGAGCCTGACGCGCACGCCGAAGCTGAGGAAGCTCCTGCAGTCACCCTTCACGCTGCACGAGTCGCTGATGCAGAGCATCGCGCGCGAGGCCGAGCACGCCCGCGCCGGCCGGCCGGCGCGGATCATCGCCAAGATGAACTCGCTGATCGAGCCTAGGATCATCGAGGCGCTGTACCAGGCCTCGGTCGCGGGCGTCGAGATCGACCTGATCGTGCGCGGCGTCTGCGCGCTCACGCCGGGCGTCCCGGGCGTGTCCGACAGGATCCGGGTTCGCTCGATCGTCGGCCGGTTCCTCGAGCACTCGCGCGTCTACTACTTCGCCAACGATGGCGACGAGCAGCTGTGGTGCGCGAGCGCGGACTGGATGGAGCGCAATTTCTTCCGGCGCGTCGAGGTCGCCTTCCCGGTCCAGCGGCCGCGGCTGCGCGAACGGATCATCGGCGACCTCGAGGCCTGGCTCAGCGACAACACGAACGCGTGGTTGCTGCAGTCCGACGGTCGCTACGTGCGATCGACGCCCGGGACGGACGCGCCGTTCTCGGCGCAGCAGACGCTGCTCGATCGCCACGCCGACGGCTGATTCCCGCGATCAGAACACCCGCAGCCTGAAGCCGGTCGGCTTCAGGAAATCGACTTCCTGCGCGAGATCGGCGCGCGTGAGCGGGTGTTCGGTCAGCCAGCCCCGCGGGAACCGCAGTTCGAGCGCGCGCCCGACCGGCGTCAGCCTGATCAGCGGCAGCGGCGTTCGCGACCGGCCGCGATGCAGCACCACCGCGAGCCTGAGCACGACGATGAGGTACAGCGCGCGCGTGTGCCAGGGCGGGATCAGCTCCTCGCTGCGCTCGAGCGCGACCTTGCGCCGGTGGGATCCGACGAGGCACGCGACCAGGCGCTGCTCCTCGCGCGGGAAGCCCGGCATGTCGGCGTGCTCGAGCAGGTAGGCGGCATGCTTGTGGTGGCTCGAGTGCGAGATGTCGAGCCCGATCTCGTGCAGGCGAGCGGCCCAGCGCAGCGCATTCTCGGCCAGCGGATCACCGAGCGCCCAGGCGCCTTCCACCTGCCGCAGCAGTTCGACCGCGGTGTGCTCGACGCGCTTCGCCTGCGGGTCGTCGACGTGGAACCGCTCCGCCATCGAACGCACGGTGCGCTCGCGCGCATCGTCCTCGGCGCTCATGCGCCCGACCATGTCGTACAGCAGGCCCTCGCGCAGCGCGCCGTCCGCGACCTTCATCGATTCGATGCCAAGCGCGTTGAATACCGCCGTCAGGATCGCGAGGCCGCCCGGGAAGACCGGCCAGCGTTCCTCGTTGATCGTCTCGAATCCCGCGGCGCGCACGTTTCCCGCTTCGATCAGGCGCGCCGCGAGTTCGGCGAGGCCCTCGCGCGTGATCTCCTGGCAGGCCGGGTCGATTTCGCGCAACGCCTCGCCGATGGCGCGCACGCTGCCGGACGAGCCGACCGCATGCTCCCAGCCGATCGCCCTGAACGGCACCTGGATCGGCTCGAGCTCGACCTCGCAGGCGACGACGGCACGCTCGAAGCGCTTCGCCGCGACCCGACCCTCGGGGAAATACTCGGTGCTGAGCGCGACGCACCCCATGTAGAGGCTCTCGAGGATGCGCGGCTCGTGGCCGTCGCCGACGATGCACTCGGTGCTGCCACCGCCGATGTCGACGACGAAGCGGCGTCCCTGCTCCATGGGCGTGGTCTGGCTGACGCCCTGGTAGATCAGGCGCGCCTCCTCGATGCCGGAGATGATCTCGATGGGGTGGCCGAGCACCTCGCGGGCGCGCTCGAGGAAGCCGGCCTTGCGCCGGGCCTTGCGCAGCGTGTTGGTGCCGACGACGCGCACGCTGCCAGCCTTCATGTCCCTGAGGCGCTGGCCGAAGCGCGACAGCGAGGCGAGCGCGCGGTCGGTCGCTTCCTTGGAGAGCCGTCCATGCTCGTCGAGCCCGGCGGCGAGGCGCACCATCTCGCGCAGGCGATCGACGATCGTGATCTGCCCGTGCGCGCAGCGGGCGACCACCATGTGGAAGCTGTTCGAGCCGAGATCGACCGCGGCGAGGACGTCAGGAATCCGGGTCGTCTGGGGCATGGCTCGACCGGCGGCCCAAAGGCCGCCTCAGGAAGGATGGAGTCTCAGGCGGCGAACGACGAGCCGCAGCCGCAGGTCGTCTTGGCGTTCGGGTTGCGGATGACGAACTGCGCGCCTTCGAGTCCTTCGCGGTAATCGATCTCGGCGCCGACGAGGTACTGGAAGCTCATCGGGTCGATCAGCAGCGTAACCCCCTGATTCTCGACGGTCATGTCGCCTTCTTCGACGGCCTCGTCGAAGGTGAACCCGTACTGGAAGCCCGAGCAGCCGCCACCCTGCACGTAGACGCGCAGCTTGAGGGCCGGGTTCGCCTCCTCACGGATGAGCTCGGCGACCTTGGTCGCCGCGGCATCGCTGAACAGCAACGGCGGCGGCGGCATTTCGTCGATCGAAGCACCGGCGCTGATTGCAGCTCCACTCGCATCGCTCATGGAATCACCCCGAATCAAGGACTTGGGCCAGTGTAGACCCGTGCCCTCCGGCGGTCAAAAAGCCGGCCGACCGTCCCGTACACCGCGCCGGATCCCGGGCGTCCGGCGCCCGGATCGTCGATGATCGGCCGGATGCAACCTACCCGCCGCGACGACCCCTCGCCGCCGCCAGCACCCTCACGGCGGGCTGCGGTGCTCTATGGGCTCGCCGCGGCGGCGCTGTATGGCGTGGCGATGCCGGCCGTGAAGCCGATGCTGGCGGCGGGCGGGGCGTCGCTCACCGCAGGGATGCTCTATCTCGGCATGGGCGGCGCGCTGCTCGCGACGTTCCTCGTGCGTGGCGCGCCGGCGCCGCGCCTGTCACGCGGGGACGCAGGCTGGCTGTGCGTGTCGGTGGTGCTTGGCGGCATCGTCGCGCCGACGCTGCTGCTGTGGGGCCTGGCGCGCACGCCGGCGACCGTGACGGCGCTGCTCAGCAACGCCGAAGTCGTGTTCACGACGCTGATCGCGCACTTCCTCCTCCACGAGCGCTACGGACGCCGCCTCGCCGCAGGCCTCGCGCTCGTCGTCACCGGGACCGCGGTGATCGGCGGCGCCGGGGCGCGCGGCGCGGACCTGCTGCCATCGCTCGCGATCCTCGCGGCCTGCCTCGCGTGGGCGGTCGACAACAATGCGACGCGGCGGATCGCGCACGCCGATGCGAGTTTCGTCGGCCTCGCCAAGGGGCTCGTGGCCGGGACCTTCAATACGCTGGTCGCGACGGCGGCCGGCGCCACGAGTGTCGCGCCACGCGCGCTGCTGTGGACCGTGCTCGTCGGCGCGGTCAGCTACGGCGTCAGCTTCGCGCTCTACATGCGCGCGCTGCGCGGGCTCGGCGCCGCGCGGACGGCAGCCTACTTTGCCACTGCGCCGTTCGCCGGCGCGGTCGTCGCGGTGCTCGCGCTCGGCGAGCCGATCACGACGCGCCTCGTGCTCGCGGCGCTGGCGATGGCGGGCGGCGTGTGGCTGCACGTCACCGAGCCGCACGCCCCGAGGGCCGGGACTGGCTGACCGCGGCGCGCGTCCGGGCCGCGGTCAGCGGGACGCGACCCGGCCGCATCCGCCCCTAGCCACGACCGGGCGCGCATGAGATCGTGCCCCCCGGACCGTCACGGGAGTAACGAGCATGGCCAGCGTCCACGACTACGTCGCCACCACGATCGACGGACAGCCCCAGCGCCTCGACGAGTACGCCGGGCGCGTGCTGCTCATCGTCAACGTCGCGAGTCGCTGCGGCTTCACGCCGCAGTACACGGGTCTCGAGGCGCTGTACCGGCGACTCGCGCCGAAGGGCTTCGCCGTACTCGGCTTCCCGTGCGACCAGTTCGGGCACCAGGAGCCAGGCAACGAGGCCGAGATCAGGATCTTCTGCTCGACGTCCTACGACGTCACGTTTCCGATGTACGCGAAGGTCGAGGTGAACGGGCCGGGCACGCATCCGCTTTACGCGTACCTGAAGTCGGCGGCGCCCGGGATCCTCGGCACGACGGCGATCAAGTGGAACTTCACCAAGTTCCTGGTCGATGGCACCGGGCGCGCGCTCGCGCGCTTCGCGCCGACCGACACGCCGGCGCAGCTCGCCACCGAGGTCGAGAAGCTGCTCTGAGGCGCGCTCAGGCGCCCTGCGGTGCCGGCACGGGCTGGCCGGCCGAGGACACGAGCCGGCCCTGGATCACGGCGCCGGCCGCCATCTCGATCACGCCGTAGCTGACATTGCCGCTGACGCGGGCCGTCGGGCCGAGCTCGACCTTGTCGCGGGCGCTGATGTCGCCACGCACCTCGCCGTGCACGATCACGCGCGCCACGTCGACCATGCCCTCGACCACGCCCTTGGGCGCGATCGACAGGACGGATTTGACGTTCGGATCGGCCGTGACGTTGCCGATGATCGTGCCTTCGAGGTGCAGCCCCCCGGCGACGAACACGTTGCCATCGATGCGGGTACCCGCCGCGATCAGCGTCTCGATCCGGGCCGTCGCTTGCTTCTTCTTGCCGAACATCGGGACTCTCCAGCGGTCAGTTCGTATCGAGCTTCCAGGGATAGGACTGGCGAATCGGCGCCGCGCCCTTCGACGGACGCACCTCGACCTGCAGCGTCTGCGGCAGGAACTGCGGTGGCAGTTCGATCTCGGCTTCCAGTTCCTGGAAATAGCGGAACGAGAAATTCATCACGCGCGACGAGGTACCGATCGCCGCGAGCGACAGGCTCGCCGCACGCCCGCGCAGCGTGCCGTCGACGGTGAAATCCGCAGCAGCAGCCCCGGACGCGTCCTGGCGCGCCGCCTGCACGAGCACGATCCGGACGCGGAAATGACGCGGCTGTGTCGCCGGCAGCACCTTGAGGCGCTGGATGCGCATCCCGGTGATACCGTCGTTCGGATCGATGACGCTGCGGTAGAACGCAAGCTCCTGGGCCTGCGCGCCGAGGCGCGTCTGCAGTTCGGCGAGCGAGCGGCCGACCTGCACGTAGGCCTCGCGATCGACCTTGCGCGCGACATCCGACGCGACGAGCTTCCCTTCGGTCTGCGCGAGCCGGGACTTGAGGTCGGCGATCTCGGCATGCAGCGCATGGTGCTCGAGCGCGGCCTCGGCGACGTCATACCCGCCCCGCGATCGACCCCACTCGAAGGCGCCCCACAGCGCGAGCAGGACCACGGCCGAGAGACCTGCGCGCAGCGCGGCGGCCCGCCACGGCTCGTAGCGCCGGACGACGAGTCGCTGCGTGTCGTTGTGGCCGGGACGGGAGCGCATCGGGTTCAGGCTCCGGCCCGGGCAATGGCCCGGGCGGACATCAGCCCGGCTCCGCGACGACCGGTTCGGCGAGGACGTCGGCCCACCACTCCGGATACGGGGGCACGCCACCGGGAAACACGACCGGTCCGAACTCGTGCAGCGCCGCGCGGTAGACGTCGCGCTTGAAGAAGACGACCTCGCGCACCGGCTCCCAGTACTCGGCCCAACGGAAACGCTCGAATTCCGGCGGCTCGTCGGTCGCGTCGAAGCGCAGCCGGTCCTCGCTGGTGCGCAGGCGCAGGAGCGCCCAGCGCTGCTTCTGGCCGATGCACCGCGGCAGGCCGCTGCGTCGCACGTAGTGCCGCGGCAGGCGATAGCGCAGCCAGTCGCGCGTCTCGCCCACGAATTCAACGTCGGCCGCGGCAAGGCCGATCTCCTCCTCGAGCTCGCGGTACATCGCGTCGATGAACTTCTCGTCGCGACGAATCCCGCCCTGCGGGAACTGCCAGCCCTTGCCGCCCGTCCGGCCGCCGAGGAACAGCCGCCCGTCGTCTCGCATCAGGATGATGCCGACGTTGGCGCGGTAGCCTTCCTCGTCGATCCAGTCGCTCATCGAGCCTCCCCGGGGGTCGGTACCCGATTCTTTCACATGGGTCCTGCCCGGGCCACCTGCCCGACCTGCCCCGATCCGGGGTAGGCTCTCGCGCCTGACTCCGTGCCCGAGGCTCCCGTGCTGCCGTTTCTGGCCCGCCGCCCCACTCTCACGCTCACAGCGCTCGCGATACTCGCGGTCGGCTCCCTCCTGGCTGCCATTTCGCTGGGCAGCGCGGGCCCGGCGCCCGCGGCCCTGTGGCATGGCATCGTCACCGGGACCGACCCCCTGGCGCGCGCACTTGTCGTCGAACTGCGACTGCCGCGCGCCCTGTCCGCGTTCGGGGCCGGGGCGCTGCTCGCGCTGGCCGGCGTCTGCATGCAGGTGCTGCTGCGCAATCCGCTGGCGGACCCGTACGTGCTCGGCGTGTCCGGTGGCGCGGCCGTCGCCGCGCTCGGCGCGATGCTGCTCGGAGTCGGGGCGTTCGGCGTGCAGGCCGCGGCGTTCGCAGGCGCACTCGGCGCGACGCTGACGGTGTTCGCGCTTGCGCAGGGTCCGGGCGGCTGGACGCCGACGCGGCTGCTGCTGACGGGCGTCGTCGTCGCCGCCGGCACCGGCGCGCTCGTCAGCCTGCTGCTCGCGGCCGGCGATCCGACGGTGCTGCGCGGCATGGTCTACTGGCTGATGGGGGACCTGTCGTGGGCCGGCTCGCCGGTGGGCATGCTGGTGCTCGCGGCGATCGCGACGCCCGTCGGCGTGATCTTCGCCCGTCCGCTCAACGTGCTGGCGCGCGGCGACGTGCAGGCACAGCTGCTCGGCGTCGCGGTCGCGCCCCTGCGCGGTGCGCTGTTCGTGGTCGCGAGCCTGCTGACCGCGGCGACGGTCACGAGCGTGGGCGCGATCGGCTTCGTCGGCCTCGTCACGCCGCACCTCGTGCGCCTCGCGCTCGGTGCCGACCATCGGCGCGTGGTGCCCGCAGCCGCGCTCGCCGGCGGCACGCTCGTCGTCGTCGCCGATCTCGCCGCGCGCACCATGCTTGCGCCGCGGCAGCTGCCGGTCGGCGCGCTGACCGCGTTGATCGGCGTGCCGCTGTTCCTGCTGCTGATGCGCCGCGCGCAGCCGGCGACCTGACCCTCAGCCGCTGCTCGCGACCGCGCGGTCCCGGCCTGCGGCCTTGGCCCGGTACAGGGCGGCGTCGGCCTCACCGAGCAGGCGGTCCGCGAGACCCTTGAGATCGCCGCCGCGCGCCGCGGCGCCGACGGCGGCCACGCCGATCGACAGCGTCACGCGCACGGCTTCGCCTGGCAGCACGTCGATTTCCGGCTCCATCGCGGCACGGATGCGCTCGGCGAGTCGCACAGCGTCCTCGAGCGCGGTTTCCGGCAGCAGCAGCGTGAACTCGTCGCCGCCGAAGCGCGCGGCCGTGTCGCTCGCGCGGACGTGCGCCTCGATGCGCGCGGCGACCTCGCGCAGCACCTCGTCGCCGCCCGCATGGCCGAACGAGTCGTTGATCGACTTGAACAGGTCGACGTCGATCATCATGCAGGCCACGCTCGCTCCAGTGCGCTGGGCCCGCGCCAGTTCCTCGCGCAGGCGCGCATTGAGGTAACGCCGGTTGTGCCAGCCGGTGAGGTAGTCGGACAGGCCGCTGCGCAGCACGCGCGCGCGGTTGCAGGCGTTCTCGAGGCAGACGGCGACGACGCTCGCCAGGTGCCGCAGGAAATCCGTCTGCTGGTGACGATCGAAGCGTTCCGCATCGGCACTCGCAAAGCACAGCACGCCGACCGTGCGCCCGAGCCTGCGCAGCGGCAGGAACGCGAGCGAGGCCAGCTCCGGGGCGGAACCGAACAGCAGGCCGTGGTCGGCACGAACGAAGCTGCCGAGCCACGGCCGCTGCAGCGTCGCGAACTGCGGCGCGAGCCCGACCAGCGTGTCGACGAAACGCACCGACGGGTAGTCGGCGGGCCGGTGACCGGAGCCGAGCATCAGGTGCTGGATTTCATGGTGCGGGTCCTGGAGCACGAGCCGCACCGCCTCGAGGGAGTAGGACGCCGCGAGGCCGCCGGTGAGCAGCTCGAACAGCTCGTGGAGCGTCTCGACGCGCAGCAGCTCGAGTTCGCGGTCGAGCGTGCGCTGGAGCTTGCGGTCGTTCTCGGCCGCCTCCGCGACCAGCTGCCGCAGCTGGGCGCGGAGCTGGGCGACCTCGGTCGCGTCCCCAGCCTCCTCGCTCACATGGCCTCTCGTTCCGGCTGCGGCCGAGTGTGCAGGTAGTCCCGTCCCCGCTCCATCATCTGGCGGAACCCGGCGGCATCTCCCGAGCGCACCGTCGCGCGCAGGCGCTCGACCGCGAACAGCAGCGCCGACAGCGATTCGGTGCCGTAGTCGTTGAGGGCCTGGATCTCGAAGTAGAGCGCCGGGGACTCCTCGGCGACGCGACTGGCGACATCGAGTTGTGAATCGAAGGTCGTCGAGGACATGCGCGCGAGCCGCGGGGCGGCCTCGCCGCTCTCGGCCAGCGCGGTGAAGAACGCGATGTTGACCGCATGCGACAGCCCGAGGACGTACGCGATCAGCCGATCGTGTTCGTCGAGGCCCATGACGACGCGTTCCGCCATGGTCGGCTGGAACAGGTCCTGCGCCTGCGCGAGTGCCGCGGAATTGCCGAGGTCGATGTAGATGACGTGGCGGCCCGACAGCAGGTCCGTATCGGGCCCGAACATCGGATGCAGCGAGGTGACCTTGACGCCAGCCTTCACCAGCGCATCAAGACCGGCACGCAGCGGCGTCTTGATCGAGGCGAGGTCGAACACGAGACCCCGCGGGGCACGCGCGGCGAGTGCGTGCAGCACGCCCTCGGTGATGCCGAGCGGCGTCGCGACGACGATCAGGTCCTCCTCGAGCGTCGAGGTCTGCCAGTCCGGGCGATGGGGATAGCCGTCGATCGGGCCGGCGGGATCCGCGACCTCGACCTCGAAGCCCTGCGAGGCCAGGAAGTCCACGAACCAGTGGCCCATCTTGCCGTGGCCACCGATCACGAGTGCGCGCCGGCCTCCGCCCTGGCCCTCGGCGACGACGCGCGCCCGCTCCTGGGTCGCGAGCGAGGTGCGGATCAGCAGCCGGAGGATCTGCTCGGCGACGGCCGGCGACACGCCGTGCTTCTCGGCGTGGCTGCGCACGCCGAGGATCACGTCGCGCTCGCGGCGATAGTCGCGGGTCGGGTGGCCGGTGGCGCGCTTGGCGCGCGCGACCTCGCGGGACAGGCGCTGGCGCTCGGCGACGAGCTCGATGAGCTCCCGGTCGATCTCGGACAGGCGCGTGCGGAGTTGGTCTAGCGTCAGCGGTTCGGTCACGTCGGATCCCCGTCATCCCCGCGAGGACACGGGGGCGACGGGGATTTTGTCATGTCACAGCGGCACGTGGATCATCACCGACAGATTTGGGTCGCCGTAGACCAGATCCGCGCGCGGGGCCGGCCGGTACACGACCACCGGCGGCGCGTCGTACGCCGGCGGGTAGTAGGCCTCGGGCACGACGAAGGCACGGTCGTAGTCCCGTCCGCGCTCCCGGTAGTACGGCCGGTAGGCGGGCGCCGGGCGGTAGTAGCCCCAGCCGCGGTGTTCGCCGCGCTCCTGCCAGCCGTGGCGGGCCTGCAGCCCGTGGCGATCGCCATCCCGGTCCCGGTCACCGTGTTCATGGGCGCTGGCGGTCGCGATCGCGCCGAAGCACCCCACCGCCAGGGCCGCGGCAACGAGGGTGGAACGATAGAGGGTCGAGCGGGTGTTCATGACGGGGCTCCTGTGGAGGGTACGGTTCCATCCTCGTCCCGCGAGCCTGAACCCCCGCTGAACCCGTACTGACGCGGCGCGGCCGAAGCCTTAACATCGCTTCATGAACCTGCGTGCACAGACCCTCCCAGATCCCCTGCCGACGGACCCGCTGCAGGTCGCCGAGACCTGGCTGAAGCAGGCCTACGACGAGCAGGTCCAGCCGAACCCGAACGCGATGACGCTCGCGACGGTGGGCCCGGACGGCCGGCCGTCCGCCCGCGTCGTGCTGTGCAAGGACATCGTCCTGCCGCACGGATATCTGCAGTTCTATACGAACTACGACTCGCGCAAGGGCGCCGAGATGGCCAGCTGCCCGCGGGTCGCGGCGGTGCTGCACTGGGATGCGCTGCATCGCCAGGTGCGCATCGAGGGCGTCGTCGTCAAGGCGCCCGCGCGCGAGAGCGATGACTACTTCCAGAGCCGCCCCTGGCAGAGCCGCGTCGGCGCCTGGGCGAGCCAGCAGAGCCAGCCGGTCGGCACGCGTCACCAGCTGATCGAGCAGTTGCGCGCCGCCGGTCGCCGCTTCGGCACCCCGCCAGTCGGCCCCGACGGCAATGAGTCCGACGACTCGCCCTCCGGTGTCGAGGTGCCGCGCCCGCCGCACTGGGGCGGGTACCGCCTGTGGGCGGACTCCGTGGAACTCTGGGTCGAGGGTGAATTCCGCATCCACGACCGGGCACGCTGGACGCGCACGCTGACCGCGATCGGCGACGGCCACGCGTTCCAGGCGACCCCGTGGCACGTGCAGCGACTGCAGCCCTAGGCATGTCCGACCCGGCACTGCTCGGCTGCCGCGGACTGGACGTGGCGGTCCCGGGTCGCCGGCTGGTGGCGGGGCTCGATCTCGAGGTCCGTCCCGGCCAGCTCGTGTGCCTGCTCGGCGCGAATGGCGCGGGCAAGTCGCTGACCCTGCACACGCTCGCGGGCCTGCGCGCACCCGCCGAGGGCAGCGTATGGCTGTGCGGGCGGCCGCTCGCCGAGTGGCCGCGGCGCGAGCGCGCGCGACGCCTCGGGCTCCTGACCCAGGTCAGCGAGGACCCGTTCCCGGGCACCGTGCTCGACGCGGTGCTCGTGGGCCGGCACCCGCACGTGAACCTGTGGCAGTGGGAGAGCGCGGCCGACGTCGAGGTCGCACGCGCGGCACTCGCCGCCTGCGACCTGACCGGGCTCGAGGAACGCGCGATCGACACGCTCTCCGGGGGCGAGCGTCGACGCGTTGCGCTCGCCGCGGTGCTCGCGCAGGACCCGGACGTGCTGCTGCTCGACGAACCGCAGAATCACCTTGATCCACACCACCAGCTCGACGTCCTCAAGCTGCTGCGAGCGCGCGCGGATCGCGGCCGGGCGGTGATCGTCTCGCTGCACGACCCGTCGCTCGCGGCGCGCTTCGCCGACCGTGTGCTGCTGCTGCACGGCGACGGCCGCTGGGCGGCGGGCGACACGGCGACGACGCTGACAGCGGCCGTGCTCGGCGAGATGTACCGGGTCGCGGTCACCGAGATCGTGGTCGGCGGCCGCAGGCTGTTCGTCAGCGACTGAGGCTCAGCCGAGCGCAGCGAGCAGTGGCCCGTGCAGCCGTCCGTTGCTGGCCAGTACGGTCGTCGTGTCGAGGCCGACCGGCGTGCCGTCGAGCGCCGTGAAGCGCCCACCCGCCTCCTCGACGATCGTGACGAGCGCGGCGATGTCGAGGATGTTCACGTCGGACTCCACGACCGCATCGATCTTGCCGCTCGCGAGCAGGTGGTAGTGCAGGAAATCCCCATAGCCGCGGATGCGACTGACCTCGCGCACGACCGCGCCCCAGCGCGCCCAGCCCGGGCCCGACGCCAGCGTCTTCAGGTTGCCGCCGGACACCGCGGCCTCGGCGATCGTGCCCACCTCGCTGACCGCGAGGCGCCGCCCGTTCAGCCAGGCCCCGGCGCCGCGTTCGGCCCAGGCGAGTTCGCCATAGAGGGGCGCCGACGAGACGCCGAGCACGAGCTGGCCTTGGCGCATCAGCGCGATCTGCGTCGAGAACATGGGGTACTCGCGCACGAACGCCTTCGTGCCGTCGATCGGATCGACGAGCCACAACGCATCGCCATCGCCCGAGCGGCCCGTCTCCTCGCCGAAGAACGCGTAGCCGGGCGTGCGTGCCGCGAGTACCTCGCGGATCGCGCGCTCGGCGCGGACGTCCGCCTCGGTGACCGGCGACTTGTCGGCCTTGAACTCGACGGCGATGTTGCGCGCGTACATCTCCCGGATCACGCGGGCGGCCGCTTCCGCCGCCTCGAGCGCGGCATTCAGGTCGGAACTTGAGCTCATGTCGCGAGTTAGCCGAACCGGCGCCGGATGTGTCAATCGCTTCTTGACACCCGACGGTCGGCTGTTCAGGATTCCGCGCGTCAGGTGACCCTGCACCGAGCGATCGGGACAGGGGTTAAACGGGAAGTCGGTGACGCGGTCGTGCAAAGCACGCCGCCATTCCGGCGCTGCCCCCGCAACGGTAGCCGAGTACAGGATCCGCCCGCCGCGCGCAGCGCGGCAGCCACTGCGAAAGCCGGGGAACCCCGGTGGCCGTGGGAAGGCGGCGGAACCTGACGCCCTCGTGGCGTCGACTCGGGAGTCCGGAGACCGGCCTGGCAACAGATCCCGCTGCACGGAGGGTGCAGGCGAGCCGGTCCCCGCGCGGGGACCGGCCCTTCAACTCTCCAGGCTCGGGTGTGCCATCCGGTTCCATGCGGGAAAGCGTGGAAGGAGAGTTGTCCGTGTCCCATTCAGTCCTGCGCCAGTGCATGGCGCTGGCGGCTGTCGCCCCCTCGATTCTCGCCGCCTCCGCGGTGCTCGCCGACGAAGCGGCGGAGTGGCCGCTGCCCGACCAGTACGTCGTCGTGACGGCGAGCCGCGAACCGGAGCCGCTCAGCGGCGTGCTCGCCCCGGTCACGATCATCGACCGCGACGACATCGACCGTGCCCTCGCGATCGACGTCGGCCAGCTGCTCGGCCAGCAGCCCGGGATCGACATCACCCCGTACGGGGGCCCCGGTCAGACCGTCTCGGTCTTCATGCGCGGCACCAACTCGAACCACACGATCTTCCTGGTCGACGGCATCCGCATCAACCCCGGCACGATCGGCGTCGCGGCGATCCAGAACATCGCACCCGACCTCGTCGACCACGTCGAGATCGTCAAGGGCCCGCGCTCCGCGATCTACGGCACCGACGCGATCGGCGGCGTCATCAGCATCGTGACGCGCACGCCGACCGCCACGGGCGCCACGGCGCTCCTCGGCTTCGGCCGCTACAACACGCGCGAAGCCTCCGGCGACCTCGACCTGAAGGGCGATGGCGGCTCGCTCTCGTTCGCGACGCGCTGGCTCGAATCGGACGGATTCCCGGTGCTCGCGGGCGACACGACGAAGGCCGGCTACCGCAACCTCTCGGAGTCGCTCACGGCACGCACCTCGATCGGCGGCATCGACCTCGCTGCGCACGCCTGGAACGCCACGGGCAACACGCAGTATTCGGACTTCGGCACGCCGACGGACGAGGACTACCGCAACTCCATCGCCGCGGTCGAGGCCTCGGGCCGGGTGTCGAGCCAGTGGACCATGCTGCTGCGCGTCGGCCGCATGCGCGACGACCTGCTGCAGACGGCGCCGGATCCCTACGCGGCGACGCCGACGCCGGACTTCGAGACGACCCACCGCACGACGCTCGACTGGCAGAATTCCGTCGCGCTCGGACGCCATGCCGTCACCGCGGGTGCCCTGTGGTCGGACGAGGCGACGAGTGCGCTCGTCTACGGCACGGCGTTCGACGTCGGCACGCGCTCGACGACCGGCTACGTCGAGGACCGGTTCACGGCGGGCGCGCACCACGTCTCCGCCGCGCTCGGCCGCACCCATCACAGCACCTTCGGCGACCACGGCACCTACAACGCCGAGTACGGATTCGAGTCCTCGCCGGGCACGCTCTGGACGGCCGGCATCGGCACGGCCTTCCGCGCGCCGGACAGCACTGACCGCTTCGGCTACGGCGGCAATCCCGCGCTGCGGCCGGAGACCTCGCGGAACGTCGAGGTGGGCGTTCGCCAGCGCATCAGCGCGCGCGAGGAAGTCTCCCTCACCGCGTACGACAACCACATCGACAACCTGGTCGCCTTCACCTACACGGCCGACTTCCCGAACGGCATCAACGAGAACCTCGGCCGCGCGCGGATCCGCGGCGCCGAGGCCAGCTGGCAGTACACGACCGAGGCCTGGCGCGCACGTCTCGGGATCGCGCACCAGGAGCCCGTCAGTGCGGACACCGGGACCCAGCTGATCCGCCGCTCGCGCTGGAACGCCACCGGTTCGTTCGAGCGCGTGATTGGCGCGCATGAACTTGGTCTCGACGCACGCACGGTCGGCACGCGCCCCGACACGACCTACGACGCCGACTTCAACCCCGTGCAGGTCGCGCTCGGCGGCTACACGCTGGTCGCCGCCACGTGGCGGTGGTCGCTCGGCCACGGCCTCACGCTGCAGGCCAAGGTGGACAACCTGCTGGATAAGCGCTACGAGTACATCAGCGGCTACAACACGCAGCGGCGAAGCATCTTCGGCGCGGTTCGCTACGACTTCCGCTGACACACGGGACGGATCGAAGAATGGGCAACCGACTCAGCAGGATCTACACGCGCACGGGCGACGACGGCACGACCGGCCTCGGTGACGGCGCGCGCACGCCGAAGGATGCCGCGCGGGTCGAAGCCTACGGCACCGTCGACGAGGCGAACTGCACGGTGGGGCTCGTGCTCGCCGTGCCGGGACTGCCGACCGAGGTCGCCGCCGTGCTGACCCAGATCCAGCACGACCTGTTCGACGTCGGTGCGGAGTTGTGCATCCCCGGGCACCGCGTGGTCACCGAGGCATACGCGGCGCGCCTCGAGGAGACGCTCGACCAGTTCAACGAAACGCTGCCGGCGCTGAAGGAGTTCATCCTCCCGGGCGGCGGTCCGGCGGCAGCGGCCTGCCATCTCGCCCGCACCGTGGTGCGACGCGCCGAACGACGGGTCTGGACGCTGGCCCACGTCGAACCCGTCGCGCCCGAGCTGACGAGCTACCTGAACCGGCTCTCGGACCTGCTGTTCGTCGTGGCGCGCGTGCTGGCACGCCACGAACGCGGCGGCGACGTGCTCTGGCAGCGAACGCGCGGAAGTTGAGCGGCGCTCAGCGCCAGGCGGCGTCGTCGGCGGACGGCACGCCGCTGGAGATGCGCTCACCGACCTCCATCGCCAACAGGCGCGGATCGTAGACGAGGTCCTCGCCGAGCTTGAAGTCCTCGCCCTGTGCCGGCGCCTCGTGGACCGGGGTATTCATGTTGTCGTCCGAGTACTCGACCCGCCAGTCCGTGACCGTCGAGGCCCCCGGCACGTACGTCACCGATCCTTCGAAGCGGTGGAACGCGGGGACCGGCCAGCGTGCCCGGTCGAAGCCCGGCAGCACGTCGAGCAGCTTCCACTCGCCGCGGAACAGCGCGATGTCCTTGAAGCGGCAGACGAGCACGGCCTGCTGCGGCGTACGGGCGTTGAGCCACTCGTTCGACGGCTCGATGTTCCGGCGCGGGCCGAAGAAATACCCGAGCAGCACGCCGCCGCGCTTGGGCGCGCGCGCGATCAGGCCGACCGCGTACTGACCGCGCTCGACCGGGAGCAGGAAAAACTGGCCTTCGCGGATCGCGATCGCCATCGGAACGCCTCGGTGCTGTGGGCTTACGCTCGGCCCGACTGGTGATCCTACCGCAGTCCGGCCAAACCGGAACCGGACCTGTCTCTCAACCGAGCCCGGTGGGGTCGACTTCCGCCTCGGCAGCGGCGAGATGCGCCCAGTGGAAGGCCGGCCCGGGGTCGGTCTTGCGCCCGGGGGCGATGTCGCTGTGGCCGACCACCGCATCACGGGCGAGCGTCGCGTACGCCCGGCGCAGCGCGACCAGCACCCGGGCGAGGCACTGGTACTGAACGGATTCGTACGCCACCTCGTCATCCCCCTCGAGCTCGATGCCGATCGAGAAGTCGTTGCAGGCGACCCGGTGGCGCCAGACGGAGGCCCCGGCGTGCCAGGCCCGGGCGTGGAATGGCACGAACTGGATCAGCTCGCCATCGCGCCGGATGTAGAGATGGGACGAGACCCGCAGGCCCTGGATCGAGGCGAAGAACGGGTGGTGCTCCGGCGGCAGCGTGTTGGCGAACAGGCGCTGGACCCAGTCCCCGCCGAACTGACCCGGCGGCAGGCTGATGCCATGGATCACGACGAGATCGAGCGTGGCCCCGGGCGGGCGGTCGTCCTGGTTGGGCGACGGCAGGAACAGGGCCGGAACGACCAGTCCCCGCCCGACATCGACCGCGAGAGGGGGTGGAGCCGGCACGCCGACAGCTTAGCGCGCGACCGGGCGGCGTGAAACCCGCGCGCTCGGTACACTGGCGCCTCGCCCATGTCCCCGACCGGCCCTTCCGCCCGTGCTGCTCCCGTGACCCGCGACCCCGCGGTCGGCCGGCGCCCGTGCGCGCCGTCGTCCGGTGCGCCCGGGGAGCCCGCATGCGCCTGACCCGCATCCACTGCGCGCTGCCGCTCGCGGACGGCGCGCGCATCACGCTGCCGCCACACGCCGGCATGCACCTGACCCGCGTGCTCAGGTTGAAGTTCGGTGCCGGGCTCGCGGTGTTCGACGGCGCCGGCCACGAGCACGAGGCGACGATCGCCGCGGTGCAGGGCGACCGGGTCGAGGTCCGCGTCGGCGCGATCCGGCCCTCGCTGCCGCCCTCGCCGCTCGCGGTCACGCTCGCGCAGGGCGTGTCGCGGGGCGAGCGGATGGACTACGCGGTGCAGAAGGCCACGGAGCTCGGCGTGCACCGGATCGTGCCGCTGCTGTGCGAGCGCAGCGTCGTGCGCCTCGACGCCGAGCAGGCGGCGCGCAAGCTCGAGCACTGGAATGGCGTCGCGATCGCCGCCGCCGAGCAGTGTGGTCGCGCCGAGCTGCCGCTGATCCTGGCGCCGCGCCGGCTCGCCGAGCACCTCGCGGCGGCCCGTGCCGAGACCGGCCTCAGGCTCGTGCTGGCGCCCCACGCGTCGACCTCGCTGCGCGAACTCCGGCCGGGTGCCACGGTCGAGATACTGATCGGACCGGAGGGCGGTCTCGCCGACGAGGAACTCTCGCTCGCCGCGTTCGCCGGCTACGAAGGGGTACGCCTCGGGCCTCGGGTACTGCGCACCGAGACCGCGGCCGCGGCGGCGATCGCGGCACTGCAGACGCTGCACGGAGATCTGGGATGAGGCACGCATGAAACGACTGAAGTCGCTGTCGCGCCGGGTACTGCTCGCCATCGCCGCGTCGGTGCTCGTCATCATCGGCGCGTTCACCGGCTGGGTGGTCTATCTCGATCACGTCGTGACCAGCGAATTCCGCGGCCGCCTGTGGTCGGTCCCGGCCAAGGTCTACGCCGAACCCATCGAGCTGTACGCGGGCGCGGCCATCGGCGCCGACGACCTCGAGCAGGAGCTGCGCCGCCTCCACTACCGTCCGGGAGATCCGGCGACCGGTCCCGGACTCTATCGCCGCCGCGGCGGGGACTTCGACCTCAATGCCCGCAAGGTGCGCTTCGCCGACGAGCTGCGCCCACCCGTGCACGTGCGCATACGCAGCTCGGCCGATGGCGTGACCGGCGTGAGCGCGGCCGACGGCTCGGAGCTGCCGCTGTTCCGCCTCGACCCGCTGCTCGTCGGCAGCGTGTTCCCCGTGCACGGCGAGGACCGCATCGTGCTTGCGCCGGACGAGGTTCCGCCGCTGCTGCGCCAGGCGATCAAGACGATCGAGGATCGCCGCTTCGACGAGCACCATGGCGTCGACCTGCACAGCATCGCGCGCGCGATGTGGGCGAACGTCCGCGCCGGGCGCATCGCGCAGGGCGGCAGCACGCTGACCCAGCAGCTCGTCAAGAACTACTTCCTCAGCGACGAGCAGACCTTCGGCCGCAAGGCCAAGGAGGCGGTGATGGCGATGCGCCTCGAGGCGCACTACACCAAGGAGGAGATCCTGGTCGCGTACCTGAACGAGGTCTCGCTCGGCCAGGACGGCGATCGCGAAGTGCATGGCTTCGGGCTTGGCAGCGAGTATTTCTTCGGCAAGCCGGTCGATGAACTCGAGGTCGGTGAGCTCGCGCTGCTGGTGGGGATGGTCAAGGGTCCGTCCTACTACGATCCGCACCGCCACCCCGACCGCGCGCGCGCGCGGCGCAACCTCGTGCTCAAGGAACTGGCCGACGAGCATGTGATCGACGCCGCCACCGCGGCGCGCGCGAGCGAGGCGCCGCTCGGGCTCAGAACCACGGTCGGCGGCTACGTACCGGCGTTCCTGGACCTCGTCCGGCGCCACCTGAAGAGGGACTACGCCGAGGCGGACCTGTCGGCCGCGGGACTGTCGATCTTCACGACGCTGAACCCGCGCGCGCAGGCCGCCGCGGAGAATTCGCTGACGCGCGAACTCAAGCGGCTCGATGCCGCCTCGCGCCACAAGGACTGGCACCTCGAGGGCGCGGTCGTGATCGCCGAGCCGCAGAGCGGCGAGGTCGTGGCGGTCGTCGGCGGCCGCGAGATCGGCTCCGCGGGCTTCAATCGCGCGCTCGACGCACACCGCCCGATCGGCTCGCTGGTGAAGCCCGCGGTGTACCTGGCGGCGCTCGAGACCGGGCGCTACAACGCGGCGACCCTCGTCGAGGACGCGCCGATCTCGATCAAGCTCGGCGATGGCAGCCTGTGGGAGCCGCAGAACTACACGCACGAGTACTTCGGCACCGTGCCGCTCGTGCGCGCGCTCGCCGAGTCGATGAATACCGCGACCGTGCGGGTCGGGCTGGATGTCGGCCTCGACAAGGTCGCAGCGACCCTGCAGCGCCTCGGCGGCCTCGAGAACCGCCCGGCGCTCAATCCATCGATGCTGCTCGGCGCCGTCGACCTGACCCCGCTCGAGGTCGTGCAGGTCTACACGGCGCTCGCCAACGGCGGCTACCAGGCGCGCCTGCGCTCGGTGCAGGTCGTCCTCGACGAGCACGGCACGCCGCTGAAGAGCTTCAAGCTCGAGGTCACGCCGGCCGCGGCACCCGCGGCGGTGTACCAGGTCGCCCGGATGATGGCGCAGGTGACCGAGCGCGGCACCGGGCACGCGGTCGGCGCGCGCTTCGGCGGACGCGTGGTGATCCCGGCGAAGACCGGCACGTCCTCCGACCTGCGCGACAGCTGGTTCGCCGGCTTCACGGGCACCCACGTGGCGGTCGCGTGGGTCGGCTACGACGACAACAAGCCCTCCGGCCTCACCGGCGCGCTGGGCGCCCTGCCCGTCTGGCTCGGCGCCATGGCCGACCTCAAGCCCACCTCCTGGGAGATGGCGGCGCCCGGCGAGGTCGAGGAACGCTGGATCGAGTTCGGATCCGGCCTCGAGACGCACGTCGGGTGCAGCCCCGACGCGATTCCCGTCGCGGTGCCCGTCGGCACTACACTAGCGGCCCGGACCGGCTGTGTCTCGGCACAGACCGAGCCCTCGGTCGTCGACAAAGTGAAGCAATGGCTACAGAAGAGCTTGCACTGATCCGCACCCTGCTGGCCCTCGCGGCGAGCGCGGCGCTTGCCGCCTGCTCGCTGCCGGGGCCCTATCGCCCGGACGCCCCCGCGCAGCGCGTGGTCGTCGCACCCCCACCGGCTGAGGCAGTCCCGGCCCCCGCCCAGGTCGTGGCGCCGCCGCCGCCGCCGGCCCCGGTTGCCGAGCCGCCCCCGGCGGTGCCGGTGAAGGAGTTCCACCTCGGGCCTGCCGCGCAGTCGCTCGTCAACCAGGCCCACGCACAGGCCGCCCGCGGCGAATTGCCCGCCGCCTCGACGACGCTCGACCGCGCCATCCGGATCGAGCCGCAGAATCCGCTGGTGTGGCTCGAAGTCGCGCGCCTGCGCCTCAGCGAGGCCGATCCGCGCCAGGCAGAATCGTGCGCCCGCAAGGCACTGTCGCTCGCCAGCGCCTCGCCGGTCGCCCGGATCGCCGCGGGGCACGTGCTCGCCGATGCGTTGCGCGCGCAGCATCACGACGCCGAGGCGCGCGATCTAGAGGCCCAGCCGTGGATGGCGAACTGACGCGCCGCAGGCGCGTCGGCTAGGCCGAGGTTTCCTGCGCGATCAGGAATTCGAGGTGCTCGAGGTCTGGCACGAGCGGCGCCTCGTTGACCATGCGCACCGCGCACAGCACGGGACTGCGATCCGGGAACGACCGCGTCGGGTCCGGCCGGACGACGTCCGGATTGAGGCGCACCAGCTGCGGGAAGCCCTGCGTCAGCACGCCGAAGTTGCCGGCGGGCAGCAGGTCGCCGAGGCAATTCACGACGACGATCCGGGTCCGGCCGCTCGGCTGGGGCAGCACGCGGCCCATCAGCCCCTCGAATGAAATGACCGGCAGCACGCGGCCGTTCCACGGGGTCGTGCCCACGTACCAGGCCGGAGCACCCGGCATCGGCTGCGGTGACGCCCATGCGATGACCTCGGCCACGCAGCTGCGCGGCAGGATCAGCCTCTCGTCCGCGAGCGGCACGAGCATGCCGTAGAACTCGTCGGCGACCGGCTCGTTCACGCACCCTCCCGGCTGCTCTGCACCAGCGGTTCGATGGCGTCGAGGAGCTGGTTCTCCTGGTATGGCTTGCCGAGGTAATCGTTGACGCCGAGCTCGATCGCCCGGGCGCGGTGCTTCTCGCCGACGCGGGAAGTGATCATCACGATCGGCACATCCTTGAGGCGCGCGTCGCCGCGCACGAACGCCGCGACCTCGTAGCCGTCCATGCGCGGCATCTCGATGTCCAGCAGGATCACGTCCGGAAGGTGGTCCTCCAGGATCGCCAGCGCATCGATGCCGTCCTTCGCGGTCATCACGCGCATGCCGTTGCGCTCGAGCAGGCGCTGCGTGACGCGCCGCACCGTGATCGAATCGTCGACCACCAGCGCGAACGTGCGCCGATCGGCGCGTTCGGCGTTGCTCTCCGGCAGCACGCGCGAGCGCCAGTCGCCACGGACCAGCGTGCCCATGTCGAGGATGATGACGATCCGCCCGTCACCGAGGATCGTCGCACCGGCGATGCCGCGGATGCCCGCGATCTGCGGGCCGACGTTCTTGACGACGATCTCGCGGCTACCGACCAGCTCGTCCATGACGAGCGCGGTCGAGCTGTCGCCGGCGCGCACCAGGATCACCGGGACCGGGACATCAGCCTCCGGCAGCTGCGATGGCAAGCCGCCGACGAAGGCGCCGATGTGCTGGAAGCGGTAGCGCTGGCCGCCGTACTCGAACGTCGGCGCGTCGTCGTGCAGGTATCGCTGCACCTCGGCGCGCGACAGGCGGACCACGCTCTCGACGGTCGGCAACGGCAGTGCGTAGAGCTCGGGGCCGGCGCGCACGATCAGCGCCTGGGACACCGCGAGCGTGAACGGCAGGCGGATCGTGAATCGCGTGCCCTGCCCCGGGGTCGAATCCATCTGCAGCGCACCGCCGAGCCGCTTGACCTCGTTGGTGACGACGTCCATGCCGACGCCGCGGCCGGCGGACTGGGTCACGCTGGTGGCGGTGGAGAAGCCGGGCTCCAGGATCAGCTGCATCGCATCCGCGTCGGACAGCACCTGCCGTGGCGTGATCAGGCCGAGTCCGACCGCCTTGTCGCGGATCGCCTTGAGGTTGAGGCCGGCGCCGTCGTCCTGCACGACGATGACGACCTCGGAACCCTCGCGGCGCAGCGTGACTTCGATGCGCCCGGTCTCGCTCTTGCCGGCGGCGACGCGACGCGCGGGGGACTCGATGCCATGCACGACGGCGTTGCGCAGCATGTGCTCGAATGGCGGCATCATGCGCTCGAGCACCTGGCGATCCAGTTCGCCGGTCGCGCCACTCACGGACAGCTCGACGCGACGCCCCGTCTCGAGGGCGACCTGGCGCACGGTGCGGGTCAGGCGCGGCACATGGCGCTGGAACGGCACCATGCGCGTGCGCATCAGGCCGTTCTGCAGGTCGGTGACGATGCGCGCCTGCTGTATCAGCAGGTTCTGGGCCTCGCGGGTCTGCGTCTCTAGCAGCCCCTGCAGGCTCGCCACGTCGCTCGCCGATTCGGCGAGTGCCCGCGAGTACTGCTGCAGCGTGGAATAACGGTCCATCTCGAGCGGGTCGAATCCGTCGCGACGGCGATCGTCCTCGTAGCGATGCAGGATCTGCGCCTCGGTCTCGATCTCGAGGTTGCGCAGCTGGTCGCGCAGTCGCTGCACGACGCGCGCGAGCTCGGCGAGGTTGGAATCGACGGAAGTCAGCTGCTGCTCGAGCCGCGAGCGATGGATGCTGACCTCACCGGCGTTGTTGAGCAGCGAGTCGAGGAGCTCCGCGTCGACGCGCGCGAGCTCCGGGCGATCCTCGCGCGGCGTCGGGATCTCGCGACCCGGGGGCAGGATCATCGAACGGGTCTCGTCGAGCGAGGCCTCGAGCGGCGCGATCGAGATCTCGGACGGATCCGCAGCCTCGGCGGGCGTCGCGACGAGCGCCGGATCTGGCGGCGCGAGGTCGATCGCCGGACGCGGCATGGCGGCCGCGATGTCCGACACGACCGGTGGCGCCGGCGGCGCAAGGGTGGGCGGCGGCGGCTCGGCAACGGGCTGCGGCATCGGCTGCTCGACCGACACGCTCTTCAGCACGGGCGGCGTCGCGGTGCCGCGGCTGATCTGGCGCAGGCGCGTGACCAACGCGGTCGCCGGTGCCACGCGACGGCCTGAGTTGACGGCCTCGCGCATCTGGTTGAGTTCGTCGAGGCACGACTGCAGCAGGTCGAGCGTCGGTGGGTCCGCCGAGGTCCCGGCCGTCTCGCTGTGGGTCAGCAGCGATTCGACCTCGTGGGCGAGCTCGCCCATCGCGGTGACGCCCGCCATGCGCGCACCACCCTTCAGGGTGTGCAGGAAGCGCTTGAGCTCGGTGACACGCTCGGTATCGCGGGCGTCGCGCCGCAGCGCGGAGAACGCGCGCTCGATGGCCTCGAGCAGCTCGGTCGCCTCCTCGCTGAAGATCATCGCGATCTCGGCGTCGAAGTCGTCGGCCGCTGCAGGAGCGGGCGGCTCCGGAGCGGCCGGCGCAGGCGCCGCGGAGGGCGCTGCGGGAGCCACGCTGAACACGTCCTCCGACGACAGCATGTCCTCGTCGGCCGCGGCCGGCGCGGCGGCGGCGACGTGCTCGTCCTGCGCGTCCGGCGTCTCCCCGTCGGGGCCGTTCGGCGTGGCCGGCGCGAGGCCGCGCGCGGCGATCTCGCGGTTGGCGTCGGTATCGAGCCACTTCAGTCGCGCGAGGATGTCGTCGTGCGCGCTGAAGAAGCCGGTCGACTCGGTGATGTGCTGCGCGATGTCGTCGATCGCGGCGACCGCGTCGGACAGCATGCGACGACCCGCCTCCGGAAGTCCGAGACCATGGTCATACAGCTTGCGGACATAGAGGTTGAGCGGCTCGGCGAGCTTGATGCCCTGTCGCGCCTCCGCCATCTTCGACGCCCCGGCGAGCGTGTGGCACGCCCGGTGCAGCGCCTCGGTCACGGGATACGGCGCGAAGCGCTCACCGCACGTCGCGAGGAATTCGCGGATCGCCACGAGGTGGGTCGTGACCTCGCCGCGGTAGATCTCGACGAGCACCGGATCCACCTCGGCGGTCGGTTCCCGGGCGTCCGGCTCCGCGGCAACCTGCGGGGCGACCACCGGCAGCATGAACTCGCTGCCGGAGGGCGGCGGCGGCGGTGGATCGCGCGAGGGATCGGAGCGACGGCGCACCGGCTCCGCGTCCTCGACGCGCACGAAGCGGGACGGCACCTCGAGCGTGGACTCCGCGGCCGCCAGCTGCGCGGGCGGCAGCGGCGCCGGCACGGCGGGGTCGTTGCCGAGCAGCACTGCGGTCGAAATCATCCAGGGCGCCGCCTGCGCCTCCGGGGACGGCGCGGCGGACGGCGGCGGCACCGGCAACGTCGCCGGGGCTGGCGGCGCGGGGACCACGACCGGCACCGCCACGGGCACCGGCGCGGCCTCGGGTACCGGGACCGGGTCGCCGTCGCGGCCATCCGCGTACGCGTTGGCGCGCGCGATGACCTGGGTCACGTCCACCGCAGGCGCCGCGGTGCTTTCGAGCTGCTCGATCAGCGCCGGCAGCGAAGCGACCGCCTCGCGCAGCAGTCCGAGCATGCCCGGCGTGCGTGACAGGGTGCCGCTGATGACGCGGTTGAGCAGGTTCTCGATCGCCCAGGAGAAGTCGCCGACGCGGCGCGCCCCGACCATGCGGCCACTGCCCTTCAGCGTGTGGAAGGAGCGACGCAGGCGGGTCAGCGAGTCGTCGTCGAGGGGATTCTGGTCCCAGACCGGGAGATGCTCGCGGATCTTCGCGAGTTCCTCGCGGGCTTCCTCGATGAATAGCGCGACGAGATCCGGGTCGAGCGTGGATCCGTCGAGCACGGGCGCCGGCGGTGGCGACCTGACCGGCGCGGTCGGCAGCACCTCGGTGCGCTCCGCGGTGATGTCGTCGACGGCGCCGCGATCGAGGCGCTGCGTCGCGAGGTAGATGCCCGTTTCGGACGTGGCCGCCGACGCCACCGCCGGTGCCGCCAGTGCCGCGGCGTCGAGCGCGCGCAGGCAGGTCTCCGCGTTGTCGAGCATGTACCACGGATCACTGCGCCCGCTCTGCAGCGTCTCCATGTAGTACTCGACCGAGACGATGGCGTCGGCGAGGCGGTCGAGCCTGCCGGGCGCGAGCTCCCCGCTCGCGGCGAGGATCGACTGCAGGTGGCGCGCGATGCCCTCGAGCACCTCGACGGCGCGGCCTCGACCGAGCATCAGCAGCCCGGCGGTGATGCCGCGCATCAGCTCCGGGACCTGGTCCGCACCGGACTGCTCGTGGCGGGCCAGTGCCGCGGCGACGGTTTCCTTGATGCGTGCGAGATTGACGACGCACTCGCGCAGCACGGCCTTCTGGACCTGCTGGAAGTCGCCGTCGGTCTCCTCGGACTGGGCTGCGCCGCTGCCGCCACGATTCGGCATGATCATGCGCACGAGCTGCGCGTCGAGGTTGTCCTCGACGCTGATCAGCGCCGCGGCGATGTCGACCAGGATCGAATCCGTCGGCGCGACGCGCTTCTCGACGATGTCCTGGAGTCGCTGCAGCTGCGCCTGCACCTTCGAGCGCAGGCCGCCGAGGCCGAGCACCCCGAGCGTGTCGCTGATCTTGCGCAACATCTCGATCTGGCCGCCGAGGTCCTCGACCTGCGAGGCGCCCTTGCGGACGAAGATGTCGAGGACATCCTTGACGCGGGACAGGTCCTCCTTGATCGCGGCCGCCACCGTCTCCATCAGCTTGACGGACGGAGCCGACAGGCTTTCGCGCTCCTGCTCAACCTGCTCGGACACCGGCAGCAGTTCCTGCAGCTTGAACGAGGCCCGGACCGCGGCGACGCGCGGGCCGGAGGCGGTCGAGCGCGCAACGTAGTAGAGCAGGTTGTTCAGCAGGTCGAGCGCCGGCGACTCGCTGTAGCGAGCCTCGCCGACCTCGTACAGCCGCTTGAGCTCGCGGTCGGCCTGGCCCAGCAGACGCTTGACGGTCGCCGCACCCTCGAGCCCGTCGCCACGCAGCGCCTCGATCACGGCGCCGACCACCCACCACAACTGGAACACCGGCTGGCGCGTCGCGACCTGCTCGAGCCGCTCCGCGACGACCGACAGGATCTCCAGGTGCTGCACCGCCCGTTCGCCGCGGATCCAGCCCAGCAATCCGACCTGGAATCGCGGTCGCAGCCGGCGCGCCCACTGCGCGACCGTCAGCGGCGGCTCGCCGGGCTTCTGCGCCATCGGCTGCGGCTGGCGGTCCGATGTCAGGTTCAGGAGCAGCAGCGTGCCTTCGGACAGCAGCGCGTTGCCGCGCACGGCCCGCAGGTCGTTCAGCAGCGGCAGCAGCACGAGCGCGAGGTCCCGGCCACCGCTCAGCACGCGCTCGAGGTAGGCGGGCAGCTGCACCATCGCGCGCATCAGCGCGTCGAGGCTTTCCGGCTGGTTGCGATTCTCGTCCGCGCTCTCCATCAGGTAGCGCGAGACGAGCTCCATTTCTTCGGCGAGCAACGCCGCACCGTACACCTCGACGACGCGCAGCACGCCGTGCACTTCGTGCAGGCGGGCCGAGCAGATCTCGAGCGGAGCGCGTTCGTCGGGACGTTCCGCGAAGGCCTCGAGCGCCGCACGAGCCTCGCCGAGCGTGACGCCAAGCTCCGTGGCGACGACGTGCAGGGTGTGTTCAGCGACCTCGCTCATCGATCAGGCCTTGCCCGGGCCCGCCTTGCGGGCCTCCGCGGCAGCGGGATCCTGCGGCGGATCGCCCGCCTGCGCCTGCGCGGCACGCGCGCGCATCGCCTTGGTCGTCAGCTGTTCGTGGACGACGCGCTCCGGCAGCCGAAAGCCGGCGACCGACTTGCGCAGCTGCGCCGACAGGTCGGCCAGCTTGCCCACCGACTGCGACATGCCGGTCGTGCCCTCGGCGGTCTGGGTGCTGATCTCGCGCAGCACCTGCATGCTGCTGGAGATCGTCGCGGACACGGCCACCTGCTGCCGCGCGCTCGCGGAGATGTTCTGCATCAGGCTCGCGATCTGGTGCGACACCTGTTCGATCTCCTCGAGTGCCGCACCGGCGTTCTCCGCCAGCAGCGCGCCGCCGACCACGTCCGTGGTGCTGCGCTCCATCGACACGACGGCCTCGTTGGTGTCGGCCTGGATCGTGCGGACCAGCACTTCGATCTGCTTGGTGGCGTTCGCGGCACGTTCCGCGAGCCGCTGCACCTCGTCCGCGACCACGGCGAAGCCGCGGCCCGCCTCGCCGGCCATCGAGGCCTGGATCGAGGCATTCAGCGCGAGGATGTTGGTCTGCTCGGCGATGTCATTGATCAGCTCGACGATGTTGCCGATTTCCTGCGAGCTCTCGCCGAGGCGCTTGATGCGCTTGGAGGTCTCCTGGATCGTCTCGCGGATGGCGTTCATGCCGTCGATCGTGCGGCGCACGGCATCGCCACCCTTGTGCGCCACGTCGACGGAATGGCGGGCGACGTCCGCGCAGCGCTCGGCGTTGCCGGACACCTCCTCGATCGAGGCCGCCATCTCCGCGACCGACTCGGTGGATGCGGAGACCTGCTTGGACTGTCCGGCGCTCGCCTTGGCGAGGTGCGCCGCGGCCGCCTGTGTGGATTTCGCCGCGGCATCCAGCGAGATCGCCGATGCATTGATCGTCGTGACCAGCTCGCGCAGCGCCTCGATGGCGTAGTTGATCGAGTCGGCGATCGCGCCGGTGATCTCCTCGGTGACGGTCGCCTGCACCGTCAGGTCGCCGTCGGCGAGGCTCGACAGCTCGTCCAGCAGGCGCAGGATCGCCTCCTGGTTGCGTTCGTTCTGCAGAGTCTGGCGGGCCGCGACCTGGCGCAGCGACGCTGCCCGCGCCTGGCCGATCAGCGCGAACGCGGTGGCGGCGATCGCGACGAGCAGCAGCAGCAGGCCGAGCCAGGGACTGCCGAGCGGACCGCCGACGCCTTCGGCACCGAGCAGGATCGTCAGCGCGGCCAGCGCCAGTGCGGCGAGCGCCGCGACCAGCAGCTTGGGCGTCAGGGCCATCGCTTTGTCGTTCACGACCGTCGCGTTCATCGATTCTTTCTCCGGCGCTCGTCGGCGCCGTGGACGACCAGAGGCCTCACGAGGCGGCCTGCATGAAACTCGGGCTCTCGACCAGCAGCTTGAGGCTGAGCACCGGCCAACCCTCGCCGCCGCGCCTGAACGCCCCGGCCAGGTATCGCTCGCAGCGCACCAGCGTCGGCGGCGGCGTCGGCACGAATTCGGTCTCGGCGAAGCGGCGGAATCCCTGCACCTCGTCGACCATCAGGCCCGCCGGGATGTCGCGGTGGTTGACGATCAGCACGCGGACGTTGCGCGTGGCCGGGGTCGCGCCGCTGCCGAGGTACTGGCGCAGGTCGATCACCGGCAGCAGTTGGCCGCGGACGTTCGCCAGGCCCCGGATCCAGCTCCGGGCGCCCGGGACCCGGGTCAGCATCGACGGCAGGGCCATCACCTCGCGGGTTTCCTCGCGGGCGACCAGGAAGCTCTCGGCGCCGAGACGGAAGGCGACGCCCACCCATTCGCGGCCCTCGGCCGAGTCGCGTCCGCCGGCCACGGCGCGGCCGCGCCGCTCCAGCTCGCGCAGCAGTTCGAACGGCCGGTCACGCAGCTCGCGCAAGCTCGGTTCCGAGCCCATCGCCGTACTCACCCGGCGAGCGCCAGCTGCGCCTTCTCGACCAGCTGCGCCGTCGAGACGGGTTTGACGAGATAGTCGACCGCACCCTGGCGCATGCCCCAGACGCGATCCGATTCCTGCGACTTGCTGGTCACCATGATCACGGGGATGAGGCGGGTCTCGGGGTCGTTGGCCAGCGTGCGCGTGGCCTGGTAGCCGTTCACGCCCGGCATCACGATGTCCATGAAGATCAGGTCCGGCTTCATTTCCTTCGCCATCCGGACGCCCTCGGCGCCGTCGCCCGCCGACGCGGTCGAGAAGCCGTGCCGCTCGAGGGCCTTGCGGATCACGTGCACCTCGGTCGGTGAATCGTCGACGATGAGTATGAGTGCCATGTCGTCGCCCTCGGGGATCAGGAGACCGCGGCGCCAGTGGCGCCGACGTGCTGCTCAATCGCCGTCAGCAGTTCGTCACGCGTGAAAGGCTTCGTCAGGTAGTGCTCCGAACCGACGATCCGGCCGCGGGCGCGGTCGAACAGCCCGTCCTTGGACGACAGCATGATGACCGGGATGCCCCGGAACACCTTGTTGTGCTTGATCAGGGAGCATGTCTGGTAGCCATCGAGTCGCGGCATCATGATGTCGACGAACACGATGTCCGGCTGGTGGTCCGCGATCTTGGACAGCGCGTCGAAGCCGTCGACCGCCGTGAAGACCTCGCAGCCCTCCTTCGACAGCAGCGTCTCGGCCGTGCGCCGGATGGTCTTGCTGTCGTCGATCACCAGCACCTTCAGGCCGGAGAGACGGGATTTGGAACCTGCCTGCGCTGCGTTTTCCATCGCTTGCACCTGAGATCGGACCTTGCCGGACGGGCACCGAGACGGTGCGCAACCGACGTCATGCTGCCGGGCCCGAAGAACCCAGCGGTTTTAACATATCAAGCTTGATCCGGCCATGTCGGCGCTCCGACACAGTTCACAGTTCGCCACTCGCCGTCCATCCAGGCTCGGCACCGGCAGGCGGTTCCGATCATCCGCCGGTGTACTATGGCGGGGCACCCTCTGGTGGGTGACCCGCGTCACAACTCCGGCCGATGGTCGTGCCGGATGCCGGTGGCGCCCCTGGAGACCCCGCAGCATGCCCGCCCCGATCCGCGTCGGCGTCGTCATGGACCCGATCGAGCACATCAAGCCGGCCAAGGACTCGACCCTGGCGATGCTCCAAGCCGCCCAGGCGCGCGGCTGGGAGCTGCACTACGCCGAGCTGTCCGACCTGTGGCTGCGCGACGGCAAGGCGATGGGCCGGCTGGCGCCGCTCACGGTCCGTGCCGACCCGGCCGACTGGTTCAGCCGCGGCGACGCCGCGACCCGCCCGCTCGGCGACCTCGACGTGATCCTGATGCGCAAGGATCCGCCGTTCGACATGGAGTACATCTACTCCACCTACATCCTCGATCGCGCGGAAGCCGAGGGCGTGCTGGTCGTCAACCGCCCGCAGGGCCTCAGGGACATGAACGAGAAGGTCTACACGGCCTGGTTCCCCGAGTGCTGCGCCCCGACGCTGATCACGCGCGACATGGCCGACATGCAGGCGTTCCTGCGCGAACACGGCAAGATCGTCTGCAAGCCCCTGTACGGGATGGGTGGACGGTCCATCTTCGTCATCGACGGGGCCGACAAGAACGCCAGCGTCGTATTCGAGACGCTGACCGAATACGGCCAACGCTACGCGATCGTCCAGCGCTACCTGCCGGAGATCGTGGAAACCGGCGATTCACGCGTGATTCTCGTCGACGGCGAGCCCGTCCCCTACGCGCTCGCCCGCATCCCGGACGCGACCGACAACCGCGGCAACCTCGCCGCCGGCGCCAAGGGCGTGGGCCGGCCGCTGAACGACCGCGACCGCTGGCTCGCGGGGCGGATCGGTCCGTCGCTGCGCGAACGGGGCATGATCTTCGTCGGCCTCGACGTCATCGGTGGCTTCGTCACCGAGATCAACGTCACCAGCCCGACCGGCATCCGCGAGCTCGACAAGCAGTTCGGCACCGACATCGCCGGGCTGCTGATGGATGCGATCGCACGCCGCCTGGCCTCGCGGGCGCGCTGAGCGCGGCCCGGAACCCGCGCGTGTCCGCCACGATCCCGCCCGACCCCTTCGCCCTGGCCGGCGGCCGGCAGGCACTGCCGCCGACGCGGGACCGGCTGCTGACGACGACCTTCCTCGTCGCCTCGCTGCACGCACTGGTGATCCTTGGCGTCACCTTCGCGCCGCCCCGCGGCGGCAGCGGCGAGCCGCCCTCGCTCGAGGTCCTGGTCGTCCACGATCCCGTGGCGGAGGCCGAGCTGAACAAGAATGCCGACTACCTCGCGCAGGTGAACCAGCGTGGGTCGGGCACGGGTCGCGACGTGCGCGGCGCGGAATCGCCCCGTTCGGCCTCGGCTGACACCGGCGCGGACGGCAGCTCCGAATCAGGTCGGCGCGCGCGACCGGACCGTGGCCGGGGCGACGCCGACGTCGTCGCCTCGCGCGCCGCCTCGCACGACCGGCGCCACTTCGCCACGATGGCGGCAGCCGGCGCGCCGATCTCGCCCTTGGTGCTGGAGCCGCTCACCGGCGAGGCCGACGGGACCGACAACGGCACGGCACTCGCGCTGCGCGGCGCACCGCAACACGAGCTGATGGTCACCGCGAACACCCGCGAATCCAGCGTCGCGGTCTACCTCGACCGCTGGCGCCACCGCATCGAGCGCATCGGCGCCGCCAACTACCCGCTCGACGCGGTCCGCCGGGCGGGCTACACCGGGAGCCCGGTGCTCGAGGTGCGGCTGCTCGCCACCGGCCAGCTGGCGGACGTCACGATCAAGCGCTCGAGCGGCTACCTCACGCTCGACCAGGCCGCACTCAACATCCTGCGCCTGTCCGCCCCGTTCGAGCCGTTCCCGCGCCAGCTGGCCGCCAAGCACGACGCGCTGCGGATCAGCTACGAGTGGCAGTTCCTCGGTGGCGATGCCACCGAGTCCACCGTGCGGATGCCGGCCGACACCCAGTGACGAGACGTCTTGCAGGGCCGGCGCAGCGCGACCGATACTAGCGACATGCGCGGCGCCTACCTGACCAACCAGCTCCTGGTCGCAATGCCCTCGCTCGAGGACCCGAACTTCGCCCAGACGGTCACCCTGATCTGCGAGCACACCGACAAGGGCGCGCTCGGGATCGTCGTCAACCGACCGCTCGCGATGGGTCTCGGTGAGGTCTTCCAGCAGCTCGACCTGCACAGCGACGATGCCTCGCTGCGCGACCAGCCGGTGCTGCGCGGCGGTCCCGTGCACCAGGACCGGGGCTTCGTACTGCACGCCCCCGCCCCCGAGGGCACCGCCGGCTGGGACGCCACGCTGCGCGTGTCCCCGACCCTGCACGTGACGACCTCGCGCGACATCCTGGGCTCGATGGCCCGCGGCACGGGTCCGCGTCCGGCGATGGTGGCGCTCGGCTACGCCGGCTGGGAAGCCGGCCAGCTCGAGGACGAGATCCGCTCCAACGTCTGGCTCAACGTCCCGGTCGACGAGGCGATCCTCTATACGACGCCATTCGAGCAGCGCTGGCATGCCGCCGTGCGGCTGCTGGGAATCGACTTCGACCGCCTGTCGAGCCAGGCCGGACATGCCTGAGGCGCCAGGAGGCGCACCCCCCGCCCGAGGCGATCAGGGCCCCGTCGTCGCGATGGGGTTCGACTATGGCGTGCGCCGGATCGGGGTCGCCGCCGGCGACACGCTGACCCGGGGCGCCCGGCCGGTGGGGTTCGTGCCGGCGCGGGGTGGCGAGCCCGACTGGGCGGCGCTGACGCGCCTCATCGGCGAGTGGGATCCGGCGGTCCTTGTGGTCGGCGTCCCCTATAATATGGACGGCACGCCGGGCCCCATGACCCCGGCCGCGCTCGGCTTCGCCGCCGAACTCGAACGCCGTTTCCGGCGCCCCGCGATCGGGGTCGACGAGCGACTCTCGTCCCGCGAGGCCGAGGACCAGCTGCGCCGGCAACGGGCGAGCGGCGAGCGCACCCGCCGGGTGCGGCACGGCGACGTGGACGCGGCGGCGGCCTGCGTGCTCTTGGAACAGTGGCTGCGCGACGAGCGCGGCATCGAACCGCGGAACGAGTGACCCCCATGCTGCCATTCAGCCAATTCGACCGCGACGGTCGCCTCCGCCACCTGATCACGCTCGACGGCCTCACCAGCGACCAGGTCCGGGAACTGCTCGACCGGGCCCAGGCGTTCCTGCGACCGACCGGCGAGACGCCGGCCCGCAGCCGGGCGCTCGACGGCGTCACCGTCGCCAACATCTTCACGGAGCCGAGCACGCGCACGCGCTCCTCGTTCGAGCTTGCAGCACGCCGCCTCGGCGCCGACGTGCTCAACCTCGAGATCCAGCTCTCGTCGCGGGTCAAGGGCGAGACGGTGCTGGATACGATCTACACGCTGCAGTCGATGGCGGTGGACGTGTTCATCGTGCGCGACGCGGAGCCCGGCGTCGGCCAGTTCGTGGCCGAACACGTCCACGATCACGTCAGCGTGCTGTCCGCGGGCGAGGCGCACCTGTCGCACCCGACGCAGGGACTGCTCGATGCGCTGACGATCCTGCAGTACAAGGGCGGATTCCGCGACCTCGTCGTCGCCGTGGTCGGCGACGTGAGGCACTCGCGCGTCGCGCGCTCGGCCTACCAGGTGTTCAGCGCGCTCGAGGTCGGCGAGCTCAGGCTTGTGGCGCCGGATGCGCTGATGCCGGATGCCGGGGAGATGCCGGGCACGAAGCGCTTCGACTCGATCGAGGCGGGCATCGCCCACGCCGACGTCGTGATGATGCTGCGCATCCAGAAGGAGCGCATGGCCGACGCCGCGATCCCGGATCCGCATGACTACCATGCGCGCTGGGGCCTCACCAAGGCACGCCTCAAGCTCGCCCGGCCGGAAGCCATCGTCATGCATCCGGGCCCGATGAACCGCGAGATCGAAATCGCCTCGGACGTCGCCGACGGCCCGCACTCGGTGATCCGCCAGCAAGTGACGAACGGCGTCGCCGTCCGCATGGCCGTGCTCGAGACGGTGATCAGCAACCGCCGCCGCCGGCAGGATGCTTGATGAGCGTCACGCATCCCGGGCATCGCGGGTCGATCCTGCTGGAAGACGCGGAGGTCGTCGCGCACGTGCCGTGGCCGGGCCGGCAGCACGTGCTGACGCTGCACGCGCCGCGCATCGCGGCGCGCGCGACCGCCGGATGCTTCGTGCACCTGACCTGCGACGAGCACCTGCCGATGCGCCGGCCGCTGTCGGTGCAGCGCGCCGACCCGCAGGCCGGCACGATCGAGATCCTCTACAAGATCGTCGGCGAGGGCCTCGCGCGCCTCGCGCACGCCGTGCCGGGCGACCGGCTGTCGTGCATGGGCCCGATCGGCCAGGGCTTCGTGCCCGATCCGGGCCGGCCGCTCGCGCTGCTGATCGGCGGCGGCGTCGGCATGCCACCGATGGTGTTCCTCGCCGAGACGATGCTCGCGCGCGCCGCCGAGGGGTTCCGCCCGCTCGTGCTGCTCGGCTCGGAAATCCCGTTCCCGTTCCAGCCACGCCCGTCGACGATCGTCGTCCCCGGCATTCCCGGCGTCGCGATCGCGGCGCACCCGCTGCTCGAGAGCTGGGGCGTGGCAAGCCGGCTCGCGACGCTTGCCGGCTTCGCCGGCTGCCATGCCGGCTACGTGACGGACCTCGCCGCGGAGTGGCTCGGCAGCCTCGATGGCCCGGCGCGCGCGCGCGTGTCGATATACGCCTGCGGCCCCACGCCCATGCTGGCGGCAACCGCGCGCGTGGCGCTTCGCTTCGATGTGCCGTGCCAGGTGTCCCTGGAGGAATTCATGGCCTGCGCGGTCGGCGGCTGCGCCGGCTGCGCGGTCCAGGTCGAGACGACGGCGGGCCCGGCGATGAAGCGCGTCTGCGTCGATGGCCCTGTGTTCGACTCACGTGCGGTATTCCCCGCCGCGACCCCCTAGACGGCGGAGCCCCCAATGCACATCCGGTTGAGTCCCCTCGAGGCACGCGTGCTCGGGGTGCTGATCGAGAAAGAGATCACCACCCCCGACCAGTACCCCCTGTCGCTGAATGCGCTGACCAACGGCTGCAACCAGAAGACCAACCGCGACCCCGTGCTGGCCCTCGAGGAGCGCGCGGTCCAGGAAACGATCGACGGCCTTTCCAAGCGCCATCTCGTCATGGAGCGGAGTGGCTTCGGCAGCCGGGTCGTGAAGTACCGTCATCGCCTGTGCAACGGCGAGCACAATCCCCTGCAGCTCACACCCCAGGAAGTCGCGGTGCTGTGCGAGCTGATGCTGCGCGGGCCGCAGACCCCGGGCGAGCTGCGCAGCCGGGCGCAGCGACTGGCGACGTTCACGGATCTCGGGGACATCGAGACCACGATCGAAATGCTGGCGACGCGGCCAGACGGTCCGTTCGTCGTGAAGCTGCCGCGCCAGCCGGGAGCCCGCGAGTCGCGCTACTGCCAGCTGCTGACCGGCGAGCCGGACCTCGAGGCCCTCGCGGCGCATGCGCCCGTTGCCGCAACGGCGGCCGAACAGCACGCCGACCCGGCGCTGCACGCACGCGTCGAGGCGCTGGAAGCCGCGGTGGCTGCGCTGCAGGCCGAGCTCGCGGCGCTGCGGACCGCGCCGACGGGCTGAACCCCGCCGGCGTCAGCTGAAGTTGATGCGCGCCTCGAGGTTGGTGCGCGAATCGGCGTTGGCGAGCGCCTCGTCCAGCGTAATGCGGCCATCCTTCACCAGCGCGTAGAGCGCCGCGTCGAAGTTCTGCATGCCGCGCTCGGTCGTGTTCTTGAGCGCTTCCTTGACGCCGATGACGTCGCCCTTCTTGACCAGTTCCTGGATGTGCGGCGTGTTGAGGAGGATCTCGACCGCCGCCACCCGCCGGTTGTCCTTGGAGCGCACGAGGCGCTGCGACATGATCGCCCTCAGGTACTGCGACAGGTCCAGGAAGATCTGCGCGTGGTGGTCGCGCGGGAACATGTTGATGACGCGATCGAGCGTCTCGGCGGAATTGTTCGCATGCAGCGTTGCGATGCAGAGGTGGCCGGTGCCGGCCAGTGCGATCGCCGCTTCCATCGTCTCGCGGTCGCGGATCTCGCCGATCAGGATCACGTCCGGCGCCGCGCGCATCGCGCTCCTCAACGCACGATGGAACGACTTCGTGTCGAGACCGACCTCGCGCTGGTTGATGATCGATTTCTTGTTCGCATGCAGAAACTCGATCGGATCCTCGATCGTGAGCACGTGGTCCGACGAATTCTCGTTGCGGAAGTTGATCATCGCCGCGAGCGTCGTCGACTTGCCGGCACCGGCGGCGCCGACCATCAGGATCAGGCCACGCTTGAGCATGGTCAGGTCCTTGAGGATCTCCGGCATGCCGAGCTGTTCAAGGCGCGGCATGTCCGCGGTGATGTAGCGAAGCACGATCGCCGGGTAGCCGCGCTGGTGGAAGACGTTGACGCGGAAGCGTCCGAGACCGGGTTCCGAGATCGCGAAGTCGATCTCGAGCTCCTCCTCGAAGTACTCGATCTGCTCCGCGTTCATCAGGCCGTATGCCGCCTGCTTGACCATGTCCGGGGACAGGATCTGCTTGTTGACCGGGTGGATCTGCCCCTCGATCTTGATCTTCACGGGAGCATAGGAGGTGAAGAAGAGGTCCGAGGCCTTCTTCTCCACCATGAGCTTGAACAGCGGCTTGGTGTTCAGCCGCGGCGATCCAGTCTCGATCGCGAGTTCCCCCGCGGCGAGCTCGCCGGGTTCAGTAGGCTTTGCCTTCAGATTCATCGACGATCCTCAGGCTGCTCGCCTGTTCGTGGCCGAGCTTGTCCTCGCGCTTGCTTTCGAGCTTGATTCGGAGCCGCAGCTCATTCTTCGAGTCGGCATTGCGCAACGCGTCCTCGTAGGAGATCTGCTGCGCCTCGTACAGATCATACAGCGACTGGTCGAAGGTCTTCATGCCGATTCGGGTCGAGCGTGCCATGACGTCCTTGATGGCGGTGACGTCGCCCTTGAAGATCAGGTCCGCGATGAGCGGCGAGTGCAGCATGATCTCCATCGCCGCGATGCGCCCGCCGCCGGTTCCCTCGCGCGGGATCAGCCGCTGCGAGATCAGCGCGCGGATGTTCAGGGACAGGTCCATGAGCAGCTGCTCGCGCTTCTCCTCGGGAAAGAAGTTCACGACCCGGTCGAGTGCCTGGTTGGCGTTGTTCGCGTGCAGCGTGGCGAGCACGAGGTGGCCGGTCTCGGCGAACTGGATGCCGTATTCCATGGTCTCGCGGTCGCGGATCTCACCGATCAGGATCACGTCGGGCGCCTGGCGCAGCGTGTTCTTGAGGGCGGCTTGCCACGAATCGGTGTCCACCCCGACTTCGCGGTGCGTCACGACGCAGCCCTTGTGGGCATGGACGTATTCGACCGGATCCTCGATCGTGACGATGTGGCCGTGCGTATTCTCGTTGCGGAAATCGAGCATCGCGGCGAGCGTCGTCGACTTGCCGGAGCCGGTGCCGCCGACGATGATCGCGAGCCCGCGCTTGGACAGCGAGACATCCTTGAGGATCACCGGCAGGTCCAGGTCGGTCAGCGTCGGGATCTTCGCGTTGATCGTGCGAATCACGCAGCCGGTGTGCCCCTGCTGGATGAACGCGCTCGCGCGGAACCGGCCGATGCCCTGCGGGGCGATCGCGAACTGGCATTCCTTGGTCGCATCGAAGTCGCGCGACTGCTTGTCGTTCATGATCGCGCGGGTGAGCGTGGAGCTCTGCTCCGGTGTCAGCGGCTGGTTCGTCTGCGGGCGAATGTCGCCATCGATCTTGATCGCCGGCGGGAAGCCGGCGGTGATGAACAGGTCCGAGCCCTTGCGCTCGACCATGCGGCGCAGGAGGTCCTGCATCAGCTTTATTCCGGTATCGCGATCCATTTTGTCCCGTCCCGGGCCGCGTCAGCGCGACCTCAGATGGCGTCCTTGTTCTGAGCCTTGTAGCGGGCCTCTTCCTTCGTGACGATGCCCTTGGCAACCAGCTCCTGCAGGCACTGGTCGAGCGTCTGCATGCCGGAGTTCTGGCCGGTCTGGATCGCCGAGTACATCTGCGCGATCTTTCCCTCGCGGATCAGGTTCCGGATCGCCGGCGTGCCGATCATGATCTCGTGCGCCGCGATCCGCCCACCGCCCACGCGCTTCAGCAGCGACTGGGAGATCACGGCGCGCAGGCTCTCGGACAGCATCGAGCGGACCATCTCCTTCTCGGCTGCGGGGAATACGTCGACGACGCGGTCGATGGTCTTGGCGGCGGAGCTCGTGTGCAGCGTGCCGAACACGAGATGGCCGGTCTCGGCCGCCGTCAGCGCCAGCCGGATCGTCTCGAGGTCGCGCATTTCGCCGACCAGGATGATGTCGGGATCCTCGCGCAACGCCGAGCGCAGCGCCTCCGAGAAGCCGAGCGTGTCGCGGTGAACCTCGCGCTGGTTGATCAGCGAGCGGCGCGATTCGTGCACGAATTCGATCGGGTCCTCGATCGTCAGGATGTGATCGGGCCGATGGTCGTTGCAATGGTTGATCATTGCCGCGAGCGTGGTGGACTTGCCGGAGCCCGTCGGCCCGGTGACCAGCACGAGACCTCGCGGCAGCAGGCACAGGTCCTTGAAGACCTTCGGCGCGCTGAGGTCCTCGAGCGACATGACGACGGAGGGGATGTTGCGGAACACGGCGCCGGCGCCGCGATTCTGGTTGAAGGCATTGACGCGGAAGCGCGCAAGCTTGGGAATCTCGAACGAAAAGTCCGTCTCGAAGAACTCCTCGTAGGCCTTGCGCTGCTTGTCATTCATGATGTCGTACACCATGCTGTGCACTTCCTTGTGCGACAGCGCTGGCATGTTGATCCGCTTCACGTCGCCGTCGACGCGTATGAGTGGCGGCATGCCGGCGGACAGGTGAAGGTCCGACGCGTTGTTCTTGACCGCGAATGCGAGCAGCTGGGCGATGTCGACGGCCATTGGGAACTCCAGAAAACGTCACCTCCGGTCCATGCGGGGGGACGTGGGCAGTATAGCCATGGGTACGCGACTCTAATATGTTAACCGGTCCGCAGTTTTTGGCCGGCAACCTAGCCGACCTGATGCGGCGCATCGAAGCCGCGACCCTGTCCGCAGGTCGCCCGCCCGGCAGCGTCACCCTGGTCGGGGTCAGCAAGACCCAGCCCGCCGCAGCGGTCTCGGCGGCACGCGCGGTCGGCGTCACCGATTTCGGCGAGAACTACCTGCAGGAAGCCCTGCAGAAGATTGCCGCGGTGCCGCGAGAGGGCATCCGCTGGCACTACATCGGCCAGCTGCAGTCGAACAAGACCCGGCCGGTGGCGGAACAGTTCGACTGGGTCCACACGGTCGACCGGCTCAAGGTCGCCGAGCGCCTGTCGGCCCAGCGACCCTTCCACGGGCCGGCCCTCAACGTCTGCCTGCAGGTCAAGCTGGCGGACGAGGACGCCAAGGGCGGCGTCGCACCCACCGACCTGCCGGCGCTGGCTCGTGCGGTCGCCGGGCTTCCCCGGCTCACGCTGCGCGGGCTCATGTGCATCCCGCCGGAAAGCGTCGACGCTGCAGTGCAGCGTAGCTACTTCGCCCGCCTGCGCACGCTGTCGGAGGCGCTGGTGGCCGAGGGCCTCCCGCTCGACACGCTGTCGATGGGCATGAGCGCCGATCTCGAAATCGCGATTCTCGAAGGCGCGACGCACGTCCGCGTCGGCACCGCCCTGTTCGGACCCCGGATCAACCATGACAAGCCAACCTGAATCCTGGCCCCGCATCGCGGTCATCGGCGGCGGGCAGATGGCCCGCGCCCTCGTCGGCGGCTGGGTTGCCCGCGGCGCGGACCCGAGCCGCATCGCGGTCGCGGATCCGGATCCGAGGCAGCTCGCGTGGCTCACTGCGCAGTTTCCGGGTCTCGGCGTGCACACGGACAATGCCGGCGCCGCCGCCGGTGCCACGGTCTGGCTGCTGGCGGTGAAGCCGCAGCAGCTCGCCGCCGTGGTGAGCGCGCTCGCGCCGGTCGCGGCGACGGTCCACCCGCTGGTGATCTCGATCGCCGCGGGCATCCGCGCCGCGAACATCGCGCGCTGGCTTGGCGGCACGGCCGAGGTCGTCCGCGCGATGCCGAACCGGCCTGCGCTGATCGGTGCTGGCGCGAGCGGGCTCTACGCCGACCCGAGCGTGCCTGAGGAGTCGCGCGCGCTCGCCGGGCGGCTGATCGAGGCGGTGGGCAGCGCTGCGTGGGTTCCGGCCGAGGCGGACATCGACGCGGTGACCTCGGTCTCGGGCAGCGGACCTGCCTACTTCTTCCTGCTGATCGAGCTGCTCGAATCGGCCGGCATCGCCGAGGGCCTGGCGCCGGAGGTCGCGCGCCGTCTCGCGATCGACACGGCGGCCGGTGCCGCGGCGCTCGCGCGCCAGGGGCACGACGATCCGGCGACGTTGCGCGCCCAGGTGACCTCGAAGGGCGGCACGACGGCGGCGGCGCTCGCGGTATTCGAAGCCGCGGACCTGCGTGGTATCGTCGGCCGCGCGGTCGCCGCCGCCGCGTCGCGTTCCCGCGAACTCGCGGCGGAATTCGGTCGCGATCCCTAGGACCCGGGGCCTGTCATGCGCGAGATCGACTACATCCTCGACACGATCCTGGCGCTGGCCGTCGGGACGTTCCTGCTGCGACTGCTGATGCAGTTCATCCGCACGGACTTCCGCAATCCGCTCGCGCAGGCGATCCTGAGGCTGACGAGTCCGGTGGTCGTGCCGCTGCGGCGCCTGCTGCCGCCGATCGGCCGCCTGGACACGGCGTCCGCAGTCGCGACGCTCGTCGCCGAGCTGATCAAGCTGGCGTGCCACAACGTCCTGCAGGGGCAGTTCACGACGCCGGGCCTGTTCATGGTCGACGCCGTGGTCGACCTAGCCGACACGACGCTGTGGATCTACCTCGGGGCGATCTTCGTCTATGCGCTGCTCAGTTGGCTGGACCAGGGCGGCTACAACGCCGGGGCGCGGCTGCTCGGCGACCTGACGACACCGATCCTGCGCCCGCTGCGCCGCACCCTGCCGCTGATCGGGGGCCTCGACCTGTCGCCGTTCGTGGCGATCCTGCTGTTGCGCCTCGCGCAGATGATCCTGCTCGGGCGCATCCTGCCGCTGCTCTACCAGCTTCTGGGATGAGCCTCTGGTACCGCTGGGACGGCGCTGATCTGCTCATCACGCTGCGCGTCCAGCCCCGCGCCTCGCGCGACGAGATCCTGCCCGAAGCCGCGCGCCTGCGCGTGCGCATCACCGCGCCGCCGGTCGATGGCGCGGCGAATGCGCACCTGCTGCGCTTCATCGCGGGCCGCTTCGGCGTCGCGCCGTCGCGTACCGAACTCGTGCGTGGCGCGAGCGGCCGCGAGAAGACCGTACGGATCCGCGCACCCGCCGAGATCCCCGCGGAACTCGCCGGGCACTTAATTCGATCCTAGTAGAACGAAAACATCGTAAAACGTAGTGGAATCGCGTGAACGGTGTGTTATTGTCGCGCCCGGTTGATTGATGTGGCAGTGTTTTCAGGCTGATTTTCTCGGCTTCCGGCGACACCGACGTCGGTTCGGTACCGATCAAGGCATCGCACTGAAGCGAAGAATCTACGAAAAAACAACGGCCCAGAACGGAAACTCACAGGAGAACACAATGGCGAAAAAGAACGCGGCCCCGACCAAGTCCGAAATTCTCGCGCAGATCGCGAAGGACACGGAGCTGTCGAAGAAGCAGGTCGGAGCGGTCTTCGAGTCGCTGAACGGCATCATCAAGAAGAGCCTGCGCGGCTCGGGTCTCTTCACCCTCCCGGGCCTGCTGAAGCTCAAGGTCGTGAAGAAGCCCGCCACCAAGGCGCGCGAAGGCGTCAACCCGTTCACGGGTGAGAAGATGACCTTCAAGGCGAAGCCCGCCTCGAAGAAGGTGCGCGCGGTCGCCCTGAAGTCGCTCAAGGCTTTCGTCAACTGAGCGATTGCTGACCGGTCGCCCTCACGCGATCGGGCAGTCTAAGAGCCGGGGCCCTGCCCCGGCTTTTTCATTTCCCGGCCTGGAAAAGCTGTTTTTGCACGTCGCGCGATCAGCGATCGACGAGGCCGGAGCGGACCGCCGCCATCAGCTCACCGAGGCGTCCGTGGAAGAAGTGCTCGGCGCCCGGGATCGTCACGAGCGTCGGCGCCGGGCGTGCGGCATGCGCCCACGCGACCACCGCATCGTGTTCGACGAGCTCATCCTGATCACCCTGGATCACGGTCCAGGGCACGGCGGGGATCGGATGCCGGTCGAAATCGAAGCGACGTACGGGCGGTGCGATCGTGTAGAGCCGCACGACCGGCCTCAGGCTCGCAACCTTGAACGCGACGAACGAGCCGAACGAGAAGCCCGCCAGCGTCAGCTGGGCGCCTGGCCAGCGGCCGCGCGCGTAGTCACAGACCGCGAGCGCATCGTCAGTCTCGCCCCGACCGTCGTCGAAGGTGCCGGCGCTCGCACCCACGCCCCGGAAGTTGAAGCGCAGCGTCGCAAGCCCGCCCTCCTGGAGTGCGCGGGCGGTCATGTGCACGACCTTGTTGCGCATCGTGCCGCCGAACAGCGGGTGCGGGTGGCAGACGATCCCGATCGCGCGACCATCGAACCCGTCGGGCACCTCGACCAGCACCTCGAGGGGACCGACCGGCCCCTCGATCGTGACGGGCTCCGGCGTCGGCGGGCGAAACACCGGCGTCGACATGGGCGCGACCGTCAGCCGCCCGCGGGCCGGAAGTCGATCAGCTCGACGTCGAACACCAGGGTCGCGTTTGGCGGAATCACGCCTCCGGCACCGCGCGCGCCGTACCCGAGCTGCGGCGCGATCACGAGGCGGCGCTGGCTGCCAGGGCGCATGCCCTCGACGCCGAGATCCCAGCCGCGGATCACCAGGCCCTGGCCAAGACGGAACAGGAACGGCTGGTGCGCATCGTAGGAACTGTCGAACTTGCGACCCTTGCCGTCCTTCGCCGCGGGGTCGTAGAGCCAGCCAGTGTAGTGCACGCGGACGGTATCGCCCGCGGCGACCGGCACGCCCTCGGGCGTGCCCGGGCGCAATTCGGTGATGGAAAGGCCCTCGACGGACGGGATGACGACCGGCGCGGGCGTCGCCGCAGCGGCGGGCACGGCGGCAGGCGCAGGCGCAGGCGCGCTGCCGGCGCTCGCGGTCGCGGCCAGCCCCACCAACACCGTCCCGGTCAGGATCGAAGCGATGCGTCGCATTCCAGGTCCTCCACGGCGCCGGGAGTCGGCGCATCGCGCCATTATGACGCGGACGGCAATCCCGCGAGCAGCAGCCGGTTCAGCCGCCGCACGAACTCGGCCGGCTCGGCCAGCTGCCCACCCTCGGCCAGCGTCGCCTCGTCGACCAGCAGCCCGGCGAGGTCATTGAACGCCTCGCCGTCGGCGACGGCCTCGAGCCGCACGACCAGGGGATGCGCCGGATTGATCTCGAGCGTCGGGCGCGACGCCGGCAGCGACTGGCCGGTCGCCTCGAGGAGCTTGCGCATCTGCGCGCCGTATTCACCCTCGCCACGAACGAGGCAAGCCGGGGACTCGGCGAGGCGCTGCGTCGCGCGCACCGCCTCCACCCGCCCGGACAGCGCCTCGCGCAACCGGCCGCAGAGCGCGAGCGCGGCCTCGTTGCCCTTCTCCTCGGCCTCCCGCTCGGCGGCCGGCACGAGGTCACCGAGGTCGAGGTCGCCGCGACTGACGTCGTGCAGGCTCTTGCCCTCGACCTCGCCGAGGTAGGAGACCATCCATTCATCGACGCGGTCGTGCAGCAGCAGCACCTCGACGTTCTTCTGCCGCAGGCGCTCGAGGTGCGGGCTCTGGCGGGCCGCGTTCCAGGTCTCCGCGAGCACGTAGTAGATGTGCTTCTGCCCGGCCTGCATGCGCCCGACGTAGTCCTCGAAGGACTGGTTCTGGACCTCGAGCTCCGATGCCGTGGACGCGAAGCGCAGCAGCTTCGCGACGCGCTCGCGATTGGCCGGATCTTCGGCCACGCCTTCCTTGAGGACCTGGCCGAACTCCTTCCAGAATGCCGCGTACTTCTCCGGCTCGTCCTTGGCGAGCTTGGCCAGCATGTCGAGCACGCGGCGCGTGATGCCACCGCGCATCGCCTCGATCTCGGGATCCTGCTGGAGCAGTTCACGCGACACGTTCAGCGACAGGTCGGCGGAGTCGACGACACCCTTCACGAAGCGCAGGTACATCGGCAGGAACTGGTCCGCGTCATCGAGGATGAACACCCGCTTGACGTAGAGCTTGAGGCCGCGCGCCGCATCCCGGCTCCACAGGTCGAACGGCGCACGCGCCGGCACGTACAGCAGCGTCGTGTATTCGCGCTTGCCCTCGACCCGGTTGTGCGACCACGCCAGCGGCGCGGTGAAGTCGTGGGCGATGTGCTTGTAGAATTCGGTGTATTCCTCGTCCTTGATCTCGGCGCGCGCGCGCGTCCACAGGGCCTGTGCGCTGTTGACGATTTCGGTGCCGGGTTCGGCGTCCTTGGCCTCGTCGCCGGCCGGCTTCGCCATGCGCACCGGGAACGCGATGTGGTCGGAGTAGCGCTTGACGAGGCTCTTCAGTCGCCAGAGGTCCGCGAACTCGGCGGCATCTTCCTTCAGATGCAGCACGACGCGCGTGCCACGATGTTCGAGCGTCACGGGCTCGACGGTGAATTCGCCGGAGCCGTCGGATTCCCAGCGTACGCCGTCGGCCGCAGGAACCCCCGCTCGGCGACTGTACACCTCGACCCGGTCGGCGACGATGAACGCCGAATAGAAGCCGACGCCGAACTGGCCGATCAGCTGCGCGTCCTTCTGCTGGTCACCGGACAGGTGCGACAGGAACTCCGCGGTCCCGGACTTGGCGATCGTGCCGAGGTGGTCGACGACGTCCGCGCGCGTCATGCCGATGCCGGAGTCGGCGATGCTGAGGGTGCGGGCCGCGGCATCGAAGCCCACGTCGATCGCGAGTTCGGACGCGCCCTCGTACAGCGCCGGCTCGGCGAGTGCCTGGAAGCGCAGCTTGTCACAGGCGTCGGAGGCGTTCGAGATCAGCTCGCGCAGGAAGATTTCGCGGTTGGAGTACAGCGAATGGATCATCAGCCTGAGCAGCTGCTTGACCTCGGCCTGGAAGCCATGGGTCTCGCGCTGGGTCGAAGTCGTCATGTCGTGGTCCTCGGGACTCGGCGCCCGCAATGGACGGCAGGCGCCGTCACTGTAGGGGCGGACCGCCAGGATTCAAGGGGGAGCGCAGCACGGCAGGCAGGTCGCCGGGGTTTCTGGTGGAATGGGGCCCTCGCCCGAGTCCTGGAGCTGCCCATGCGCCCCCGACGCCCGACGCCCGGCTTGCCGTCCCGCCTGTTCGCGATCGTCGCGGCGCTGCTGGCGGCCACCCCCTCGGTGGCGCTGTCCCTCGCCGACCTTACCAGCAAGGATGCCGGCACCGGGCTCAAGGCCGCACTGTCGCAGGGCGTCGACCGCGCCGTGGGCCAGCTCGGCACCGCGGGCGGATTCCTCGGCAACCCGAAGGTCGAGATCCCGCTGCCGCCGGCGCTCGACAAGGCCTCGCAGGCGCTGCGCTTCGTCGGCATGGGCGCCCAGGCCGACGAGCTGAAGGAGTCGATGAACCACGCCGCCGAGGCGGCCGTCGCCGAGGCGGGCCCCACGTTCAAGAAGGCGTTGAAGAACATGACGCTCGCCGACGCCAAGGGGATCCTCAGCGGCGGGGACGACGCGGCGACGGCGTATTTCCGGCGCAGCTCCGCCGACGAGCTGCGCCAGCGGTTCCGCCCGATCGTCACCAAGGCCACCCAGCGCCTCAAGCTCGCGGCGGTCTACAACCGCTACGCGGGCAAGGCGGCCGAGCTCGGACTCGTGCGCGGCGAGGATGCGGACCTGGACGGCTACGTCACGGGCAAGGCGCTCGATGGCCTGTTCAGCGTGATCGCGGACGAGGAGAAGGCCATCCGGCAGGATCCGCTCGGCCAGGCCAGCAGCCTGATCCGGAAGGTCTTCGGCGCGCAGTGACCCGCGCGCCGAAGGCCGCCGCCCTCAGCCGATCTTGTACACGACGTTGATGGTCGTGACCTGGTCGAGCTTCTTCACGCCGGCCGCGGGCTTGGTGTTGTAGCGCACGCCAAAGCCGACGCTGAGCGCCAGACGGTTGCTCATGCTGACCGCGAGCCCGACGTCGTTGGCGACAGCCGTGTCCTCGGAGCCCGAGGTCACGTTGAACTTGTCGGTGACCTTGGTCGACTTCGTCAACGCATGCGCGTACTCGAGGCCCGCGGTCGCGACGGCCGAGCCTGACGCCGGGTCATTGATGCGAGCGACGACGGCGCCACTCGCGTCCTTGACCAGCTGCTGGGGCTGCAGGCGCTGGTAGCCGACGCCGAGCGTGCCGGACAGGCTGGTCGCGTCGGTGGCGACGAACCGGTAGCCGATGCCGCCGGACGCCGTCGCCTGGTATGCGAAGCCGCTGAACAGGTCGCGCACGCCATCGATGCCGGCGAACCAGAACAGGCGGTCGTCGATGCTGTGGTCGACGCGGTAGCGCGCCTCGAGGCGGTCCGCGTTCTGGATGCCGTTGGTCCGCCCGTAGAGGCCCCCGACGAACAGCGTGTTCTTCCAGGGACCGTCGACCCGGGCCAGGTCGATCTTGGCATTCGCCGAGGTCGCCGAGGTGTTGCCGGAGGACACCACGAGTCCGCCCTGGCCCGCGCCCTGCCAGAGGCCCTCGGGGGGAGCGCCATCCGCCAGCGCCGTCGCGGCCCACGGCAGCATTGCCAATATCATCCATCGCGCCTGAATCATCACGCATCCTCCAGTGGCAAAAGTGTCGGGAGGATGGCCACCTGGGCATCCATCCCACGTCAGTGAACGGACCGGCGGCCGGTCCCGAAGTTGCATGAAGTCCGCCTCACGCGGCGGGGCCGCGGGAACGGGCGCGGATTGTACCCTGAACGAGGGGTTCGAGCGCCACCGCGATGCGCGGGGCGTGGGGCCGCCTCAGCGGCTGAAGACGTGGCGCTGCGCCTGCTGGACCAGCATGGCCCACAGGTCGTCGAGTTCATCCCAAAGAACCAGCAACCGTTCCACGGGGGGCTCCAGCGCGGCGCCGATCAGACCTTCGGGTCTTCCGGGGGTTCCCAGTTGGCCGTCATCTTCTCGGCCCATCGCTTGTAGTTCGCGTAGTTGCTGAGCGTGCGCGTGATCGCGCCGTGGCGGCTGGGGCTGCGGCCGATCGGCGGCCGCTCGAAGCGACCGGTGGCGCTGGTCGGTACCGCGCGGGGCGGAACCCCCTCGCGGGGGAGGCCGCCGGGGGGAATGCGCGGACTCTTGATGTCGCTCATACCACGTACCTGTCGAGATTGGGGCCAGACTAAGTCCGAGCCCGGGTCTCCTACAGGAACTGCGTCACAAGCGCACCGGAATCCGGCAAGACTTTGCCGGCTTTCGCCATTCCCCTAGACGACGCGGTAGACCGGCCGGTACTCGCCGGACAGCTTCATGCGCCGCTGCGCCACGAAGGCGGCGAGCAGGCGGTCGAGCGGCTCCATGAGGCGCGCGTCGCCGTGGATCTCGTACGGGCCGTGCTCGGCGATCTGCCGGATGCCGCGTTCCTTGATGTTGCCCGCGACGATCGCGGAGAACACGCGGCGCAGGTTCGCCGCGCGCGCGTGCACCGGCTGATCGAGATGCAGGTCGAGCGCGGCGACCGACTCGTGCGACACCTCGAACGGCATCTGCAGCGCGGGCGGCACGTGCAGCGTCCAGTTGAAGTTGTAGGAGTCCCCGACCTCGCGCCGGTGGCGACGCACCCGCTCGATGCCGTCCCGCATCGTGCGCGCGACCTCGGCGGGATCGCCGACGATGATCCGGTAGCGCGCCTGCGCCTCGCGGCCGAGCGTGACGCCGATGAACTCGTTCACCTGGCGGAACCAGCCCTCGGATTCGACCGGGCCGGTCAGCACGAGCGGCACCGGCTGCGCCGCGTTCTCGGGCTCGAGCAGGATGCCGAGCAGGTAGAGGATCTCCTCCGCCGTGCCGACTCCGCCCGGGAAGATCACGAAGCCGTGGCCGAGGCGGACGAACGCCTCGAGCCGCTTCTCGATGTCCGGCATGATGACCAGCTGGTTGACGATCGGGTTCGGCGCCTCGGCGGCGACGATGCTCGGCTCGGTCAGCCCGATGTAGCGTCCGTCGCTGATGCGCTGCTTCGAGTGGCCGATCGTCGCGCCCTTCATGGGCCCTTTCATCGCGCCCGGGCCGCAGCCCGTGCAGACGTCGAGGCCCCGCAGCCCGAGCTCGTAGCCGACGAGCTTCGTGTAGTCGTACTCGACGCGCGGGATCGAATGGCCGCCCCAGCAGACGACGAGGTCAGGCCGGCCCTCGTGGTCGAGGGTGCCGGCGTTGCGCAGGATGCAGAACACCGCATTGGTGATGTCCGCCGGCTCGCGCAGGTCGAAACGGCCGCCGTCGACGACCTCGGTCGCGATGTAGACGATGTCGCGGAGCACCGCGAACAGGTGCTCCTTCACGCCGTGGATCATCCGGCCGTCGACGAACGCGACCGCGGGTGCATTGCTCAGCTGGAGCTTGACGCCGAAGGACTGGCGGACGATCTCGATCTCGAAGTCGCGGTACTTGTCGAGGAGCTCGGTCGGATCGTCGCTGCGACTGCCCGAGTTCAGCACGGCCAGCGCGCACTGCCGGAACAGGCGGTGCAGGCCACCCTGGCCGCGCCCCTGCAACCGCTCCATCTCGCGCTGCGAGAGGTTCTCGAGACTGCCGCGCGGCGCGACGCGCGCGTCCACGAAGTCGTCGCTGATCTCGGCGTCGCGTGTGCTCATGGGCGTATCTCGATCGGCATGTCGGGTCTCGTCAGCAACCAGACCTCGAGCATGTCGTTGTTCGACAGCGCGATGCAGCCATTGGTCCAGTCGGAGTGGCGGTAGTACTCGGTCGGATGCTTCGGGACGTTCGGCAGGCCGTGGATCATGATCGACCCTCCGGGCTGCCAGTGGTGGGCGCGCGCGGTCTCGAGGTCATGGACGCTCGGATAGGAGACGTGCAACGAGAGGTAGAAATCGCTCGCCGGGTTCCTGCCGTCGATCCGGTAGCGGCCCTCGGGCGTGCGGAAGTCACCCTCGTGCTCCTTGTGACCGACGGGGTTGAGGCCGAGGGCGACCTTGTAGCTCTTGAACGGCGCACCGCCGCGCAGCAGGTACAGGCGACGTTCGCTCTTGACGACCAGCAGTTCGTCCGCCGGCAGGAGTCCGGCACCCGCGCGCGCGGGGCGCACCCCCGCCAGGAGCGCGAGCCCGCCCAGCGCGGCGCAGCGGAGTAGGAAGCGGCGGTTCATCCGGCCCGGCGTGTCCTGCACCGCAGGCTCAGCGCTCGTCAACGTGCACGTCGGCGCAGGACTGATTGCCCGGCGCACTCTCCGGCACCAGCACGTAGCGCCGGCCGGAGTAGACCTCGAACTTGAGCTCGTGGCGTGTCGTCACGTGGGTCGCCGCCACGGTGCAGTCGACCAGCACGCGGTGTTCGCCGGGGGCGACTGCGACCTTCGAGTAGCCGAGCACGACGACCCGCTCGTCGACCTTGCGGATGACCGCCGCGAGCGGCAGGCCTGCGCTCACCCGGGGCGCGCCTTCGATCACGCCGACCTCGGCCGATGGACGCTTCGGCCCCTCGTAGCCACGCTGCGTCGCGCAGGCGCCCAGCGAGACGACGGCGATCACGGCGACCAGGCGCCTCATCGGCCGGCTCCATTGGCGGCCACGGATGTCGCGGCCTCGAGCTTGGGCAGCAGGATCTCGGTCCCGGCATGGATGGTCGTGAAGTCCACGGCCGGATTGTACTGACGCAGCAGCCAGATCGGCACGGAAGATCGCCGGGTCAGCGTCCACAGCGACTCACCGGCCTGCAGCCGCAACTTCTCCTGGCCGGCGATCCGCCAGTGGCGGAAGAACTCGTCCTGCAGCTGGTGATGGTAGTGCGTGCGGCGCGCGACGAACGTCTCCGCATCGACCACCGACAGATCGAGCTTCAGGTGGCGGCCGATGGTCAGCGGTGCCGAATCCGGAATGTCATTGAGCTGGCGGAGCCGGGCCGGGGTCACGCCGAGCCACTCCGCGAACTGACCGAGCGTCTCGGCGCCGAGCACGACGGCGCGGCCGTCGTTGACCGAATAGTCGCTCGGGTCCGCCGAGGCCGCGCTCTCGACGCCAGGCAGGAGTCCGGGCGCCGACTCGGCGGCTTCCTCGTGCGAGGCGGGCTGCGGGCGCGCCTTTGACGACTCGGGGCGCGGACGCGGCTCCGGCTGTTGCTCCGGGACCGCGGTCGGCGCCGCGCCGGGCTGCGGTGGAATCCTGAGCGTCGCGCCGGCGTGCACGGCGTGGTCGGCCAGCGCGTTGAACTCGGCCAGTTCGGCCGTGCGCAGCCCGTACGTCGTCGCGATGCGGTCGAGCGTGTCGCCCTTCTTCACCGTATAGCTGACCTCGTGGGCTCGAGCCTCGTCCTGGCCACCGAGGCGCGTGGCGAGGCGCGCCGCATCGACGCCCGCCGGCACGTGCAGGTCGAAGCCGCGCGGCACCGGCCGCCGCCCCACCCACACCGGATCGAGCAGCGAGAAGTTGAGGGCGCGCAAGGTGTCGCGATCGGCGCCCACCACCTTCTCGAGCGTCTGCACCGGCACCGCGGCCGGCATGTGCACCACCCGGCTGGCGTCGCCCGGCGCGCGTTCGAGGTGGCCGAAGAACTTTTCCGGGTTGCGGTCGATCTCGAGCGCGGCCAGGAACGAGACGTAGAAGTTGCGCGAGGCAAACCCGAAGGTCCGGCTCTGGTAGCCGCGCACGATCGTGACGATGTCATCCGTCCCCATCGATTCGCGCGCATGGCGCATCCCGCCGGCACCGTGGTTGTACGCCGTCAGCGCGAGCGGCCAGCTGCCGAGGATCGCATAGTTGATGTTCAGGAACTGCGCGGCGGCCAGCGTCGACTTGTAGGGGTCGAGGCGCTCGTCGACGGTCCCGTCGACCCGCAGCCAGCGCTTGCCAGTCGAGCGCATGAACTGCCAGAGTCCCGCCGCACCGACCTTCGACGTCGCGCGCGGGTTGAAGGACGACTCGACGTGCGGCAGCGCGGAAAGCTCCGGCGGCAGCCCCTCGCGCTTCAGCGTCTCCTCGACGTGCCGCTCCCAGGTCCCGGACCGGATCAGGCCCTCGCGGAAGCGATCGGCCTGGCCGAGCTGGAAGCGGACGCGGTCGGCGGCCTCCTCGAGGGCGGCTGGCGTGACGTTGGCGGGGAACAGCGCCAGTACGCGCTGTGCCTCCGGATCCGGGTCCTCGCCGTGCGCGGCCGCAAGGCGGCGCAGCAGGGATTCGTACCGGCTGCGGGCCGCATCGACGATCGCCACGCGGTCACGGGGTGTCGATCCCACCGGGAACGATATTTCCTCGTAGACGATGCTCAGGTAGCGATCGTCGTGGAGCAGGCCACCCTGCGTCGTGACCTTCGAGTAGATGCGCTGCCAGAAGCGCACATCAGGCTCGAGCTGCGGCGGCCTGGGGAACTGCGAGGGGTCCGCATGGACGCACGGCGCCGCGAGCAGCATCGCCGCGAGCGGCAGCGCACCGCGCCACCGAGTCCATGCCTGTCGAAGATCCCTCATCGCGCCTTCACCTCGTTGCCTGTCGCCAGTTGCCGTCCCGGTCGTCCCCGCCACTAGATTATAGACTCCACCCTGCGCGCATCGGTGCCGCCCGCGCCTGCGGGCCACCACACACTTGAGGGGCCACGACCGTGCACGCGTCACAAATCCTGCGAAATTACATTGCTCCCCACACGGCAGGCCTTAATGTTTTATCTCAGCGTTTCTCTCAACGGGTAACGAAGCCACGGATCCGCCATGTCGAAGCCAATCCACCATCCGCCCCCGAAGCCCGTCGGTGCCGACAAGGCCCCGTCGCGCAGCTCCGGCCGCGTGCAGTTCGATGATCGCGGCCAGGCCGTGTGGGAATGGGCTGTCCAGACCGGGATGTTCGACCGCAACGCGAGCACGCAGCGTGTGCGCGCTCTCTCTGAAGCCGCGATGAAGCTCGAGATCGCGGAGAGCCCGGTGACCCCGGCGCCGAAGTCGCCGAATGCCGTCGCGCCGCCGCGCCGCGGCGACGCACTCACACCCTATGACACCGCCGCGCCGAAGCCGGTTCCCGCGCCGCCGCCCGCGCGGGCGGCCCCGGCGCCCCGGCCGCGCAACGCAACCGGGTCCGACCCCTACAGCAGCGGCCCGGCGAAGCGCCCTGAGGCGCAGAACTTCAACCCCTACGAGCGGGTCCCGCCGCGCGGCCGCTGAGGCGTCGCGACGACCCACCCCCCCCGCGGCACGCCGCGCGGTAGGATGCGTCCATGGACGCACCCCCGACCGATGTCGCGCAGATCGCCCACTCGATACAGCTGTCGGTGGCGCCCGTCTTCCTGCTGTCGGGCATCGGCGTACTGCTCGGGGTCCTGACGAACCGGCTGGCGCGCGTGGTCGACCGGGCGCGCGCCGCCGAGGCGAGCCACGCGGTCGCGGACACCGAGTCGGCGGCGGAACTTCGCAACCAGCTGCGCCACTTCGCCCGCCGCACGCGACTGATGAACACGGCGATCACGCTGAGCACGGTGTCCGCGCTTCTCGTCGCGATCGTGGTCGCGCTGCTGTTCGGCTCGACGTTCATCCACTTCAACCTCGCCACGCCGGTCGCGCTGCTGTTCATCGGCGCGATGGCGGCACTGGTGGGTGCGCTGGTGGCGTTCCTGATGGAGGTGCGGATCGCGACGCTGACGATCCGCATCGGGCCGAAGGACGACTGACGCCGGCGATCCCGCGCCGCGGCGTTCAGCGCGGCGCCATCACCCGCACTTCGAGTCGCCGCAGTCGAGGCAGGTCGCGCAGCCGTCCATGACGACGACCGCGACGGCGTAGCACTTCGGGCACAGGCGCGCCCCGTCGAGGGGCTTCCGACCGGCGGCGGCATCCTGCGGCCGGGCGAGGCCTTCCCACTGCCGCAGCTTCTCCCGGACCCCTTCGGCGATGCTCGGGTCCAAATCCGGGCGCGCCACCAGGCCGATCGTCCGCAGGTGCTTCTCGATGACGTAGCCAAGCTCGGCGATGATCGAGGGCATGAAACGGCCGCCAGGCTGCCAGTAGCCGCCCTTGGGGTCGAACACCGACTTCAGCTCGTTCACGAGGAACGAGATGTCGCCGCCCTTGCGGAACACGGCGGACATGATGCGCGTGAGCGCCACGATCCACTGGAACTGCTCGAGGTTCTTCGAGTTGATGAACACCTCGAAGGGCTGGCGCTGCTCGTGCTCGGTGCCCTCGTTCAGCAGGATGTCGTTGATGGTCACGTACATCGCGTATTCGGAGACGGGCGTCTTGATCTTGTAGGTCGAGCCGATCAGGACCTCGGGCCGCACCATCCTCTCGTGGAGGCTGATGATGCGGGCACCGTCCTTGCGGAACTCGTAGTCGGCCGTCGTGCGCGGCGTGGCCGCCGGCGCCGCGGCCTCGGGCTTGTCGACCCGGAACTTGCTGATGTGTCTTTCGATCTTGATGGTCATTCCGGAATTCCCCGTGGCAGCCTTCGCCGAGCGCGTCGGGCGGGTCGCGGTCCCGACGCCTGCGGCCTCGCCGGGGCCCCGGCGCGCATCGCCCGAAATGGGTGAAGTAGAGAAAAAAAGGGCCGCCCCTCGCGGGGCGGCCCGGAAGACACGCGTCCCTCCGGCTTGCCGCCGGCGCGCGTGTCGACGGGTCGGTCAGCGGCTCGTCAGCCGCACTTCGAATCACCGCAGCTCAGACACGTCATGCAACCGTCCATCATGATGACGGCCGCCGTGCTGCACTTCGGGCAGAGCTGTGCCCCTTCGGGATAGTGCCCTCGGGAGAACGCGTCCTGCTGCTTGTTGCGGGCCTCGTACTCTTCCTTCTTCTGCTTGATCAGCGCGGCGCGGTGCTCGTCGATCTCCGGACGCGGCATCACGCCGATCGTCTGCAGGTGCTTCTCGATGACATAGCCGAGCTCGGCGATGATCGAGGGCATGAACTTGCCGCCCGGCTGCCAGTAGCCACCCTTGGGGTCGAACACCGACTTCAGCTCGTCCACAAGGAACGAGATGTCGCCACCCTTGCGGAACACGGCCGAGATGATGCGCGTCAGTGCCACGATCCACTGGAAGTGATCGAGGTTCTTCGAGTTGATGAACACCTCGAAGGGGCGGCGATGCTCGTGCTCGGTTCCCTCGTTCAGCACGATGTCGTTGATGGTCACGTACATCGCGTGCTCGGAGACCGGCGTCTTGATCTTGTAGGTCGAACCGATCAGGACCTCGGGCCGCTCCAGCTTCTCGTGGATGCGGATGACCTTGGCGCCGTCCTTGCGGAACTCGGACGGATCGGCCTTGCGCTCCGCCGCCTTCTGCGCCTCGGTCTCGGGCTTGTCGACTCGGTACTTGGTGATGTGCTTTTCGATCTTGATGGTCATGTCAGAACTTCCCGTAATACCCTTCCTTGAGCGCATCGAACAGGTTCGCGGCCGAGTGCTCTTCGCCATCGTATTCGATGGTTTCGTCGCCACGGACCTTGACCTCGGTGCCGTCCTCCAGGGTGAACACGTAGGTCGTGTTCTTGAGGTCCTCTTCCTTCACGAGCACGCCGCTGTGCGCTTCGGGGTTGAACCGGAACGTCGTGCAGCCCTTCAGTCCCTGCTCGTAGGCGTAGAGGTAGATGTTCTTGAACGACTCGTACTTGAAGTCCGTAGGCACGTTCGCCGTCTTCGAGATGCTCGAGTCCACCCACTTCTGGGCGGCCGCCTGCACGTCCACGTGCTGCTCGGGCGTGATGCCATCCGCGGTGATGAAGTAGTCCGGCAGCGCCTCTTCCGGCTTCGTCGCGCCGGGGATCGCCTTCGGATTGACGAGCTCGCGATACGCCAGGAGCTCGAAGGAATAGACGTCGATCTGCTCCTTGGTCTTGCGGCCCGGGCGGATCACGTTGCGCATGTAATGGTGCGCGAACGACGGCTCGATGCCGTTCGAGGCGTTGTTCGCGAGCGACAGCGAGATCGTGCCGGTCGGCGCGATCGAGCTATGGTGCGTGAAGCGGGCGCCGGTCGTGGCGAGTTGCTCCACCAGCGCCGGCTGCACCGCGGCGACGCGCTGCATGTAGCGGCTGTAGCGGGCGTGCAGGATCCGGCCCGGCACCTTCTGGCCGAGCTTCCAGCCGTCCCGCGCCATTTCCGGGCGCTGGCGCAGCATCTTCGCGGTGACCACGAACTCCTCGTTCATGATCGGCGCCGGGCCCTTCTCGCGCGCGAGATCGAGGCCCTCTTCCCAGCCGGCGATCGCCATCTCGCGCGAGACGGCCTCGGTGAACTGGACCGACTCGGGCGAGCCGTACTTCATGCCGAGCATCGTGATCGCGGAGCCGAGGCCGAGGAACCCCATGCCATGGCGGCGCTTGCGCATGATCTCTTCGCGCTGGCCCGGCAGTGGCAGGCCGTTGATCTCGACGACGTTGTCGAGCATGCGCGTGAAGATCTTCACGACCTCGCGGTACTCGTCCCAGTCGAACTTCGCGTCGGGCGTGAACGGGCTGTTGACGAAGCGCGTCAGGTTGACCGAGCCGAGCAGGCAGGACCCGTACGGAGGCAGGGGCTGTTCGCCGCAAGGATTCGTAGCGCGGATATTCTCGCACCACCAGTTGTTGTTCATCTCGTTGACGCGGTCGATCAGCACGAAGCCGGGCTCCGCGAAGTCGTACGTCGACGACATGATGACGTCCCACATGCGGCGGGCCGGCAGCGTCTTGTAGATCTTGCAGCAGACGAGGCCGTCGTCGCGCGAAACGTAGTTGGCAGTGACCGGCCACTCGCGCCAGACGAACTTGTCGGCATTGGAGAGGTCCGGCTGCTCGACCTCGTATTCCTTCTTCGACAGCGGGAACGCGAGCTTCCACAGGCCGTCGGCCTTGACCGACTCGATGAACTCGTCGGTGACCAGCAGCGACAGGTTGAACTGGCGCAGGCGGCCGTTCTCGCGCTTCGCGCGGATGAACTCCATCGCGTCCGGATGGCCGATGTCGAAGGTGCCCATCTGCGCACCACGGCGTCCGCCGGCGGACGAAACGGTGAAGCACATCTTGTCGTAGATATCCATGAACGACATCGGGCCGGAGGTGTATGCGCCGGCGCCCGAGACGTAGGCGCCGCGCGGCCGCAGCGTCGAGAACTCGTAGCCGATGCCGCAGCCGGCCTTCAGCGTGAGGCCGGCCTCGTGGACCTTGTTCAGGATGTCGTCCATCGAGTCGAGGATCGTGCCCGAGACGGTGCAGTTGATCGTCGACGTCGCCGGCTTGTGCTCCAGCGCGCCGGCGTTGGAGGTGATGCGTCCGGCCGGGATCGCTCCCTTGCGCAGCGCATACAGGAACTTTTCCTGCCACTCGTCTCGGAGCTCCGGGGCCTCGACACCGGCGAGTGCGACCGCGACTCGTCGGTACGTATCGTCCATCGACTGATCGATCGGCGAGCCATCCTTGGCGGTCAGGCGGTACTTCTTGTCCCAGATATCGATCGACGCTTCCTGGAACGGAATGGCCCCGTCGTGGGGCTCCATCTTGTAGGCCGTGCTCATCTTGACGTGTTGCTCCATTGAGCCTGATGCGTTGTTGTTCTAATCGTTAGTTGCGAAGCCGGAATCGAGATCAGGCGGCAGTCGGAGCTGCCACACGTCCTCAAACCCAATGCCGTATCCCTACGAATTCTTCCCTGCCACAAGATCTTGTAGCAGGGGAGCTAACTTATTTTCAGCCGGCCCCCACGTCAATACTTCGAAAGCCTTTTTTTGATGAGGGATTTATTCTAAATTATCAGTAGGTTAAGTATTTTCACCCACTTCGGGCGGGGGTGCGCATTCGCGGATCTATGTCAAGCCGCTTTAATCCGCGAAATACCAGATCTTGTGTGCACTGCAGTCACACATGCGATCCACCGGCAACTCACAGGTTATGCACCGCCCGGCCCCACTCCCGGCTCCCGGCCGGGGGTTGTTGCGGCAGGCCCCGTCTTGAAACGGCGCCCGCCCGCCCAATCTCCGTGGCATGTCCAGCCCACTGAAAGGAGAACCGCGATGAGCATCACCCGCTATGAACCGTGGTACCTGATGAACCGCCTGCACCGCGACCTCGATCGCCTGATGACCCCCGGCGCCGTCGCCGCCGAGGAAGCCCAGCACGCGGTCGTCGACTGGGTGCCCCCCGTCGACATCCGCGAGGAACCGCAGCAGTTCGTGATCCACGTCGACCTGCCGGGCGTCGACCCGAAGGACATCGACGTCACGCTCGAGAAGGGCGAACTGACGATCCGGGGCCGACGCGAGCTGGCTGCGCGCGACGAGAAGCAGGGCTTCCGCCGCGTGGAACGCGCGAGCGGCGAGTTCTACCGCCGCTTCAGCCTGCCGGACACGGCCGACTCGCAGGCCGTCAAGGCACGCCACGCCAACGGCGTGCTCGAAGTGTCGATCCCGAAGCAGGCCCAGGTCCTGCCCCGGAAGGTCACGGTCGAGGCCGCCTGACGCCGACGGGAGGCGGGCACAGCCCGCCTCCCGCGGAACTTTCCTCGCGCACCGACGGTCTTTCGCAACGTCGGACGCGAGAGGGGAAGGCTCGACGAGCACCCCGACATCCAATTCGATCCGGCAACGTCACCGCCTACAGGACCCAAGGGATCACCATGTCTAACGTTTCCTCCGTCCGTCCCCGCGCCACCGGCGCCGGACTCGCGGCACTCCTGCTCGCCGCGGTCGCGACCCTCGCCTCCCCCGCTCCGGCCCACGCCGGCACGCCGCCGGTCGACGCGACCGGCACCCCGCTGCCGTCGCTCGCGCCGATCGTGAAGCGCGCGGCGCCCGCCATCGTCAGCATCGCCACGCGCGGTACGGTCGCCGAGCACGGCCAGCGCAACCCGATGGCCGACGACCCGTTCTTCCGCCACTTCTTCGGCGTCCCGGAGCAGGGCGAACGCCCGCGCCAGTTCCAGGCCGCAGGCTCCGGCGTCGTCGTCGACGCCAAGCAGGGCCTGATTGTCACCAACGCGCACGTCGTCGCCAACGCGACGGAGATCACCGTCACCACGCACGACGGGCACGACTACAAGGCCACGGTCGTCGGCTCGGATCCGCAGGCCGATGTCGCCGTCGTCAAGGTCAAGGACGCGCACCTCCAGGAAATCCCGGTCGGCGACTCGTCCAAGGCCGAGGTGGGCGACTTCGTGCTCGCGATCGGCAACCCTCTCGGCCTCAAGAACACGGTCACCTACGGCATCGTCAGCGCCATTGATCGCTCGGGCATCAACCCCGACGGCTACGAGGACTTCATCCAGACGGATGCCGCGATCAACATGGGCAACTCGGGCGGCGCGCTGATCAACCTGCGCGGCGAGCTGATCGGCATCAACTCCGCCATCCTGTCCCCCTCCGGCGGCAACATCGGCATCGGGCTTGCGATCCCGTCCAACATGGTCCGTTCGATCATGGACCAGCTCGTCAAGTACGGTAAGGTCGAGCGCGGCCTGCTCGGCGTGACGATCCTGACGCTGACCCCGGACCTGGCCGAGAACCTCGGCGCCAAGGACCTGCAGGGCGCGCTCGTGCAGCAGGTCGTCGAAGGCTCCGCGGCCGACAAGGCCGGCATCAAGGCGGGCGACGTGATCACCAGCGTCAATGGCGCCGCCGTGAAGACGGCGGCCGAGCTGCGCAATCGCATCGGCCTCATGCGGGTCGGCGAGACTGTCGACATCGCGCTCGTCCACGATGGCAAGGCGAAGCACGTCAGCGCACTGGTCGCCGCGAAGGGCGGCGTGGCCGGGACCGAGGAGGCCGCGCCGGGCGAGCTGCACCGCGCACTCGAGGGCGCAAACCTCGGTGACGCGCCCGGTGGTGGTGGCGTCGTGGTGCAGTCGGTCGACCCCGGCAGCCCTGCGAGCCAGGCGTCACTGCGCCAGAACGACGTGATCACCCGCGTGAACACCCGGGCGGTCGCGAACCTCAAGGAGCTGCGCGCGGCGGTCAAGGACCAGGCGACGCTGCTGCTGACGGTGCGTCGCGGCGAATCGACGCTGATCGTCCCGCTGCGCTGAGCGCCCCTGCAAGGGGGCTATACTCCCGGCCCGGAGACTCGCTCCGGGCCCCGGGCGACCATGACCACCCATTCGATCTGCATCCTCGGCGGGACCGGCTTCGTCGGGACCGCCCTTGCCGCTCGCCTGATTCGGGATGGCCACCGCGTGCGCGTGCTCACCCGTGACCGGTTCCAGCACAAGACACTCGCGGTGCTCCCCGGCCTCGACCTCGTCGACTGCGACGTGCACGACCCGACTCGGCTCGGGGCATCGCTCGCGGGACACGACGTCGCGATCAACCTCGTCGGCATCCTCAACGAACGCGGCCACGATGGCAGCGGCTTCAGGCGTGCCCACACCGAGCTCGCCATCACCCTGGTCGGCGCGTGCAATGCCGCAGGCGTGCCGCGCCTGCTGCAGATGGGCTCGCTGCGCGCGGCCGAGGACGCGCCGAGCCACTACCTGCGGTCCAAGGCGCTGGCGGAGCGGGCGATCCGCGAGCAGGCGGGAGCGCTGGCCTGGACCGTGTTCAGGCCCTCGGTGATCTTCGGTCACGGCGATTCCTTCCTGAACCGCTTCGCCGGGCTGCTGGCGCTCGCTCCGGTCATGCCACTTGCGCGCGCGGGCGCCCGCTTCCAGCCGGTCTACGTCGGTGACGTCATCAACGCGATGGTCCGCTCGATCGACCGTCGCGACACGATCGGGCAGGCCTATGAGCTCGGCGGCCCGGACATCGTCACGCTCGGCGCCCTGGTGCGCTGGGTCGCCAGCCTGACCGGCCGGCGGCGCCTCGTCGTCGGCTTGCCGGATGCCCTCGGCTGGCTGCAGGCCGCCGTGCTCGGGCTGCTGCCCGGCAAGCCGATGTCGCTCGACAACTTCCGGTCGCTCGCGCTCGATTCGGTGTGCAGCGACGACGGCCTCGGCCGGCTTGGCATCCACGCCACCTCGCTGCGCGAGATCGCACCGGGATACCTCGGCAACGGCCACGGGCATCCGCTCGAATCGACCCCGGCCGGGCCCGCCACATGAAGCGCCGCATCGCCGCCCTGCTGCTGTGGCTGGCGGCCGGGCCGGCCCTCGCCGGCGCACCGCCGCTCGCCGAGGCCGACGTGATCGAGTTCATGAACGGATTCGATGCGGCCGAACGCACGGGCGACGTCGCGGCGATCAGCGCCGCACTCGCCCCGGACTGCCGGGTCGAGATGCGCGCGACGGCCGAGGGCCACGAGCACGTCACGGCGATGTCGCACGACGAATACCTCACCGACCTCGACGACTACTACGGCTCGCTGCACGACGTGGCCGGGTACGAGTACCGGTCGGAACCGGCCCGGGCGACGATCGCACCGGGCGGCGAGACGGCCCGCGCGACCCGCCGCGTCACCGAATCCTTCAGCCTCGATGGCGAGCGGCACACGTTCCACGTCGATGAGACGGCAACGCTGGAACGACGCGACGGGCGGCTCGTCATCACCGCACTCGCAACCCGTTCCCGGCCCGACTGAGGCGACCCGGATGCTGCGCCGCAGCTCGCGCCGCGATCCCGGGGACGTGACAGGGCTCTCGGTCCCGCCGCTCACTTCGGCCGAGACTCCGGGCATGTCCCGCATGAAGCACGTCCTGCTCGCCGGCCTGCTCTGCCTGGCCGCCACCGCGGCCCGGGCGGCCGAGCCGCGGCTCGCGATTCCCGAGGTGCGCGCATTCATGGCCGAGGTCGCGGCCGCCAGCAACGCGCGCGACGCCGACCGGATCGCCGCGCTGCTGGCCACCGACTGCCGCATCGAACTTCGCACGCAGCTCGAGGGGCGCGAGCAGGTCACCCTGTTCACGCGCGACGAATATGTCGCGATGCTGAAGACCGGCTACGCCGGACTGGCGGACCTCGCCGACTACCTCTACCGGGTCGACGGCGAGCAGGTCACGCTCGATGACGACCCGCCCGGCGCAACCGTCACCAGCAGGGTCACCGAGACGTTCACGTTCCAGGGCCGGCACCATACGACGCACAGCGAGGAAACCGCCCGCGTCGAGCGTCGCGGCGGCAAGCCGATGGTCGTCGCGGTGTCGTCGCTGACCCGCGGCGACTAGGTACCGACGCAGGCGCGCCGACGCGCCGCGGCGTTCGCGGATGCGAGCGCCCGCATCGCCGCGTAGAACCGCGGCAGGTCGCCGTCGAGCGCGGCGAGCCGCGCGGCGAAGGCCGGGACGCAGTCTCCGTAGGTCGCCACCTCCAGCAACGCGGCATTGTTCAGCGGGCTCTCGAGCAGGCTCGCGCCGGGCCATCGTGCCTGCAGGTCCTCGCGCAGGGCCGCGAATTCCCGCTGCTTCCCGGCGCGCAGCGCCGCGCTCGACTGGCCGCTCGCGTACAGCGCGCGCAGGCGCTCGCGCGTCTCGCCGACGCGCGCCGCGAGCGCGCGCTCGGCCGCGATGCGCCGTTCGTGCATCGCAAGCGCCTCCGGTCTGCCGTCGGCGACGAGCCAGCGCCGCAACCCCTCCTCCTCGACGACCATGGCGAACCCTTCATTGAACGCCGTGTCATCGGGCGCATAGACGACCTGGTGCGCGAGCTCGTGGAACACGAGCGAGGCGATCTCGTCGTCATCCCAGGCGAACATCGTGTTCAGCAGCGGATCGGCGAAGTGGCCGAGCGTCGAATAGGCAGGGACACCGCCGACAGCGACATCGTCGCCGTGCGCCTCGAGGCTGCGGGCGAAGGCGCGGGCGGACGCTTCCGCGAAGTAGCCGCGATAGGCGACGCAGCCCGCCACCGGGAAGCACCAGGTGCGCGGCTCGACCGAGAACGCCGGCGCCGCGTACACGTTCCAGACGACATACGGCCGTCCGAGATCGGCGTAGCTGCGGTACGAGCCATTCTCGGGGAGCGCGAGCTCGCGGCTCGCGTAGTCGCGGATCCGCAACGCGAGCGCGAGCCGGCGCGCGACGTCCGGCGGCGTATCCGGGCGGGCCAGCACCAGGGCGACCGGCACGCGCCGGGCATTGACGTCGAGCTGCCCACGGGCGGCCTGCAGCAGGTAGCAGCCGGACAGCGGCACGAGCACGAGGGGCAGCAGCAGCAGGCGCAATCGCACGGCGGGTCCCCCGGACGGACGCCCAGAGTCTAACGCGCCGCCCGGCCCGCGCGCGGCACCGCTAGAATCCCCCCATGCAGACCTTCCTCGTCGGCGGTGCGGTACGCGATGCGATGCTTGGCCTTCCGGTCAAGGAGCGCGACTGGGTGGTCGTCGGCACGACGGCCGAGGCCCTCGCGGCCCAGGGCTACCGGCAGGTCGGCAAGGACTTCCCGGTGTACCTGCACCCCGAGACGCGCGAGGAATACGCGCTCGCGCGCACCGAGCGCAAGACGGGCCCCGGCTACCACGGCTTCGAGACCCGGTTCACCCCGGACGTGACGCTCGAGCAGGACCTGGAGCGGCGCGACCTGACGATCAACGCGATGGCCCGCGCCGCGGACGGCGCGCTGGTCGATCCCCATGGCGGCGCGCGCGACCTCGCCGCACGGCGGCTGCGGCACGTGTCGCCGGCGTTCGCGGAGGACCCGGTGCGGGTGCTGCGCGTGGCCCGCTTCGCTGCGCGCTACGCGCACCTCGGCTTCCAGGTCGCGGACGAGACGATGGCGCTGATGCGCGGCATGGCAGGCGCGGGCGAGATCGGCGCACTGGTCGCCGAACGCGTCTGGCAGGAGACCGCGAAGGCGCTCGCCGAGCCCTCGCCCGCCGTGTACTTCGAGGTGCTGCGCTCGGCCGGCGCGCTCGCGATCGTGTTCCCGGAACTCGAGCGCCTGTACGGCGTGCCGCAGCCGCCGTTGTGGCACCCGGAGATCGACACCGGCGTGCACGTCATGCTCGTCCTCGGCGCGGCGGCACAGCTGTCCACGCAGTCGCGCGTGCGCTTCGCCGCACTCGTGCACGATCTCGGCAAGGGCACGACCCCCGCCGCGGAGTGGCCCAAGCACGTCGGCCACGAGGGACGCGGCGTGCACCTGATCCAGGCGCTCGCCGACCGCCTGCGCGTGCCCAACGACTTCCGCGATCTCGCCATCGCGGTCGCGCGTGACCACGGCAACTGCCACCGCGCGCTCGAACTGCGCCCGGGCACGGTGCTCGAGCTGCTCGAGCGCTGCGACGCGCTGCGCCGACCCGAGCGCTTCCACGAGTTCCTGATCGCCTGCGAGGCCGACTTCCGCGGCCGCACCGGCTTCGAGTCGCGGCCCTATCCGCAGGCGGACTACCTGCGCGCCGCACTGGCCACCGCGAGCGCGGCCGCGCTCGCGCCCGCGGAACGGGCCGGTCTCGACGGCGCGACGATCGGCACGCGGCTGCGCGAGCGGCGCATCGAGGCGCTGGGCGCGCTGCGGCGCGCTACAGCGTCGCCGTGAAGTCCCGCAGCGAGAAGCCGGCGAGCGGCCCGTCGTAGTCGCGCACCAGGGCGACCGCCTTGAAGCGCTCGCCCATCCCGGGCGGCAGCACGAGCTGCATCGCACGGCGCGCCACGAGTGGTTCGGACTGCGCATCGAGCGTGGCGCGGTAGGCGCCCAGGTGCCGCTCGAATCCGGTGCCGAGCAGGAAGTTCGCCTGGGTCGTGTACCCGCCGATCTCGAGGCCACAGGCGAGCGCGGCCTCGGCGACCCGCGTGAAGTCCACCCACGCGGTCAGGTCCTGCAGCCCGACGTTGACGAACGGATCCTCGTGGCGGCGGTGTCGGTGGAAGCAGGCGAACGTTCCGCCATCCCGGTCCGGCGCGTAGTACGCCCGTCGCGCGAAGCCGTAGTCGATGAACAGCGCCGCGCCGCGCGCGAGCGGCGCGGTGACCGACTCGAGCCACGCGCCGAGCCTGAGGCAGGCCTCCGACACGTAGCCCGCGGGCAACGCGACGCCGAGTTCGGCCACGGCGCGCGTGAGCTCGTGCGAGGCGGGCCGCGCCACGAGCGCGAACCCCGCCGCGGTCGCCGCGACACCGAGTTCCTCGACCCCCTCGGCGAGCACCCTGAAGCGCTCGACCGGCAGGGCGTCGAGCACCTCGTTGGCGAGGATGACGCCCTCGAACGGCGTCGGCGGCACCGCGTCGAGCCACTCGACCCGGCCGGCGAGCCCGTCCGGCAGCGCGGCCAGCCGCGCGGCCTGGCGCGCGCGCAGGTCCGGGCTCGTCTCGAGGATCCGGTAGCGCACGGGCAGCGCAGCGCTGCCGGCCAGCGCCTGGAGCACGTCGGCGGCCAGCGCGCCGCTGCCGGCGCCGATCTCGAGGATCTCCCCACCGCCCAGGCCGGCGAGCACCTGCGCGCACTGCGTGGCGAGGCAGCGCGCGAACACGGGCGACAGCTCCGGCGCGGTCACGAAGTCGCCCCCCGCCCCCAGCTTGTGGGCGCCGGCCGCGTAGTAACCGAGGCCCGGCGCGTACAGGACGAGGTCCATGTACGCCGCGAACGACAGCCAGCCGCCCGCCGCTGCGAGCGCGGCGTGCACGGCCTCGACGACACGCACTTCGTGGGCGGCCTCGTCGGCGGACAGGGGAACGAGGTCGAGGGGAATCACGCGGTGGCCGTGCAGGTGGGAAGGGGGCCCGGTATCCTCGCGCGATGCCGTCCCGCACGCCACCTTCCCTCGCCGAACACGCGGTCCTGATCACCGGCGGCGCGCGTCGCCTCGGCGCCGCCATCGCGCGCGAGCTGCACGACGCCGGCGCCCGCGTGATGATCCATCACCGCCAGTCGGGTGCCGCGGCCATGGCGCTCGCGGCCGAACTCAACGCGGCACGGCCGGGGTCCGCGGCGACGATCGGCGCGGATCTCGGCGACGTCGCCGCGCTGCCCGGCCTCGTCGAGGCGACGATCGCGACGTTCGGGCGCCTCGACGTGCTGGTCAACAACGCCTCGACGTTCTACCCGACGCCGATCGGCTCGATCACGCCGGCGATGTTCGACGACCTGATCGGCAGCAACCTGCGCGCGCCGCTGTTCCTTGCGCAGGCCGCGGCGCCGGAGCTGCGCCGGCGCGGTGGCCTCGTGCTCAACATGGTCGACATCCACGCGTTCCGCCCGCTCAAGAACCATCCGGTGTACTCGGCGGCGAAGGCAGGGCTTGCGATGCTGACGCAGTCGCTGGCACGCGAGCTCGCACCCGAGGTCCGCGTGAACGGCATCGCGCCGGGACCGGTGATGTGGCCGGAGGGCGAGATGGACGCCGAGCTCAAGGCCCGCGTCCTCGATCGCACGGCGCTGAAGCGCATCGGCTCGCCCGACGACATCGCGCGCGCCGCGCTCTTCTTCGTGCGCGATGCGCCCTACGTGACCGGGCAGATCCTGCCGGTCGACGGCGGCCGGACGGTCGGCGGCTTCTAGCCGGCCCCGGGATCGAGCTCGACGCGCCGCAGGCGATGCGCGCTCTGGTCGAAATCCGACCAGAGCCGGCCCATCGTGATGCCGAGGGTCGGGTGCACGGCATCGGGCGCGATCTCGGCGAGCGGCCCGAGCATGAACGCGCGGCGCACGAAGTCCGGTCTCGGCAGGGTCGCGCCGGGGAACGTCCCGACGACGGCGCCGTACATCAGCACGTCGAGGTCCATGCGACGCGGTGCCCACTTCGGGTCGGTGCGACCGCGACCACAGTCCTCCTCGATCGAATGCAGGACCTCGAGCACGCCGGCCAGCGAACGATCGGTGGTGAATGCGAGCGCGAGGTTGATGAAGTCGGGCCCCGTGAAACCGATCGCCGTATTCGCATAGGCGGGGGAGACGACGACGTCCGGGAACGCGGCGCGCACGCCATCGAGCGCCTTCAGCAGGCTCTCGACGGGCGCGACGTTCGAGCCGGCGGACACGTAGACCGTGACCGGCGACCCGCCCTCCACGCCGGACGCGGCTGCGCTCATGCCGGTCAGGCGTCGAGATCCGCGCGCGTGCGCGTGATCGTCACGCCGACGTCGCGGCTGCCGCGCACGGCGCCGGGCTTGCTGACGGTGACCTTGACCCACTCGATCGCGAACTCGCGCAGGATCAGCTGCGCGACATGCTCGGCGAGCGTCTCGATGAGCTGGTATTCGGTGGCCTCGACGAACGCGAGCACCCGCTTGGCGACCGACTTGTAATTGAGCGTGTCGTCGATGTGGTCGGTCTTCGCCGCGCGCCGGATGTCGCCGGGGAACTCGAAGTCGAAGCTCAGCGTCTGCCGGATCTTCCGTTCCCAGTCGTAGATCCCGATGATCGTCTCGGTCTTCAGGTCACGCAGGAAGATGACGTCGCCCATCGGGTCGGTTCCTTGGCAAGCGTTCGGTCGCGAAGCGGGCTGCACCCTACCAGCGCCGCGCCCGCTCTGCACGGTCAGGCGGCGCCCGGCGGCGCGAGTTCGGACAGCGGCCAGCGCGCCCGGGCGAGCACCTCGAGCCCGACGTGCTCGCCGGCGGCGAGCCGCTCGTGCCCGGCCAGCGCGATCATCGCCGCGTTGTCGGTGCAGAACTCCGCGCGCGGGTAGGACGTCCGGGCCCCGTGCGCGGCGGCCACCTCCGTCAGCCGGGCCCGCAGGCGCCGGTTCGCGCCGACGCCGCCGGCCACGACCAGCACCTTGCGCCCGGTCGCGGCGAGCGCCCGCCCCGCCTTGGTCGCGAGCGTCTCCACGATCGCCTCCTCGAATCCCCGGGCGAGGTCGGCGTGGGCCCCGGGGGCGTCGCCGGCCGCCTTCAGCGCGAGCAGCGCCGCCGTCTTCAAGCCACTGAAACTGAAGTCGAAACCCGGCCGGTCGAGCATCGGACGCGGGAAGCGGTGCACGCCCGGCCGGCCCTGTTCGGCGAGTGCGGCAAGCTTGGCGCCGCCCGGGTAGCTGAGACCGAGCAGCTTGGCGGTCTTGTCGAAGGCCTCGCCGGCGGCGTCGTCCAGCGACTCCCCGAGCACGCGGTAGCGGCCGACCCCCTCCACGTCGACCAGCATCGTGTGGCCGCCCGACACCAGCAGCGCGAGGTACGGGAACGGCGGGGGGTCGGCCTCCAGCCGCGGCGCCAGCAGGTGCCCCTCGAGGTGGTGGACGCCGACCGCCGGCAGGCCCCAGGCGTACGCTAGGCTGCGCCCGGCAAGCGCGCCGACCAGCAGCGCCCCGATCAGGCCGGGCCCCGCGGTGTAGGCGACGCCATCGAGGTCGGTCGGCGCGAGCCCGCCCTCGGCGAGCACGGACCGGACCATCGGCAGTAGCCGCCGGACGTGGTCCCGCGAGGCCAGCTCCGGCACGACACCCCCCCAGATCTCGTGCAGGTCGGTCTGGGTATAGACCCGGTGGACCTCGAGACCGGCGGCTCCGCTGTACACGGCCACGGCCGTCTCGTCGCACGAGGTCTCGACGCCAAGGACTCTCACAGGACCCCCGGCCGGGTCCCGGAATCGGGGCTAGACGCCAGGCTTTTGATTTTCAGGAGGGACATCCGTAAACTAACCGGCTCTGCGCCCGGCTCAGGTCGGGTTCTACACCCGAGAAAGGTCGATCTCAATGCCGAGCGTACGTATCCGCGAGAACGAGTACTTCGACGCCGCCCTGCGTCGCTTCAAGCGCGCCTGCGAGAAGGCGGGCGTCCTCACGGAGCTTCGCCGCCGCGAATTCTACGAGAAGCCGACCCAGGAGCGTAAGCGCAAGAAGGCGGCCGCCGTGAAGCGCCACCTGAAGCGCCTCTCCCGCGAAGGCATGCGCGCTCCCCGCTGAGCCGCGCAGAAGACGCCGCGATGACGCTGCGCGATCGCATCACCGACGAGATGAAGGCTGCGATGCGCTCGGGCGACAAGGATCGCCTGGGCCTCATCCGCATGCTTCAGGCGGCGATCAAGCAGCGCGAGGTCGACGAGCGCATCACGCTCGACGATGTCCAGACGCTCACCGTCATCGAGAAGATGATCAAGCAGCGACGCGAGTCCGTCGTGCAGTTCGAGGCCGGCGGCCGCGCCGACCTCGTGGCCAAGGAAGTGGCCGAGATCGCCGTGCTCACCGACTACCTGCCCGTGCAGCTGTCGGCCGCCGAGCTCGACGCACTGATCCAGGAAGCGATGGCCGCCACCGGCGCCACGTCCGTCAAGGACATGGGCAAGGTGATGGGCATCGTCAAGGGCAAGGCCGCGGGCCGTGCCGACATGGGTGCCGTCGGCGCACGCGTCAAGGCGCTGCTCGGCGGCTGACGCCTCCCGGGACCGCCATGGCAGGCCGGATCCCCCGCGCGTTCATCGATGACCTGATCGCCCGCACCGACATCGTCGAGGTGATCGGCAGCCGCGTGCCGCTGAAGAAGGCGGGCCGCGAATGGAAGGCCTGCTGCCCGTTCCACGGCGAGAAGAGCCCTTCCTTCACCGTCTCGCAGACCAAGCAGTTCTATCACTGCTTCGGCTGTGGCGCGCACGGCACGGCGCTCACGTTCCTGATGGAGCACGACCGCCTGCCGTTCCCGGATGCGGTCGAGGATCTCGCCGGCCGCGCCGGACTCGAGGTCCCGCGCGAGGGTGGCGCGGGCCCCGACCCGCGCGACCGCCAGCTCGACGACCTGTATGCGCTGATGGCGGCGGCCGACCAGCACTTCCGCGACGCGCTGCGCGACTCCGAGCGTGGCAAGGACTACCTGAAGGGCCGCGGCCTCGTCGGCGAGACCGCCGCGCGCTACCACCTCGGCTACGCACCGCCCGGCTGGGACGCGATCCTGCGCAAGTTCGGCGCAACCGACGCCGGCCAGCAGGCGCTGCTCGCCGCGGGCCTGATCATCGAACGCAGCGCCGACGCCCAGCGCGGCCAGGGCTTCTACGACCGCTTCCGCGACCGGGTGATGTTCCCGATCCGGGACACCCGCGGCCGCGTCGTCGGCTTCGGCGGCCGGATCCTCGACCAGGGCGAGCCGAAGTACCTGAACTCGCCGGAAACCCCGCTGTTCCACAAGGGTCGCGAGCTCTACGGCCTGTACGAGGCGCGCCAGGAGCTGCGCAACATCGAACGCCTGCTCGTCGTCGAGGGCTACATGGACGTCGTACGCCTCGCGCAGGCCGGCATCCACTACGCCGTCGCGACGCTCGGCACCGCGACGACGCCGGAGCACCTGAACCGGCTGTTCCGCGTCACCGGCGACGTCGTCTTCTCGTTCGATGGCGACAAGGCCGGCCGGCAGGCCGCGTGGCGGGCGCTCGAGACCTGCCTGCCGTTCGCCAAGGAAGGCCGCCAGATCAAGTTCCTGTTCCTGCCCGAGGGCCACGACCCGGACACCCTGGTCGCCGAAGAGGGTCGGGAGGCGTTCGAGGCGCGCGTCGCCGGCGCGATGCCGCTGTCCGAATACCTCGTCAGTCATTTCGCGGCGGAAACCGACCTTGCGAGCGTCGACGGCCGGGCCCGGCTCGCCGAGCTTGCGCGGCCGCTGATCGGCCGGGTGCCCGAGGGCGTCTATCGCGAACTGCTCGTCGAGCGCCTGGCGCGCGAGGTCCGGATGCCGGCGCCGCGCCTCGCGGCGCTGCTCGGGCTCGGCGCCGGCGGCCCCGCGCGCGACGGCAGCACGGGTCCGGTGCAGCGCCAGGGCACGCCACTGCGCCGCCCCACCGGCCGCGGCTCGCTCGCGAGCCAGGCCATCGCCCGGATCCTCCAGCATCCGGCGGCCGCCCAGGCCGTGAAGGAGCCGGAGTCGCTGCGCCTGTCCGGCGACCGCGGGCTCGAGGTGCTGGCCGAGCTGATCGAGACCATGCACGCCGAACCGACGCTCAGCTCCGCGCAGCTGGTGGAGCGCTGGCGCGACCGGCCGGAGCATGCCCGGCTCGAGGAGCTCGCGGCCGTGCCACTGCCGGACCTCAACGACGCGGTGATCGGGCACGAAGTCGCGGCCGCCGTCGGCCGGCTGATCGCCGAGGCGGGTCCCGAGCGGCGCCTCGACGAACTCATCGAGAAGGCCGGGGTCGAAGGACTGGACGACGACGAAAAGCGCGAGCTCCGGGAACTCCAGGCGCGCGTCCGCGCGACCCCCCGCCCCGTCCGCTGAGGCGGCGAAAGCGCGCTGGCCGACCCCTGGTCGGCATGATTCTTGACAATACCCCCGAGTTGGGTCTTGAACCTTGGGACCGGGGGGTGGTCTGTGTACAATACGCGGCTCTTTTACGCCCGCATGAGGGGACCCATCTTGAGCGAAAAGAAAGCTCCGGCACTGGCCATCGGCGTCCCTGACGAGCGTCAGTCGCAGCTCAAGCGTCTGATCGCCAAGGGCAAGGAACAGGGCTTCCTCACCTACGGCGAAGTCAACGATCACCTGCCGAGCGAAATCGTCGATCCGGAGCAGATCGAAGACATCGTTAACATGATTAACGACATGGGCATCCCGGTGTACGAGAAGGCACCGGACGCCGAGTCGTTGATCCTCGCCGACGGCCCCGTGGCCACCGACGACGAAGCCGTCGAGGAAGCCGCTGCGGCACTCGCCACCGTCGACGCCGAGTTCGGGCGCACGACCGATCCCGTGCGCATGTACATGCGCGAAATGGGCACCGTCGAGCTGCTGACCCGCGAAGGCGAGATCCGCATCGCCAAGCGCATCGAGGAAGGCCTCGACGCCGTGCGCTCTGCGCTCGCGAACTTCCCGGCGACCTACGAGTACCTGCTGCGCGCCTACGAGCCGCTGAAGTCCGGCCAGGGCCGTCTCGCCGACATCATCGTCGGGTTCGTCGACCCGAACGCGCCGGACGAGATCGCCCAGCCCCAGAACCCGAAGCTGCTGGCGGAGAAGGCCGAGGCCGAAGGCGAGGAGGACGATTCGGACGAGGAGGAGGAGGCGCTCGAGACCGGTCCCGATCCGGAGGAGGCCGCGCGCCGGTTCCTCGCGATCCACAAGCTCCACGCCCAGGTCGTCAAGGCCCTCGACGGCGCCGCCGCGAAGGACCCGAAGACCACGAAGCTGCGCAAGAAGCTCGCCGACCAGATGATGGAGCTGAAGCTCGCGCCGAAGATGTTCGACGCGCTGATCGGCAACCTGCGCGACCACGTCGCGACGATCCGTGGCCTCGAGCGGGAGATCATGACGGTCTGCATCAAGCAGGCCGGCATGCCGCGCAAGGACTTCATCGCGATCTTCCCGAAGAACGAGACGAAGACCGGCTGGATCGACAAGCAGATCAAGCTCAAGCGCAAGCATTCGGCGGCGCTCGCGCGCCTGAAGCCCGAGGTCATCGCGCGCCAGCAGTCGATCAGCGACCTCGAGAAGGCGCTGCACCTGTCGATCCACGAGATCAAGGAAATCAACCGCGAGGTCGCTGTCGGCGAGGCGCAGGCCCGTCGCGCGAAGAAGGAGATGGTCGAGGCGAACCTGCGCCTCGTGATCTCGATCGCGAAGAAGTACACGAACCGCGGCCTGCAGTTCCTGGACCTCATCCAGGAAGGCAACATCGGCCTGATGAAGGCGGTCGACAAGTTCGAGTACCGCCGCGGCTACAAGTTCTCGACCTACGCGACCTGGTGGATCCGCCAGGCGATCACCCGTTCGATCGCCGACCAGGCGCGCACGATCCGCATTCCCGTGCACATGATCGAGACCATCAACAAGCTGAACCGCATCTCGCGGCAGATGCTCCAGGAGATGGGTCGCGAGCCGACGCCCGAGGAACTCGCGGTGCGCATGGAGATGCCGGAGGACAAGGTCCGCAAGGTGCTCAAGATCGCCAAGGAGCCGATCTCGATGGAGACGCCCATCGGCGACGACGAGGATTCGCACCTCGGCGACTTCATCGAGGACTCCTCGGTGCAGTCCCCGGTCGACTCGGCGACGATGGAGAGCCTACGCGAGACCACGCACGCGGTGCTCGCCCAGCTCACGCCGCGCGAGGCCAAGGTGCTGCGCATGCGCTTCGGCATCGACCTGAACACCGACCACACCCTCGAGGAAGTCGGCAAGCAGTTCGACGTCACCCGCGAGCGCATCCGCCAGATCGAGGCGAAGGCGCTGCGCAAGCTGCGCCACCCGAGCCGCTCGGAGCAGCTGCGCAGCTTCCTGATGGAGGATTGAGGCCCGCGGCCTCTCAGGCCGCGAGCAGCAGCCGGAGCGCCGTGTAGACGGCGACTCCGGCCGCCATCGACCAGAGCATCCCGCGCGACATCCACATCACGACCGCTGCCACGAGCGCGGCCGCGAAGCGCGGATTCTCGACGGCCCCGAGCACGCTGCCGTCCATCACCAGCACCCCCGGCACGACCGTCGCCGCGAGTGCCGCGGCCGGCGCGTGGCGCAGCGCCCGCTCGATCGCCACCGGCAGCACCAGCCGCTCCCCGAGGAACAGGAAGCTGCAGCGCGTCACGATGCCCGTGAGCCCGACGCCGACGATCGCGATCCAGATACGCGCCTCGGGGCTCATGTGCGGGCACCGAGCCTGCGCTCCGCGAGCACGGCGGCGGCGATCCCCGCGAGGATGGCGGTCACCACGCCGAGCTTGAACGGCAGGCGGTGCAACGACAGGCTGAGCGTCGCCGCGACCGCAGCGCCGACCTGCGAGGGCCGCGTCGCGAGCATCGGCACGAGCAGCGCGAGGAGCGCCAGCGTGCCCACGAAGTCCAGGCCCCAGCTCTCCGGGATCGCCGTCGCGGCGAACAGCCCGACGAGCGAGGCCGCGTGCCAGACGAAGAACACGGTTGCGCCGAGCCCGAGGAAGTACCACTTGCGCATCGGATCGTCGCGCAACACCGACTCGCGCCGCATGTAGAACACGAAGCCCATGTCGGAGATCAGGTAGCCGAGGCCGAGCCGCTGCTGGAGCGGCAGCATCCGCAGCGACGGAGCGATCGCGGCGCTGTAGATCACGAACCGCAGGTTCACCATCAGCGCCGACAGCACCGTCACGACGATCGGCGCCCCGGCGACCATCAGCGGCAGCGCCGCAAGCTGCGCCGCGCCGGCGTAAGCGATCAGCGACATGCCCACCGCCTGGCCGAGCGTGAGCGCGGACTTCGCCATCGCGACGCCGGTGACCAGCGACCAGGCCGCCATGGCCGGGATGCCCGGCACCATCTCGCGCATGCCGAGCGCGAGGGCCGCCCCCGGCGTCCTGGGCAGGCGCGCGCTCACCCCGCCGTGGGCCGCGCGACGTCGCGCGTCCAGCCGAACGGATCCGGCGCGCGACGCTCCTGCAGCGCGAGCAGGGCTTCGCGCAGGTCGCGGGCCACGACGTCGACCTGCCGGGGCGCGTGCTCGCGCCCGTCCGCGTCGCCGAGCACGCCGATCGGCGCGACGATCGCCGCCGTGCCGCACGCGAACACCTCGGTGCAGGCGCCGCTCGCGATCTGACCGAGCAGCTCGTCGATCAGCATCGGGCGCTCGACGACGACGAGCCCGCGCTGGCGGGCGAGCGCGATCAGGGAGTCGCGCGTGATCCCCGGCAGAATCGCGCCGTCGAGCTCCGGCGTGTGCAGTTCGCCGTCGATCACCGCGAACACATTCATGCCCGAGAGTTCCTGGATGTAGCGGTGCTCCGCCGCATCCAGCCACAGCGCGACGGCGTAGCCGCGCGCGATGGAGGCGTTCGAGGCCCGCAGCGACGCGGCGTAGTTGGCCGAGGCCTTGGCGACGCCGACGCCACCGACTGCGGCGCGCACGTCGCGCCGCTCGATCGCGACCTTCATCGGTCCGCTCGCGTACGCCTCGACCGGGTTCGCGATCACCATGAAGCGGAACGTATTCGAGTTGCGCAGCAGGTACCCGGGCTCCGAGCCGTACAGGAACGGCCGCAGGTACAGCGACTTGCCGCCGCCGGTCGGGACGAAGTCGGCCAGGGCGCCCGCGACCGCGTCGATGCCCTCGAGGAACAGCGCCTCGGGCACCGGGGGCATGGCCAGTCGCTCGGCCGAGCGCGCGAGCCGGCGGCAGTTGTCGAGCGGACGGAACAGGTTCGGCCAGGGCGTGCCGGCGCGGTACGCCTTCATGCCCTCGAACACGAGCTCGGCGTAGTGCAGCGCACGCGCGCCGGGCGCGATCTCGATCGGACCATACGGCAGCAGCGTGCCCGGACCCCAGGCGCCATCGGCGTACTCGGCCGAGTACATGACCGGTGCGACGACGAGGCCGAAGCCGAGCTTCTCCGGCAGCGAGAAGCCGGCGAGTGCGGCGGCGACGCCGGGGTGGGTGGTGTAGTTCGACATGATCAGCGCCTCAGGTAAGCATCGGTGCCGGCCAGCCAGTCCTGGCGCGGCGGATTGAACAGGTCCAGGTCGAAGGAGTCCGCCAGCGCGACGACGCGATGCGGCAGGTTCGAGGGAATCACGAGCACCTCCCCGGAGCGCACTTCGACGACCCGTTCGCCGTCGGCGCCGAGGAAGAATCGCAGCGCGCCATCGACCACGTAGCTCACCTGCTCGTTCTCGTGGGCGTGCTGCGGTACCTCGTCGCCGGCCTTGAGCGTGATCTGGGCGACCATGATTCGGTCACCCGTCATCAGCTTGCGGGTGATCGTGCCCTTCAGGGTCTCGAGCGGAATGTCGGCCCAGCGGTGGAAGGTCGCTGCGTTCGGGTCAATGGCGGTCACGGGCTCCTCCTGGAAGGGGCGTCAGCCAGCGAGGCCGACGACGAGGATGACGATGATGCCCAACGGGCACAGGTAGCGCAGCGCGAAGACGAGCAGGCGCCGCTGGCCGGCGGACAGTCCGCTGTACTCCTCGTCCGGAACCCGCGCGCCGAGGCGCCAGCCTAGGAACACGCTCACCAACAGCGTCGACAGCGGCATCAGCAGGTTCGAACTGACGAAGTCGACGATCCCAAACAGGTTCATGGCGGCGAATCGCGGAATCGCGGCGAGCGGCTTCCAGTCGGCGGCCGCGCCGAACGAGAGCACGGAGGCCTGCCCGACGAGCCAGCACGAACCGCACGCGACGCACGCGGCAACCGCGCGGCGCATGCGCAGGCGCTCCATCAGCCACGAGACCCACGGCTCCATCAGCGCCAGGGTCGGGGTGAACGCGGCGAGCACGAGCAGCGCGAAGAACAGCGTGCCGACGATCCTGCCGCCCGGCATCTCGGCAAAGGCCACCGGCAGCACCTGGAACACGAGTTCCGGTCCGCCCGCCGGGTTGAGGCCATAATGGAACACCAGCGGAAAGATCACGATGGTCGCGAGCGCGGACACCAGCAGGATCGAGCCGATCACGGCGACGACGCTGCGCCCGAGCGGCTCGCCCGCCGGCATGTAGCCGCCGTACACCATCATCACGCCCACGCAGATGCCGAGCGCGTAGAAGGCCTGGCCTGCCGCGTCGAGCAGCACTCTCGGCGTGAGACGGCTGAGGTCCGGCGCGAACGCGAAGTGCAGCCCCTTCGCGACGTCGCCGGTCGCGAGGGAATAGGCGACCAGCACCAGCAGGATCGCGAGCAGCGCGGGCGCGCGCCAGCGATTGGCGAACTCGACCCCACGGTTGACGCCGCGCGCGGACACGTAGGTGACGAGGGCGAAGAAGCCCAGTTGCCACAGCGACGCCGAACGCGAATCGCTGGTCATCGCATGGAAGCGCGCGGCGGTATCGGCGACACCGCCGCGTGCGTACTGACCGGTCAGGAACAGCCATGCGTAGGCGAGCACCCAGCCCGCGATCATCGTGTAGTAGGACGTCACGAGATAGCCGGCGACCGGCCCGGTCCAGCCGACGATGTTCCAGCGGCGCGAGAACCCGAAGCGCGCTGCAATCGTGCCGGCCGCCGTTTGCGGACTCGTGCGCGCCCAGCGACCGATCACCGCCTCGCCGATCAGCATCGGCGCGCCGAAGGCGAGGCACGCGACCACGAACACGGCGATGAATGCGAATCCGCCGCCGGCCCCGGTGAGGTATGGAAAGCGCCAGATGCTGCCGAGCCCCACCGCGGCACCCACGGCACCGAGCAGGAAGCCGAGGTCGGTCGACCAGCGCTGGGAACTCATCGGGGCACCGCCGCCGGCCGGCGGGTGTGGTCGGCGGCAGGCGGCAGGTCGGACATGGGCGTGGGTTCCGGTCGAGGGATCTGGTCGGACCGGCACGGGCCGGCAGCGCGCAAGCCGGCGAATGAGCCGGCCCGCGTCGAAGTCACGGCAGGATCGCGATCACCCGCGCCGGAAAGCCGGTGCCACCTTCAGGCTTCGGCCACGACACGAGCACGATCGCGCCAGCCTCCGGCACCTTGTCGAGGTCGGCGAGCATCTCGATCTGGTAGTGGTTGAGGCCGAGGATGTAACGCTCGAGCGAGTAGTCGTCCTTGTCGGTCGCGAAGCCGGGATCCGTATCCGTCGTCTCGTGGCCGGATGCCGTGATCTTGCGATCCTCGTACAGCAGCTTGAGCACATCCATGCTCCAGCCCGGGTAGTGCGCGTGACCCTGCGCATCGCGGTTCTGCAAGGCCGCGTCGTCCGGCCATCGCTTCGACCAGTCGGTGCGCATCGCGACGAAGGCATTGGCCGGGATGCGGCCGTGCTTCTTCTCCCAGGCCTTCACGTCGTCGATCGTCAGCGTGTAGTCGGGGTTCTTGGCGACCTTCTCGTGCACGTCGAGCACGACCAGCGGCATCAGCATCTGGCTCAGCGGGACCTGGTCGACCGTGCGCAGCCCGTCGTGGAAGTGCGCGGGCGGATCGATGTGCGTGCCCCACTGGCCGACATGGGTGAACTGCTGCACCTTGAACCCGTCCTTCGGGATCGTGTACAGCACGTTGACGGTTTCCTCGCCGAAGCCCTTCCAGTGCGGCGTCGTGGGACCGAACGTGTGCGTCAGGTCGACGAACGTCTTGGATGCGAGCGTCGCATAAGCGTCGTTCAGGCTCTTCGCCTTGGCAGGTTCTGCCGCGGTGACGGGGACGGCGAGGAGCGCGGCCAGCGCGCCGATCGCCGCGATGCGGATCTTGTTCACGTCATTCTCCGTTGTCGATGGAGACGATCGCGGGCGCGGGATCACGCCCGCGCCCGCCCCGTCATGCCGGACCTCAGAACTTGTAGTTCACGTGCGCCTTGACCCAGCGCGGCATGCCCGGATAGCGCTGCGCGAGGCCATTGATGCCGGTGTTGTCGAAGCCCATGGCCGCGTAGTGCTTGTCGGCGAGATTCTCGACCGACACGCCCACCTCGACCTTGCCGCTCGCAGGCACGAACGACACGCGGGCGTTCGCGACGCCGTAGGCCGCCTGCTCCACGCTCGGCATGTCGGCGAGGTTGAACCAGAAGCGCGACAGGTAGTTGCCGTCCAGCTGGAACGACAGCTTGCCACCGGCGAACGGCGTCGTGTAGCGCGCCAGCGCGTTGCCCGAGACCTTCGGCGCATTGCCCGGCACGTAGTTGCCGTACACGAGGCTGTAGTCGCCGCGCACCCGGCCCGGGACGTTCTTCACGAGCGCATCCACGTACGACAGGCCAAGGCCGAAGCGCCAGGCCTCCGTCGGCGCCCACTGCAGGTCGACCTCGGCGCCCTTGTGGGTGGCATCGGCGTTGACGATCAGCTGCTCGAGGCTGACCGTGTAGATCAGGGCCTGATAGTCCTTGTAGTCGTAGTAGTAGACCGCACCGTTCAGGCGGACCGTGTGCTGCAGGAACTCGGTCTTGAAGCCGGCCTCGTACGAGGTCAGGACTTCGGGCTTGAACGTCAGGTCCGCCTTGTCCTGGATCGTCGACGGGAACAGCGGCGCGGTGAAACCACCGCCCTTCACGCCGCGGTTGTAGCTGAGGTAGAGCAGCGCATCCGGCGCGACGTGGAAGTCGAGCTGCGCCTTGCCGGCCCACAGCGTGTCGCTGCGGCTGCCATTGTAGTCCGAGCTCAGCTGCAGACCGTCCGGGCGCGTCAGCTGCAGGATCTGGCCAGTCGTGCTCTGGGGGAAGTACTCGTACGGCGCCCAGCTGAACGTGTAGTCCTTCTGGTCCTTGGTGACGCGCGCGCCGACCGTGAGGCCGACGAGGTCGGTGAAGCGGTACTCGAGCTGGCCGAAGGCCGCGTACGACTTCGTCTGCAGGCTGTACGGGGCGCGAGTGGCCGGCATGCCGCCATCCGGGGACGGCGAGGCGCCGCCGATCACGAAGCCGGGGCCGCTGCCGCCGACATACGGCGACGGGCTGTACGGCCACGGACCGGGCACGCCACTGTAGGTGAGGTAGTAGGCGTTGTTCGGGTTCACGTAGCCGCCGGCGGTGCCGGACTGATCGACGAATTCCTTCGCGCCGAAGAACGCCGGGCCCTCCCAGCCTTCGTAGTAGTCGCCGTCGATCTGCAGGCCATAGAGGCCCGCCTGCCACTGCAGCTGCTTGTCGCCGCCGTTCAGGCGCAGCTCGATCGACTTCTGCGTCACGTCGCTGCCGTTGAAGAACTGGAAGATCGTGTACGGCGACACGTCCGAATCCTCCTGGTACTCCTTCTTCAGCTTCGAGTAGTCGACGATGCCGGTGAACGTCGTACCACCAAAGTCCTTCGTGTACTTGACTGTCAGCCCGCTCGTCTTGATGCGCGCGTAGCCGGCGCGATTGTTGGTCGTCGTGTAGTCCGGGCTGTTCGGGATGCCGCTCGCGTTGCAGCCGGGGCAGGTGCCCCAGATGTTCGCGCCACCGGCGAGCTGGTTGTAGCCATCGGCACCCGGGTTGGTCGCGTACTGCTCCCAGCCGCCAGCGCGCTGGTCGGAGCGGCTCGCGCGCCCGTTCAGCAGCATCTGGCCGCCGCCGATGTCCTTGAACAGCAGCTGGCCGCGGACGCCCCAGTCATTGCCGTTCTCGGAGTCCGGCGCGCCACCGGCGATATTGTGGAACAGCGGATCGTAGTGGTTGCTCTCGAACGAGAACCGGCCGTTCACGCCGTCGCTGACCGCGCCGTTCACGGCGCCTTCGATGCGCGTCAGGTTGCGCTGGCCGAACACCACGTCGACGTACCCGCTCGAATCGTCGGTGGGCCGGCGCGTCACGAAGTTCGCGAGACCGCCGGTCGCGTTGCGACCGAACAGCGTGCCCTGCGGGCCGCGCAGCACCTCGACGCGATCCATGTCGAACATCGAGAACGCGAGGCCGGCCATCTGGCTGACGTAGACGTCGTCGACGTAGATCGCGGCGGGGCTTTCCTGGTGGTCGGCGAAGTCGTTCTGCGTGACGCCGCGGATCGAAAGGCTGAACGACGACGGGCCGTTCGGCTGCGTCAGCACGACCGCGGGCATGGTCTTGGTGATGTCGCTCGCGCTGGCGGCGCCGAGCGAGGCCAGGTCGTCGCCCGTCACGGCGGAGATCGCGATGCCGACGTCCTGCGAGTTCTGGGCGCGCTTCTGCGCGGTGACGACAACCTCCTGGAGACCACCCGACACGGACGGGCCGCTCTCCGCGGCGAAGGCCGCGGACGCGAGGATCTGCGAGATGCCGAGCGCGAGCGCAATGCTGGCGCCGGTGATCGACGTGGGGCGAGTAGTGGTATTCATGGTGCCTCTGGGAGCGAATTGAGCCGGATGTAGACGAAAATGATGGGTGGGCGGCGTCAGATCGACTGCAGCACGCCGCCGTCGACGCAGATGGCCTGGCCGGTGACGTAGTTCGCGGGTTCGGACGCGAGGAACGCGGCGAACGCCGCGAAGTCCTCCGGCGTGCCGATCCGCCCGGCGGGAATCGCCCTGGACGCCGCCACCTCGTCGACCTTCAGCTCGAGCAGGCGTTCGGTCAGCTGGTAGCCGGGCATCAGGGCGTTGACCGTGATCTGGTCGCCCGCGACTTCCTTGCTGAGCGCGTTGACGAGGCCGTGCAGGCCGGCGCGCAGCGAATTCGAGAGCATCAGGTTCGCGACCGGCTCCTTCGCGGCGATCGAGGTGATCACGATGATGCGGCCGTGGCGTCGCTGACGCATGCCGGGCAGGGCTGCGCGGATCGCGCCCACGGCGCTCATCCACAGACCTTCGAACGCGCCTCGCCAGCCGGCGTCGGTGATCGACTCGAACGTGGCTGCCGGCGGCCCACCGGTGTTGACGACGAGGATGTCGAGCCCGCCCAGGCGCCGCTCGGCGTCGGCGACGACCGCGGCGGCGGCGCCTTCCTTCGACAGGTCGCAGACCAGGCCCTCGGCGCCGAGTTCCGCCGCGACTGCCGCGATGCGCGCGGCATCACGTGCGCAGACGGCGACGCGCGCGCCCTCGGCGACGAGCGCCGCGGCGATCGCCTTGCCGAGACCGCGCGAGGCGCCCATGACGAGCGCGCGACGACCGGTGAGTCCGAGATCCATGGCCGTGCGACCTCAGCGCCGAAGGTAGGCGTCGGTGCCGGTGAGCCAGTCCTGACGCGGGGGATTGAAGATGTCGCAGTCGAGCGTGTCCTCGAGCGCCAGCGCCCGATGCGGCACGTTCGAGGGGATCACGATCACCTCGCCGGCGCGGACCACGAGCTCGCGCTCGTCGTTGTCGCCGAACCAGAAGTGCAGCGCGCCGGAGATGATGTAGGTGAGCTGCTCGTTCTCGTGGTGATGGCGCGGGACGTCGTCGCCCTTCTTCAGGTGCACGTGCGCGATCATCATGCGCTCGCCGGTCACCAGCTTGCGGGTGATGCCGCCCTTGAGCGGCTCGGCCGGGATGTCGTCCCAGCGGTGGTGGGTCACGGAGGTCGGGTCGGGCGCGCTCATGCGGAGTCCTTCGGGCGGGTTCTGGACGGGATTCAGAGGAAACGGGCGTCGACGTCGACGTCGAGCGCCGTGACCATGCGATTGGTCTCGTTGGCGAGCCCGACGATCGCAAGCAGCTCCGAGTACTGTTGCTCGGTCATGCCCTTCTTACGGGCCGCGGCGCCGTGGGACGCGATGCAGTAGCGGCAGCCGTTCGAGGCGCTGACCGCCACGTACAGCAGCTCCTTGGTCAGCGGGTCGAGCGATCCGGGACCCATGACGTCCTTGATGTTCGCCCAGATCCGCCGCAGCGTCGGAGGGTCGTGCGCAAGCACCTTCCAGAAGTTGTTGATCCAGTCCGTCTGGCGCGTGGCCATGATGTCGTCATAGACCGCCCGGACGTCCGGCGACGCATCGGCGTACTCGATCGGCTGCCGCTTGGCGGGCATGGAATCCCCTTTTCATCGTGATCCGGGCGGGTCGCGGGACCCCCGCGACGCCGGTCGCCGATATTGATGCATCGCAAAAACGGGATCCAGCGGGGCCCGCCGTCGCGGCGGATCGGGCCGCTTCGGTGCGCACGGCACCCGGGAACCGCAACGGACTGTAGCACCGGGTAATTAATGTTGTAAACGGAGCCACGACATCCGAAAAAATGAACCCTACATTTCGTCTTGGCTGCTATAAGATCTAGCCATTGGACATGCCCGGCTCGGGACGACCGAATGATGCCCATGCACAGCGCCTCAGACCCGCCGGCCGAACGCGCCGGAAACCTCGGCGAGCAGGCCTACCAGCGCATCCGCGCCGACATCCTCTTCTACCAGCTGCCCCCCGGGGCGCGGGTGTCCGAGGCCTCGCTGACCAGCCGCTACGGCCTGCGCCAGGCCGCAGTGCGGTCGGCCCTGCTGCGACTCGTCCAGGAAGGCCTCGTCGACAAGTCCGATGAGCGCAGTCCCCGGGTGGCGCCGCTCACGCTGCGCGATGTCCGCGACATCTATGGCCTGAGGATCCTGCTCGAACCGCGCGCGGCAGAGCTCGCGACCGCCGCGGGCTTCGCGCCGCCCGACCTCGAGCGGCTGCGGAGCATCTCCCAGGCGCGCTATGAGCTCGCCAGCCACGACGAACTCGTCGCCTTCCTGAACGCGAACCGCGCCTTCAACCTGCTGGTTGCCGGCGCCTCGGGCAATGCCCGCCTCGCCGCGACCATCACGCAGCTCCAGGACCTGACGCTGCGCATCCTCTACGTCGGCATCCGCAGCCTGAACGTGTCCGAGTGGTTCCAGACCACGCACCTGCAGATCGTCGACGCGATCGCGGCACGCGACGCCGCACGCGCGGCGGAGCTGTGGAGCATCGACCTGAAGTACGGCGAGCGCCTGATCTCCGACGCGCTGATGACCCTGCCCGAGCTCGCCGGCGTCAACCTCGCCGGCGCGTCCCTCGCCCTGACCAGTTCCCGCTGAAGCCGTCCACCCGAGGAAGTCGATGAGAGCCCTGCTCGCCGCGCTGCTGCTGAGCCTGTCGCTGCCTGCCGTGGCTGACACCGTCGCCATTCGCGCCGGCGCCGTCGTCGATCCTTCGCGCGGCACCGTTGCGCGCGACCAGGTCATCCTCGTCAAGGACGGACTCGTCGCCGCGATCGGCGCCGACATCGTGGTGCCCGCCGATGCGCGCATCGTCGACCTCTCGCACGAGTGGGTGCTCCCCGGCCTCATGGACGCGCATACGCACCTGACGCTGACCGAAGTCACCGGTGATGCGCCGTTCGAATCGTTCTATATCAAGGAGAGCACGACCTACCGCGGCCTGCGCGGCCTGCACAACGCGCAGGCGCTGCTCGACGCGGGCTTCACGGTGGTGCGCGACATCGGCAATTCCGCCGATTACGCGATGCAGGACGTGCGCCGCGGCATCGAGCGCGGCTGGTTCCCGGGACCGACGATCATCGACGCGGGCAAGATCATCGCCCCGTTCGGCGGCCAGTCGCACGGCATGCCGCCCGAGCAGGGACGGTTCTGGAAGTACGAATACCTCGACGCCGACGGCGTCGCCGAGATCCAGAAGGCCGTGCGCTCGAACATCTACTACGGCGCCGGCGTCACCAAGCTCGTGCTCGACAACGGGCCGTACCACTACTCGCTCGAGGAGCTGCGCGCGGCCGTCGAGGAGTCGCACCGGGCGGGTGTGCCGGTGTCCGTGCATGTCTACGGCGGCGACGCCGCCGACACGGCGATCGAGGCCGGTGTCGATTCGATCGAACACGGCTTCTTCCTGACCGACGTGCAGCTCAGACGCATGCACGACAAGGGCATCGCCCTTGTCAGCACCGACTTCCCGCGCGCGCTGCTGGACGTGATCGGCACGTCCGGTGGCATCTTCCCGGAGCCGGAGGTGCTGGCGCCGAAGATCATCGACCGGCTGGTGCGCGCACACCGCATCGGCGTCAGGCTCGTCTTCGGGACCGACATCGTCATGGAACGCGCCGGCAGCACGCGCGCGGACCTGATGTTCGACTACCTCGCCGTCTGGCGCGAGGCCGGCATCACGCCGATGGAGACGCTGCGGGCGATGACCATCGACGCCGCGCAGCTGTTGCGGATCGACAAGGCACGCGGGCGACTCGCACCCGGGTTTGCCGCGGATCTCCTTGCGGTGCCCGGCGATCCGCTCGCCGACATTGAGGTGCTGCGCCGGGTCGACTTCGTGATGAAGGACGGACGCATCATCCGGCAGGGGCCGCGCGCCGCAGCGGCGCGCTGAAGCGGCTCAGCGGATGGCCGGCGGGGGCGGCCCGTCGGCCTCCTTCGCATCCAACTCGGCGGGCGTCGCGAGGCGGTACACGGAACGCACGTGCAGCGTCTTGACCTGCGGCGCCGAGAACTCGACCGTGCGCTCGAGGCGCCCGTCGCGCCCGCGCCGGAACTGCTCCACCAGGTGCAGCCGCTGCCGATCCTCGCTCCTGATCACGAACGCATCGGCGAGCCAGCCGGCGCGAACCGCGCGCGATCCATAGCGGTCATTGACCGTCACCGCCTCCTCGTCACCCGGCTCGAAGGCGCGCGGCCGATCGCCCACGCCGACCCGCACCAGTGCCGGCTGCTGCACGACATCCAGGCGTTGCGGCGGCAGCACGAAGGCCGAGACGAACTCACGCGGCGAGATCCGTCCCCACGCCGGGTTCGGATCAGCGGCGGCGGCGGGCCGGGCCTGCTCGGACTGCTGCCCGCCGCGGCCGCCACGGCGCTGGCCTGTACCGTCGCGCGGCATGCGCATCAGGTCGGGATCGGTCGGCTCGCGCTCGACCCGCGGCTTGCGCGGCCGCGGCAGCGCCGCGGCGATCAGCTGCGCGGCGTCGTCGCCGGATTCCAGCACCCAGCGTCCGGACAGGTCGGCATCCGGCTGCGGGCGGCTGCCGAGTCGCGGCGTGCCGCACGCGCCGAGGGCGAGCGCGGCCAGCGCGGCCGCGCCTGCGCGCCAGGACCGCGTCCTGAAACCCCTCACTTGACGCTGTAGCCGCGGCCCTCGAGGCACGCGCCCATCGCCCTCAGGTACTCGGCCCGGCGCACCGGCGCGTCGCCGTCGGCAACCCCGCCGCCGACCCGCGTCGGATCGAAGTGCGTCTGGTCCGCAGCCCAGCGATGGCATTCGTAGCGGTCCTGCGACTGCTGCTCCTGCGTCTGGCCGTTGCGCGGATAGGTATAGATGTCCTCGGCAACCGCGGCCGCGGTGGGCGCTCCCTCCGGCGGTGCGACCACCTCGTACTGGCGCTGCTGCTCGCGCCAGACGTAATACGCGTCGTTCGCGTAGAAGTAGGGCATGCCGCCCCACCAGAACGTCGAGTAGAAGCCCGGCAGGTACGGCACGTAGGCGCCGAACGGCGGCGCGACGACGATCCAGCGCGGGCCATAGGGCGCATACCAGCTTCCGCTGTGGTACCAGTAGCGGTGGTCATGGTGGCCGATCGAGATCCCGCCGCGCGGCAGGGCCCCGATGACCGCGCCGCGCGACGGGTACGCGTAGCCGCGTCCCGCCGGCCCGGCGAAGTGCGCGGCGCCGGCGCCGCCCCGTTCACCGCCATAGTGCGCGTGCGGCGGATCGGCCTGAGCCGCCGCCCCGATCCCGAACGCGGCGGCGAGGGCCACGGCCGCAATACGTCGTCCAATGTCGTTCATGGCGAGCTCTCCTACCTGACGGTGTAGCCACGGGCCTCGAGGCAGGCGCTGGTCGCCCGGCGATAGGCGCCGGCGCCGTCCCCTGCCGGCTGGGCGCCGCGGTCATCGTAGCGGGCGCGGTCGTCGCGCGCCGCCTCGGCCTGGGCCCGCTCGGAGGCATTGCCCACGAGCGCACCGGCGATCGCACCGACGGCCGCGCCACCCCCTTCGTCGCCATGCGGCGCGACGATCGCGCCGAGGACGGCGCCGGTGACGGCACCGAGTGCCGTGCCGGACCCCGGCGGCGGCGCCTCCGGGCGCTCGCGCGGCGGCGGGGCCACCGGCGCCATGCGGCTCGGGTCGAAATGGGTCTCGCGCACCGCCCAGGTGTGGCACTCGTAGCGGTCACGGTCGGTCTGCTCCGCGGTCTGCCCGCGGGCGGGGTAGACGACGAGCTCCGCGACCCGCGGGGCCGGGGGCGCGACGTCGTAGCGGCGCTGGTAGTGGCGGGGCGGCTCGACCACGCAGCCGGCCAGGGCGCTCGCCAGCGCGATCGAGGGCAAAAGGACTTGAATTCGCATCGGTCTTACTCCGGACGGGCGGTCCCGCCTACCTAATAACGCGGCAGGCGGCCGGCGGCTGACTCGGGCTCCCGGCCAGCGGTCGGGACACCTGCAGTGTAGACGCCCGGCCGGCCCGGGAGTTCATCCGGTAGCGGGCCTCTTTGCGGATCTTGACCCGGCAGCCTCTGGCGATCGTTACACTGAGGGCCCTCCCCCCGGAGATCACCGATGCCCCTGCGCCCCCCCGCCGCGGGTCGCCGCCGTGGCTGACGCCGCCGCCGACCGCCCCAAGGCTCGCTCGCTGCGACCGCTGGCGGCACTGCGCCCGTTCCTCGCGCCATACCGGGCCCGGGCGCTGCTCGCGCTGTTCGCGCTGTTGGTCGCCGCGGCGGCGATGCTCGCGCTGCCGATCGCCCTGCGCCAGCTGCTCGACCACGGTCTCGCCGCGAACAGCGCGCAGACGATCAACCGCTACTTCATCGGCTTCCTGGCCGCCGCGGTCGTCTTCGGCGCGTTCGCGGCGCTGCGCTTCTACCACGTGACCTGGCTCGGCGAGCGCATCGTCGCCGACGTGCGCAACGCCGTGTACGGGCGAGTGATCAGGATGGATCCGACGTTCTTCGAAGTCACGCGCACGGGCGAAGTGCTGTCGCGCCTGACCACCGACACGACACTGGTGCAGTCGATCGCCGGATCCTCGCTGTCGATCGCACTGCGCACGTCGCTGAGTCTGATCGGCGCGCTGGTGATGCTCGCCCTGACGAGCCCGAAGCTGACCGGCGCGCTGGCGATCCTGATGCCGCTGGTGATCGTCCCGCTCATCGTGGTCGGGCGCAGCGTGCGATCGCTGTCGCGCGCCTCGCAGGATCGGGTCGCCGACTCGAGCGGACTGGCGGGCGAGACCCTGAACGCCGTGCAGACCGTGCAGGCCTACACGCTCGAGCCGCTGCAGGCCGCACGCTACGGCGCCGCGGTCGAAGCCGGGTTCGAGACCGGCGTGCAGCGCACGCGCGTCCGCGCCGCGCTGACGGCACTCGGCACGACGCTCGTGTTCGGCGCGATCACGGCCGTGCTCTGGCTCGGCGCGAGGGAAGTGCTCGCCGGCAGCATGACGGGCGGCCAGCTCGGCCAGTTCCTGCTCTACGCCGTCTACGTCGGCGCCTCGGCAGCCGCGCTCAGCGAGACCTGGGGCGAGGTGCAGCGCGGTGCCGGCGCCATGGAACGCCTGTCGGAACTGCTGGAGGCGAAGCCCGCGATCGCGGCGCCGGCCTCGCCCGCCCACCTGCCGGCGCGCGCGTCCGGCCGGATCCGTTTCGATCACGTCGAGTTCCGCTATCCCTCGCGGCCCGACAACGCGGCACTGAGCGACTACACGCTCGATATCGCGCCGGGCGAGACCGTGGCCCTCGTCGGCCCGTCCGGCGCCGGCAAGAGCACGGCCTTCCAGTTGCTGCTGCGCTTCTACGACCCCGCCTCCGGCCGCGTCCTCGTCGATGGCATCGACGTCGCGACCCTCGCGCCGGAGGAGCTGCGCGGCCAGATCGCACTCGTGCCGCAGGACACCGTGCTGTTCGGCGCGAGCGCGCGCGAGAACATCGGCTATGGCCGGCCGGGCGCGAGCGACGCGGAAATCGTCGCCGCGGCCGAGGCGGCGGCGGCCGACGGCTTCCTGCGGGAACTGCCGCAGGGCTACGACACGTTCCTCGGCGAACGTGGCCTCAGGCTGAGCGGCGGCCAGCGTCAGCGGCTCGCGATCGCGCGCGCGGTGCTGAAGAACCCGCCGATCCTGCTGCTGGACGAGGCGACGAGCGCACTCGACGCGGAAAGCGAGCGCCTCGTGCAGGAAGCGCTCGAGCGGCTGATGCGCGGCCGCACGACGCTGATCATCGCGCACCGCCTCGCGACCGTGCTCAAGGCCGACCGCATCGTCGTGATGGACCACGGCCGCATCGTCGGCATCGGCACGCACCACGAGCTGATCGCGTCGAATCCGCTCTACGCGCGGCTCGCCGCGCTGCAGTTCAGCGCCGACGCTTCCTGAGCGCGTGCCGGCGGCGCTCAGCCGCCGAAGTGGCGGCCGAGCCCGACATAGATCGTGCGGCGCGCTCCCCACTGCGGGGCGCCGACACCGACACCGCTGCCATCGCGCAGCTCGTAGATGCGGTCGAGCAGGTTGAGCATGCTCACGCTCGCCTCGATCGGCCCGAGGCCCGGCACGTCGAGCGTGCGGCGCACCGCGAGATTGAGGGTCAGGTACGAGGGCAGGTGGTCCGCATTCAGGTATCCGCGCCGGAGGCCGCTGCCGAACAGCCCATCGAGACTGATCGTCGTGCCGCGGATCGCGCGCGCGACGCCACCGGAGACCGTCCAGGTCTGGTCGTGGTCGAGCGGGATGTAGCGCGTGGCGATCGCCGCGAGCTCGTCCGGCGAGAAGTTGTACTGCCCCGAGACGATGTCACGACCGCGCGCCGAGCCGTAGGCCACGTTGAGGTAGCTGCTGTTCGCGTCGACGTGCCAGCCGGTCGTCAGCTCGACCCCCCAGATGCGGCCGTCGGCGTAGTTGAACGGCGCGAAGATCACCGCGGGACCGAACTGGCCCTCGTCACCGAGGAAGCGCACGGTCCGGAAGTAACCATCGACCCCGAGCGTGACCGCCGGTGACAGGTGCCCCAGCACGCCGACATCCCAGTAGCGGCTGCGCTCGGAATGGACCGGGGTATTGCCGGTCGAGGGCGGCGCAGCCGTGGTGCCCGTGTAGAGCGAGAGCGATTCGACGCGGATCTTCTCGGTTGGCGGCGGCGTGAAGTAGTCCGCGTAGCCGGCGTGCAGCGAGAGTCGCGGCCCGATCTCCCAGACCAGGCCGAGGCGCGGGCTGAGCTGCTCCTCGCGCATCAGGCCGTCGTAGCGGTCGTAGCGCGCACCGAAGTTCACCGTCAGCGCGTCCGTCGGATGCCATTCATCCTGGGCGTAGACGCCGGCCAGTCGCGCGCCGTCGGCGCTGTCGTCGACGACCAGCACAGGCGTGTAGACGACGTTGCCCGCGGCATCGAGCGGATACAGCGTCGTGTTGACGCGCGAGTTCGCATGCTCCTCGTTCCACGTCAGGCCGACACGCACGGTGTGCGCGCTCGTGAGCTTCAGGCTCGCGTCCGCCTGCACGCCCCAGCGCGTGTTGTCGCGCAGCACCTCGCCGGACGCCCCGGTGAAGGCAAGGTCGCCCATGGCGTCGGGACGGTAGTGCACGTCGGTGTAGCGGTCGTAGAGGGCGACCTGGTAATGCAGCGGGGCCGACGGCGCGTTCTCGTAGGACAGGATCGCGAACCGATTGCCTTCGTGCTGGCGCTGGTCGAGCGCAGCGGACTCGGGCGCGGTGGCGCCGGGCGCGACGAATCCGGGCACGCTGCCGGGGACGACCGGGATCTGGAATGCGTCGTCCGAGGCACCGCCCATCAGCGCGACGCGCGACTCGTTGGCGAGCACATAGGCCAGGTAGCCGAATCCGTTCCACTGCTCGGTGTGGTCGTGGCGTGCACCGACGGTGGGCAGCGGATTCTCGATGCCCAGGTCGTTGCGCAGGTAGCCGACCGTCGCGTAGTACGACAGGGCGGATGCATGCCCGCTGACCTCGGCGCTGGCTTCGCGATGCGCCGCGGACCCGTCGAGCAGGTCGATCGCGCCACCTTCGGCATACTCGCTGCCCTTGGTGTGGATGTCGACGACGCCCGCCGTGCGGTAGCCGTACTGCGCCGGCAGCGCGCCGGTCAGCAGGCGGATCTCGCTCGCGAAGCGCGGGTTCAGCGCCTGGCCGAACAGCGCGATCGACTCCGGAATCACCACGTCGTTGATGCGGTACTGGACGTTCGCGTGGTCGCCTCTGATGTGCAACTGGCCGAACGAGTCCTGCGTGACGCCCGGCGCGCGCAGCAGCACGTCGTTGAGGGGCGTCGCCTCCCCTAGAGGCAGGTTCTTGAGCTCATCGGCGCCGAGTCGATAGACGCTGGTGCCGGTCTCGGGCATCAGCCCGTTGCGCGCCGCGTCGAGACGCCGCGCGGTCACCTGGATCTCGGTGATCACGGACGGGTCGGCATCCGCTGCGGGCTCAGCGAGGGTCGCCCGCCCGTACAGGACAATCGCGGCGATGGCGGCCCGGGCGGCAACCCGGTGGAACTGGGACATCTGGCACTCCGATGACGAACTGGGCACTCCCCGGCAGCCGCGATGGCCATCGGGACGGGTGATCAGCAGGTCGCGGGAGGAGCCCGGGAGCGGTATACGGCGATCGTGGCGGTCGGATTCGGCGCGAGGACGTCCACGGCGTCCGGCAGCGCCGGCAGCGCCGCGGGTGCGGCGACCAGGCCGACGGGCGTGGGTGCCGCGCCGGCACTGGCTGAGGCGATGCAATCGGCACACAACACGGCGTGCGGCGCGACATCGGCCCGCCCGAGATGGCTGACCCCATGCGCAAAGCCATGCATCTGGGCGGCCCAGAACGCGAGCACGACGACGAGCAGCCACAGCCCACGGGGGCTGGACGGCTGGACGGCGGCGGGGCGCGGGGCTGGATTCACGCGGGGACCTTAGCAGAACGGGGGGAATGCCCGCAGCAGGGCTCGGCGTTCGGACCCGTACGCGCCCCCAAAGTTCAGCCGGCTGGGCCGCTTTCGGGCCGGGCATCCGGTGGTACGATCCCGGAATTCCGGCGCGCGGCCGACAGCGCCGCGCCACCGTCAACCAGGGGGATGCATGACGACGCTCAAGGTGAATGGCCAGACGCTCGAGACCGACGCCGCGCTCGACACCCCGCTGCTGTGGGTGCTGCGCGACCACCTCGGCATGACCGGCACGAAGTTCGGCTGCGGCAAGTCGCTCTGTGGCGCATGCACGGTGCATGTGGAGGGCTCGGCGACCCGCTCGTGCGTCACGCTGCTCAGCACGGTCGTCGGCAAGGACATCCGCACCATCGAGGGCCTGTCGAAGGACCGCTCGCATCCGGTGCAGCGCGCCTGGGTCGAACTCGACGTGCCGCAGTGCGGCTACTGCCAGTCCGGCCAGATCATGTCCGCCACGGCACTGCTCGAACGCACGCCGAATCCGACCGATGCCGAGATCGATTCGGCAATGGCCGGCAACATCTGCCGCTGCGGCACCTACCCGCGCATCCGTGCCGCGATCCATCGCGCGGCGGAGCTGATCAAGACCGGCGGTGCCGCGTGAGCGCAGCCCCTGGCGTCATCGACCGCCGTCGCTTCCTGCAGGCGTCCGCGCTGGCGGGTGGCGGATTGCTGATCGGCATCACGCTGACCGGCTGCGGAAAGCCAGCCGACAAGGCCGGCGCCCCCGGCGCCGGCGGGCAGCCGAATGCATGGCTCAAGATCGCCGGCGACGGCGCGATCACGATCATCATCGACAAGTCCGAAATGGGCCAGGGCGTCTACACCGCACTGCCGATGCTGATCGCCGACGAACTCGAGGTGGCGCTGACGGCAGTGAAGGTCGAGTTCGCGCCCGCCGCCAAGGAATACGCGAACACGCTGCTCGGCACGCAGATCACCGGCGGCAGCACCAGCGTCCGCGAGGCGTGGACGAAGCTGCGCACGGCGGGCGCCCAGGCGCGCGCGATGCTGCTCGAGGCCGCCGCCGAGCAGTGGAAGACCGATGTCGCCAAGCTGAAGCTCGCGGACGGGTCGGTCGTGGGTCCCGGCGGCGAGAAGCTCGGCTTCGGCGAACTCGCGGCGGCTGCCGCGAAGAAGACGCCGCCGAAGGACGCGAAGCCGAAGGAGCGCGCCGCCTACAGCCTCATCGGCAAGGCCCAGCCGCGCCTCGACACGCCGTCGAAGGTCGACGGCACCGCGATCTACGGCATCGACGTCCGGCTGCCGGGCCTGAAGTATGCGGCGCTCGCCCAGTCCCCGACGCTCGGCGGCAAGCTGAAGGCGGTCGACTCGGCCGCCGCCGAGAAGCTGCCGGGCGTCGTCAAGGTCGTCACCGTCGGCAGCGGCGTCGCGGTCGTGGCCGACCACTACTGGCAGGCGCGCGTCGCGCGCGATGCGCTGAAGATCACCTGGGACGAGGGCCCGAACGCCGCGCTCTCCAACGCCGCGATCCTCGCGGGGCTGAAGGCCGCGACCGGCAGCGGGCAGTCGGCCCGCAAGGACGGCGACGTCGCCGCGGCGCTGAAGGGCGCGAAGCGCCAGCTGTCGTCCGGCTACGAACTGCCGCTGCTCGCGCACGCGACGATGGAGCCGATGAACTGCACCGCCGATGCGCGCGCGGACGGTTGCGACGTCTACGTCGGCACGCAGATCCAGCAGGTCGCGCAGGGCGCGGTCGCCACCGCCCTCGGGCTCAAGCCCGAGCAGGTTCGGATCCACACGCAGATGCTCGGCGGCGGCTTCGGTCGCCGGCTCGAAGTCGACTTCATCCCGGCCGCGGCCGAGGCCTCGAAGGCGGTCGGCGCGCCGGTGCAGGTCATCTGGTCGCGCGAGGACGACATGACCCACGACGCGTACCGCCCGCCCGCGTACGACGTCGCGACCGCCGCGTTCGACACGAACAACGCGCTGTCGGCCGTGCACCTCAGGCTGACGAGCCCGTCGGTGACGGCGCGGATGTTCCCGCCGGTCGTCGAGAAGAACGTCGATCCGTTCGCCGTCGAGGCCGCCGCGAACTACCTGTACGACGTGCCCAACGTGGCCGTGGACTACGTCCGCCACGAGATCGGCATCAACGTCGGCTACTGGCGCTCGGTGAGCCATTCGCTCAACTGCTTCGTCGTCGAGAGCTTCATGGACGAGCTCGCCCACGTCGCGGGGAAGGATCCGTTCGAGTTCCGGCGCGCGCTGCTCGAGAAGCAGCCACGCGCGAAGCGCGTGCTCGAGGAAGTCGCGAGCCGGGCGGGCTGGGGCAAGGCGGAGCCGGGGCACCACCAGGGCATCGCGGTGATGGAGGGCTACGGGACGTACATCGCGCAGGTCGCGGACGTCTCGGTGAGCGCCGGCAAGCTGAAGGTGCACCGGATCACCTGCGTCGTCGACTGCGGCCAGATGGTCAACCCGAAGATCGTCGAATCGCAGATCTCGAGCGCGATGGTGTACGGCCTGTCGGCGGCGCTGTACGGCGAGATCACGCTCGTCGGCGGCAAGGTCCACCAGACCAACTTCGACAACTACCGGGTCGTGCGCCTCAACGACGCGCCCGAGCTCGACGTGCAGCTGATCGACAGCAGCGAGGCGCCGGGCGGCGTCGGCGAGCCGGGCGTGGCGCCCGTCGCGCCGGCGATCGCGAACGCGATCTTCGCGGCGACCGGCCAGCGCATCCGTGCGCTGCCGTTCGCGGCGCAGAAGGGCCTCGTCTAGCGCGTGGCCGGGCGCGACCCGTCCTGGAATCCCGCGTCCGACGCGGCAGGCGCGGGCCTGCCGCGGGTCGCGTGGGGCCGTGGCTGCCACGTCCATGACGCGGCGGGGCGGCGCTACATCGATGCATCCGGGGGCCCGGCCGTGTTCTGCCTCGGGCACGGCCACCCCGAGGTCAACGCCGCGATCGCCGCGCAGCTCGACCGCATCGCGCACGGCTATCGATACACGTTCACGAGCGACCCGCTCGAGGAACTGACCGCGCGGGTCGCCGCCGCGGCGGGCCCGGACCTCGATTCCATGGTGTTCGTCTCGGGTGGCTCCGAAGCGGTCGAGTCCGCGCTCAAGATCGCGCTCCAGTACCACTCCGCGCGCGGCGAACCGAATCGGCGCCGGTTCATCGCGCGACGCCGCTCCTGGCATGGCAACACGCTGGGTGCGCTCGCGGTCTCCGACTTCACGGCCAGGCGCGCGCCATTCGAGGGCGCGCTCGTCGAAGCCTCGTTCGTGCCGAGCGTCAACCTCTACCGGCCGCCGGCCGGCGTCGCGCCGGCCGACCTCGGCGCACACGCGGCGGCGGAGCTCGAGGCGGAGATCGAGCGCCTCGGCGCGGAACGGGTCGCGGCGTTCATCTTCGAACCGGTCGTCGGCGCCGCCGGCGGCGTACTGCCCGCACCCGAGGGCTATGCGCGCCGGATCCGGGACCTCTGCGACCGGTACGGCGTGCTGATGATCGCCGACGAGGTGATGTGCGGCGCCGGCCGCTGCGGCACCTGGCGCGCGCTCGAGCACGACGGGGTGGTGCCGGACATCTGCGCGGTCGCGAAGGGACTTGGCGGCGGCTACGTGCCGCTCGGTGCCGCGCTCTACCACCGTCGGCTCGCCGAGGTGCTCGACGCGGTGGACGGCGGCCCGCTGACCGGCCACACGTTCACGGGCCACACGCTCGCCTGCGCGGCGGGCGTCGCGGTCCAGCGCATCATCGAGCGAGACCACCTCCTCGAGCGCGTGGCCCGGGACGGAGCGACGTTCCGTGCGGCCCTCGCTGCCGAGGTCGCGGACATCGAGGCCGTGGGCGACGTGCGCGGACGGGGATTCTTCGTCGGCGTCGAGTTCGTCCGGGACCGCGCCAGCCGCGAGCCCTTCGATCCGGCGCTCGGGGTCAGCGGCCGGGTCGGCAGCGCCGCGAACGCGCTCGGACTGCTGCTGTATCCGATTGGCGGCAACGTCGACGGAACACGCGGCGATGCACTGATTCTCGCACCTCCCTACAATGCACCTCCCGAGATCCTCGACGAAATCGTCGTCCTGACCGGCCGGGCCATACGAACGGCGCTTGGCGGCGCCTGAACCGAGACATCCATGTACCTGCCGAAGCACTTCGAAGAGACGCGACCCGAGATCCTGCACGGGCTGATCCACGAGCATGCGCTCGCCACGCTGGTCGTGCAGGGCCCCGAGGGCCTGGTCGCGAACCACCTCCCGCTCGCCCTGCGCCCGGACGAGGGTCCGCACGGCAGCCTCGTCGGCCACCTGGCCCGCGGCAACCCGCTCTGGCGGATCGCCGGCGACGGCATCGAGTGCCTCGCGATCTTCAGCGGGCGCCACCACTACATCTCGCCCAACGGCTACGCGACCCGCAGCGCGACCCGGCGCGTCGTGCCGACGTGGAACTACGAGGTCGTGCACGTCCACGGCCGGCTCGCGGCCATCGAGGACGGACCCTGGGTGTACCGGGTGCTCACCGAGGCCGCGGCGACCCACGAGGCGCCGGAGAAGGAGCCGTGGACGCTGGCAGAGCCTCCGGCCGACTACATGGAAGGCATGCTGCGCGGCATCGTCGGCATTCGCCTTGAAATCTCCTCGATGACGGGCAAGTTCAAGCTCAGCCAGAACCAGCCCGCGGAGAACCGGGAAACACTCGTGGCGTCCCTGCGCGAGAAATCCCGCCCCGAGGCGGCAGACATGGCCGACGCCATCCTCGCGCATCGCCCGAAATAAGGCACCGAGCAGTGCCCTCGTCCCTCACCCATCCGGTCATCCCGATCGCGATCGCGATCGCCGCCGGGCGCGGCCGCGTCGGCTGGGCGTTGCTCGCCGCCGGCATCGCCGCCTCGGTCCTGCCGGACATCGACTTCGCCGGCTACTGGCTCCGGATCCCCCACGAAAGCGACTTCGCGCATCGCGGCGCGATGCACTCGCTGTGCTTCGCGCTGCTGGTCGCCGCGGTGGGCGCGCTCTGCGCGAGGCACCTGCGCGCCGCGCCCGGCGTCGCCTTCGCATTCATCCTCGCGGCCGGCGCCTCGCACGGATTCCTCGACATGCTCACCCACGGCGGTCGCGGCGTGATGTACTTCTGGCCGTTCTCGGGCGAACGGTACTTCCTGCCATGGCAGCCGCTGTCGTCGATGCCGCGGTCCCTGACCTACGGTTTCCACTCGGACGGCGCCGCGGCGCTGCGGGCCGAAGTGCGCTGGGTCTGGCTGCCGTGCCTCGCGCTCGCGTTCGCGATTCGGATCGGACACCGGTCCTGACCGTCCAGGGCGAACTCGTCGGTAATCGGCGTCGACAGCAGCGGGAGACCGTGGCAGGGTGTCTTCACCGTCTGCTGCACGAGCTGGTGGGAATCGCGCCGATGCGCCGCCCGTTGTCCTCGACCCTGGCCGCCCTGATCCTGGCCAGCCTCGCCCCGGGGGCCGTTGCCGCCCCACGCGCGGCGGTGCCCGAATGGGCCAGTGAATTCCTGCATCGCTGGTACCTCGCATTCAACCAGAGCGACGCCGCCGCGGTCGCCGCACTGTTCACGCCGGACGCGCGCTTCGCGACGCTCGAGGGGCGCGCCGCGATCGAGAAGGGCATCGCCGCCGACTTCTCGCAGGCGACCTATCACTGCGAAGGCGAGTTCGACGGACTGCGTGAGCTCGCGACGCTCGCGGTCGGCTGGGGTCACGAGTCGTGCATCGAGAAGCCGTCCGGCGCGGTCGCTGGCAAGCGCACCTACGAGCGCTGGATGCTCGTATTCGAACGCCAGGCGGATGGGCGCTGGCTGCTGTCGCGCGAGACCTACGAACCGGTCGCCGCGCCGGCCGGCCACGAATGAACGCCGTGCTGCGCATCGCGACCATCGTGCTTGCGCTTGGCGCAATGCTGCCCGGGGTCACCTCTGCCGCGACCCCTGCGGAGGAGCGACGCATCGAATTCCTGATCTACTCGATCGAAACGCTGCCAGGCGCCCGGTTCATCCGCAACGGGGTGAGCTACGACGCGCGGGCGGCTGCAGAGCACCTGCGCCTCAAGCGCCAGCAGGCCGGCACGCGCGTCGCGAGCGCCGAGGACTTCATCCGCTACTGCGCTTCCACCTCGTCGATGTCCGGCGTGCCGTACCGCATCCGCTTCGCCGACGGCCACGAGGTGACCAGCGAGACGTACCTGCGCGCCCAGCTCGCCAACTTCCGCGGCGCCATCGACGATGGCCCGCCGCCCGTCCACGCCGGAGGCCCGTGATGTCGGTCGGCCCGCCCTTCTTTCGCCGCGCACTCTCGACCTGCACCGGGCTGCTCCTCGTCGTCGCCGCGATGCTCGGAACCTGCGTGATACCGGCAGCCGCGCGCGATCCGCTGCCCGCCGGCACACCCGACCAGGCCATTCCGGCACTCTGGACGCTGACCTGGCTCGCGACGGGCGTCGCCCTCGTGCTCGCGGTCGTCGCGTTCAGGGTGCGGTCGCGCAGCTTCCTCGTGACCGGCGTGCTCGGAATCGCCTCGGTCGCGACGCTGCTGCTCGCGTTGTTCCTCAACGATGCGGGCATGGCGTACTGGGGCCACGGCCCGGCGATGCGCGGCGCGTCCCTCGCCTGCTTCACCGGCGCCGGAACTTCCCTGATCGTCGCGACCACGGTACTGTCGACTGCGTTCCTGCTGCCGGGACGCGCGGCCAGCGCCGCGCGCGGCGCGCCGTGAGCGACGCCGCGTCGCACCACCACCCGAGCCACCGCACGGAGTTGCCATGATCCTTGGACTGCGCACCGTCGTGTATCCGGCGCCGGACCTGCCGCGCGCGAAGCAGTGGTACACCGACGCACTCGGCATAGCACCCTACTTCGACCAGCCGTTCTACGTCGGCTTCACCGTCGGCGGATTCGAGCTCGGGCTCGTCCCGGACGGCACGCCCGCGGTCACCGGGCCACAGCCGCTGTGGGGCGTTGCCGACATCGCCGCCGTGCATGCACACCTGCTCGCGCTCGGCGCCATCCCACTCGAGGCGATCACCGACGTCGGCGAAGGCATCCGGGTCGCGTCGGTCGTCGATCCTTTCGGGAATCGCCTCGGGCTCATCGAGAATCCCCATTTCGATCGGGACGCGGTGCGCTGACCTCGCGGCGCCGGGTCGGTCTGGCGGCGGCGCGGAATTTGTGTACGCTGGGCACCGGCCCGTCGCGGCCCCCGCGCCGATTCGACCAGGACCCCCACCCATGTCCCGCGCAAGCCCAATGCAGAACGCCAAGGAAGCCGTCGTCATCGCCCTGATCTGGCTGGTCGCGGCGGTCTCGCCGGGCATGCTGGCCGATCGCGCCAATCGCCCGGGCATCGTGTTCTGGGCAGCGCTCGCCATCGGCTGGGCGATCCTCGCCTACGACGCGATCGGAGCCTGGCGCGCGGGGCAGCGCGCGCCGGCCGTCCTGCGCATCGCCATACCGGCCGTGCTTCTCGGCGCCTCGATCGTCGCGCTGCGCGCCGGCGCCTGGGATGGCGTCCTCTCCCAGCTGCGCCCGGGACACTGAGCGCGCATGGCGGGCGGCCTCAAGATTTCCGAGAAGGGCTTCAAGGGCGACTTCGCCTCGGCGCTCCTGATGACCGCGATGCTCGGCCTCGCGCTGGTGTCGATCTTCTCCGCGCTGGAGGCCGTCAAGCACCGCTTCTCGCTGCTCTATCCGGGCCTGTTCCTGGCCGCGTTGCTCTGCGCGGTCGGCGGCGGCGCGCTGAGTCGCAACTGGATGGACGCCTGGCGGGCCGTGCTGAACGGCGCGGTGATCGCCTCGGGGTACATGAGCGTCTATTTCCTCGACGCCCTGATCGAGGATCACGCGGCACGGTCGCTGCCGACCGTCGGCTGGATGGCGCTGAGCGCGGTCGTGCTGGTCTTGGCGCTGAAGGGCCTGCAGCGCCTGCCGCCGCCACCGCTCGACACCGACGCCTTCCACTAGCGCAGTGGCCGTCACGCGGGCGGCGGCGACAATCGTGGCACCCCGCGAACCGGCTGCGGATCCCTGCCCGGGCTGCGGCATATCGCTCCCGCACCGTGACGGCCCGGTCCATCGATACATGGAATCCTCGGCGGCGTGCTGGCACCGGTACGGCGAACTGCTGGCGCGGGACTACTCGGATCCCGCGTACCGGACGGTGCACCGCCTCGTGGTCGACGCCTACGCGGTGCAGCATCCGGGGCAGCCGTCGCCGCAGTCCATCCAGTCCGTCGCGATCCACCTGATGGCGTTTTGCGTGGTCTTCGAGCGGCACTGGGACCTCGACCGCGCAACCCGGCTGCTCGGTGTCGCTGCCGCCACCGGCCACTACGCGTGGCTGGCGCCGCCGCCGACGCCGGCAGTGCTCACGGTGCTCCACCCGCTCGCCGCCACCTCCGCGGCAGGCCATGCGACGGCGGTTCGGGAATGGGCCCATGCCGCGTGGCAGGCCTGGAGTGCGCACCATGCGCAGGTGCGGGACTGGGCCACGCGCGCCGGAGCCTGAACGGCGACGCACGTCGAGCCCGGCGTTGCCTATACTGGAATGGCCGCCGAACACCGGCCGGAGGTCCGCATGAACTGGATGTCGTTGCCCGCACTCGCCTGCGCCCTGGTCACGGCCGCGCTCGGCAACGCGACGGCCGTTGCCGAGGAAGCCGGCGCATGGCAGATCCAGGACGGCAACCGGCTGGTGATCGTGGAGGGCGACAAGGCCTATGCCCTGGGCGTGGCGCTCAAGGTGCGGCAGTTGCAGGCCGCGACGGCCTGGCTCGTGCACTGGCCGGAGTCCTATCACCCGCCGCAGGCTCTCGTGTTCCTGCTGCGGGAGGACACGGTCCGGCGCCATTTCCTGCAACCCCCGCTGCCGTACGAGGTGCACGTCGGCCCGTACACGCCACTCGGCGCGACGATCGATGCGCCGGCGCTGTCGTTCGTCGTCGCGCCGCGCGGCAGCGAGCGCGCGGTCGAGTTCACGCCGCTCCACAACCTCTACGGCGCGATCCTCCTCGCCCGTTCGCCCGACGTTCGCGACTGGCCACCGTGCGTCCGCATCGGCCTCTCGGCGATGCTGACGGTCGCGAAGGTCACCGACCGCAAGCACCTGTTCATCGATGGCACGGTCGTCGGCGCGTACGAGGCGGTCAATCCCGCCGAGTTCCTCGATCCCTCCGCGGCACCGCCCCCGCGCCAGGTCGACGCGGACCAGCGGGCGTACTCGTGCTACCTGCTCGCGTCGTGGTACGCGACCAGCACGCCGGAGGAGCGCGTCGCGTTCGGCCAGCTGTTCACCAAGCTCGGCGCGTGGACGCCGTTCGCCGATGCCGTTCCGGCCGCGCTCGGCGGGACGGTGCGCGAGTTCACCGACCGATTCCGGCTGTATGCGTCGCAGCGCCTGCTGCATCGCGCCAACTACAACATCAACGCCGAACTGCCGGGCCTCGAGCAGGATCCGCCCGCGCCCGTGCCGGTCGCACCCGAACGACTCGAGACGCTGCTGCAGCAGGCCTGCGCGAAGCTGTCGCGGTGCCCGGATAACGCGGCGGCGAAGCCCTGATGGATCGAACCCGGCACCGTCCGCCGGGGCGCAAGTGGTGGGGGAGGACGCGATGACCCGAACATGGATCCCCGGATGGGGCCTGGCGATCGCGTTGTTCGCGATCGCGCCCACGGGCATCGCGGCCGAACGCCTTGGCTCGATCGTCGCCGACTACGAGGCGCTGACCGCCCAGACCGACGCCAGTCGCGGGACGGAGTGGCCCGATGTCACGCCGACGGCTGCCGCGCGACGCGTCGAGGCGTACCGGTCACTGCAGAAGCGCCTCGGCGCGCTGCCCGCCCTTGTGCACGGCTCCGAAGACGAGTTGACGCGCGAACTGCTCGGGTGGCGCATCGGCATCCTCGTCGAGGGCGCGCGCTTCGACGAGGACCGGATCCCGTTCGACAACGGCGATGGATTCTTCAACACGGCGAACTACGTCGCGGCCATCACGATGCCCCGTGACGAGGCGCAGGCACGCGCCTGGATCGACCGGCTCGGACGCCTGCCCGCGTACTACGCCGCCGAGGCGGCCAACATGCGTCGCGGCATCGCCAGCGGGTTCACGCAGCCGCGTTCGATCGCCGCGGGGATCCTCGCGGTGCTGCGCATCGCCGCGGAGCAGCCGGCCGGGGCGAGCCCGCTGCTCGCACCCCTGAAGCGGCTTCCCGCGACGGTGCCCGCCGAGCGGCGCGCGGCGCTGCTGGCCGAGGCAGAGCGGGCGATCACCGACAGCGTCAAGCCGGCGCAGCGCGAGATGGTCCGCTTCTTCGAGTCGGAATACGTGCCGCACGCGCGCCTGTCACCGGGCGTGCGCACCGTGCCGGACGGGGAGGCGTACTACGAGTACCTCGTGCGCCGCTCGACGACGCTGCCGCTCACGCCAGACCAGGTCTACGCCATGGGCGAGGCCGAGGTGCTGAGGCTGCATGGCGAGATGGAACGGGCGATGCGCGCCACCGGATTCGCGGGAACGCTGCAGGAGTTCATCGCGATGTTGCGCCGGGAGCCGCGCTACTACGCTCCCGACCTGACCACGTACGTGGAGAAGGCGAGCGAAATCGGCAAGCGCGCGGACGCGGCGTTGCCCGGCTGGTTCGGCAGGCTGCCGCGGCTGACCTGGGGCATCCACCGCCAGCCTCCGGAGCTCGAGGCCTCCTCGAGCGGCTATGACCCCGGCGATCCGAATGCCGGCATTGCAGGCCACATCAACGTCAGCTCCCGATCGCCCCACGACCCGTTGTTCGCGCTGCCGGCATGGGTGCTGCACGAGGGTGTCCCCGGTCACCACCTGCAGATCGCACTCGCGCAGGAGCGCACCGACCTGCCGCGATTCAGGCGCAATGACGACGTGACGGCGTACGTCGAGGGCTGGGCCCTGTATTCCGAGCAGCTCGGCGAGGAGATGGGGCTGTACCGTGACGACTACGAGCGATTCGGCCGGCTGTCCTTCGCGATCTGGCGCGCATGCCGGCTGATGATGGATGTCGGCCTGCACTGGAAGGGCTGGACTGTCCCGCAGGCCGAGCAGTGCCTGCGCGACAACACGACGCTGCCGGAGGATTTCGTCCACTACGAGACGCAGCGGTATGTCGCCTGGCCGGGGCAGGCGCTCGCGTACAAGGTCGGCGAGATGCGCATCCTCGCGATCAGGCGCGATGCCGAACGCGAGCTCGGCGCGCGCTTCGACATTCGCGCCTTCCACGACGCCGTCCTCGACGACGGGCCGATGCCGATCGAGATATTGGAACGGCACATGCACGACTGGGTCGCCGCGCAGGCACGGCGGGCGGTCAAGTGATGGGCTTCTCATCCCGCGGCTGGTGGACTCGATGACCCTGACCCTCGTCGCGGCGCTCGCAGCGGTCGGCCTGCTGGCCGCGATGCTGGCAATCCACGAAGTCGGTCGCCGGCTGGGAGACTCGCGACTGCGGCGCGGGCTCCGCGACGACGGCGCCGCCGCCAACGCCGTGGGCGCCGCGGTGTTCGGGCTGCTCGGCCTGCTGCTGGCGTTCACGTTTTCCGGTGCCGCCTCGCGCTTCGAGGCGCGCCGGCACCTCATCACCACCGAAGCCAACGCGATCGGCACCGCATACCTGCGCATCGACCTGCTGCCGGCGGACGCGCAGCCTGGCCTGCGCAAGCTCTTCCGCGACTATCTCAAGCTGCGAATCGTCGCGCATCGCGACGAGGGCGAAGCCCGTGCCACGGCGCTCCTCGCCGATACCGCCTCGCTGCAGAAGCGCATCTGGGACGCGGCGATCGCGGCCTCGGGCCGCGCCGAGTTGCCGCCGTCGGTTCGCCAGCTCGTGGTGCCGGCGCTGAACGAGATGATCGATATCACGACGACCCGGGCCGTCGCGGCGCAGAACCACCCGCCCACGGTCATTTTCGGGCTGCTGGTCGGCCTTTGCCTGTTGAGCGCGCTCGTTGTCGGGCACTCCTCGGTGACGGACTCGCGCGGGACCTGGTTCTATCCCGCCGTGCTGTCGGCAACGATGGCGCTCACGCTCTATGTCGTGATCGACCTGGAGTACCCCCGGCAGGGCCTTATCCGGGTGGACGACGCCGACAGGACGCTTTCGGACATGAGGACGGCGATCCGCGCCGACTGACCTGCCCGGCGCGGTCGCCCTGGCGGAGTCTCCGGGTCGGCACCAGCAGCATCAAGGAGCCCCGGCGCCGCCAGGGCGCTGGTCGAACGCGTCTTCCTGGACGTATACGGGCTCGCGCGGCTCGACGGCCTCCACGTCGCCGCGGATCGCGATCCCTGAGATCGGCTCGCGGGCGCCGTGCGAGGCGCCAGGCCCGTGCGCGTCAGGCGACCGCTCCGAACAGCGCGCCTGCACCCGCGGTGATCGCCATCGCGAGCACGCCCCAGAACGCAACGCGCCAGGCACCGAGGGCGATGCTCGAGCCGCCAACGCGCGCCGCGAGCACGCCGAGCGCGATCAGGAAGGCGAGAGCGGTTCCCGGCACCCACCAGAGCAGCTCGTTCGCCGGCGCGAGCACCACGACCACGAGTGGCAGTCCCGCGCCGATGGCGAAGCTGGCGGCGGACGCCAGCGCCGCCTGCATCGGCCGCGCCCTGATGGCCACCGACATGCCGAGCTCGTCGCGCGCGTGGGCGCCGAGCGCGTCGTGCGCCATCAGCTGCGTGGCGACTTGCGGTGCGAGCGACGGGGAGATGCCGCGACCCACGTAGATCGACGAAAGCTCCGCGTGCTCTGCGACGGGATCTCGCTCGAGTTCGGCCTTCTCGCGGGCGAGGTCGGCGTTCTCGGTGTCGGCCTGGGAATGCACCGAGACGTACTCACCGGCTGCCATGGACATCGCGCCGGCGACGAGCCCGGCAATCGCCGTCGCGATCACGCTCTGGTGGCTCGCGCCGGCCACCGCAACACCGACCACGAGGCTGGCGGTCGAGACGATGCCGTCGTTCGCACCGAGCACCGCGGCACGGAGCCATCCGATCCGACTCGTTCGGTGTCGCTCGGAATGGCGACGTGCAGTGGACATGGCCTTCATCTTCCGGTTTGCGTCGAGTGGCCGGTCGCGACCGGGACCGCGGCTGCCGCGCCCGCGGTCACGCCACGGCACCGGCGCTCCACCGTCAGCGTCGCGATGCGTGGTCGCCGTCGTCGTCGACCGCATCGCGCGCACCGCGGGCGTCTCGCGACCCTTCGTCATCGACCGAGAATTCCTCGGGCGCCTCGGTCTGCTCGTCCACGGCGCCGACCGGCGCCTCGTTTTCGTCGGCTCGTTCGTCATCGCGACCGTCGTCGTCGGAGGTGCGGATGGACGGGCGCTCCGAGGGGGAGAAATCCCCGCCATCGTGGCGGATGGTCCGTCCGGCTGGTTCCGTCGTCATGGGGAAGATCCTCTTGGCCGATCGGGGTTCGTCGTGCGGTCGAGCCGTGGGCTCGCGGCGGTCGACGGGGTCGCGGGCGCCGTGGCCACCCGCGCGCCTTCGAGACTGCCGCAGCGGGCGCACGCGTTCCGTGCTGCATCGAACCGAGCGAGTCGGTCGTCGGCGCCGCAGTGCTGGCGTTCGCAGCGCCCGACGTCCCTCGGGGTCAGGGCGACGCGGGCGCCGGCGCGGCCGCGAGCGTGGCGGCCGCGTCGAGGCAAAAGGCGCGCAACTGCCCGAGGACCTGCGCGACGGCCAGCCGGGCCGCGCGAACCCCTCCTTCGGTGTCGGCGTGGTCGGCGGCGACGGTCGCATCGAACTCCCGGGTGACCACGACATCGCGGGTCCCCTCCACGATCAGGTACGCGCGCAGCGTGAAGCGGACGCGACTGGGAGTCGGCTCGAATTCCTGCTGCAGGCGAACGACCTGGGTCTCGAGGCGCACGTCGCCGGCCGCCGCGCTCGGCGCGGTCATCACGGCCCGAAAGCCGCCGCTCGTGGCCAACGTGTCGACGATCAGGGGCGCCAGCATCCGGGCCGGCGTGTCCATCCACTCGCTGTGCGCAAAGTGTCCGACGCGCCCGTCCGCCCGCGTGTACACGATGTGCGCGCTGTCGAGGCCCGGATCCGCGTGCGGAAGCTCCACGATCAGGAGCAGACCCGGGTGGGCCGGCGCACCGGTCCGTGCCGAGGCGTCCGGGCGTTCGGCCGAGACGCCACCGAGACCGTAGAGCGCCGGAGGGGACTGCGGCTTCGGAAGCAGCCCGCTGCAGCCGGACAGGAACGCGACGGCCGTGGCCGCGAGCACTGCGCACAGCAGCGCCGGGGGTCGACGAAGGATCATGGCGGCTTCTCCGGCGTGGCGGTCTCTCCGGGCCCCAGGGGTTCGACGGAGCCGCCGAGCAGCAATCCCGCCGGATTCCGCTCCGTCTTCTCACTCAGGCGGCGCAGCGACACCGAGAGCACGTCGAGGTTGGCGATCAGCCGCTGCAACTCGGGGAGCACGTCCCTTGTAAAGCGCTGCAGGTCCGCACCGACGGAATTGACGGTCTTCCCGGCGGCCTTGCTGGTGTCCGCGACCTCGCTGCCCATCTTCGCGATCGCGTCGGCGCTGCGTCCGATCTTGTCGATGACCGGGCCGAGCTGCTCGGTCACCCTCGCCGAATTCTCGAAGGTCGTCGAGGCGCCGGCGATCCCGCGGTCGATCGACTCCCTGCGCGCCGCGACCGTGTGCGTGACGGTGGCGAGATCCGCAAGGATGCGGGTGACCGCGTTGCGGTTCTCCACGCTCAGCAGGGAGTTCACGTTGTTCGATGTGCTGTCGAGCTTGGCGAGCACCGTGGTCAGCACATTCTCGAGGCGCGCGCTCAGGGACGGCTTCGTGCGGATGACCGGAAGCTGCTGCGGCGACGCCGCCAGCAGCGGCGCGGATTCCCGGGTACCGCCCGCGAGCTCCACGTACGCGATGCCGGTCAGGCCCTGCGTCTTGAGAACGGCGACTGTCTCGACGTTGATCGGCGTTCCCCGTTCGATCCCGAACACCAGCCGGACGCGCTCCGGATTGGCCGGATCGAGCCTGATGCTGCGGACTTTGCCGACGTCGACGCCGTTGTATTTCACCGGGGCGTTCAGGTTGAGGCCGGCCACCGACTCGTCCTCGATCGCGAGGTACAGGTCGTAGTGCTTCTGGAACGCGCCGCCGGATGCGATCCAGAGCACGCCCGCGACGAGCGCCCCGCCCAGCACGAGGACGAAGGCCCCGACCATCGCCAGGTTCACCTTGGTCTCGATGCGACCTCCCTGCCGGCACCGTCGCGTGCGCGGACGAGCCGATCCTGCTGCTCCTCGGCCGCGCGACCGCGTGGCCCATCGAAGAACCTGCGAACCGCCTGGTTGGCCGATCGGTGCAGTTCGGCCATCGAGCCGACTCCCTGCACCCGACCGTCGGCCAGCACCGCAACTCGGTCGGCCACCTGCCACAGCAGGTCGAGATCGTGGGTGATCATCACGATCGTCAGTCGCGACTGGTCGCGAAGGCGCCGGACCAGGTCATCGACGCCATCGGCGCTCTGGGGATCGAGGCCAGCCGTCGGCTCGTCCAGGAACAACAGCTCCGGATCGAGCACGAGCGCGCGCGCGAGGGACGCGCGCTTCATCATCCCGCCGCTCAGTTCCGAGGGGAACTGCGCGCCGACGTCGGGCGCGAGGCCGGCCATCTCGAGGCGCAGCAGGGCGAGCTCGTCGATCAACGCGCCATCGAGGCGCGTGTGTTCGCGCAGCGGCAGGCCGACGTTCTCCAGCACCGAGAGCGAGCCGAACAGGCCTCCGTGCTGGAACAGCACGCCGAACCGCTGGCGAAGCGCGAGCGCAGCCTCGTCGTCGAGTCCGGCGAGATCCACGCCGAGCACCCGGATCGACCCGGAGTCAGGCCGATGCAGCAGGATCATCTCCCTCAGCAGCGTCGACTTACCCGAACCGCTGCCGCCGACGATCGCGTAGATTTCCGATCGCCTCACTTCCAGGTTGACGCCGTCATGGACGACGTGGGCGCCGAAGCGCGTGACGACGCCCTGCATCGCGACCACGATGTCCGACGGGGCCGGTGTCGGTTCCATCGTCAGAGATCCAGCGCGCTGAACGCAACGGAAAACAGCCCGTCGGCGACGATGACGAGGAAGATCGTCTGCACGACGGCGACCGTGGTCTGCCTGCCGACACTGTCGGCCCCACCCTGGGTCCGGAACCCCTGGAAGCAGCCGACGGCGGAAATGATGGCGGCAAAGACGGGTGCCTTGCCGATGCCGACGACGTAGGACGTGACGCTGATCGCCTTGAGGAACCGGTCCAGGAACTCCGGGTAGCCGACATCGAGTTGCGCCTTGGCCATGACCATTCCACCGACGACGCCCGCGATGTCGGCGCAGACCGTCAGCAGCGGCAGCGCGATGACCAGCGCGATCACCTTCGGGAGCACGAGCAGCTCGATCGGTGCGATGCCCAGCGTTCGCATTGCATCGATCTCCTCGGTGACCGCCATCGTCCCGATCTGCGCGGCGTACGCCGACCCCGAGCGGCCCGCGATGATGATGGCCGTGATCAGCGGCCCGAACTCCCGCAGGATCGAGAGCCCGACCAGGTCCGCAACGAAGATGTTGGCGCCGTAGTGGCGTAGCTGATCGGCCCCCTGGTAGGCAACGACGACGCCGAGCATGAACGACAGGAGCGCGACGATCGGCACGGCTTCGAGACCGCCGGAGCGGATGTTGAATGCGATCGGACGCCACCGGATCTGGCGCGGGTGCGAAATCACGCGCACGAGCGCCACCGCACTCTCGCCGATGAACGCGAGCAGCGCGACCAGCTGCTCGCCCGCCGCTGCGACGCGGAGCCCCACGGCCTCGAGCCGGCCCGGAATCCGGGCGGCCACCACGCCCGGACGTTGTGACTGTTCGCGGGCCTGGCTCGTCACCGTCGCAAGCAGCTTCTCGAAGGGTGCCGCTAGGTTGGTGAGCGTCACCTTCGCGCCATCGCGCTGCAGGCGCAGCAGCAGGCTCTGGAGCACCCACGCCCCCGCGGTGTCGAGCGCCGTGATGCGACCGCACTCGGCGACCACCGGTGCGTCGCCCGGGACGCGCAGCAGGCGCGCCTGCGGCACGATTGCGGCGAGCTCGCGCGCGGTCCACGCACCCGACAGGGAGATCAGCGACGGGGTCGACTGGGTGAGCACGGCGGGGTCCGACGTCGGGGAAGTCATCGATGACCCCTGCGGCGGCGCTCCGGCATCGCTGCAGGCACGTGTCGCGATCCGCACGCGGCGGCGCGCTGTCGCGCCTCCATGGTGATTACGACCATCCCGGGCTCGCCGCCGCGAGGCGGCGGCCGTGCAACGTCCGCGGAAGCGGCTTGCTCAGATCGATTGGGGCCGGTGCAGGGCCGATTCGGCCGAGAGCCAGTCGTCGACCTCGCTGCCGGACTCGAATCCGCGGGCTTGCGCGCGATAGTAGGCCGCCCGGGAAATGTCGGCATGGCTCGGGGTGGCGCCCGGTTCGGGCGCGCTGGCCATCCCGTCGTCGGATGCACGCTCGTCGGCCAGGACCTGCTGGCTGGCGCCGAGCACCGGCCTGGACGAGGCGATCGGCGGCCGCGCACTGCCGTTCTTGTTCCGGCTTCGATTCGTCGACTGCTGCCGCATGGGTTCGTCCCTCGTGTCGTCGGTCCCGAAGATCCATTGCCCGCCGGACGCGGGCCGGCAACCGCGGCGCTTCGTCACGCGGCGGAGGCCCCGTCCCGGGACGCTGCCGCGCAGGAGCGCCGCATGCCGACCGTCGTCGCCGCCTGCTACGGCTTGAGTTGCGCGCGGATCTCGCCCGCGGCGTGTGCCGCACTGTGCACGTTGACGTACAGTTCATCGGCCTTGTAGGCGCGGAACTGCTCGTCCGTCAGGTGCGTGTTGGCCGGAACGACCCAACGGGTTGGGGTTGCCTTTTCCAGCGTGACGACAGCCTGTCCGCTCACGCCGGGCCGGCCGAGATGGATGTGTGCCGCCGTGCTGTCGATGTCCTTGACGTCGACGCCGCCGGTGACGGACTTGTCGGCCGCCACGACGATGTCCAGGCGTCCGGACGCCTTGGTCGTGACCGGCGGCGCTTCCTGCGCGCCGCTGAGGACACCGGGGGCATCCGCCGCGATCGTCGCGCTGCTGACGGCGAGGCCGGCGACGGCGACGGATGACACGAACAACGCCTGAATCCGGCGAAGGATAAGGGTGAACATGCGGCCTCCAGGGCCAAGAGGATCGAGGTGAATGTCCGCGCGACGCGGGGGAACAGATCCTAGGGTCGGGCGCCGTGCGAGTCCGTTCGATATCGCACACATTCGGGCGCGGCGTTCATGACGTCGCGGGCGACGACTCGCCATTGCAGTTCAAAGGCGGACGAAATACGGGACTGCGACCAGCGCCGCTCCCACTGCCACCAGCAGCAGGTTGCTGGAGACGACGTACGGCAGGACCATCAATGCCAGGCCGCAGGCGAACGGGACAACCTGTTTCTGCCGCTTGCCATAGATGAGAAAGCCGAACCCGACCGAACCGAAGAGCAGGCCCCACAAGAGAGATGCGGTATCGGTCGGCATCGGGATGCGCCTGCCTCTCGCTTGAGCGGCCGCCTGGCGTGACGCGCCAGACGGGAATGTGGTGGGCCCGCTGGGACTCGAACCCAGAACCAAGGGATTCACTCTGCCCCACGGTTTCCCGCGGGAGTGGACTATCTCTTCACCCTCGCCGTGCGGTCGCGGCGGTGGGGTGCGGGACGCTCTTGCCTGTCATCAAGGGCGCTCGGGCCGAAGCCCAGCCCCCAGGTAGTCTCTGCACCGTCCGGCGGTGTACCGCCGGCTAGGCTCAGGGTTGCCAGCGGACGGCGGCGTCCGGTGAGGGTTCCCTGAATTCATCCCGTCCACTTCATGCGTTACCGCATGAAGGCACCTTTCCGACCCCGTCGGATCGATGAGTCCCCTGCTCTAACCATTGAGCTACAGGCCCGAGCGTCCAGTCTACCAAGGGCGTCGGCGCCGTGCCCGGAACCCCTGCCCGGCCCCGGGGGGGGACGGGTACACTCGCGCCATGATCGCCATTTTCGTCGTCGCCGGCGTCGTCGCCGGCCTGCTCGGCTTCGTCATCGGCCGCCAGAGCCAGGCCGCCCGCGACCAGGCGCTGCTCCTCGCCGAATCGCGCGAGCGCAGTGCCCTCGAGTCCGCCGCCGCGGCGAGCCGGGCCCGCCAGGAGGCGGCCGAAGCCGCCCTCGCCGCCCGCGAACGGGAGATCGCCGACCTTCGCTCCGAGCAGCGCAGCCTCGGCGAATCCCGGCGCGAACTCGCCACCCGCCTCGAGACCCAGGAAAAGGCGCTCGCCGAGCAGCGTGCGCTGCTCGAGAGCGCCCAGGCACGGCTCACCGATACCTTCAAGGCGCTCGCGACGGATTCGCTGCAGGCCAACAACCAGCAGTTCATCGAGCTCGCCCGCCTGCAGTTCGAATCGATGCAGCAGGGGGCGAAGGGCGACCTCGAGAAGCGCCAGCAGTCGATCGCGGAACTCGTGGCGCCCGTCCGCGAGTCCCTCGACAAGGTGCTCGGCCAGATCGGCACGATCGAGAAGGAACGGGCCGGCGCCTATGGGGCGCTGATGACCCAGGTCGAATCGCTCGCCTCCGGGCAGCTGGACCTGAAGCGCGAGACTGGCAACCTCGTCGGCGCGCTGCGCAGGCCCAACGTCCGGGGCCGCTGGGGCGAACTGCAGCTGAAGCGCGTCGTCGAGCTCGCCGGGATGCTGGAGCACGTCGATTTCACCGAGCAGGTGCACCTGGAGGGCGAGGAGGGCGCCCTGCGCCCCGACCTCGTCGTACGGCTGCCGGGCGGCAAGAGCCTCGTCATCGATGCAAAGGCCCCGCTTGCCGCGTACCTGGAGTCGCTCGAAGCCACCGACGAGGCGACGCGCGGCGCGAAGATGGCGGACCATGCGCGGCAGATCCGGGATCACATCACCAAGCTCTCGAGCAAGGCCTACTGGGCGCAGCTCGACACCCCGGAATTCGTCGTCCTATTCATTCCCGGCGAAGCCTTCTACAGCGCGGCCCTCGAACAGGACCCGTCGCTGATCGAGATTGGCATCAGCCAGCGCGTGATCCTCGCGACGCCGACCACGCTGATCGCGCTGCTGCGCACCGTCGCCTACGGCTGGCGCCAGGAATCCCTGGCCGACAACGCCCGCCGGATCGCCGCGCTCGGCAAGGATCTCTACGATCGGCTGCAGAAGATGGCCGAGCTGTGGGCGCGGATGGGCAAGGGGCTGACCGGGGCGGTTTCCGCCTACAACGATGCCGTCGGCTCGCTCGAGTCACGCCTGATGCCGGCCGCCCGCAAGTTCCGCGACCTCGACGTCGGCGCGGAGGGCGACGAGGTCCGGGAACTCGCGCAGATCGAGACGCGCCCCCGCGCCATCCAAGCCGAGGACCTGCAGCTGCCGCCACCGCCGCCCGGTCCGCAGGGCGATCCGCACTGAGCGTCAACGAGCCGTAGCACCCGCCTGCGATGCTTCCCTGCCCGATGCGGCTCCCGGAGTGACCCGATGTCGACCCACTTTCCCCTGCTGATCGCACTGGCGGCCTGCGCGAGCGCGGTGCACGCGGAGCCCGCGCCGCGCACGCCGATCCGGCACGTCGTCGTCGTCGTCGGCGAGAACGTCAGCTTCGATGCGCTTTTCGCGACGTACGTGCCCCCCGCGGCCAGTCCGTCCACAACCTGCTGAGCGAGGGGGTCGTGAAGACAGACGGGTCGCCAGGTCCGTCCTACGCACGCGCGCTGCAGCGCCACCAGCGCAATCGCGACGGACAGTGGTCGCTCGACCTCGTCGGCGGCGCACCGTACGCGCGGCTGCCCCAGCCGAGCACGGCCGGCGTCTTCAACGCGAAGACCCTCGAGCAGATGGAACCGGATCCCGATCCCCGGTTCGCCTCGATCCATGCCCCGGGACCCTTCCAGATCACGCGCCATGCGTCGTACGGCACGGACTTCGGGCTCGAGACGGGCGATCCGGTTAATCGCTTCTTCCAGATGTGGCAGCAGAACGGCGGCTCGAACGACGACCTGTCCCGCTACACCTGGGTCGCGACGACGGCGGGGCGCGGACCGGATACGCCGGGCATCACGCCCGAGCACATCGGCCAGGGCGCGGAACTGATGGGCTTCCTGAACATGGCGGAGGGCGACGCACCGTACTTCCGCGAGCTCGCCGATCGCTACGCGCTCAGCGACAACTACCATCAGTCGATCCAGGGCGGCACGACCGCGAACTTCCTCGCGCTCGCGACCGGCGACGTGGCGCGCTACGAGCTCGACGGGCATCCGGCGACTCCGCCGCTGCGCCAGATCGACGATCCGTCGCCGCAGCACGGCACTGAGAATTTCTATACGCGCGACGGCGGCCGCGGCGGCGCCTACGCGCGCTGCGACGATGCGTCCGCGCCGGGCGTCGCCACGATCCTAAGGCACCTGGCGCGCCTCAAGCGGGACCCCAACTGCGCCCCCGGCACGTACTACCTGCTCAACAACCAGGAGCCGCCATTCCTGCCGGACGGCACGGCGGACATCGGCACCGCGACGCACCTCGTCTATCCGCCGCAGACCATCCCGGAGATCGGCACGGCGCTCTCTGCGGGCGGCGTGTCCTGGGCGTGGTACACGGGCGGCCGCGACGGCACGGACCTCACGGCCGACCCGCTCTACGCCGGCGCCGCGCGCCTCGCGCGCGAACGCCTGCCCGACGCCGACGAGGCGACCCTCGCCGCCGCGACCGCGACGATCGCCCGCGAGATGGTCTACAACAACAGCGGCGACCCGCTGGTCTCGTTCCCCCGCGTGGTCCGTGGCCCGGACCGTGCGAAGCTGCTGAACCTGGACGCGTTCCACGCGGCCATCGCCGATGGCAGCCTGCCCGCGGTGTCGTTCGTGGTCCCGAAGAACATCGACAGCGGCCACCCCGGCTACTCGGTGAGTGCGCGCTACGAGGCGTTCGTGAAGGACCTGATCGGGCGCTTCGAGGCGAACCCTGCGCTGTTCGCATCGACCGCGATCCTGGTCACGACCGACGAGGGCGGCGGCTACTTCGACAGTGGCTGGATCCAGACCCTGGATTTCTTTGGCGACGGCCCGCGGATTCCGATGATCGCGGTATCGCCCTACGCACGGCACGGCCATGTGGACCACACTTACCAGGACCACGCCTCGGTGCTCAAGTTCATCGAATACAACTGGAACCTGGCGCCATTGTCGGATCGCAGTCGGGACCGGCTGCCGAACCCGCGCGCGAGCCGACAGGATCCGTACAGGCCGGCGAATTCCCCGGCCATCGGCGACCTGACGACGCTGTTCGACTTCAGCGGCGCCCCGGCGCGCTGACGGTCACTTCGTCAGGCGGCGGTACGCGAGGCGTGACGCGATCGACACGCCCGCGACGCCGTATGTCGCGAGCACCAGCACGCTGAGCCACGGCCAGGGCATCGGGTCGCCGAGCACCAGCCCGCGGGCGAGCGACGCGGCGTGCGACAGCGGCAGGCACCACGCGACCGTCTGCAGCGGCGCGGGCAACTGCTGCAGCGGGAAGAACACGCCCGACAGGAACGACATCGGCGTGAGCGCGAGCGTGAAGTAGTACGTGAAGAAGTCGTAGCTCTTGGCCAGGGTCGTCATGATCAGCGCGACGCCAGCAAAGCTCAGCCCGAGCAGCAGCAGCAGCGGCAACACGACCAGCGGCCGGAATCCATGCACGAGCTGGAGGCCGTACATGATGATGAGGATCGCGCTACCCGACAGCACGGCCTTGAGCGCCGCCCAGACCCATTCGCCGAGCACGACGTCGGTGATCGTCATCGGCGCATGCAGCACGCCCTCCCAGGTGCGCTGCACCTTGAGGCGCGAGAACCCGGAGTACAGCGCCTCTGCGGTGGCGCTGTTGAGCGTCGAATAGCAGAGCATGCCGCCGGCGAGGAACGTCACGTACGGTCGCCCGCCGACCGGGCCCAGCATCGCACCGAGGCCGAAGCCGAAGCCCACGAGGTAGATCAGCGGATCGGCGAGGTTGGCGACCAACGACGGGATCAGCAGCTTGCGCCAGACGAGGAAGTTGCGTTCGACGAAATAGAGGAACCGGCGGTTCATCCTCAATCCCTGATATCCCGGCCGGTGAGCTTGATGAACACGTCCTCGAGGTTGGCGGCACGCCGCAGTGCGCGCAATTGCGGTGCGTGCCCGAGCCGCCCCTGGAGCGGACCGGCGTCATGCATGTAGCAGAAGGCGGTCTCGCCGGTCACCTCGAGGCGCTCGACGACATCGCGCGCGTATCGCTCGGCCCACTCGCGGACGCCTTCCCCGTAGACCTCCACGACGATCGGCTCGATCAGCCGCTCGATGAGGCCGCGCGGCGTGTCCTCCGCGATGATCGAGCCGTTGTCCATCACGCACAGGCGATTGCACAGGCGCTCCGCCTCGTCCATGAAGTGCGTCGTCAGGATCAGGGTCTTGCCGCCCGCGACCAGGCGCTTGAGGCCGTCCCAGATCAGGTGACGCGCCTGCGGGTCGAGCCCGGTGGTCGGCTCGTCGAGGAACAGGATGTCCGGATCATTGACGAGCGCCCGCGCCAGCGTCAGGCGACGCTTCATGCCACCCGAGAGCGCATCGATTCGCGATGCGCCGCGGTCGCCGAGCCCCGCGAACTCCAGCAGGGATGGCACGCGCGCCCTCGCGACCCGGGCCGGTATGTCGAAGTAGCGGGCGAACATCACGAGGTTCTCGGTCACGGTGAAGTCCGGATCGAGGTTGTCGAACTGCGGCACCACGCCAACCCGGTAGCGAGCCTCGCGGGCGGCCTGCGGGATCGGCCGGCTGCCGAGCTCGAGCGTGCCCGCGTCGGGGTTCGTGAGTCCGAGGCAACAGCGCAGCGTCGTAGTCTTGCCGGCACCGTTCGGGCCGAGGATGCCGAAGCACTCGCCGCGCTGCACGGCGAAGGACAGGTCGCGCACGACGTCCCGCCCGCCATAGGCCTTGCGCAGACGGTCCACGCGCAGCACCGGCGCGACCGCGCTCATACCAGCACCCGCTCGATGCCGCCGGCGTTCGCGGCGGCGACATAGCTCGCCATCCAATCCTTGCCGAGAACGTGGCGTGCGATCTCGACGACGATGTAGTCGGCGTCGAGCCCGGTGTCGTCGCCGTAGCGGGAGAGACCCTGCAGGCAGGACGGACATGAGGTCAGCACCTTGATCGCCCCGCCCGCCCCCGCCTCGCGCAGCGCCACGGTGGCTTGCTCGAGCTCCTGCTGCTTGCGGAACCGCACCTGGGTCGCGATGTCCGGGCGGGTGACCGCGAAGGTGCCGGACTCGCCGCAGCAGCGTGCGTTGTTCGCGATGGTGCCGTTCAACTCCGAATTCATCAGCTGGTTGACCACCTTCAACGGATCATGCTGCTTCATCGGCGAGTGGCAGGGGTCGTGGTACATGTAGCGCGTACCGGTGACGTGATCGAGCCGGATTCCCTTCTCGAGCAGGTACTCGTGGATGTCGATCAGGCGACAGCCCGGGAAGATCTTGTCGAACTCGTAGCCGGCGAGCTGGTCGTAACACGTGCCGCAGCTGACGACGACCGTGCGGATGTCGAGGTAGTTGAGTGTGTTCGCCACGCGATGGAAGAGCACCCGGTTGTCGGTGATGATCTTCTGGGCCTTGTCGAACTCGCCGGCTCCGCGCTGCGGGTACCCGCAGCAGAGGTATCCCGGCGGCAGCACGGTCTGCACGCCCGCGTGCCACAGCATCGCCTGGGTCGCGAGTCCGACCTGTGAAAACAGCCGCTCCGACCCGCAGCCGGGGAAATAGAACACCGCCTCGCTGTCCGCGCTCGTCTGCACCGGATCGCGGATGATCGGCACGTAGGCCCGGTCCTCGATGTCCAGCAGCGCGCGCGCCGTCCGCTTCGGCAGGCCACCGGGCATTCGCTTGTTGACGAAATGCACGACCTGCTCGTGCATCGGCGCACGGCCGGTGGTCGCGGGGGGCGCGGCGGTCTGCCGGCGCGCTGCCGTGGACAGCAGCCCGTGCGCGAGCCGCTGCGCGGTGTAGCCGACGCCAACCACGGCCTGGCGCAGGAGCTTGATCGTTGCCGGATTGGTCGCCTCGAGGAAGAACGCCGCCGCCGCCGCCGCCGGCCGGAATCGCTTCTTGCCCATGCGGCGCAGCAGGTCGCGCATCGCCATCGAGACGTCGCCGAAATCGATGTCGACCGGGCAGGGCTTGGCGCACTTGTGGCAAACGGTGCAGTGGTCGGCGACATCCGAGAACTCGTCCCAGTGCCGGATCGACACGCCACGCCGAGTCTGCTCCTCGTAGAGGAACGCCTCGATCAGCAGAGAAGTGGCGAGGATCTTGTTGCGGGGCGAGTACAGCAGGTTCGCCCTCGGCACGTGCGTCGCGCACACCGGCTTGCACTTGCCGCAGCGCAGGCAGTCCTTGATCGCGCTGGAGATCGAGCCGATGTCGGACTGCTGCATGATCAGCGATTCGTGCCCGAGCAGGTTGAAGCTCGGCGTATAGGCACGCCGCAGGTCGCCGCCGGGCAGCAGCTTGCCGGCGTTGAAGCGGCCGTTCACGTCCACCCGCGCCTTGTAGTCGCGGAACGCACGCGTCTCGCCCTCGTCGAGGAACTCGAGCTTCGTGATGCCGATCCCGTGCTCGCCGGAGATCACGCCGCCGAGCTCGCGCGCGATGCGCATGATGCGCACGACCGCCGCGTGCGCCTCCTGCAGCATGCCGTAGTCGTCCGAGTTCACCGGCAGGTTCGTGTGCACGTTGCCATCGCCTGCATGCATGTGCAGCGCGATGAACACGCGACTCTTGAGTACCCGCGCGTGGATGGAGTCGCACGCCGCCATCGCCTGCGCAAGCGGACCGGCGAGCAGGTCCGTGAGCGGCGCGCGCAGCTCGCGCTTCCACGACAGGCGCAGCGCGCGGCGCTGCACGAGCGAGAAGAGCGTCGCGGCCGGGCTGTGCGCGAGCTCCCGGGCAACCTCGTCGCCGATCGCCTCGAATCCGTGTCCGGCGAGCGCGGCCTCGAGGCCGGCCAACGGCAGGTCGAGCGAGTCGAGCACGAACTGCCAGCGGTCCCGCACTCGCGACACCAGCAGGCGCGCATCATCGAGGCGATCGCCGATGATCTCGTCGCGTCCGAGCGAATCGATCCCCGGATCCTCGGTCCTGGTGACGGGCACGTCTCCGGCCAGGAAGGTGGCGATCTCTACGGCGACCCTGAGCTTGTTGCGCGTCGAAAGCTCGATGTTGAGGTGCTCGATCGCATCGGTGTACTCGCCCATGCGCGGCAGCGGGATGACGACGTCTTCGTTGATCTTGAATGCGTTCGTATGCCGGGCGATGGCGGCCGTGCGCGCGCGGTCGAGCCAGAACTTGCGGCGCGCGTCGGCACTGACGGCGACGAAGCCCTCGCCGCCACGCGCGTTCGCGAGACGCACGACCTCCGATGTCGCGCGCGCCACGGCATCCGCATCGTCACCGACGATGTCGCCGAACAGGACCATCTTCGGCAGGCCGCCGCGCTTCGACTTCGTGACGTAGCCGACCGCCTTGAGGTAGCGGTCATCGAGATGCTCGAGGCCTGCGAGCGCGACAAGGCCTGGGCGATCGTTGCCGGACAGGAAAGCCTTGATCTCGACGATGGCGGGAATCGCCTCGCGCGCCTGCCCGAAGAACTCGAGGCACACGGTCCGGACATGCGGCGGCATGCGGTGCAGGATCCAGCGCGCCGACGTCACGATCCCATCGGTGCCTTCCTTCTGCACCCCCGGCAGTCCGCCGAGGAACTTGTCGGTCGCGTCCTTGCCGAGCCCGGCCTTGCGGAATGCGCGTCCTGGAATCGACAGCCGCTCCGTGAACAGCACGCGCGCGCGGTCGGGGGGCGCGGCGCCGTCCTTGCGGACGACCTCGAATTCGGCGACTTCGACCTCGTGGATCTTGCCGCGATTGTGGGCGAGGCGGGTGACCTCGAGCCAGTTGCCCTCGGCGTCGACCATTCGCCACCAGGCGAGGTTGTCGACGGCGGTGCCCCACAGCACCGCCTTCTTGCCACCGGCGTTGACGGCGATGTTGCCACCGATGCACGACGCGTCGGCGGACGTCGGATCGACGGCGAACACGAGCCCTGCCCGCTCGGCGGCCTCGCCGACTCGCCTGGTGACGACGCCTGCGCCACTCAGGATCGTCGGCACCGGGCTCCCGACGCCCGGCAGGGAGGCGTGCTCCACGGCGCCGAGCTCCTCGAGCTTCTCGGTGTTGATCACCGCCGACATCGCGGTGAGCGGGATGGCGCCCCCGGTGTAGCCGGTGCCGCCGCCGCGCGGGATGATCGTGAGCCCGAGCTCGATGCAGGCCCGCACGATGCCCGGAATCTCGTGCTCGTGATCCGGCGTCAGCACCAGGAACGGGAACTCGACGCGCCAGTCGGTCGCGTCCGTGACGTGCGAAACGCGCGCCACGGCGTCGCAGCGGATGTTGTCGGCACGGGTGTGGCGGCCGAGCACGCGCCGGGCCTGGCGTCGCAGCCGATCGGTCGCGGCGAACGAGTCCGCGAAGCGGCCGACCGCTTCGCGCGCGAGGGCGACCAGCGCGCCGACCTTCGAATCGGGGCCCCGATCGGCGTCGGAGCGCCGCTTGTCGATTTCGCCCAGCCGGTGGTGGAGCGCCGTGATCAGCAGCTCGCGACGTCCCGGGTTGTCGAGCAGGTCATCCTCGAGGTAGGGGTTGCGCACGACGACCCAGATGTCGCCGAGCACCTCGTACAGCATGCGCGCTGAGCGGCCGGTGCGGCGCTCGGCCCTGAGCTCCCCGACCAGCCGCCAGCCCTCGGGCCCGAGCAGCCGCTCGATGATCTCGCGGTCGGAGTAGGAGGTGTAGTTGTACGGAATCTCGCGCAGCCGCGGCGCGGCCGAATCCGTGGGCCCCGCGACGTCGGGCAGCCCGGTCAGGCCGGTCGGCGGGGGGGCATTCAGCATCGGTGGCACGGGATCGGCGGGGCTTGCCCCAAGGTAGCCGAACCGGGCCCGCCCGAAAAGGGCCCGGTCTCGGTCAGGCGGATGGACCCGGCCCCACGGCTGCGCCGGGCGCATCGGCAAAAGACAACTGCGGCGCGCTCCCCCGTAGCCCGCCGAGGAGCCACCCGCCGAGGTCGCGGAGCCAGTGGAGCAGTGGCGGCAGCCCGAGGTAGACGACCGGCGTCAGGAACAGCGTCAGGAACTGGCTGAGCAGCAGGCCACCGACCACCGCGAGGCCCAGCGACTGGCGGGGACCGGCGCTGGCGCCGATCTTCAGCGCGATCGGCAGCGTGCCCAGCAACGCCGCGAAGGTCGTCATCATGATCGGACGGAAGCGCACCAGGCAGGCCTCGCGGATCGCCGCGACCGGCGTCGATCCGCGCGTGCGCTCGGCGTCGATCGCGAAGTCGATCATCATGATTGCGTTCTTCTTGACGATGCCGATCAGCATGATTACGCCGACCTGGGCGTAGAGGTCGAGCTCACGCCCGAAGATCAGCAGCGTCAGCAATGCGCCGAGTCCCGCCGCCGGCAGCCCGGACAGGATCGTCAGCGGGTGCACGTAGCTCTCGTAGAGGATGCCGAGCACGACGTAGATCACGAAAACCGCGAACAGCAGCAGCAGGCCCATGCCGGCGGTCGAGTCCTTGAACGCCTGCGCCGTGCCCTGGAATGAACCCGTGGTCGAGGGTGGCAGCACCATCTTCTTCATTTCGGCGTTGATGCTCGCCATCGCCTGCGACAGCGCGACGCCGGGCGCGAGGTTGAACGACACCGTCACGGATGGAACCTGCCCAAGGTGCGTCACGAACAGCGGCGCGGCGCCGCGCGCGTCGCGCGTGACCTCGGCGATGGGCACCAGCACGCCCGCCGCCGAGCGCACGTACAGGTTGGCGAGGGCCGCCGGGGAGTCCCGGTATTCCGGCGCGACCTCCATGATCACCCAGTACTGGTTGGTGGACGTGTAGATCGTCCCCACCTGGCGCTGCCCGTAGGCGCTGTAGAGCGCGTTCTCGATCTGGTTCGCGGTAATGCCGAGCGCCGCGGCGCGCGGACGGTCGATCTCGAGCGCCACGCGGGTCTGGTTGAGCTGCAGGTCGCTCGTCACGTCGACGAGCCCCGGCAGCGCACGCATCGCGGCTTCGACCTTGGGTGCCCACTGGTAGAGGGTCGCCGTGTCGGCGTCCTGCAGCGTGTACTGGTAAAGGCTCTTGGAAATCATCGCGCCGAGCCGGATCGTCGGCGGCGACTGCAGGTAGACGCGGAGGCCTGGCTCGGAGAGCATCGCCGGGCGCAGCTGGCGCAGCACCTCGTCCGCCGAGGGACGCTCCGATGCCCGCTTCAGGCGGACGATCATGCGTCCCTGATTCAGCGTCTGGCTCGAACCACCGAGACCGAGCACGTCGACGACGCTGTCCACGTACTTGTTCTTCGCGATCGTCTGCGCGAGCCGATGCTGCTTCGCGGCGATGTCTGCGAATGAGGTGTCCTGCGCCGCCTCGGTGAGCCCGAGCAGCTGGCCGGTGTCGTCGGTGGGAATGAACCCGGTGGGTATCCGCCACGCCAGCAGCACGGTCGCCCCCAGGGTGGCGACGAACGCGACCATCACCTTGCCACGGTGCGTGAACGCCCAGTCGAGGCCGTTGACGTACAGGGCGCGGCTGCGCAGGAACAGACGCTCGAACCATTCCGTGCCGCGGGCGCGGGGCGTTTCGTGCTCGGGCTTGAGCAGGCGCGCGCACAGGAGGGGCGTGAGGGTCAGCGAGACGACGCCCGAGACGATGACCGCGGCGATGATCGTCACCGAGAACTCGTGCAGCAGGCGCCCGACGACGCCGCCCATGAAGAAGACCGGCAGGAACACGGCGATCAGAGACAGCGTCATCGACAGGATCGTGAACCCGATCTCGCGGGATCCGTTCATTGCCGCTTCAAGCGGTCCTTCCCCGGACTCCACGTGTCGCGCGATGTTCTCCATCATGACGATCGCGTCGTCCACGACGAACCCGACCGACAAGGTCATCGCCATCAACGACAGGTTGTCGAGCGAATACCCGCACAGGTACATCACTGGCAGCGTGCCGAGCAGCGACAGCGGCAGCGCGATGCCGGGGATCAGGGTTGCCCAGTAGCTGCGCAGGAACAGGAAGATCACCATCACGACCAGCGCGACCGCGAGCGCGAGCGAGAATTTCACGTCACGCAGCGAGTCGCGGATCGACTGCGAGCGGTCGAACATCAGCTCGAGCTTCATCCCGGGCGGCAGCGACTCCCGGAACTTGGGCAGCAGCGCCTTGATGGAGTCGACGAGCTGGACGGTGTTGGCGCCGGGCTGGCGCTGGATCGCGAGGATGATCGCGCGCTTGCCGTCGGCGCGCGCCACCACGTGGTCGTCCTGCACACTGTCGCTGACCCGACCGAGGTCACCGAGCCGGACCGGCGCGCCGTCGCGGTACGCGACGATCATGCCGGCAAACTCGGCCGCGCTGTACAGCTGGCCCTTGGAGTCGATCGTGTAGATCCGGGTGCGGCTCTCGAGCTGGCCCGACGGCAGCATCACGCTCTGCTGCTGGACCGCCTGCTGCACTTCGTCGATGCCGAGGCCACGGACCGCAAGCTGCGCCGGGTCAAGCTGCACGCGCACCGCATACTTCTGCGTTCCGTAGATGTAGACCTGGGCAACGCCCGCGACCATCGAAAGCCGCTGCGCCATCCGGGTCTGCGCGTACTCGTCGACCTGGGACATCGGCAGCGTCTCGGAGGACAACGTCAGCAGGTACACCGGGCTGTCGGCCGGATTGACCTTGCGGAACGAGGGCGGGGTGACCATCTCGACCGGCAATTGCCGGGCCGCCGCGGTGATTGCCGACTGCACGTCCTGCGCTGCCGCGTCGATGTCGCGGCTGAGCGAGAACTGGATGTTGATGTTGGTGACGCCCTGCGAGCTGGTCGAGGTCATCGAATCGATCGCCGCGATGGTCGACAGCTGCTTCTCGAGCGGCGTCGCCACCGAGGCGGCCATCGTCTCGGCGCTCGCGCCCGGCAGCACGGCCTGGACGCTGATGGTCGGCAGGTCCACGGTCGGCAGGTCGGACACCGGCAACAGCTGGTAGGCGGCGACGCCGAACACGACCAGACAGACCATCAGGAGCCCGGTCATGACCGGGCGTTCGATGAACGGGCGACTGAGATGCACGGCGCCCGCCTCAGTGCCGATCGGTGCTGCCAGGCGCCGGCGCGTCGGCGTCGGCAACCGGCTGGCCGGACAGCACCCGCGACTGGCCGTCGAGCACGACGCGCTGGCCGGCCGCGAGGCCTTCGGCGATCACGGTGCGATTGCCGGCGATGCGCGCGATCTGGACCGACTGCTGCTTCGCGACCAGGTGGTCATCGACGAGGAACACGTACGGACCCTCGGGTCCCTGCCCGACCGCCGCCGACGGCACGTAGACGGCAGGGCCGCCGGCCGGCAGCTCGACCGTCACGCGCGCGAACTGTCCCGGCCACAGCGCGCGGTCCGCGTTCTGCACGAGGGCGCGCAGGTGGACAGTTCCCGTCGGCTGGTCGACCTGGTTGTCGAGGAACGTGAGCGTGCCGGTGCGCGCGAACGTCGTCCCGCCCGTGCCCTGCAGCTGCAGCTGGACCGCCACCGCGGCACCACCGGCTCCGGAACGGAGGTCGGCGAGGTAACGCTCCGGCACCGAGAAATCGACGTAGATCGGATCCACCTGCAGCACCGTGAGCAGCGTGGTCGTGTCGTTCGCCTTCACCAGGTTGCCCGTCTGCAGCATGGTGCGCCCGACCCGGCCGGCGATCGGCGAACGCAGCTCGGTGAACTCGAGGTTGAGCTTCGCATTGGCGAGCGCCGCGCGATCGGCGTCCGCAGCCGCGCCTGCAGCACGCGCGTCGGCCTTCGCGTCGTTGTACTGGTTGTCGGAGATGTATCCCTTCGCGATCAGGTCGCCGGAGCGCGACAGCAGGTCCTCGGCCTTGGTCAGCAGGGCCTCGTCGCGTGCGAGGTTCGCGGCGGCAAGGTCGCGGGCGGCGGCGAACGGGCGCGGGTCGAGCCTGAACAGGACGTCGCCCTGGCGGACGTCGGATCCCTCGCGTACCGGCACGGCGATGATCTGGCCGTCGACGCGCGACTTGATCGCCACCGAGGTCACCGGGGTCACGCTGCCGATGCCGATCACCTCGGCGGGGACCACGCCCGTTTCCGCGCGCACGAGATGCACCGGCGGCGCGGGCTTCTTCGCGCTGGCCTGGCCGCCACCACATCCGGCGACGATCGCGAGCACGACGACGGCGAGGGCGAGGGCGAGGGCGCGGGGGGCGGGATGGAGCGGACTCGTCATCCTGGAAAATCCTTCGACGGAACGGGTTGGCGGCGGGGGCCGCGGCGTGCAGAATCATAGCTTGCTAACGATTCCACCGGCCACGCCCCGGTGCAAAGAAGCGTCATGGCCCGACGATCCCGGACACCGAGCCCCAGTCCCGCCGCCCCCGAATCGGAGTTCGGGCCACTGCTGGCGGAAACCGCACGGGCGTGGCGCCAGCGCCTCGACGAGCGTCTGAAGCCGCTCGGCCTCAGCCAGGCCAAGTGGGTGGCGCTCTTCCGGCTGGCCAGGATGCCCCACGCCCCGACCCAGGCCGCGCTCGCGGCCGAGATCGGCATCGAGGGACCGACCGTGGCGCGACTGCTCGCCCGCCTCGAGGCGACCGGCTATGTCGAGCGCCGGCAGGCGACCGGCGACCGGCGGCTGAAGGTCGTCCACCTGACCGCCAAGGCGCGGGCCGAGGCCGCGAGGATCGACCGGGTCGCGGCGGACCTGCGCGCGGAACTCCTGGCCGGACTCGATGCGGACGAGTTCGCCGCCGCCTGGCGGATCCTCGTCGAGCTGCGCCGCCGGCTCGGGCCCCTGCCCCCCCCATAGCCCCTCGGGCCATCGGGCCCCGGCCCGGCGCGACCGGGCGGGCCCGGTCGCGGTATCCTTCGCGCCCCATGCCCACGCCAAAACTGCGCCTTCCGGCCCTCCTGATCGCCCTTGCCTTCGCCCTCGTGACCGTCGGCACGTGGGCCTGGCTGAACCGTCCCGAGACCGAGCCCGAGTGGCCGCAGGTCGTCTGGGGCTTCGCGCTGTCGCCGTACCAGCCGAACCAGAATGCGATCAAGGAGGACTACCCCACCCGCGAGGAGATCGCGCACGACCTCGACCTGCTGAAGGGCAAGACCAAGGCGGTCCGCACCTACACGGTGTCGAGCACGATCGGCCTCGTCCCGGAGCTGGCCGCAGAACGGGGCCTGAACGTCACGCTCGGCGTCTGGATCGATTCACGCGCCGATCGCGCCGAGCGGGAGCTCGACAAGGCGATCGAGATCGCCCGCACGCACCGCAACGTCGTCCGCGTGATCGTCGGCAACGAATCCGTGCTCCGCGGCGACCTGCCGTTCGACCAGTTCGTCAAGCTCCTCGACCGGGCCCGCAAGGAGATCGAGCAGCCGATCAGCACGGCCGAGCCCTGGCACGTGTGGATCAGTCATCCCGAGCTCGCGGATCACGTCGACTACATCGCCGTGCACCTGCTGCCGTACTGGGAAGGCATCGAGGTCGAGAGCGCGGTCGACTTCACGATCCAGAAATACCACGAGATCCAGGCGCGCTTTCCCAACAAGACCGTCGTCATCGGCGAGGTCGGCTGGCCGTCCAACGGCCGCACTCGGGAGAAGGCCGTCGCCTCGGAAGCCGCGGAGGCGCTCTTCCTGCGGCGTTTCCTCGCCTGGGCCGATCGCGAGAAGGTTCCGTACTACATCATGGAGGCCTTCGACCAGCCCTGGAAGAGCCAGGACGAGGGCTCGGTGGGCGCGTACTGGGGCGTCTACGACGCCAATCGCCAGCCAAAGTTCGAATTCACGAAGCCCATCGTCAAGGTGCCGCAGTGGCAGATGCTCGCGGCCGTGTCGGTGGTTCTCGCCGCGGCGATGCTGTTCTGGTTCTACACCCACAGCGGCACGCTCAAGAACCGTGGCCGCAGCTTCCTCGCGATCATCATCTACGCGACCAGCGCCCTGACGACCTGGATCATCTACGACTATTCCCAGCAGTACCTGACGGCGGCCAGCGTCATCGTCGGCGTGCTGCTGTTCATCGGCATGCTGGGCGTGATCGCGGTGCTGCTCGCGGAGGCACACGAGTGGGCGGAGGCCCACTGGGTGCGGCTGCGCCGCCGGCTGCTCGTCGGGCCCGCGCACCAGGGCTCGGACGGCGCCTACCGGCCGTTCGTGTCGATCCAGGTGCCGGCCTACAACGAGCCGCCGGAAATGCTCGTCGAGACGCTCGACGCGCTGGCCGCGCTCGACTATCCCGATTTCGAAGTGCTGGTGATCGACAACAACACGAAGGACGAGGCGGTCTGGCGCCCGGTCGAGGCCCACTGCGCCAAGCTCGGGCCCCGGTTCCGGTTCTTCCACGTCAGCCCGCTGGCCGGATTCAAGGCGGGCGCACTCAACTTCGCGCTGCGCAACACGGACCCGAAGGCGGAGATCGTCGCGGTCATCGACAGCGACTACTGCGTCGCGCCGAACTGGCTCAAGGACCTCGCGCCGGTGTTCAGCGCGCCGCAGATCGCGATCGTGCAGGCGCCGCAGGACTACCGGGACGACGGCCAGAACGCCTTCAAGGCGATGTGCCACGCGGAGTACCGGGGCTTCTTCCACATCGGCATGGTCACGCGCAACGAGCGCAACGCGATCATCCAGCACGGCACGATGACCATGGTCCGCCACCAGGTGCTCAAGGACCTCGGCGGCTGGGCGGAGTGGTGCATCACCGAGGACGCCGAACTCGGCCTGCGCGTGTTCGAACACGGCTACGAGGCCACGTACATCCCGCACAGCTACGGCAAGGGGCTGATGCCGGACACGTTCATCGACTTCAAGAAACAGCGCTTCCGCTGGGCATACGGCGCGATGCAGATCCTGCGCGCCCATGCCGCCGAGCTGTTCGGCCGCCGGCCGATGCAGCTGACCAGCGGCCAGCGCTACCACTTCCTCGCAGGCTGGCTGCCCTGGCTCGCTGACGGCCTGAACATCATCTTCAACCAGTTCGCGCTGTTCTGGTCGCTGCTGATGATCTATTTCCCGCGCAAGATCGACGCGCCCCTGGCCATGTTCTCGGTGCTTCCGCTGCTGCTGTTCGTGTTCAAGCTCGCCAAGCTGATGCACCTGTATCGAGTGCGGGTCGGCGCCGGAGTCCGCCAGACGCTCGCTGCGTCGATCGCCGGGCTCGGGCTCGCGCACACGATCGGCTACGCGGTGCTGAAGGGACTGCTCACCAACAACGAACCATTCTTCCGCACGCCGAAGCAGGCGAACGCGCAGAGCTTGTGGGGCGCGCTGCAGGCGTGCCGCGAGGAGGCGCTCATGACGTTCGCGCTCCTGTTGAGCGCGTGGGCGGTGACCGTCAACCTCTCGGACGGCAGCCTCGACCGGATGCGCATGGACAGCCCGGACCTGAGGGCCTGGGTGCTGGTGATGGTTGTGCAGTCGATCTCGTACGCCTCGGCGGTCGCGGCCTCGATCATCAGCGCGCTGCAGCTCCCGGCGAGCCTGGTGGGCCTCGGCTACGCGCAGCTGACCACCGACGAGGAATACGCGACGATCGTGTCCGAGCCGCCGGCGCCGGCCACCGCGGCGCGCGCCGACGGCTGAGGCGGAGCGCGCCGGCGTGCAGCTCGACGCCGCGCTGCTCACGCCGTCCGTTCGGCTCGCGGTCGCGCTGGTGGCGTTTCCCTGCGTCGCCATGGCCGCCGTGCGTGCGCCGTGGCACACCTGGCTTGCCCGCAGCGACCGCCAGCACGTCTGGCTCGGCAGTCTCGTGCTGCTGCTGCTCGTCTGGTCGCTGCGCGCCGGCGTCACGCCCGGCCTCACGCTCCAGTTCATGCTGGTCGGCGCGCTCACGCTGATGCACGGCTGGGCGCTGGCCGTCGTCGGCACGGCCGTCGTGCTCGGCGTCGATGCGGTGCAGCATCGGGACCTCGCGGCCTGGCCGGCCAACCTCCTGTGCTCCGGGATCCTGCCCGCGACCGTCACGATCCTGCTGCATCGCCTGGCCGAGGCGCGCTTGCCGCGAAACTACTTCGTCTATTTCTTCGTCACGGCGTTCGCCGGCAGCTTCCTCGGCTACGTGCTCGCCGCGCTCGCACGACTCGGCCTGCTGTGGGCCTCCGCGACGCTGCCGACGGGGCACGTCGGCGACGAGGTGCTGATGCTGCTGCCGATGCTGGCGCTCGCCGAGGCGTTCATGAACGGCCTGGTGATGTCCGTCGCCGTCGTCTATACGCCCCACTGGGTCGCCACCTTCGACGACCAGCGCTATTTCCATCGCTAGCCATTCGAGAATCATTCTCGTTTGCGGGTTCAGCGCCCGTTCAGGCTGTCCGGGACATGATGATTCCGCGATGGCATATCCGTAGAAGCAGACGACATGGACGAGAAATCCCCACTAGAATGGCTGCGCGCATGCCGACTGCGGCGTGCACTGGCCACCCCTCAGGCAGTCGATGGAAGGAGTCTGACGATGATGGAGAAGAATATTGCGCGCCGCACCCTGCTGAAGGGCGCACTCGCGAGTCTTGCGGCGATCCCGGTCGTTGCGGCCGTGGGTCGCGCCGATGCCGCTGCCGCCAAGGTCGACCCGAATGATCCGCAGGCGAAGTCGCTCGGCTACGTCGCGGACACCTCGAAGGTCGACGCCAAGGCGAACCCGACCCACAAGCCGGAACAGAAGTGCTCCGGGTGCGTGCAGTTCCAGGGCAAGGCCGGCGATGCGTCCGCGCCCTGCACGATCTTCGCGGGCAAGCTCGTCGAAGGGAATGGGTGGTGCAAGGTGTGGGCCAAGAAGCCCTGACCTGAGTTGAGTTGATTCGGCGGGCGGGCGCGCCGCGCGGCGCGCCCGCATCGCCCGCCGGCCTCGCCACCGAACGCGACGCCGGCGGCCGCCAGCCGCACTCCCGGGCGCGGCCTCAAGCCTCGAACCGATTCGCCGCGCGGCGCGGATCGCGCGGTCCTCCATGCCCGGAGACCGACCCATGACATTGCTCCCTCGCCTCGCCATCCTGATGGCCTGCCTTCTGGCCGCGTGCACCGCCACCGCCGCGCCGCCGCCGCACGCCTCGATCGGTGAGTTCGGGCTCGACCTCGCCGGTGGCGATCCGGCCGTGAAGCCCGGCGATGATTTCTATCGCTACGCCGGCGGCACGTGGCTCAAGACCGAGGTCCTGCCTGCCGACCGCACGACCTGGAGCACGCTCGGCAGGCTCGGCGCGGACTCGCAGGAACGCATCCGCACGCTGCTCGAGGCCGCGGCGGCCGGGCCGGCGGACGCGCCCCGGGTGGAGCACCAGATCGGTGACTATTTCGCGGCTTTCCTCGACACGGCGAAGATCGATGCGCGCGGCCTCGCGCCGGCCGCACCCGGCCTCGCCGCAATCAGCGCGGCCGCGACGCACGAGGACATCGCCCGCCTGCTCGCACGACCCGAGCTCGGCCTGCCCTCGCCGCTCGACTTCGGCGTCACGCTCGACCGCAAGAACCCGGACCGCCACATCGTCGTGGTCACCCACGGGGGCCTCGCTCTGCCGGAGCGGGACTTCTACCTGCGCGACGACGAACAGTTCGCGACGATCCGCACGCAATACCGCGAGCACATCGCGCGCGTGCTCGGGATCGCGGGTCTGGACGCGCCGGCGCAGGGCGCCGAGTCGATCCTCGCGCTCGAGACCGAGATCGCGCGGCTGCACTGGCCGATCGCGGACCGCCGCGATCGGGAGCGCACCTACAACCTGCTGACGCGCGCCGAGCTCGACCAGTTCGCGCCGGAGTACCCGTGGGCCGCCGCCTTCGATGCCGCCGGCCTGCCGCCGCTGCGCGAGGTCGTGGTCGCGGAGAAGTCCGCCATCCCCGGCCTCGCGAAGCTGTTCCGGGCGACCCCGGTCGGCACCTGGCGCCGATACCTCGCCTATCACTACCTGCGCACCCACGCCGCGGTGCTGCCCGGCCCGCTCGACACCGAGGTGTTCGCCTTCTTCGGACACACGCTGAACGGCCAGCCCGAGCAGCGGCCCCGCTGGAAGCGCGCTGTCGACGCGACCAACGGTGCGCTGGGCGAGGGCGTCGGCCAGCTGTACGTGGCGCGCTACTTCCCGCCCGCCTCGAAGGCTGCGGCGATCGAGCTGATCGCGAACATGCGTGCCGCGTTCGCCGACCGGATCGCGCACGCGACCTGGATGAGCGAGGAGACCCGGTCGATCGCGGTCGGCAAGCTCGCCTCGCTGCGGACCAAGATCGGCTACCCCGAGCGCTGGCGCGACTATGCCGGCCTCGAGGTCCGGCGCGACGATGCGTTCGGCAACCAGGCGCGCGCCGCCGAGTTCGACTGGCGCCGCGACGTCGGCCGGCTCGGGCGCCCGACCGACCGCGACGAGTGGTTCATGCCGCCGCAGACCGTCAACGCGTACTACAACCCGGTGTTCAACGAGATCGTGTTTCCGGCAGCGATCCTGCAGCCGCCCCTGTTCGACCCCGCCGCCGACGCGGCGGTCAACTACGGCGCGATCGCCAGCATCATCGGCCACGAGATGGGACATGGCTTCGACGACCAGGGTGCGAAGCACGATCCGAACGGCGTGATGCGCATGTGGTGGCTGGAGCGCGACGTCGCGGCCTTCAAGGTGCTCGGCGACCGGCTCGCGGCCCAGTACGACGCCTTCGAGCCGCTGCCCGGGATCCACGTCAACGGGCGCCTCACGCTCGGCGAGAACATCGGCGACCTGGGCGGCACATCGGTCGCGCTGGAGGCCTATCACCGCTCGCTGCAGGGCAAACCGGCACCCGTGCTGGCGGGCCTCAGCGGCGAGCAGCGGTTCTTCCTGGGCTGGGCCCAGGCGTGGCGGACGCTGTACCGGGACCAGAGCCTGCGCAACCAGGCCATGAGCGACCCGCACTCGCCCGGCATGTACCGCGTCAACGGCGTCGTGCGCAACGAGGATGCCTGGTACGAGGCCTTCGGCGTGAAGCCGGGTGACGCGCTCTACCTGCCGCCGGCCGAGCGAGTCCGCATCTGGTGAGCCGCGCAGCGCGGGCCGCGCGGACAGTCCAAATGACGAGGGCCCCGGGAGCAGTGCTCCCGGGGCCCTCGCGACATCGGTCTGTCTGGACTACCGCTTACTTCGCGGCGTCGTCCTTCTTCTCGGCCTTCTTGTGGTGCTTGTGGCCGTGCTTCTTCGCCGGCTTCGCGTCGGCGGCAGCGGCCGGGGCGGCAGCCGAGGGGGCGGCGGTCGTCTCGGCGAAGGCCGGCATCGTGAGGGTCAGGGCGGCGGCGAGCAGGGCGATCTTCTTGATCATGAAACGTAACCTCCAGGAGTACTTCAGGCATCGCGCCCGGGTGGGGGCGTCGAGGATCCATGTTGCGACGCCGGCGGGCCTCCGCACCGAGTATGAAGCACACTTAATTCGTCGGGCCGCGCCCTACATGGCCCAAGCCTAACCGGCAGCCCACTGTGGCTTTCTCGGATACCGGCCCCGGCGGCCGATTGCGACTCTCGCGCCATCATCGGACGGAGTCGGGATGGCACGCGCGCACGTCGAGTACCTGCAGTCACAGAGCCTGCCATGGCAACCGAGCCCGTGGCCCCACCTCGCCGGCTGCCATACGAAGGTCCTGAGCCGTGACCCAGTCGATGGCGCGGTCAGCCTGCTCGTGCGCTTCCCGGCGGGTTGGCAGAATGCATCGCCCGGGTACCTGTCGACCAGCGAGGAGATGTTCGTCCTCGAGGGCGCGCTCGACGTGAACGGACGGCGCTGGGGCCAGGACTGCTACGCCTGGTTCCCGCCCGGCTTCGCGCACTCGAGCCGGGGCGCCCCGGACGGCGCGGTGGCCCTCGTCTTCTACGACACCGAGCCGAACTGGACCGTCGCCGGCGCCAGCTCGCTCGCGGTGGCGAGCGAGCCGACGATCTTCGTCGACGCCTACGAGATGCCGTGGGAGGCAGTGACGCAGCGTCCGGTTCCCGGCATCTGGGGTCCCGCCCAGAAGGTGCTGCGCGGCGATCTGGACTCGGACTCGCTGACGATGCTGGTAGCATTCCCCGCGCACTTGCACCCCGAGCAGTGGGTCGGTCCACAGGAACTACACGCATGCACCGAGGAGTTGTTCCTGTTGTCAGGGGACTGCCTGTCGAACACCGGGCAGATGTTTCCGGGCGCCTATTTCTGGCGCCCGCCCGGCATCGCCCATGGGCCGTACGGCTCCCGCGGCGGCAACCTCGCACTGTTGCGCACGCAGGGCGCGCCGCTGACGATGACCTGGACCTCGCACGAGGTCGGCCTGGCGCGTACGCCGCAGTACCAGCCGGTGCTGCCGCGCGAGCTTGGCGCGCTGCGCACGCGCCCCTGGCGGCCCCAGCAGTACTGACGCCAGGGGCAATCCGGTGAGCCGCGCCCTGCCGGACATCGAACTGGCGCCGCAGCATTGCCTCGAGCGCTTCCGCGGCGTGCGCGGAATGGTCGGCAATACGCCGCTGCTCGCGCTGCGCCTGCGGGTGCGTGGCGAGGCGCGCGTCGTCTACGCGAAGGCCGAGCACCTGAACCTGACCGGCAGCATCAAGGACCGGATGGCGCTCTATATCCTCGAGCGCGCCTACCGGGATGGCCGCATCCGCCCCGGCGACCTCATCGCCGAGGCGACGAGCGGCAACACGGGGATCGCCTTCGCCGCAATCGGCCGCGCGCTCGGCCACGACGTGCAGATCTTCATGCCGGACTGGATGAGCCAGGAGCGTGCCGCGCTGATCCGCTCGTTCGGCGCGCTCATCCGGCCGGTCTCGCACGTCGAGGGCGGGTTCATCGGCAGCATCGCGCTGTGCGAGGCACTGCAGCGCGCGCAGCCGAACGTGTTCCTGCCCCGCCAGTTCTCGAACGAGGCGAACGTCGCCGCGCACTTCCACGGCACCGGCCCGGAAATCGTCGCGCAGCTCGCCGCACAGGGCCTCAACGTCGATGCGTTCGTCGCCGGCGTCGGCACCGGCGGCACGGTGATGGGCGTCGGTCGCTACCTGAAGTTGCAACACCCGGCAATCCAGGTGCACCCGCTGGAACCTGCCGAATCGCCGACGATGTCCACCGGCTGCAAGGTCGGCAAGCACAGGATCCAGGGCGTCTCCGACGAGTTCGTGCCGCCGATCGTGCGGCTCGATGCGCTGGACGAGGTCATCGCGGTACCGGACGGCGATGCGATCCTGATGGCACAGAAGCTCGCGCAGGACCTCGGGCTCGGTGTCGGCATCTCCTCCGGCGCAAACCTGATCGGTGCGCTGCGCGCCCAGGAGCGCCTCGGCTCGGAATCGATCGCAGTGACCATCTTCTGCGACGACAACAAGAAGTACCTGACCACGGACCTGCTGCGCACGGAACCGGTGCGCGCGGACTACCTCACGCCAGACGTGGAGCTCATCTCCTACGAGGCGCTGCCGCGCGCGAACCGCCCCCCGTCCGACGCCGATGCGTTTGCCTGAGCGCAAGCCTCCCCGATCCCGCCTGCTGCTGACCTGCGCGTTGCTGCTGCTCGGCGCACTGCCGGCCGCCGGCGCGACGCTGGCCGAGCGGCTCGCCGCGCTGCCCGATCACGCGCCACCGGTGGTCCGCGGCGAGGACCTCGTCGCCCTGGCCATGCTGCCGCGGATCTACGCGGCGACCGGCAATCAATTGCTGTGGCGGGAACCCGCGCGCCGCACCGCGCTCATCGCGGCGATCCGCGACTCGTTCGACGACGGCCTCGTGCCGCGCGACTACCACCTCGCCGCACTCGAAGCGCTCCCGGCCGGGGACGACCCGGATCCCGACGACGACCTGCTCGCCACCGACGCCTACGCGATGCTCGTGTTCCACCTCGCGCTCGGCAAGGTCGACGCCGTGAAGCTCGAGCCGAACTGGTCGCTGGCGCTGTCCTCCGCGCGCCAGCGCGCGGCGTTCGAGGCGATCGTGACGGCGCTCAGCGGCGGCCGCATCCGCGAGACGGCCACCGAAGCGCGGCCGCATCACTATCTGTACGAACGCGGGCGCGCCGCACTCGCCCGCTACCGGCAATTGGCCGCCGACGGCGGCTGGGAGCCGCTGCCGCCGGGCGACAGGCTCGGACCCGGCATGTCGGATCCGCGCGTCCCGGCGCTGCGCCGGCGCCTCGCCGCGGAGGGCGACCTCGCACTGGCCGGCGGCACCACGTCGTATGACGCGCCGGTCGCGGCCGCGGTGCGGGGCTTCCAGCACCGACACGGGCTGCCCGCCGACGGTGCGGTCGGTGAGGCAACGCGACGTGCGCTCAACGTCCCGCTGGAGGCACGCATCGATGCACTGCGGCTGAACCTCGAGCGCGGCCGCTGGGTGCTCGGCGACATCGGCGAGGGTGACCTCGTCGTCGTGGACATCGCCGGCTACGGCGTGCGGTACGTGCGCGACCGGCAGGTCATCTGGCGCGGTCGGGCGATCGTCGGTCGCCGGTACCGGCAGACGCCGGTCTTCCGCGCCGTGGTGGACGACATCGTGCTCAACCCGACGTGGACCGTCCCGCCGGGGATCCTCGCGAAGGACGTCCTGCCCGCGATGCGTCGCGGCGAGGACGCACTCGGGCACAAGCATCTGGCGGTCCTCGATCGTGCGGACCGGCCGGTCGACCCGGCGACCATCGACTGGAGCCGGCTCGATGGCGCGCACTTCCCCTACGTGCTGCGCCAGGCGGCCGGCGAGGCGAACGCGCTCGGCCGCGTGAAGATCAACTTCGCGAATCCGTACTCGGTGTACCTGCACGACACCCCGTCCCGGGAGCTCTTCGACCGCGACGAACGCGCGTTCAGCTCGGGGTGCATCCGCATCGACCGTCCCGTCGAACTCGCCGCGCTCGTGCTCGGCGACGCCGCGCACTGGAACCCGGCCGCGCTGCAGGCCGCGATCGATACGGGCACCACGCGCGCGATCCCGGTGCGGCGACACGTGTCGATCCTCATCATGTATTGGACCGCCGAGGTCGACGCCGACGGGCAGGTCACGTTCCGTCGCGACCTCTATGGCCGCGATGCGCGGCTGCTCAGGGCACTCGACCATCACCCCGCGGCCGGGGATCACGGCCGGGAGAACCGCCCGCCGCCGGCATAGCCGAGGATGAAGAACGGGGCATCGAGCCGCGCGCGCTCGACGCGCTTGCCGCTCGAGGGGGCATGGAGGAACTCACCACCGCCGAGGTAGAGGCCGACGTGATCGGCCGGCGTGTAGAAGAAAACGAGATCACCCGGTCGCAGGTCGCCCGAATCGACGTGCCGTGCGCTTGCGCGCTGCTCGGCCGCCGAACGCGGGACCGCGATGCCGAGCTCCCGGTAGACGTACCAGACGAGACCGCTGCAGTCGAAGCCCTGCGGCGAATCCCCGCCGAACCGATACGGCACGCCGACGAACCGCTCCGCCAGCGCGGCGGCGCGGGCGCCGACGTCGTCGATGCCCGGCACGACGGTGCCCTGCGGGGCCGCGATCCGCACCCGCGGCGGTGCGGCACAGCCGGCCAGCAATGCGGCGACGAGACTGGCGAGGACAACGGCACGCATGGGCCGAGTGTAGCCCACCGCATCGCCAGCCTCAGCTCGTCGCGGCCACCACGGGCGGGGACATGGCTGCGGCCGGTGCGAGGGCGAGCGCGATCAGTTCATCGACCCGTTCGACGAACTTGAATTCGACGACTTCCCGGACGCTCGCCGGAATCTCCTCGAGGTCGCGGCGGTTGCGAGCCGGCAGCAGCACGGTGCGCAGCCCGGCGCGGGCCGCGGCCACAGCCTTCTCCTTCACGCCGCCGATCGGCAGCACGAGGCCGCGCAACGACACCTCGCCGGTCATCGCGACGTCGGGACGTACGACACGCCCGGTCATCAGCGACACGAGCGCCGTGTACATCGACACGCCCGCACTCGGCCCGTCCTTGGGGATGGCGCCGGCCGGCACGTGGATGTGGATGTCCTGCTTCTCGAACACGCCCGCATCGACGCCGAGCGCGGCCGCATTGCCCTTGAGCAGGGACAGCGCCGCCTGGGCACTTTCCTTCATCACGTCGCCGAGCTGGCCGGTGAGGATGAGCCGCCCGGAGCCGGGTGTCGCCGCCGCCTCGATGAACAGGATGTCGCCTCCGACCGGGGTCCAGGCGAGTCCCGTCGCGACGCCGGGCACGGAGGTGCGCATCGCCACCTCGCTCTCGAAACGCGGGCTGCCGAGGATCTCCTCGACCTCGCGCACGTCGATCGCGATGGCCGTGGCGGCACCCGACGCGACGCGCACCGCTGCGCTGCGGCAGAGCGCGCCGATCTCGCGTTCGAGGCTGCGTACGCCGGCCTCGCGGGTGTACTCGCGCGCAGTTCGCAGCAGTGCCGCGTCGCTGATCGAGAGCTGCTCGGGCGTGAGGCCGTTGGCCGCGAGCTGCCGCGCGACGAGGTAGCGCCGGGCAATGCCCAGCTTCTCCTGTTCGGTGTAGCCGGTGAGCTCGATGATCTCCATCCGGTCGCGCAGCGGCCCGGGAATCGTGTCGAGCTGGTTCGCGGTGGCGATGAACAGCACCTTCGACAGGTCGAACGGCAGGCCGAGGTAGTTGTCCCGGAACGTGCCGTTCTGCTCCGGGTCCAGCACCTCGAGCAGCGCCGCCGCGGGATCGCCCTGGAAGCTGCGGCCGAGCTTGTCGATCTCGTCGAGCATGAGCACGGGGTTGCGGGTGCCGGCCTTGCGCAGCGCCTGGATGACGTTGCCGGGCAGCGCGCCGACGTAGGTGCGCCGGTGCCCGCGGATCTCGGACTCGTCGTGGGTCCCGCCGAGCGAGACGCGCTGGAACTTGAGTCCGACCGCACGCGCGATCGACTGGCCGAGCGAGGTCTTGCCGACGCCCGGCGGTCCGACGAAGCACAGGATCGGGCTGCGCCCCTGCGGGTTCAGCTTGCGCACGGCGAGGTACTCGAGGATGCGCTTCTTGATCTTGTCGAGTCCGTAGTGGTCGGCCTCGAGGACGTCGCGGGCCCGGCCAATGTCGATGTGCTCCGCCGCGAGCGACGCCCACGGCAGCGCCGCGACGAGCTCGAGGTAGGTGCGCAGCATCGAGTACTCGGCGCCCTGCTCGGGCATGCGCTGCAGCCGCTTCAGCTCCTTCTGGACCTGCTCGAGCGATTCGGCCGGGATGCCTGCGGCGGCAATCGCCTCGCGCAGCCCGTCGATCTCGGCGGCGCTCTGCTCGCCGTCGCCGAGTTCGTTCTGGATCTGCTTGAGCTGCTCGCGCAGCACCGCCTCCTTCTGGCGCTCGTCGATGGCCTCGCGGGTCTTCGCCTCGATCCGGCGCGACAGGCGCAGCACCTCGATGCGCTGCGCGAGCAGCGTCGTGACGCGCTCGAGGCGCACGCGCAGGTCGAGCGTCTCCAGCACCGCCTGGCGTTCCGCCGGCTTCACGTCGAGGAAGCTCGCGATGAGGTCGCCCAGCGCCTCCGCGGACTCGACCGACTGCACGGCGTTGGCAAGCTCCGTCGGAACGCCGGGCAGCAGCTCGAGCGCCTCGTGCGCCAGCCGGCGCAGGTGCAGCGCGCGCGCCTCGACGTCGGCGCCCGCAGCCGGAGCCGGCGCCAGGTATTCGACGCGCGCGAGGTGGAAGTCGAGCCCGGCCTGGAAGTCGAGCACGCGGAAGCGCTGCTCGCCCTGCACGACGAGCTGTCGCGGCCCCTCGCCTTCAGGCCCGATCCGCAGCACCGCGGCGACCGTGCCGATCGAGTGCAGGTCCGACGGGCCCGGATCCTCGACGCCGGCGTCGCGCTGCAGCAGCAGGCCGACCTTGCGACCGGTGCGCGCCGCCTCCTTCACCCCCGCGAGCGTCTTGGGGCGCTGCACCGTCAGCGGCGCGATGACGCCCGGGTACAGGACAAGGTTCCGGACGGGCAGGATGATGAGCACGTCCTCGTGCTGCTCGGCGCCCTGCGCGGGATCGGTCGGCTTCGGCACTGCGTCGCTCATCGGGGCATCCTCGGGAACAGTCCGTGTCTCCCGGGAATGGGGCCGGCCGGCCCCGTTTCAACGTCCGCTCAGCGGTTCCGTGGTGGGCGGCGCGCCCAGTACGCCGCCAGGGTCGAGCCGCTGAGGTTGTGCCAGACGCTGAACACCGCGCCGGGCAGCGCGGCCGCGGGGCTGTACAGCTTCAGCGCCAGCGCCACCGCGAGCCCCGAGTTCTGCATTCCCACTTCGATGGCGATCGTGCGCGCACTCGCCTCGTCGGCGCGCGCCAGCCGCGCGAGCGCATAGCCCGCCGCGAGCCCGATGCCGTTGTGCAGGACGACGGCCAGCAGGACGCGCGGCGCAGCGGTCGCGAGGCGCGGCGCGTTCAGGCCGACGATGATCGCGACGACGGCGGCGATCGCGATCGCGGACAGCAGCGGGAAGACGGGCTCGAGGCGCGCGACGCGCGCGCCGAGCATCGCGCGAAGCAGCATGCCCGCCAGCACCGGACCGACGGCAACCTGCGCGACCGCGCGCATCATGTCGGCCGCCGGGACCGGGACGGTGCGACCGATCAGCAGCCACGCGAGCGCCGGCAGCATCACCACCGCCATCAGCGTCGAGATGGCCGTCATCGTCACCGACAGCGCCACGTTGCCGCGCGCCAGATAGCTGACGACGTTCGAGGCGGTCCCGGCGCTGGTCGAGCCGACCAGGATGACGCCGATCGCCGTGTCGGCATCGAGCGCCAGCAGCCGGATCAGCAGCCACGCGGCGGCGGGCATCACCGTGTAGTGGAGCACCACGCCGACGACGACGAGACGGGGCGTCGCGAGTACCGCACGGAAATCGCGCGGCGTCAGCGTGAGGCCCATGCCCAGCATCACCGCCATCAGCAGCGGCACGATCGCGCCGCCGCCCGCCGCGAATGGGGCCGGCACCTGCCAGGCCACGAGGGCGAGCACGACGAGGGCCAGTGGGAACGCGCGACCGATGGCGGCAGACATCCGGCCATTGTCGCGGATGCACCCCGCAGGGGGAAGGCGGGCCTCTTGGCACACCGACCGCGATGGCGCAGGATCGCAAACTGCCACGCCACGTAGGGTTCCCGCGCATGCAGCGCCTGCAGACCATCGACTCCCATACGGGCGGGGAACCGACCCGCGTCGTCATCGACGGGGGGCCCGCGCTCGCCGGCAGCCTCGCCGACCGGGTTGTCGCGCTGCGCACGCGGCACGACGAGCTGCGCGCCGCGGTCTGCAACGAGCCGCGCGGCTCGGACGTGCTGGTCGGCGCGCTCGTCACGGCGCCGGTCGACCCGACGGCGACGGCCGGCGTCATCTTCTTCAACAACGTCGGCTATCTCGGCATGTGCGGCCACGGCACGATCGGGCTCGTCGCGACGCTCGCGTTCCTGGGCCGGCTCGCGCCGGGACCGCACCGCATCGAGACGCCGGTCGGCGTCGTGACGACGGAGCTGCTGCCCGGCGGCGAGGTGTCGGTGCGCAACGTGCCCGCCTACCGTCACGCGCGCCAGGTCGCGGTGGACGTGCCCGGCCACGGCCGGGTCCACGGCGATGTCGCCTGGGGCGGCAACTGGTTCTTCCTCTGCGACGACCACGGACAGCGCCTGGAGTTCGCGAACGCGGACGGCCTCGTGGAATTCAGCTGGCGCGTCCGCCAGGCAATCGAGGCGGCCGGCATCACCGGCCGCGATGGCGGGCAGATCGATCACGTCGAACTCGTCGGCCCATCGACGACGCCTGGCGTCGACAGCCGCAACTTCGTGCTGTGTCCCGGCAAGGCCTACGACCGCTCGCCGTGCGGCACGGGCACGAGCGCCAAGCTCGCGTGCCTCGTCGCGGACGGCAAGCTCGCGCCGGGCCGGCGCTGGCGACAGGAAAGCATCATCGGCAGCACGTTCGAGGGCAGCGTCGAGTTGGTCGGCGACGAGATCGTGCCGACGATCACCGGTCGCGCCTGGATCACCGGAGAGGCGACGCTGCTGATCGACCCCAACGATCCCTACCGTCATGGAATACGAGGACCCGCATGAAGGACCTGACCAAGGGCTCGATCATGGGCCACCTGCTCGCGATGGCGGCGCCGATGGCGATCGGCATGCTGGTCCAGACGCTGTACATGCTCGTCGACCTCTACTTCGTCGCGCGCCTCGGCGGGCCCGCGCTGGCAGGCGTCGGTGCCGCGAGCAACTTCAACATGGCGGTGCTGGCGCTGACCCAGATGCTGGGCGTGGGCACCGTCGCGCTGATCTCGCATGCGGTCGGCGCCAAGGACCGGGACGCCGCGAACCTCGTGTTCAACCAGTCGCTGTTGCTCGCGGCGCTGTGTGGTCTGATCGCGCTGGTGGGCGGCTACGGCCTCGCCGCGCCCTACATGCGCTCGCTCGGCGCGGACGCGGCCACGGTCGCGGCCGGCACCGCGTACCTCGACTTCCTGATCCCGGGCCTCGCGCTGCAGTTCGCGATGATCGCGATGGGCTCGGCGCTGCGCGGCACCGGCATCGTCAAGCCGACGATGGTCGTGCAGCTCGCGTCGGTTCTCATCAATATCGTCCTCGCGCCCGTCCTGATCGCCGGTGTCGGCACCGGGCATCCGCTCGGCGCCGCCGGCGCGGGGCTCGCGACGACCCTCTCGGTCGCATTCGGGACGGTGCTGCTGGCCATCTACTACGGCCGGCTCGAGAAGTACGTCGGCTTCCACCCCGACCTGTGGCGTCCGCGCTTTCGCACCTGGTGGCAGATCCTCGACATCGGCCTGCCGGCCGGCGGCGAGTTCGCGCTGATGTTCGCCTACATCGGCGTCATCTACTTCGTGATCCGCGACTTCGGTGCCGCGGCGCAGGCTGGATTCGGCGTCGGCCAGCGCGTGATGCAGATGATCTTCCTGCCGGCGATGGCGATCGGCTTCTCGATCGCGCCGGTCGCAGGCCAGAACTTCGGTGCCCGGGACGCGGCGCGCGTGCGCGAGACATTCCATGTCGGCGCGGCGCTCGGCACGGGCGCGATGGCGATCCTCACGCTGCTGTGCCAGTGGCGTGGCGACCGGATGATCGGCCTGTTCACGACCGACCCGGAGACGATCGCGGTGGGCACCGGATTCCTGAAGGTGATCTCGTGGAACTTCGTCTGTTCGGGGTTCGTGTTCACCTGCTCGGGCATGTTCCAGGCGCTCGGCAACACGTGGCCGGCGATCTGGTCGAGCGGCACGCGCCTCGTGACGTTCGTCCTGCCGGTGCTGTGGCTGTCGCAGCAGCACGGATTCCGGATCGAGCAGGTCTGGCTCGTCTCGGTCACGACGGTGACGCTGCAGGCCCTGGTCAGCTACCTGCTGCTGCGACGTCAGTTCGGCCAGCGCCTGCAGTTCGCGTCCTGAGGACGCCGATGGGCGCGATCGCGCTCCCGGAGCTGCCGATCCAGGCGGCACTGCCGTCGCTGCGCGCCGCGCTCGCGTCGTCGACCGCCGCGGTGCTCGAGGCGCCACCCGGCGCCGGCAAGAGCACCGTCGTGCCGCTCGCGCTGCTCGGCGAGCCGTGGCTCGGCGGCCGGCGCATCGTCATGCTGGAACCGAGGCGACTCGCGACGCGCGCCGTCGCGACACGCCTCGCGGCGACGCTCGGCGAGGCGGTCGGCCGGCGCGTCGGCTATCGCATGCGCCTCGACACTCGCACCAGCCGCGACACGATCGTCGAGGTCGTCACCGAAGGCATCCTTGCGCGCCGACTCGAGTCGGATCCGGCGCTCGAGGATGTCGGCCTCGTGATCTTCGACGAGTTCCACGAACGCAGCCTCGCCGCCGACCTCGGCCTCGCGCTGTGCCTCGATGCCCAGCGCAACCTGCGACCGGACCTGCGCCTGCTGGTGATGTCGGCGACCCTCGACGGCGCAGCCGTGGCGCGCCTGCTCGGCGACGCCCCACGCGTCACGAGCGAGGGCCGCATGTTCCCGGTCGAGGTCCGCCACGCGAGGCGCGCACCGGAGCACGTCGAGCGCGAGGTGGCCGCGACCGTGCGCCGCGCCCTCGAGGAGTCCCCGGGCGATGCGCTCGTGTTCCTGCCGGGCGCGCCGGAGATCCGCCGCCTCGAGCGCAACCTCGGCGACGGTGGCCTGCCCGCCGGCGTGCGCGTGCTGCCGCTGCACGGCGAACTGCCGCCCGATGCGCAGGATGCGGCGCTCGCGCCCTCGCCACCCGGATCGCGCAAGGTCGTGCTCGCGACCAGCATCGCCGAGACGTCGCTGACCATCGAGGGCGTGCGCATCGTGGTCGATTCCGGGCTCGCGCGCCGCTCGCGCTTCGACGCTGGCAGCGGCATGAGCCGCCTCGAGACGCTGCCGGTGTCGCTCGCCGCGGCCGAGCAGCGCCGCGGCCGCGCGGGCCGCCTGTCGCCGGGCGTGTGCTACCGGGTCTATACCGCGGCGGCGGAGCGCCTGCTGCCTGCGGCCACGGCGCCGGAGGTGCTGGAGGCGGACCTCGCGCCGCTGGCGCTCGAACTCGCCTCCTGGGGAACCGATGCGGCCCAGTTGTCGTGGCTCGACGCACCGCCAGCGGCGCATCTCGCCCAGGCGCGCGAGTTGCTTGCGTCGCTCGGCGCGCTCGAGCCGGCGGGCCGCATCACGCCTGTCGGGCGGCAGATGGCCGGGCTCGGCCTGCATCCGCGACTGGCGCGCATGCGCCTCGCCGCGCGCGGCGGCGAGGTGGTGGCGATGGCCGCGCGCCTCGCGGCCCTGCTCAGCGAGCGTGATCTCGCCCGCAGCCGGCCCGGCGAGCGCGATGCCAGCCTCGAGCAGCGCCTCGAGCTGCTCGCCGGCCGGGAGGTCGCGGGACTCGAGGCCGATCGAGGCGCCCTCGCGCGCGTGCGCCGCCTCGCGACGTTGTGGGCGGGCGCGCTGCCGCCGGCGCCCGGATCGCGCGTCACGGTGGCGGATGCAGGGCTGCTGCTTGCCACGGCGTACCCGGATCGGATCGCCCGTCGGCGCGGCGACAGCCCGCGCTACCTGCTGGCGAACGGGCGTGGCGCGGCGTTCCCGGGCCCTGACGCGTTGAGCCGGCACGAATTCCTGGTCATCGCCGACCTCGACGCGGGCGAGCGCGAGGCGCGCATCCACCTCGCCGCACCCGTCGCGCGCGAGGCGCTGGTCGAGTCGCTCGGCGAGGCGGTGCGGCGCGTCGATCGGGTCGAGTGGGATCGACGCGAGGCGGCGGTCGTCGCGCGCCGGGAGTGGCGCTACGGCGCACTGGTGCTCGAGGAGGCGCCGCTGCGCGCTGCGCCTCGCGACGCGCAGGTCGCCGCGATGCTGGACGGGGTCGCCGATCTCGGGCTCGATGCGCTGCCCTGGTCACGGGCCGCCCGGGTGCTGCAGACCCGCGTCGCGTTCGTGCGCGCCGCACTCGGCGCCGACGCCGCATCGGCCTGGCCGGATCTTGCCGACGGGGCCCTCGCCGCGACGCTCGCGGACTGGCTCGGGCCGTACCTCGACGGCATCCTGCGCCGCGACCACCTCGCGAGGCTCGACCTCGCCTCGATCCTCGCCGCACGGCTGGACCACGCGCAGCAGCGCGAGCTGGATCGACTGGCCCCCACCCACCTGACCGTACCGAGCGGGTCGCGCGTGCCGATCGACTACGATTCGGACCCGCCACGAATCTCGGTCCGGCTGCAGGAGGTGTTCGGGATGGCGACGACGCCACGCGTCGCGAACGGCCGCGTGGCCCTCGCGCTGGAGCTGCTGTCGCCGGCGCACCGACCGGTCCAGGTCACGCGTGATCTCGAGAGCTTCTGGGCCCGTGGCTACGCGGAGGTCCGCAGGGAGCTGAAGGGGCGCTACCCGAAGCACCACTGGCCGGACGACCCGATGACCGCGGAACCGACCGCGCGCGCCCGGCCGCGGCGCTGACCTCAGCCGCCGCGCATGAAGCGGTACACGAGCAGCCAGTACAGGATGCCGAGCACGCCGACCGCCCCGGCGAGCCACAAGGTCACGCGATGCATGTCCCCGGCGAGCAGGGCCGCGTCCTGGCCGGCGACGACGCCCACGGCGCAGAGGACCGCCGTCCAGACCGCGGCGCCGACGAGCGTGACGAGGCTGTACCAGCCATAGTGCATGCGCACGATGCCGGCCGGGATGCCGATCAGGTGGCGGATCACCGGCAGCAGGCGCGCGGCGAAGACGCCGTACGGCCCGAAGCGCAGGCTCCAGCGCTCGGCTGCGGCTATTTTATCCGGCGTCACGAGCAGGTAACGTCCGAAGCGCAGCAACAGGGGACGGCCGAGCAGGCGCGAGAGCCAGTACATCGCGCTGGCGCCGATCCAGGAGCCGATGGCGCCGGCGACGACGATGCCGGCCAGGCTCATCCTGCCGGTCGTGACCGCAAGATGGGCCGCCGGCGGGACGACCAGTTCGGATGGCAGCGGCACGACCGAACTCTCGATGGCCATCAGCAGGCCGACGAGCCAGTAGCCGCCGGCATCGAGCGCACCGAGATACCAGTCTATGAACGTCTTCAGCACAAGTCCCCCGGTTCGACCCGCGTTCGCCGCGCAGCATAGCGCGCGGGCGTGGCACGGGCTTGCCGGTCTCGCATTCGGGCTCCTCGCCGCAGCGCCGCTCGCGTTCGCCCACGAGGACGGCGAACTGCTCGAGCGCCGGATCGGGGCGGCGCCGGTCAGCTGGGTGGCGCCCGCCTCCTCGACGCTGCCGATGTCGCTGCGGATCCTGGCGTTCAACGACTTGCACGGACAGCTCGAGACCCACCAGCGGGTCTCCGGTTCCGACGGCAGTCGCCCGGTGGGCGGCGTCGCGGTACTCGCGTCCTATCTGGCGGCCGAGCGCAGCGAGGACCCCGCCCATACGCTGACGCTGATCGCCGGCGATTCGGTCGGGGCCAGCGCGCTGATCTCGGGCCTGCTGCACGACGAACCGACCTTGGCGGTGCTGAACGGCCTCGCCGGTGCCGACTGCCCGCGAATCGCGCGACCGACGTCCGACGAGCCCGTCGTGACGCGCTGCCTGACGCTCGCGACCGTCGGCAACCACGAGTTCGACCACGGCGTCGGCGAACTCGAGCGACAGCTGTACGGCGGCGCCCACGCGGACGGCACCGGCCTCGGCCGGCGCTGGGACGGCAGCCATGTTCCGGAACTCGCCAGCAACGTGCGCCGGCGCGACGGGACGCCGTTCCTGCCGCCGTCCGCGATCGTCACCGTTGATGGCGTCCGCATCGGCATCGTTGGCGCCGTCACGGCCGAAACGCCTGCGCTCGTGCCGGCCGAGGGCATCGCCCCGATCACGTTCGAGGACGAGGTCCCGCGCATCAACGCGGCGGTGCGCGACCTGCATGCGCGCGGCGTCGCGACCGTCGTGCTGCTGATCCACGAGGGCCTGCTCTCGCCCCGGAATCCGGTCCCGGCGCCGCTCGGACCGGGCGACGCGCACGGCCGCCTGGCGCCGATCCTCGCCGGTCTCGAGGGTGGCGTCGACGTCGTCGTCGCGGGCCACACGCACCAGCCGAACAACGTGCTCGTCCCGCTGCGCAGCGGTCCGCCGGCGCTGGTGGTCCAGGCGCGCTCGTACGGCACGGCGTACGCCGCGATCGACCTGGAGATCGATCGCAAGACAGGCGCGGTCGTCGCGAAGTCCTCGCGCGTGATGACGACCTGGGCGGACGAGGGTCCGGGCCGCAGCCCGGATGCCCGGGCCGCACGCATCGTCACCGCGGCCGCGCGTGCCACGGCGACCGTCCGCGAGCGAGCCATCGCCGTCGCCGGCGCCGCGATCCGGCGCGGCAACCAGACCGATCCGGAGACGGCGCTCGGCGATCTCGTCGCCGATGCGCTGCGGGCGACGGCCGGGACCGATTTCGCGTTCACGAACCCGGGCGGACTGCGCAATGACCTCGAGGCCGGCCGCGTGACGCACGGCAATCTCTACGACGTCCTGCCCTTCGGCAACCGGCTCGTGCGGATGACGATGACCGGACGCGACGTGCTCGCGATCCTCGAACAGCAGTTCGAGGGCCCCCGCGTGTCGCTGCCGGCCTTCCTGCGCGTGTCGGGGCTGCGCTACGTGTACGACCTCGGTCGCCCCGTGGGCTCGCGCATCCTCGCGGTCGATGACGCCACCGGCCGTACGCTCGATCCCGCGCGCCGCTACAGCGTCGTCACGACGGACTACCTGCTGGCCGGCGGCGACCACTACACGGCCTTCTCCGCCGGCACGGAGGCGACGCCGCTGGTGACGGACATCGAGGCGGTCGAGGCGGCACTCGCGAGCGCAGCGGCGCCCCTCGCACCGCGCACCGACGGCCGCGTGCGGCCGTTCGCGGCGCCGCGCTGAATCCGGCGGCACCGTGCTGCGGGCAGCCGGGGCGTGCCGGTGGCCGCGGCGAGCGACGAATCCAGACGGGGCTGCTAGGCTCGGTCCGCCCGCATTCGGGTTGGTGCCGGAGCCTGCGCAATGACCACCGCCGCCCTGCTCGGCGTCGCGACGCTGCTCGTCGTGGCGAGCATGACCGGCCTGTTCGTGCTGGGGCTCAGGCGCGGCAACTTCAGCTACGTCGACATCGGCTGGTCCGGCAACTTCACGCTGCTGGCCGTGTTCTACGGGCTGTATGCGGGCGGCGACCCGGCGCGGCGACTGCTGATCGGCACGATGTACGGCCTGTGGGGCCTGCGCCTAGCGTGGCACCTCGGGCGCCGCATCGTCGGTGAGCCCGAGGAGGGCCGCTACGTGGACCTGCGCCGCAAGTGGGGCGCGGCGGGTCCCGCCGCGTTCCATCGCCGCATGTACCGCTTCTACCTGCTGCAGGCGGCCCTCGACGTCGTGCTCGCGCTGCCGCTGCTGTGGGTGGCGCAGAACCCGGCGCCGTCGATCGCGCCGCCAGAGTGGGCCGCCCTCGCGATCTGGGTGGTGGCGCTCGGCGGCGAGACGCTGGCCGATGCCCAGCTCGCGGCCTTCAAGCGCGGCGGCGCACGGCACGACGAGGTCTGCGATCGCGGCCTGTGGTCCTGGTCGCGGCACCCCAACTACTTCTGCGAGTGGCTGGTCTGGGTCGCCTACGCGCTGGCCTCGCTCGCCGCGCCGCCGTGGGGGGTGTTCGGCCTCGCGATGCCGGCGCTGATGCTCTTCTTCCTGCTGCGGGTCACCGGGATCCCCGCCACCGAAGCCCAGGCGCTGCGCTCCAAGGGCGATGCGTACCGCGACTACCAGCGGCGCACGAGCGCCTTCGTGCCGTGGCCGCCGCGCCGTTGATTGCGCGCCGCGGCTGATTTTTCACCCATGACGGGGTGTCGGCTGACATCGCTTGTGTGGCAGACTCCGCACGCCCGCCGTGCCCGGAACTGCTTGTATTAGTACCGCCCCGCATCATGCCTCACACCCCCACCGCCTGGAGCACAGCGAGCCGCGGCGCACCGTCGCGCTTTGACTTCATTGCGCTGCTGCTGGTGCTGGGGCTGCTGGCCTTCTTCGCCGAGGCGAGCCGCGGGGTCCTCGCCCCGCTGACGACGCTGGACGCGAGCCCGGTCACGCTCGATCCGCACCACCTGCCGATGTACGCCGCGCGCACGACGCTGCGGATGCTCGCGGCGCTCGTACTCAGCCTGCTGTTCACGTTCACCTACGCGACCTGGGCGGCGAAGAGCCCCCGGGCCGGACGCATCCTGGTGCCGCTGCTCGACATCCTGCAGTCGGTGCCGGTGCTCGGGTTCATCTCGGTGACGATCGTGTTCTTCCTGTCGCTGGCGCCGGGCAAGGTGCTGGGCGCCGAGTTCGTGTCCGTGTTCGCGATCTTCACGAGCCAGGCCTGGAACATGGCCTTCAGCTTCTACCAGAGCCTGCGGACGGTCCCGGTGGAACTGACCGAGGCGGCGCGCAGCTTCCGCATGTCGGCGTGGGCGCGCTTCTGGCGGCTCGAGGTGCCGTTCGGGATGCCGCCGCTGATCTGGAACATGATGATGTCCATGTCCGGGGGCTGGTTCTTTGTGGTGCTCTCGGAGGCCGTCACGGTCGGCAAGACCACCGTGACGCTGCCCGGCGTCGGCTCCTACATCGCGCTCGCGATCGAGCAGAAGAACCTGCACGCCGTGGGCTGGGCGATCGCGACGATGCTGGTCGTCATCCTGCTCTACGACCAGCTGCTGTTCCGGCCGCTGGTCGCCTGGGCGGACCGCTTCCGCTTCGAGCAGGATCCGGGCGGCGTCCCGCCGCGCTCGTGGGTGCTCGAGGCGCTCGGCGGCTCGCGGCTGATTGCCCGCTTCCTGCGCCAGTTGCGCCACGCCGCGCGCGCGGTGGGCGCTGCGATCCGGACGACGACCCCGGTCGTCATCCACATCGAGGCACCGGACCACGGCAAGCAGCTCGACCGGATCGCCACGGGCATCGTCGGGGCGCTGCTCGCGATGGCGCTGTGGGAGGCGGTCAAGTTCCTGGCGCCGGAGCTCGGCTGGCATGACATCGGCATGACCCTCGGGCTCGGCGCGATCACGGGCCTGCGCGTCTTCCTGCTCATCGGGCTCGCCAGCGTCATCTGGGTGCCGATCGGGGTCTACGTCGGGCTGCGCCCCGGTGTTGCGCGCATCGTCCAGCCGATCGCGCAGTTCATGGCGGCCTTCCCGTCGAACCTGCTGTTCCCGGTCGTCGTCGCCGGCATCGTCACCTGGAAGCTCAACCCGAATATCTGGCTGAGCCCGCTGATGATCCTCGGCACGCAGTGGTACATCCTGTTCAACGTCATCGCGGGCGCCGCCGCGATGCCGGGCGAGATGCGCCACGTCGCCAGCAACTTCAAGGTCACCGGCTGGCTGTGGTGGAAGCGCATCGCGCTGCCGGCGGTAATGCCGTTCTACGTGACCGGGGCACTGACGGCATCGGGCGGCTCGTGGAACGCCGCGATCGTCGCCGAGGTCGCCAGCTGGGGCGACGAGCATGTCACCGCGACCGGCCTCGGCGCGTACATCGCGGATGCGACCAGTGCCGGCGACTTCCATCGCATCGTGCTCGGCGTCGTGACGATGAGCCTTTACGTGCTGCTGATCAACCGCCTCGTATGGCGACCGCTCTACTACTACGCGGAACGCAAGTTCCGACTGTCGTGACCCCATGAACGCCAACATCAAGCCCTCGACGGAGACCGCCCCGCTGCTCGACGTCATGCATGCACGCAAGTCATTCCCGCGCGGCGACGGCGCGGAACTGCTCGTGCTGGAGGACGTGAGCCTGTCGGTCAAGCCCGGCGAGATCGTCGGCCTGCTCGGCCGGTCGGGCTCCGGCAAGTCGACACTGCTGCGCCTCATCGCCGGCCTGTCGACGCCGGCGGGCGGCGAGGTGCGCTACCTCGGCCGCAAGGTCGAGGGCCCCGCCGAGGGCATCGCGATGGTGTTCCAGAGCTTCGCGCTGTTCCCGTGGCTGACCGTGTACGAGAACGTGGCGCTCGGCCTCGAGGCGCTCAAGGTGCCGCGCGACGAGATCCGCCGCCGCTCCCTGCAGGCGATCGACCTGATCGGCCTCGACGGCTTCGAGTCCGCCTACCCGCGCGAGCTCTCCGGCGGCATGCGCCAGCGCGTCGGCTTCGCGCGCGCGCTGGTCGTGCACCCGAACATCCTGCTGATGGACGAGCCGTTCTCCGCGCTCGACGTGCTGACCGCCGAGACGCTGCGCACCGACTTCCTCGACCTGTGGTCCGACGGGCGCATGCCGATCAAGGGCGTGATCCTCGTGACGCACAACATCGAGGAGGCGGTGCAGATGTGCGACCGGATCCTCGTGTTCGGCAGCAACCCGGGCCGCATCGTCTCGGAGATCGAGGTGCCGATCACGCGCCCGCGCAACCGCCTCGATCCCGCGTTCGCGGCACTGGTCGAGCGCATCTACGTCGAGATGACCGCGAAGCCGGGGCGCGGCACCGCGCCGAACGTGCATCGCCCGATGGGCAGCGGCATCGACACGATCCTCGCGCGCGTGTCCTCGAACCTGATCTCGGGCCTCATCGAGACCGTCGCGGCGCCGCCGTTCTCGGGCAAGGCGGACTTGCCGGAGATCGCCTCGGAGCTGCAGCTCGAGATCGACGACCTGTTCCCGGTCGCGGAGACGCTGCAGATGCTGCGACTCGCCGACGTCGAGGGCGGCGACCTGCGCCTCACGCCGGAGGCCATCCAGTTCGCGGACGCGACCGTCGACGAGCGCAAGCGCCTGTTCGCGCGCCACCTGCTCGCGTACGTGCCGCTGGCGGCCCACGTGCGACGCGTGCTCGACGAGCGCAAGTCGCATTCGGCGCCGAAAAGCCGGTTCCTCGACGAGCTCGAGGACCACATGTCGCCGGAGGCAGCCGAGCAGTCGCTGCGCGCCCTGGTCAGCTGGGCGCGCTACGCCGAGGTGTTCGCGTACGACGACGAGACCGGCTCGTTCAGCCTCGAGAACCCGACCTGAGCGAGCTCACAGCAGCGCGAGCTGCCCGCCGGCGGACGGCCGCCTGAACAGCGAGCAGTCGAGCGGTTCCCCGTCGCCCGTGCCGAGGCCGAGCCGCTTGGTCGCAACCCGGAACCGCTGCTCGAGCAACTGCGCGAGCGGGCCCGAGCCGCTCATGCGCCGGTGGAACGCGTGCTCGTCGTTCTGGCCACCGCGGCTCGCCCTGAGCAGGCTCAACACGTGCGCCGCAGCCAGCGGCCTGTGCGCGTCGAGCCATTCCTGCATCAGCTCGCGCAGCTCGAGCGGCAGCCTGAGCAGGATCCAGCCGGCACGCGTCGCGCCGGCGTCCGCCGCCGCCTCGAGGATCGCCTCCATCTCGTGGTCATTCACGCGCGGGATCACCGGGGCGACCATCACGGCCGTGGGAATGCCGGCAGCGGCGAGCGCGCGGATCGACCGCAGCCGCGCCGCGGCGGATGCGGCGCGCGGTTCCAGCGTGCGCTTGAGCTCGGGATCGAGCGTCGTGATGCTGATCGCCGCCCGCGCGAGGCCGAGTTGCGCGAGTTGCGCAAGCACGTCGATGTCGCGCTCGATCAGCGCTCCCTTGGTCAGCACCGTGACCGGATGGCGCACCTCGAGCAGCGTCTCCAGGATCGAGCGCGTCAGCCGCGTCTCGCGCTCCAGCGGCTGGTACGGGTCGGTGTTCGAGCCGAGGTGGATCGGCTCGGGCCGGTAGCCGGGCCGGCCGAGTTCCTCGCGCAGCAGGCGCACGGCCTCTGGCTTCACGAGGATCCGCGTCTCGAAGTCGAGCCCGGGCGACAGGTCGAGCCAGGCATGCGAGGGGCGCGCGAAGCAGTAGACGCAGCCGTGCTCGCAGCCGCGGTACGGATTGATCGAGCGACTGAATGGCACGTCCGGCGAGGCGTTGTAGGCGATGATCGACCGACTGGCGTCGACGAGCATGCGCGTCTGCGGATGCCGCGACGGCTCCTCGTCCGCGTCGGCGGGCGCATCGATGTAGCGCGGGGCCGCATCGAGCGCGGCCGCGCGGAAGCGCGGGGTGCGGTTCGAGGCGACGCCCCGACCCTTCAGTGGCTTGGGCATACTGTATAGATATACAGTCATGTCGGTCGGGTCAAGCGTCGCGGAAGCGGTCCATCCGTGCGAGCTCCGGGAACCACCGCGACCAGACCGCGACGACGACCAGCGTCGCGACGCCGCCGATCAGCACCGAGGGCGCGAGCCCCCACCACGCCGCCGTGAGCCCGGACTCGAACTCCCCGAGTTCGTTCGAGGCGCCGATGAACATCGAGCTGACCGCGCCGACGCGCCCGCGCATGTCATCCGGGGTCTCGAGCTGCACGAGCAGGTGGCGCACGAAGACGCTGATCATGTCCGCGGCGCCGAGCACCGCGAGCGCCACGACGGACAGCAGGTAGCTGCGCGACAGTGCGAACACCACGGTCGCGACGCCGAACACGGCGACGCCGCCGAACATGGCGCGACCGACGCGCCGATCGATGGGATGCACGGTCAGCCAGGTGGCCATCAGCGCCGCGCCGATGCCTGGCGCCGCGCGCAGCCAACCGTAGCCGAACGGCCCGACGCCAAGCACGTCGGTCGCGAATGCGGGCAGCAGCGCCGTCGCGCCGCCGAATAGCACCGCGAACAGGTCGAGCGAGATGGCGCCGAGCACCGTGTGGCGGCGCCACACGAACCGCAGGCCCTCGACGACCTCGTGCCAGCCCGGGCGGCCGGCGTGCGCCGGATCCGGCACGGCCTGCACGACGGGCGGCGCATTGATCGAGAGCGCCGTGAACACCGCCACCGCGAACAACAGCGTCACGACGCCATAGACGAACGCGGGACCCGCGTAGGCGTACAGCGCGCCGCCCAGCGCCGGACCGAGGATCGTCGTCACCTGCCAGACGGAGGAATTGATGCCGACCGCGCGGCCGAGCAGGCCGCGCGGAACCACGTTCGGCAGCAGTGCCTGGCTCGCCGGCGCCATCATGGCGCGCGCAATCCCGAACGGCACCATCAGGATGAACACCGGCAGCACGGTCTCGAGGCCGCGGACGGTGAGCCCGGCGAGCCCGAGGGCGCAGAGCAGATCGAGCAGCAGGCAGGCGGCGACGATCTTCTTGCGGCTCCAGCGGTCGGCGGCGTGGCCGGCCGGCAGCACGAACAGGAGGAACGGCAGGAACTGCGACAGGCCGATGAGGCCGAGGTCGAGCGGACGGTGGGTCAGCCCGTAGACCTGCAGCCCGACTGCCACGGTCTGCATCTGCGCACCGAGCGAGCCGGCGAGTTTGGCGACCAGGTAGTTGATGAACGCGCGTTCCGAGAGCAGGTCCCGGACCGTGCCGCCCCCCGCCCCACGACTCACGACGCGCCGCCGGCGAGGAAGGTCTCGATCAGCCTCGCCACGGCCTCGGGGGCGTCGTGGTGCAGCATGTGGCCGGCATCCGGCACGGTCACGACCTCGGCGGTGGGGTGATGGGCGCGCAGGTACGGCTCGCCGGCGTCCTCGCCGAGCTGGCGGACGGCATCGGAGGCCGCCCCGAGGAGGACCAGCATCGGCGCGGTGACGGCCCGCCAGCAGGCCTCCGCCTCCTCGCGCCGGTACAGCACCGGGTTCACGAACTTGTGGGCGGGGTCGGCCGACACGACCCAGCCGCCGTCGGCCAGTGGCCTCGACCAGCTGGCCGCGATGAACGCGGCGCGCGGCTCGGTCAGCCGCGGATTGCGCCGCCGCAGTACCGCGGCGAACCGATCGAGTGAATCGAAGCGCGCGAACTCCGGCGGCGTGCGCAGCTCGTCCAGCCAGCGCCGGTAGCGCTCCGGGGCCTCGTCGGGCCGCGTACGCCGCATCCCGATGCCCTCGAGGTTGACGATCCGCGCGACCCGGTCGGGTCTGACGCCGCCGTAGAGGCAGGCGAGGTTGCCGCCCATGCTGTGGCCGATCAGGGTTGCCGGCGCATCGGGCGACACGGCCTCGAGCAGGGCCTCGAGGTCGGCGAGGTACTCGGGAAAGTAGTACGGGCCGCCCTGCCAGGCGCTGCGCCCGAATCCGCGCCAGTCCGGCGCGACGATCGGGTGGTCCGCGGCGAAGGCATCCACCACGAACTGGAACGTGTCACTGGTGTCGGCCCAGCCATGCAGCAGCACCCATGGCGCTGGCGAGTCCGGCCCCCAGCGGGTCAGGTGGTGCTCGAGGCCCCGCAGCGTGATGCGCTCGTGCCGCGGAACCCGGCGCGGCGGGTCACTCATCGGAGATCGGGTCCGGCGAGGGCACGGCCGGCCGCAGGGCGGTCGGCCGCACCCACACGGGACGTGGCGTCAGCCGCCGCTCGGGGCGTCCGCCGCTGGCGCCGGCGCTGCCTCTACGGCGACCGGCGCGGGCGCCGGGGCCGGCGTCGCGGCCGGCTTCGCGCGCCGCTTGGCGGCCTTCTTCTTCGGAGCCGGCTTGCGAGCCGGGGCCTTCTGGGCCTTCTTCTTCGGCGCAGCCTTGCGCTTCGCAGCCTTCTTCGCGGCCTTGCGCACGGCCTTCTTGGCCGACTTCTTGGTCGCCTTCTTGACCGGGCGCTTCGCCGCCTTCTTCTTCGCCTTGACCGGCTTCGCCTTCGCCTTCTTCTTCCGCTTCGCCATGACAGCTCCTATGGAAGGACTCGATTCGTGCAGGACCGCTGCGCGCGAGCGCAGTCGGGGGACCGCTACGTTCGCCCGAATCGACGGTGTTGCGCAAGGGGTTTGAGACGTGCCGCGCTCAGCCGCCGAGGAACATCCGGCACGCGGGATTCTCCGTCTCCTCGACGAAGTTGAATCCGAGCTCGCCGAGATGCCCCAGGAACTCCGCTTCCGTCGCGGCCGGCACCTGGATCCCCGCCAGCACGCGCCCGTAGTCGGAGCCGTGATTGCGGTAGTGGAACAGGCTGATGTTCCAGCGATCACCGATCGCGGTGAGGAATCGCAGCAGGGCGCCGGGGCGCTCCGGGAACTCGAACCGGAACAGCCGCTCGTCGGGGATCCCGTGCGCCTGCCCGCCCACCATGTAGCGGACGTGCAGCTTGGCGACCTCGTTGTCGCTCATGTCGACCACCGGGAAACCGGCCTCGGCGATCGTCGCCCGGATCCTGTTCTTCTCGGCGGCGCCGCCGGCGATCGCGAGGCCGACGAAGATGTGCGCCGCGGCGGCGTCGGTGTAGCGGTAGTTGAACTCGGTGACGTTGCGCGTCCCGATGAGCTCGCAGAAGCGGCGGAAGCTGCCCGGCCGCTCCGGGATCTCGACCGCGAACAGGGCCTCCCGCTGCTGGCCGAGGTCGGCGCGTTCGGCCACGTGGCGGAGGCGGTCGAAATTCATGTTCGCGCCGCAGTTGATGGTGACGAAGGTCTTGCCCTCCACGCCTTCGCGCGCCACCCATTTCTTCATGCCCGCGACGGCGAGCGCGCCCGCCGGCTCCGCGATCGCGCGGGTGTCCTCGAAGATGTCCTGGATCGCCGCGCAGGTCTCGTCGGTGGTGACCAGCACGATCTCGTCCACGTACTGCTGCGCCAGCCGGAACGTCTCCTCGCCGACGCGCCGGACCGCGACGCCGTCCGCGAAGATCCCGACCCGGTCGAGGGTGACGCGCTGGCCGGCCGCGATCGAGGCATGCATGCTGGCCGCGTCCTCGGGCTCGACGCCGACGATGCGGATCGACGGATACAGTGCCTTGACGTAGCAGGCGATGCCGGCGATCAGGCCACCGCCGCCGATCGGCACGAAGATCGCGTCGATCGCCGCGTCGTGCTGGCGCAGGATCTCCATCGCGATCGTGCCCTGCCCGGCGATGACCTCGGGGTCGTCGAACGGGTGGATGAAGGTCATCCCGCGCTCGGCGGCGAGCTTGAGTGCGTGCTCGCAGGCGCCATCGTAGTCGTCACCGACGAGCTCGATTTCGCCACCGAGGTCACGAACCGCCTGGATCTTGATCTGCGGCGTCGTGCGCGGCATCACGATCAGCGCCGGGATGCCGCGCCGCCGCGCCGACAGCGCGACGCCCTGGGCGTGGTTGCCCGCCGATGCGCAGATGACGCCGCGAGCGGCCTCGGCCGCGGTCAGGTGCGAGATACGGTTGAACGCGCCGCGCAGCTTGAAGGAGAACACCGGCTGCAGGTCCTCGCGCTTGAACAGCACGCGGTTGCCGATCCGTCGGGACAGGCGTGCCGCCGGTTCGAGCGGGGATTCGATCGCGACGTCGTAGACGCGCGCCTTGAGGATGCGTTCGAGGTATTCGGATTTCACGGGCGGCATCTTGCGGGGAAATTGTGCGTCGCCGCAAGCCGGGCCATCAGCGCCCGAGGAAGGCCCGTACCTCATCCGCCACCTCCGCGGCCTCGAGGTGGAACATCGCCGCCCCGCTCCGCGGGTGGTCGCGCAGGACGGCCTTCGGCGAGGCATCGCGGGTCGCCGCGGCCGTGTCGGGCTGAGCCCCGCCGGCGCGCAGCACGAGCAGCGGCTGGGCCAGCTGGCGCAGCCGCTCGCGACCGGGCCAGGCCGCCGCGGCCGCCGCGCCCCAGGCCGATCGAAGCCCCTGACGCAGTTCTTCCGCATATCCGCTCGCGAAGCGCTCGAGCGGCTCGTCCGCGCCGCGCGCGCCACGACTGCGCGCCCATCCGGCGGCGAGGTGGCGGCCATCCTCCGTCGGCGCGGGCACGGCCGCCGGCCGCTCCGCTGCGATCGGCACCTGCGCCACGACAATGCGGCGGATCCCCTGCGGCCGCGCGAGGCCGAGCTCGATGGCGGTCGCCGCGCCGGACCCGATGCCGACGACATCCGCCTCGCGCAGCCGGAGCCCGTCGAGGAAGTCACCGATCGCTATGGCGTAGTCGGCGATCGAGGGCGGATCGGCCGTGGGATCCGATTCGCCGTGGCCCGGCAGGTCACAGGCGTAGACCGAGCGGTCGGTGGCCATCGCCGCGAGGAAGGCCCCGAACGAGGCGCTCGAGCGCGGACTCTCGTGCAGGCAGATCAGCGGGGTCAGTTCGTCGAAGCCGCCGGTCGAGGGAAACGCGGTGCGCACGTGCAGCTGGCCGAAGCGGCACTCGAAGTAGGCACGACGCTGGTTGATGACCGGTTGGCGGGAGGCGGGTTTCTTCATGTGCGGAAGACTACGGCTTCGGCCCCGATCGCGAAAGTGCCGCCGGCGAGGGCGAGATTGCGGCGAGCCGACGTGCGCGGGCGACGAGGCGCCGCAACGCGAGGCCGCCTCGATGCATCTTATCTACGCAGGAAGCAAGCCCTTCACCCCGGAGCCCGCCATGTCACCCAAGACCCTCGTGCTGATCTTCGCCAGCCTCGCCGCAGTGCCCTTCGCCGCAGGGGCCGCGACGCCGTCCGATGCACCGACCGTACGCGTCCAATTCGACGACCTCGACCTGTCCCACGATGCCGGCGTCGAGCGGCTGTACACCCGCCTGCGCCATGGCGCGGAGTCGGTCTGCTACAACCACGCCGACATTCGCGACTTCCGTGCGACCCGCGCGCAGCAGTCGTGCACGACCGCGGCGCTCGATCGCGCCGTCGCGGACATCCACAGTTCGCGCCTGTCCGCTCGTCACGCTCTCGGCGCCGCCGCGTCGAGCGTCGCGATGCGCGACTGATCCGATTTCGTCCCGCCGTGACTCCCTCGCGCGGCTTCGGCCGCGCTTTTTTTGGGAGGTCTAGCGGTGGGCGGTATCGTCGATCAGCAGCCGACCGTCGCGAACCGGGATGCGCTCCGGTGGGCGCTGCCGGGTGCGCACGACATCGGTCGTGTCCCCGAGGCGGTAGCGGACGTCGTAGCCGACGACCTCGTGCTGGACGTCCTGCACGGTGTGGCAGCGGTGCGCGTTCACGCGCTCCGTGTCGCCGTCCTGCATGTGCTTCTGGACACGGTTGCCGGCATAGCCACCGGCCGCCGCACCCGCCGCAGTCGCGAGCGTGCGCCCGTTGCCATTGCCTACCTGGTGACCGAGCACGCCGCCGAGCACGGCGCCGATCGCCGTGCCGGCGACCCGATGTTCATCCTGGACCGGGCGTCGCTGCTCGACGAGTTCGTCGCCGCAGACCTGGCGCGGCAAACGGACCTCCTGGGTCACGGGCTGCACGTCGAGCACTTCGGCGTAGCGCGAATCGCGCGATGCAAACCCGGCGACCACCGCGCCGCTCGTCGCGAGCGCGACACCGATCAGCACGCCACCCACCATCGCTTTGTTCATCGAGTCGCCTCCGCGTCGCGGCATGCATGCCGCGCCGCGATTCTAGGCAAGCGCAGCGGGCACGGGATCGCCCGGGCTGTCGTGGATTGGCGACTTGAGAGACGCATCGCATTTCTGGCCGGACCGGGTAGTCCGGGCAACTACGGATGGCGTCTGCGGGATACCGCGATGGGACCCATCGGGAACTCCCGCAAATACGAATGTCCTTGCCGCTGTGCAGCAATCAAACTGCCGGCCGTCTCTTCCAGGTTCGAAGCAAAGGATTTCTTGTGCGCAACATCACCCGGATCACCATCGCCACCGCCCTCGCATCAGCAGCGCTGCTCAGCGTCACCGCCCAGGCCGACGAGAGCCCGTTCGTGGTCCGCCTGCGCGCACTCCACATCGCCCCGGCGAACAAGTCCGACGCAGTCAGCGTCCCGTCTCTGGTCGCGGGTGCACCGGCACTCAACCTGCCGGCCGACTACATCGAGGTCTCCTCGAAGTGGATCCCGGACATCGACTTCGAGTACTTCTTCACGCCGAACTGGTCCGCCGAGCTGGTGCTGACCGTTCCGCAGAAGCACGACGTGTCGGTGAAGGGCGTCGCGACGATCGGCACGTTCAAGCACCTGCCGCCGACGCTGACCGCGAAGTACAACTTCAACCCGACCGGCACGATCCGTCCGTACGTCGGCGCCGGCGTGAACCTCACGCTGATCATGAACGTCGACATCACGGTGCCTGCGGCCCTGAGCCCGACCGGCGCGGACCTGCCGCTCTCGCTGGACAACCACAGCCTCGGCGCCGCGGTTCAGGCCGGCGTGGACATCAAGCTCGCGGACCATTGGTTCGCGAACGTCGACGCGAAGTACGTGCAGCTGAAGAGCGACGTGAAGGCCGGACAGCTGAAGGTGTCGACCGTGAAGCTCGACCCGGTGCTGCTCGGCGTCGGCGTCGCGTATCGCTTCTGACGAGCGGGTTCCTATAACGACAGTCCCGGTCCCCCTTGGGACTGTCGTTCATTCAGAGGCCGGGCCAGTCCCGGCCTCTTTTTATTCCGGCCTGGCGCATCAGGCGTCCGGCTCGAAGCGCAGCACCACCCCATTGATGCAGTAGCGCAGGCCGGTCGGCTTCGGGCCGTCCGGGAACACGTGCCCGAGGTGGCCCTCGCACTTCGCGCAGTTCACTTCCGTGCGGATCATGCCGTGGCTGCGATCGCTCGTCGTCGCGACCGCACCGGGCAGTGGCGAGAAGAAGCTTGGCCAGCCGGTGCCACTGTTGAACTTCGTCGTCGACTCGAACAGCGCAGTCCCGCACCCGACGCAGAAATAGCGCCCGGGCCGGTACTCCTTGTCGAGCGGGCTCGAACGCGGCGGTTCGGTGCCGTGCTCGCGCAACACGCGCTGCTGCTCCGGAGTCAGGCTGACGCAGTGGGCGCCGACGAGTTCGCCGCCTCCAGTCTTCTCAGTCATGCGAGGGCTCCGTTGGCTTCGGGAGGCGCCATTGGATCACGTCGCACGCTGCACGGCACGCCCCTTCGGGCTAGGATCACCCCATGAAATGCGTCGCCTCGATCCTCGGCGCCACCCTGCGTGCGGCCGTGCTCGCCGTCGCGCTGCTGGCGGGCGCCGCTGCGGCCGCGCACCTGCCGACGGCCCGGCCGGTACCGGGCGGCATCGTCGTCCTGGACCTCGGGCCGGCGGGCGAGCGCAGGCCGGTCGTGATGGCCGACGGGCACGCGGCGCTGGTCGTGGCCGAAGCGGGCCACTGGATCGCGATCCTGGGCATCCCGCTGTCGGCGTCGCCGGGACACGCGAGCGTGATCGTGCGCACCGAGGATGGCAGCCGCGGCGTGGGGTACGACATCGTCGATCACGCCTATCCGACGCAGGCGCTCCAGGTCGCACCGAAGCATGTCGACCTGTCGCCACGCGACCTCGCGCGCTTCAATCGCGAGAAGCCGATGCTCGAACGGGCGCTCGCGACCTTCAGCGACGTGCCTCCGGGCGAGGTCACCCTGCGTCCGCCGGTTCCCGGACCGCGCTCGAGCTCGTTCGGGTCGCGGCGCGTCTTCAATGGCCAGGGCCGCAATCCGCACACGGGCATGGACATCGCCGCGGCGACCGGCGAACCGGTACTGGCCGCGGCGACCGGGCGCGTCGTCGGCATCGGCGATTTCTTCTTCAACGGACAGACCGTGATCCTCGACCACGGCAGCGGCTGGCTGACGCTCTACTGCCACCTCAGCCGCATAGACGTGCACGAAGGCCAGCCGGTGACGCCGGCCACGCGGCTCGGGCTTGTCGGTTCCACCGGCCGGGCGACCGGGCCTCACCTGCACTTCGGCGTGATGCTGAACCGGGCGTGGGTCGACCCGGAGCTGTTCCTGCCGGCGCCCGACCGCTAGCCGCGCACGCTCACCAGGGCAGTTCGCGCCCGTCCCACTGCCAGAAGCGCCCGGACCGCTCGCGCGTCAGCGCCGCGATCACCTGGCGCATGCCGGCCACGCTGTGCTGCGGGCGCAAGGGTGCGTTCGCACCGCCCATCTCCGTCGCGGCCCAGCCCGGATGCAGTGGCGCGACGATGAGGCCGCGGCGCGCGAGATCGAGCGCCATCGACTTCAGGATCGCGTTCAGCGCGGCCTTGCTGCTCCGATAGGCGTAGAACCCGCCCAGATTGTTGCTGCCCATCGACGCCATCACGCTCGACAGGGCGACGATCTTCTTCTGGTCGCTCGCGGCGACATGGTCGGCGAACGCCTCGCACAGCTTCATCGGGCCGAGTGCATTGACGCGGAACATCTCGGCCCAGTCGTCGTAGTCGGATTGCCCGAAGCGCTGCGCCTGCATGCCGCGACCGGCGTAGCCCTCGCGACCCATCGTGCCGGCATTGTTGATGAGCACGTCGATGGTGGTGCCGGCGAGCGAAGCGGCGAAGCCGTCGATGCCGGTCGCGTCCGCGACATCGAGCGCGTGCAGCCGAATGCGTCCCGCCGCGGCACGCTCGAGGGTCTTCAGCTCCTCGTGGCGTCCGGGATCACGGGCCGTGGCGATGACGCTCCAGCCGTCGGCGGCATACTGGCGGACGAATTCGAGCCCGAGTCCGCGTCCGGCCCCGGTGATCAGCACGGTCGGCATCCCTACACTCCCCTTCCCGTCCCTGGGCCACCGGCTGGCGGCATCGCGATGTTATCAGCCGCCGGCCGCCCCGAGTGTCGAGCGGAGCACCGCGGCGAGGCGGATGCCGGCGCGCGCGAGGCGCTCCTCGACGATCGGTTTCGCGCCGTCGACGTACGCGGTCGACAATCGCACCGTCATCGGCAGGTCCGACCCGCAGGCGAACCCCGGCAGGCGGCCGTACGCGTAGTCGCGCGCGATCGCATAGGACTCGCCCATCCAGGCCGCGAATCCGCCGCGCTCGATCCGCGCCAGTTCGCTGCGATGTGACTCGACGAGGCGCGCCGCATAGGCGTCCTCGGACATGCCGCGGGCGGCGCGTTTCACGAAGTCCTTGTCCCAGACCGTGTGCAGCGGCGTCGCGCGGTTGCGCGAGCCGAACAGCACCAGCACCTCGTTGCCACCGCGATCGCCATGGTCGGCGGCATGCAGGGGCTGGTGCGCGTCGCCGATGAGGTGCACGACGACGTGCAGCGCGAGCAGCCGCTCCTCGCGGCTCGCGTGGCGGTCGCCGAGCTTGGCGAGGTAGCGATCGTAGGCGCGCGAGGCGCAGTTGCCATCGGCGCAGTAGCGATCCGCGTCCGCGGTCGCGTCGCACACGGGCCGGTCATCGTAGTGCCAGGCCGGCGAGCCGCGCAGGGTGCGGCGCAGGTGCTGGCGTTCGCGGTCGAGCCAGGTGCTTGCGTCCTCGAGCGTCTCCTCGCCCGCGATCTCGCGAAGCGCCGCCCGGGTCCGCGCATCGAGCAGCGGCTCGGCGACCCGGGCGACGATCCGGTGACCTTCGGCGCCCCACGCCTGGGCCGGCGCGGGCCGCAGCAGGGCGGGCAGCAGCAGGACGGCGACGCCGAAGGCGGCGCGGACGGATCGGATGGGCGGGCGGCACGTCACGCGGGTCTCCGGACGGGGCGGCCCCGGCACTCTAGCGCAGGCGCCGGCGACGCCGGGAGGCCGGGGATTCGGTTTCCGCTGTTGTGCGTCGCGACGCCGAAGGCGTTCCATGAACCATCGCAGGAACGCGAATTTGCCCGGCTGGAGTACACCTCATGAAAACCCGTCTTTTTCTGACTGCCGCCCTTGCCCTGTGGGGCCTCTCCGCCCAGGCGGACCCCGCGCCCGGCGACGCCGCGCGTGGCGCGGAGGTCTTCAAGGCACAGTGCGCGGCGTGCCACCTGGCCAAGGCCACCGACAAGTCGCCGCCGATCGGCCCGCAGCTGCTCGGCGTCGTCGGCCGCAAGGCGGGCTCCTGGGATCACTTCGGCTACACGCCGGCGATGAAGAAGGCGGGTTTCACGTGGGACCCGAAGCTGCTCGACAAGTACCTGGAGAACCCGTACGCGGTGGTGCCCGGCGCCGCCATGGGCCTGCTGGTCCCGTCGCCGTCGCACCGCGCCGACGTGATCGCCTACCTGTCGACGAATCCCGACCTGCTGCGCCAGCCCGAGCGCCCGGCGCCCTGACGCGCAACGGCTGGGGGCGCCTGGACGGGCGTCCCCACGCCGCGTGACCTCACCAGACGCCCGTGTTCTGCATCGAGGCCCAGGGCTCGGCCGGCGCCTGGGCCGCGCCCTTCTGCAGCAGCTCGATCGACACGTTGTCGGGCGAGCGCACGAACGCCATGCGTCCGTCACGCGGCGGACGATTGATGGTGACCCCGGCCGCCATCAGGCGCGCGCACAGCGCATAGACGTCATCGACCTCGTACGCGAGGTGGCCGAACGCCCGCCCCATCGTGTATTCCTGCGGATCCCAGTTGTAGGTCAGCTCGACCTGGGCACCGTGGTCGCCCGGCGCCGCGAGGAACACGAGCGTGAAGCGCCCCGCGTCATAGTCCCTGCGATCGACCAGGTCGAGGCCGAGCTTGTTGCAGTAGAAATCGAGCGATGCCTCAAGGTCGGTGACTCGGACCATCGTGTGCAGGAACTTCATCGGCGAACTCCTCCGGCCACGTCGTGGGGTGGCGTGCGGACGCTATGCTAGTCTGCCGGCGACGGCAATCGCCCCCTCTCGGAACGCGCCCATGAAGACGCCGATCCTGTCCCTGCCCCGCGCGGCGCTCGTGGCCTGCGCGCTGTTTCTCCTCGGAGGCGCCGCCCAGGCCGGTCCGGGCGAGTTGTCCAGCACGCAGGGCGAGCAGATCCTCACCGAGCTGAAGGAGATCCATCGGCTGCTGCTCGCCCAGCAGGCGCAGGCCGCGAAGCCCCCCGCACCCGCGGCGCCGGATCAGCCGGCGCTGGTCTCGGTCCCGGCCGGGAACCACGAGTCCCTCGGTGCCGCGGATGCGCCCGTGGTGCTGGTCGAGTACACGGACTATCAGTGTCCGTTCTGCCGTCGCTTCCATGAGCGCACCTGGCCCGAGCTCAAGCGCCGGTACATCGACACCGGAAAGGTGCGCTACGAGGTGCGCGACATGCCGCTGCCGTTCCACGAGGAGGCGTTGCCCGCCGCGCTGGTCGCGCGCTGCGCCGGCCGCCAGGGCAAGTTCTGGCCCGTGTTCGAAGCGCTGCTCGGCAAGCCCGAGGCGATGACCCCGGACGGTCCGCGCAAGGCCGCGATCGACGCCGGCGCCGCAGCGGTGCTGGTCGACCAGTGCACGCGCGATCCGGCCATCCGTCAGGCCATCGATGCCGACACGGCCGATGCGCAGCGCATCGGCGTCGACGGCACCCCCGGCTTCGTCATCGCCCGCAGGCGCGGCGACAAGCTGGAGGGCACGCTGATCCTCGGGGCCCAGCCGGCGAGCACGTTCGCGACCCGCATCGACGCGCTGCTGGCCACGCCGCCGCTCTAGTCGTCGGGATCAGCGCAGCCACGCCGCGGCGAACGAGGCGATCGCGCCGCCCGCGAGGACCCAGGGCAATCCGATCCGACCACGCCACAGCGCGAGGCCCGCCGCGGCGACGATCAGGGTCGCCACCGGATCCGGCCCGTGCCCGCGGCCTGCCGGGAACAGCACCGCGATGGCGACGCCGAGCGCGAAGGTGGCGATCACACCGACGACGGCGGCGCTCACGCCGCCCAGCATCGCCGCGAGTCGACGATTCGCCTGCAGGCGCTCGACATACGGGGCGAGCGCGATCACCAGCACGAACGAGGGCAGGAACGTCGCCCACGCAGCGAGCGCCGAGCACTGCAGCGCGGATGCCATCGGCGACCCGGCGCCGGGCGCGTGCCAGCCGGTCGCAAAGCCGTAGAACTGCAGCACCAGCAGCAGTGGCCCCGGGGTCGTCTCCGACAGCGCCAGTCCCGCCAGCAGGTCCCCCGGCTGCAGCCAGCCGAGCGAGCCGACGAGCTCCTGGTTCACCCAGGCCAGCACCGCATAGGCCCCGCCGAAGCCACCGAGCGCGACTCGCGTGAAATACAGGTAGAGCGACCCGGCGCGCGATGCCGGCGACCCGACGGCGACGAGCAGCCACGGCAGCAGCCACGCGGCAGCGCCCGCAGCCAGCACGGCGGCGGTACGGCGCCAGGACACGGGCGCCGTCCGCGTCGCGGGCGCCGCCTCCCGCCGCCCGCGCGCCAGCGCCCCGGCCAGCGCACCGATCGCGATCACCGCCGGGAACGGTGCACGCGCGAACACGAGCAGCACGAACGCGACCAGGGCGATCAGCCGTTGCGGCCAGCCCGCGAGCGCACGCCGCCCGAGCCGGACGACCGCCTGCAGGACCAGCGCGACGACTACGCATTGCAAGCCGGCCACCGTCGCCGCCACCGGCGCCAGCGCGCCGTACAGCACGTAGACCACCGAGAGGCCCGTGAGCAGCAGCGAGGCGGGCACGAGGAACGTCAGCCCGCCGACGATAGCGCCCGGGATGCCATGCCAGCGCCAACCGAGGTAGATCACGAGCTGGAGCGCTTCGGGACCGGGCAGCAGCATGCACAGGTTGAGCGCGCGCGCGAACTCCAGGTCGGACAGCCAGCGGCGTTCGTCGACCACCTCGCGATGCAGGATCGCAATCTGGCCGGCCGGACCCCCGAACGAGATGCAGCCAAGGCGCAGACCATAGAACAGCGCCTCGCGCCGCCGCGGGGTCGCGCCAACGATCATCGAGGACGCGCGGCGAGCGTGACCGAACCGACGAGCACCGCACCCGCCAGCCACCACGCGGCGAACGAGCCCCACGCCGGCACGCCGGCGATCTCGAGCGCGACACCCGAGATGCCAGCGCACAGGGTCACGCCGACGATGCAGGCAGCGACGGCGACGGGACCGAGGCCCGCGCGACAGAGCATGTGATGCAGGTGCTCGCCGTCGGCGCGCAGGATCGATTGGCGACGCAGCGTGCGGCGCAACACGCTCCACAGGAGGTCGACCGCCGGCACGAACACGATCCAGAGTGCCGTCACCGGCGCGAGGACCGGGTGCGACCCCTGGCTGGTGCGGATCAGCAGCCAGGCAAGGGAGAAGCCGAGCATCGTGCTGCCGGCATCGCCCATGAAGCACTTGTAGCGCGTGTTGTCCCAGGGCACCGGGGCGTTGAACACCAGAAACCCCGCGACGCTCGCGGCGAGGATCGTCGCCAGCACGGCACTCGCCGGGTCGATCGCGGCGGGGCCGAGCGACAGGAACACGACGAGCGCCGCGAGCACGACCCCGCCGGCCACGCCATCCATGCCGTCGACGAGATTGAACGCGTTGATCGCGGCCACCGTCACGAAGACGGTCACCGCGAGCGACGCGTCGCCGACGTCGAGTGGCCCGATGCCGACGAGGTCGCCGAACGTCTGGATGCGCACGCCCATGCCGAGCACCATCGGCAGGACCGCGCCGACCTGGGCGAGCAGCCGCAATCCGGGCGACAGCGCGAAGTTGTCATCCAGGGCGCCGACGACCGCAAGCAGCAGCGCCGAGGCAAGGTACGGCTGCAGCGCGCCACCCGTGTTGCCGCTCATCAAGAGACCGACCGCGATTCCAAGCACCATGCCGAGCCCGCCGACCAGCGGCACCTGACCTTCGTGCGTCTTGCGGCCGCCGGGATAGTCGACGAGGCCGACCCGCAGCGCGACCCGGCGCAGCGCGAGGATCGAGGCTGCGGTCACGATGAACGCGCCCGCGCTCGCACCGAGCAGGGTGGCTCCTGCCATCATTCAGTGATGCGCCCGCCAGCCTGGGCGATAGCCGGTCCCATCGTGCCTCTCCCGGTCGCCCCATCGCCGAGGCGGCGGGGGCCGCCCATTCTAACCGCGAGCATGGGCCGCCTTGCTGTCGCCGCTGGCCTCGGGGACGAGCTGGCGGCCGGGCGGTGGCGCGGGTCGGCGCCTGCATGCCTGCGGCACGCGGACCCGCGACGGGATGCACCGGGCCGCCGTGTCGAGGTCGGTCGCCTGAGTCCCACTGTCGGCGCGGGAGATCGGCGCGTCCGCTAGAACATTTCCGAGGCGCCGGGTGGGCGGGTCGCCACCTTGCTGCGCGACGGGATGAAGTCGCCGGTGATCATGTCCTCGTACGCCTGGCCGGGACCGACCATCGGATAGACGCCCGCATCGGGATCGATCAGGACCTCGAGGAACGCCGGGCCCTTGAACGCGACGAAGTCGGCGATGACGCGCGCCACGTCCTCCTTGCGCTCGAGGCGCTGCACCCACGGGAATCCGTCGGCCTGCGCGGCCTTGACGAAGTCCTTCTTGTGCAACGACTTGTCGCTCGCGGACAGCCGCCCCTTGAAGAACAGCTTCTGCCACTGCTTGACCATGCCGTCGCCGAAGTTGTTGAGCACCACCACCTTGACCGGCAGGTCGTAGGTCGTGACCGTCTCGAGGTCGCCCAGGTTCATGCGGATGCTGGCATCGCCATCGATGTCGATGACCAGTCGCTTCGGGTTCGCGAACTGCGCGCCGATCGCCGCCGGCAGGCCGAAGCCCATCGTGCCCATGCTGCCCGAGGTCAGCCACAACCGCGGCTCGCGAAAATCGAAATACTGCGCAGCCCACATCTGGTGCTGTCCGACGCCGGTCGCGATGATCGCCTCGCCGTTCGTCAGGCGATTGATCTCCTCGATCACGTAGTACGGCTGGATCAGCGCGCTGTCCCTGTCGTAGTTCATCGCATAGGTACGCTTGAGCTCGGCGCAATGCGCGTGCCAGGGCGACCAGTCGCGCGCGAAGCCCGTTGTCTTCGCGTAGGCGGCCAAGCGCGACAGCGCCTCGCGCATCTCGCCGACGTGGCTCCAGTCCACGCGCTTGACCTTGTTGATCTCCGACGCGTCGATGTCGATGTGGGCGATGTGGCGCGCCTTCCTCGCGAATCGCTGCGGGTCGCCGGCGACGCGATCGTCGAAGCGCGCGCCGACGGCGACCAGGAAGTCGCAGTCATCGACCGCATAGTTGGCGAACGCCGCACCGTGCATGCCGAGCATGCGCATCGATTGGGCGGCCGTCGTATCGACCGCGCCGATGCCCATCAGCGTGGTCACGACCGGAATGCCGAGCGCGCCGGCGAATGCGCGCAGCTCCGCCGCGGCTTCGCCATGGATGACGCCGCCGCCCGCGTAGATCAGCGGCCGCTCGGCCTGGCCGAGCATCGCGTAGAAGGCGGCGAGGTCGGCATCGGCGAGGCGCCGTGCCGCAAGCTGCCGCAGGCGCGTGCGGTAGCCGGGCAGCGGCAGCACGCCCTCGCCCGCGAACGGGCCCGTCCAGTTCTGCACATCCTTCGGCACGTCGATGACGACCGGGCCCGGGCGGCCGGTCCGGGCGATCTCGAACGCCGTGCGCACCGTCGCCTCGAGGCGGGCCGGATCGGTGACGAGGAACACGTGCTTGGCGACCGATCCCATCAGCGCCGACACCGGCGCCTCCTGGAACGCATCCGTGCCGATTGCGCCGGTCGGGACCTGGCCGCAGATGACGACCATCGGCACCGAATCGGCCATCGAATCGCGCACGGGCGTGATCGTATTGGTGGCGCCGGGGCCCGAGGTGACGATGCAGACGCCCACGCGGCCGCTGGCGCGCGCGTATCCGGCCGCCATGAATCCCGCGCCCTGCTCGTTGGCCGGCACGATCAGCGGCATCGGGCTGCGCTTCGGATCCTTGTTGTGGACGAATACGGCGTCGTAGGTCGGCAGGATGGCACCGCCCGAATACCCGAAGATGACGTCGACCCCCTCGTCAGCCAGCACCTGAACGATGATTTCGGCGCCGGACATCGGCTGGCCGGCTTTGGGGTGGGACGCGGTCCCGGTGGGTTGCAAATGTGGGCTCACGGCAGTGCTTTCCGGGATTTCCGGACCTTTTTCGGGCTAACGCCCCGAGAGTAGCAACGGCCGGTCGCCCCGTCTATGCACTGCAAAAAGATCCGGGTTATGCTGGAAAACCCCTGATGCGACACTCGGTTACTTCCATGCGACACATGATTGCGATCCTGCTCCAGAACGAGGCGGGGGCGCTCAGCCGCGTCGCCGGCCTGTTCTCGACGCGCGCCTACAACATCGAGTCCCTGTCGGTCGCGCCGACCGACGATCCGACCGTGTCGCGCCTGACGCTCGTGACCACCGGCAACGACTCGGTGATCGCGCAGATCGTCAGCCAGTTGCGCAAGCTCGTCGACGTCGTCGAGGTCGAGGACCTGACGCGCGGCGAACACTTCGAGCGCGAGCTGCTGCTCGTCAAGCTGAAGGTCTCGTCGGCCCAGCTCGAGCCCCTGACGGCACTGGTCACCGAAGCGTCGGGGCGGATCCTGGCTGGTGCGCTGTCGAGCTTCGTCGTCGAGCTGACCAGCAGCGAGGCGCAGGTGTCGCGCTTCATCGCGCACGTGTCGCAGCACGCCGAGGTACTCGAGGTCGTGCGCAGCGGCGCACTCGGCATCCGCCAGGGCGCGGCGGCCTGAGCGATGTACCGCCTCTACGACTACCTGCCCTCTGGCAACGGCTACAAGGTCCGCCTCACGCTCAAGTACCTGCGCCTGCCCTACGAGCTCGTCGAGCTCGACATCAAGCAGGGCGCGACCCGGACGGCGGAGTTCCTGGCCAAGAACGCGGACGGACGCATCCCGCTGCTCGAGGTCCCGGGCCGCGGCTACCTCGCCGAGAGCCACGCGATCATCACGTTCCTCGCCGCGGATTCGCTGCTGGTGCCGAACGACGCGTGGCAGCAGGCGCAGATGTGGCAGTGGCTCTGCTTCGAGCAGTACAGCCTCGAGCCCAACATCGGCACCGCGCGGTTCTGGCTGAAATCGATGCGGCGCACGCCCGAGGAGCTGGGCGACAAGCTCGTCGAGAAGCAGGGCAAGGGCGCGGCGGCCCTCGCCGTGCTGGAACGCGGCCTCGCCGACCGCGCGTTCCTGCTCGGCGACCAGGTGTCGCTGGCCGACGTCGCGCTGTACGCGTACACCCATGTCGCACCGGATGCGGGACTCGCGCTCGAGCCGTATCCCGCGATCGGTGCGTGGCTCCGTCGCTTCGAGTCGGAACCCTGGTGGGAACCGATTACCGCGCGCTGAGGCGAAGCGTCAGAACCGGCTCTTCGTCTCGAACGAGACCTGCAGGCGCTTCGTGCCGGCGGGGGCGTCCATCGCGTACGACAAGTCGATGTGCAGCACGTTGCCGAGCCCGGAGCGGACGTTGCCGAGCCGCAAGCCGAGGCCGACGTCCTTGAGCATGCCGAGCGGAACCGCGCCCGCGTAGTCACGGCCCCAGGTCCGCCCCGCGTCGAAGAACACCGCCCCGCCGACGCGCACGAGCCGGAACGGGAACCAGGGCGTGAAGACGCGGTGTTCGAGCGTCAGCAGCGCGCTCGAGGTCCCGCCCTGGAACCTGAGCGGGTAGCCGCGCATCCCCGTGTCGCCACCGAGCAGCACCTGGGCGTCGCGATCGAGGTTGCGCGAGACGGTCCCCGCGAGCGCCGCGTAGAACGTCTGGCTGTCGGTGACTTCCTCGAAGTAGCGCGCGCCCGCGACGAAGCGCACGTTGTCGGCGACGCCGCCATCGAGGCGGCCGTCGAGCGTCGCCGTCGCGTACAGCTGGCGGTGCGAGCCGAAGGTCCATGCGTCCGCTCCCACGAAACGCATGAAGAGCGCCGCGCCGCGCAGCCCGTCGCTGCGCGGCGATGCACCGAGTTCGCCGTAGAGCGAGCGGCCAAGGTAGATATCCTCGGTGCGACCGATCAGGTCGACGTTCTCTCCCGTCTGCCACTTGTCTTCCACGCGCTCCCAGCCGACCCAGGGATAGGCGAAGCGACGGTCGGCTGGCAGGGGGTAGGCGACCGGCACGTCGGGGACCGCGCTGAACCGCGACAGGTCGTAGCGCGCACCGGCGAACCAGCGCGTGGTCACGCCCTGCGCAAGCCCCTCGGACAGGCCGTAGTACACCTGCCCCGTGCGCTCGGTCTGCTGGAACTGGTCGAGCTGCGCGCCCCCCGACCAGCGTTCGACGCGGCTCGTGCCGTCGCTCGCGCTGGCGCCGAACGCGCGCCGGGTATCGAGCGCATAGAACGGCCTCGCCAGCGAGAGCGAGCGGACGCGCCCGTCGCTGTTGTCGGCATAGTCCGCGCCGAGCTGCCACCAGCTGCCGAGGAAGTTCGTGTCGGCGTAGCTGACGATGACCGACGTGCGGTCGACGTCCTTCGAGCGCGACAGCGAGACGTGGCTGCCGGTGCCGAGCAGGTTCGCCTCCTCGAGGTCGACCTTCGTGCGGTTGCTGCCGCCCGAACGGCCGAGCGAAAGCCCGGGATTCAACGTCCACACGTCGCGCACCGTGACCGCGACATCGGCGGTGTTGCTCGCCTCGTCGTAGGCGATGGGCACGACCCATGCGTCGCTGAAGTAGCGACGCGAACGCAGGATGCGCGCCGTTTCCTCGAGCACTCGCCCGCGCAGCGCGTCTCCCGGCGCGAACAGGAGCTGGTTGCGCACCGTCGACTCGCGCGTCTTGTAGTGGAGCCGGTCCGCGGCACGGTACAGCGCGCGATCCTCGCGCGGATCGGACACGTCGAAGATGTTCTGGATGTGGACATCGACGCGACCGATCAGCGCATGGCGCGCTTCCAGCTCCGCGAGGCCCGGCATCCCGGCAGGCGACACGGCCGTCGGCGGGCGTTCCGCGGCGCCAGCCACCCCGGCGGCGAGCAGCGCCAGCAGCGCGAGCAGCCGGGTGCGGTGTCTCATGGGGCGGATCAGGGAACCAGCACGGTCGATCCGGTCGTACGACGTCCCTCGAGGTCGGCATGCGCGCGCGCCGCCTCCGCGAGCGGATAGCGCTGGCCAACGACGATCTCGACGACGCCGGCAGCGACCACCTCGAACAGCTCCGCGGCGGCGCGGTTGAGTTCGCCGCGGGTGGCGATGTAATGGAACAGCGTCGGACGGGTCAGGAACAGGGATCCGCGCTTGCTGAGCTCGAGCGCGCTGAACGGCGCGACAGGGCCTGACGCGTTGCCGTAGGTGACCATCATGCCGAGCCGACGCAGGCAGTCGAGCGAGGCGAAGAACGTGTCCTTGCCGACCGAGTCGTAGACCACGGGCACGCCCTTGCCGCGCGTGATCTCGCGGACCCGGGACACGAGGTCCTCGCGCGGGGTGACGATCACATGGTGCGCGCCATGGTGGCGCACGAGGTCGGCCTTCGGCTCGCTGCCGACGACCGCGATGACCTCGGCGCCGAGGTGCTTCGCCCACTGCACGAGGATCAGGCCGACGCCGCCCGCCGCCGCGTGCACGACGATCGGGTCGCCCTTCTTCACCCGGTAGGTACGGCGCAGCAGGTACTGCGCGGTCAGGCCCTTCAGCATCATCGCCGCGGCCTGGTCATCGCTGATGGCGTCCGGCAGCTTCACCACGCGGTCGGCCGGCATGTTGCGGGCTTCCGCGTAGGAACCCGGCGAGGTCGAGGTGTACGCGACCCGGTCGCCGACCGCGAGCGAGCGCACGCCCGCACCGAGGGCGTCGACGACCCCGGCCGCTTCGCGACCGAGCACCGAGGGCAGCGGCATGGGATAGAGGCCCGTGCGGTCATAGACGTCGATGAAGTTGACGCCGACCGCCGTGTGGCGGATGCGGACCTCGCCGCGCTTGGGCGCGGGCACCTCGATCTCGGACCACTCGAGCGCTTCGGGACCGCCGTGCGCACGCACCAGGACGCCTCGGGTCATGGGCTCTCCTCGAATTCAGGCTGGGGGGACGGGGCGGCAGTCTACCAGCCGGGGGCGCGGGCCTTCAGCGCGCCAGCGCACCCGTCGCGAGCACGAGATCCGCCACCGGGGTGCCACCGACCAGGTGCCCCTCGATGATGCGGTCGAGGTTCTCCGGGGTGCAGTGGCCGTACCAGGTGCCTTCCGGGTACACGACGGCGATCGGGCCCTCGCGGCACACGCGCAGGCAGCCGGCCTTCGTGCGCAGCACGCCCGCCTCGACGTCGACGAGGCGCCGTTCGCGAAGGCGCCGCTTCAGGTGCTCCCACGACGCCTCGCTGTCGGCGACCGGCGCGCACTTGCCGCCACCGACGCAGAGGAAGACATGGCGCCGTGCGCTGCTCAGATGCAGCGCGCCGAGCACGGTCGCTAGTTCGTCCACGGGAGTCGCCATGGCCGGGAGTGTACCCGGCCACGGGGCCCGGGCGACGGACTACAGCGCCTGCTGGTCCGCTTCGCCGGTGCGGATGCGGATGACGCGCTCGATCTCCGAGACGAAGATCTTGCCGTCGCCGACCTTGCCGGTGCGCGCGGCACCGACGATGGCCTCGACGACCTGATCGAGCAGGTCATCCTTCACCGCGACCTCGACCCGGGTCTTCGGGACGAAGTCGACGACGTATTCGGCGCCACGGTAGAGCTCCGTGTGGCCTCGCTGGCGGCCAAAGCCCTTGACCTCGGTGACGGTCATGCCGGAGATGCCGATCTCGGACAGCGCCGCGCGGACGTCGTCGAGCTTGAACGGCTTGATAATCGCGGTGATCAATTTCATATCAGCAGGCTCCTGTCGCCCGTCTACTCTAACGAATTTCCTGGGCACTCGCCCTCATTGCAGCTTCCGTGCCGACCTCGCGCCGGCCTCGAATCATGGACTTAGCAGCTCCGCGGCCTCGCATACGCACCACCGTGGCGCGACGCGCGGCGACGATGCCCGGCATTGGTGCGGCCAGCCTCCTCGCTACGCGCCAATCGCGACTTGGTAAAGTCGTGGTTTGCCCCGGGATGCACCATGCCAGACACGATCGCCATCGTCGGCGCAGGACACACGGCCGTTCAGGCCATCGACAGCCTGCGTCGCGAGGGCTTCGACGGGCGCCTCGTCGTGATCGGGGACGAGCCCGGCCTGCCGTACCAGCGCCCGCCCCTGTCGAAGAAATTCCTCTCCGGCGAACTGCCGCTCGAGCGCCTGTCCCTGAAGCCCGCCGGGTTCTACGAGACCCACCGGGTCGAACTGCGCCTTGGACAGGCGGTGGAATCCATCTCGCTCGAGCGGCGTGCGCTCTCGATCGCGGGCGGCGAGGTGCTCGCCTACGACCGGCTGCTGCTGACGACCGGCAGCGTGCCCCGGCACCTGACCGTGCCGGGGCATGAGCTCGAGGGGATCCATTACCTTCGATCGACCGCCGACGTCGACCGGATCCGCGCCGGGCTCCAGCCCGGCGCGCGCGTCGTGATCGTCGGCGGCGGCTACATCGGGCTCGAGGTCGCCTCGACGTGCCGCCAGCTCGGCCATTCGGTCGACGTGCTGGAAATGACGGACCGGGTCATGAACCGCGTCGTCGCGCCCGAGATCTCGGCGTTCTTCGCCGCCGAGCACGTGCGCGCGGGCGTGCGGATCCACGTGGGGACGCTCGTCAGTGCGTTCGCACCGCGCGAGGACGCGCCGCAGCGCGTCGGACGGGTCGAGACGATGGAAGGGACGTCCTATCCAGCCGACGTCGTGATCGTCGGCGTGGGCGTCCTGCCGAACGTCACGCTCGCGGCGGCCGCCGGGCTCGCCTGCGAGAACGGCATCGCCGTCGATGAACACACGCGGACCTCCGACCCGCACGTCTGGGCCGCCGGGGACTGCACGAACCACCCGAGCCCGCGGTACCACCGCCGGGTGCGCCTCGAATCCGTCGACAACGCCTTTGAACAGGCGAAAACAGCGTCGATCAACATGCTTGGAGGGTCGATCATCCACGATCGCGTGCCCTGGTTCTGGTCCGACCAGTACGACCTCAAGCTGCTGATCGTCGGCCTCAACTTCGACTATGACCGGGTCGTCGTCCGCGGCGCCCCCGACACCCGCTCGTTCAGCTGCTGCTACCTGCGCGGGACCGAGCTGCTGGCGCTGGACTGCGTCAACAACACCAAGGACTACATGGCGGCGAAGAAGCTGATCGCCGACCGTGCGCATTGCGATCCGGATCGACTCGCGGACCCTGCCGTCGCGCTGCGCGACACCGTGACGGGCTGAACGATCGCATTTTGCTGCACTGCAAAACGGGGGCTATACTGGACCTGCCCGCCCTGCCGGAGACGCCGCATGACCACCCCGACGACGACCGAGAATCCGTTGCTGCCGCGCGCGCCGACCGCCGAGGCGATCGACCACGCTTTCCGAGCGGCGCTCGGCAAGCTCTCCGGCGGCCTGTCGACCTCCTCGTTCACGACCGCCTGGACCGACTGGGCGACGCAGCTCGCCGCCTCGCCGGCGCGGCAGATGGAGCTGGCGAGCGACGCGATGCGCCGCGCCGCCGACACGATGAGCTTCGCGGTGCGCGCCGCGTCCGGCGAGAAGCTCGCCCCGGCCGACGGCGCTGGCAAGGACGGCGATGCGCGGTTCGTCGCGGACGCGTGGAACCAGTACCCGTTCAACGTCTATGCGCGCGCCTTCCAGAACAGCGCCGGCTGGCTGAAGTCACTGCCCGAGGATGTCGACGGCCTGCAGAAGTACCACGGCGAGCTCGTCGAGTTCACCGTGCGCCAGTGGCTCGACGCGCTGTCGCCGACGAATTTCCTGGGTTCGAACCCGGAACTGCTCGAGCTGACCCGCGCGGAGGGTGGCCAGAACCTGATGCGCGGCGCGCAGAACCTCGTCGAGGACCTCACGCGCACGATGCAGAAGAAGGGGCCCGTCGGCACCGAGGCATTCGAGGTCGGCAAGGGCGTCGCGCTGACCCCCGGCCAGGTCGTGTACCGCAACGCCCTGATCGAGCTGATCCAGTACACGCCGTCGACCCCCGACGTGTACGCGGATCCGGTGCTGATCGTGCCGGCGTGGATCATGAAGTACTACATCCTCGACCTGAGCGCGAAGAACTCGCTCGTGAAGTACCTCGTCGACCAGGGCCACACGGTGTTCATGGTCTCGTGGAAGAACCCGGGCCCCGAGGATCGCGACTTCGGCATGGACGACTACCTCGCGCTCGGGCTCAAGGGCGCGCTGGATGCGATCTCGGCGATCGTTCCGGGCCGGGGCATCCATGCGGCGGGCTACTGCATCGGCGGCACGCTGCTGTCGATCGGCGCCGCGACCCTCGCGCGCGAGGGCGATACGCGGCTCGCGAGCGTGACGCTGCTCGCGGCACAGACCGACTTCTCGGAGCCGGGCGAGCTTGCGCTGTTCATCAACCCGAGCCAGCTCGCGCTGCTTGAGTCGAAGATGCACCAGGAGGGCGTGCTCGACAGCCGCCAGATGGGCGGTGCGTTCCAGATGCTCCGGCCGCGCGACCTGATCTGGCAACCGATGGTGCAGAGCTACCTCAAGGGCGCCCGTGATCCGATGATCGACCTGATGGCGTGGAACGCCGATGGCACGCGCATGCCGTACCGGATGCACACCGAGTACCTGTATCGCCTGTACCTCGACAACGAACTCGCCGGCGGCCGCTTCCCGGTGTTCGGCGCGCCGGTGCGGCTCGGCGACGTCACGGCCCCGATGTTCGTCGTCGGCACCGAGACCGACCACGTCGCGCCGTGGAAGAGCGTCTACAAGGTCGGCAATCTCGTGCGCTCGAGCGACTACACGTTCCTGCTGACGAGCGGCGGCCACAATGCCGGCATCGTCAGCGGCCCCGTGCACCCGAAGCGGCGCCATCGCGTGCGCCGGCTCGAGGCGGGCGAACGTCCGGTACCGGCCGACGAGTGGCTGGCCTCGACGCCGCCGGCCGCGGGCTCGTGGTGGCCCGTGTGGGAGGCGTGGCTCGCGGCCCGGTCGGGTGCGCGGACGGCACCTCCCGCGTCCGGTGCGCCGGACGCGGGATACGCGCCGCTCGGCGCCGCACCCGGCGAGTACGTGCGCGGCTGAGTGCTCAGCGCGCGGCGGCCAGCGACTTGATCAGCCGGTAGCTGAACTCGAGCGATTCGTAGAACTCGTTGACGCCGACCCGTTCGTCGCGGCCGTGCGCCCGCAGGTCCGATTCGTCGACGAACGTGCCCGAGACCCCGAAGGTCTGCAGCCCAGCACGGCGGAAGAACACGCTGTCGGACGCGCCGGAGGACATCACCGGCACGACCTTCAGGCCCGGCCACATCTCATCGGTGACGTGCTCGACCTTGGCGACCACCGCCGGATCCAGCGTCGCGGCCGGGCTCGGGTTCGGCGGATAGACGACGCCGACCTCGACCTCCGGGTCGCCGATCACGCGGCGCAGCGTCGCAATCACCTCGTCCGTGTTCTCGTCCGGCAGCAGCCGGCACTGGATCGTCGCCTTGGCTCGCATCGGCAGCGCGCTCTCGCTCTGGCCACCCTGCACCAGTGTCACCGGGCAGGTGCTGTGTGCCTGCGCGTTCAGCACCGGGGCATCGCGCAGCTTGTCGAGCGCCACGGCGTCGGCCGGGTTCGCGAGCAGCGCGCGCACTGCGGCGGCCGTGTCCGGCGCGACACGCGCCTGCACCGCCTCGAGGTAGCGTCGCGTCGTCTCGCTGAAGCGCACCGGGAAGGAGTAGACATCGAGCTTCGCGACGGCGCGCGCGAGGCGCGCGATCGCGTTGTCACGCGCCGGCAGCGAACTGTGCCCGCCGGCGGATCCCGTCGTCAGTGAATACGTGACGTACACCTTCTCCGCGGTCTGGATCGTGTTCCAGAGCTTCTCGCCATGGAGGGCCTGGCCCTTGCCGGCGTCGTGGTTGATCACGAGGCCTGCATCGATGAGATTGCGATGTTCGGCGAGCATCCACTCGACGCCGTTGGCGTCGCCGCCCGTCTCCTCGTCGGTGTTGAAGAACAGGATGACGTCGCGATCGGGCTTCCAGCCCTCGCGCTTCAGGCGCAGCAGGTTCGCGGCAAGGATCGCCACCTCCTGCTTCACGTCGACCGTGCCGCGCCCGTAGAAGAAGCCGTCCTTCTCGGTGAGCACGAACGGATCGACGCTCCAGGTCTCGCGGATCGCCTCGACGACGTCGAGGTGCGCGTTGAAGAGCACCGGCTTGCCCTTGCCGCGCCCGTGGAAGCGCACGACGATGTTCATCTTGTCCGGACGCGGACCGCCGACAAAGATGTCCTCGGCCGGGACCCCGGCCGCGAGGAAGCGCGCCGCGAGCGCGTCCGTCGCCTTCGCCGAGCCGATCGCGTGGGTCGTGTTGAGCCCGACGAGCTCGGCGAAGATCGAGCGCGCGAGCTGCTCGGAGTCCGCGGGGGAGCGCGGCGCGGGCGGCGCGGCTTGAACGGACGTCGCGACGAGGGCGGCGGCCAGTGCACCGATGGCGACGGAACGCAGGCGGACGGTCGGGGTCATGGACGGCTCCGGAGCTGGGCGCGCGGGTCGCGCGGATGCAGACTGTGCCCGTCCGCGGTCCGGACGGCAATCGCCGGGCCCGCTACTTGAGCGTCACCAGCAGGTCCTTCGCATCGACGTGCTGGCCCGGGCGGACGACGACCTCGACGACCTCGGCGTCGCGCTCGGCGCGTACCGCGGCCTCCATCTTCATCGCCTCGAGCGTCACGAGGGTGTCGCCCGCGACGACTTTCTGGCCCGCCTTGACCGCGACGGTCACGACGTTGCCCGGCATCGGTGCGCCGACCTGGTCGGGATCGCCGATCTCGGCCTTGCGCGCCGGCGGGCGCTTGGCGACCGTGCTCCTGTCGGCGACCCGCACCGAGCGCGGCTGGCCGTTGAGCTCGAAGAACACCGTTCGCGAGCCGTCCTCGTGCGCCTCGCTGCAGGCAACCAGGCGCACGATCAGCGTCTTGCCGCGCTCGAGGTCGATCGACAGCTCCTCGCCGACCTCCATCCCGTAGAAGAACGTCGGCGTCGGCAGCACGCCGACGTTGCCGTAGTGCGCACGCTGCTTCGCGTAGTCGACGAACACCTTTGGGTACATGAGGTACGAGGCAAGTTCGGCATCCGAGATCGCGCGGCCCGCCTTCTTCTCCGCGGCGGCGCGCTCCGCGTCGAGGTCGGCCGGCGGCAGCACCTCGCCCGGGCGCGCGGTGAGCGACGGGCGGCCCTTGAGCACCTTCCGCTGCAGCGCCGCCGGGAATCCCTGGTAAGGCTGGCCGATGTCGCCGTGGAAGAACTGCACGACGGATTCCGGGAACGCGACCTCGTGGGCCGGATCCTCGACCTGGGCGCGGGTGAGACCGGAGGTCACCATCATGATCGCCATGTCGCCGACGACCTTCGAGCTCGGCGTGACCTTGACGATGTCCCCGAACAGGTCGTTGACGTCGGCATAGGCCGAGGCCACCTCCGGCCAGCGATGCTCGTCGATGCCGAGCGAGCGTGCCTGCTCGCGCAGGTTTGTGTACTGGCCGCCCGGCATGCCGTGCAGGTAGACCTCGCTGGCGCCGGCACGGATGTCGCTCTCGAACGCGCCGTAGACGTGGCGCACCTGCTCCCAGTACACCGACAGCAGCCTGATGTTCGCCGCGTCGAGCCCGGGGTCGCGCGGCGAGTGCCGCAGCGCCGCGGCGATCGATCCGAGGTTCGGCTGCGAGGTCAGTCCGCTCATCGAATCGATCGCGGCATCCACCGCGTCGCAGCCGGCGTCGACGGCGGCGAGCACGCTCGCCGCAGCCACGCCGCTCGTGTCGTGCGTGTGGAAGTGGATCGGGATCGCGATTTCGTCCTTGAGCGCCGCGATGAGCGCGCGCGCGGCGTGCGGCCGGCACAGGCCGGCCATGTCCTTGATGCCGAGCACGTGCGCGCCCGCCTTCTCGAGCTGCCTGGCGAGGCCGACGTAGTACTTGAGGTCGTACTTCGTCTCACGCGGGTCCGAGAGGTTGCCCGTGTAGCAGATGGCCGCCTCCACCACCTTGCCCGTCGCGCCCACCGCGTCGATCGCGACGCGCATGTTGTCGATCCAGTTCAGCGAATCGAACACGCGGAATACGTCGACGCCGGCCTTGGCGGCCTGCTCGACAAAGTAGCGTACGACGTTGTCCGGATAGTTCGTGTAGCCGACCGCGTTCGCCGAGCGCAGCAGCATCTGCAGCAGCAGGTTCGGCATCGCGGTACGGAACTCCACGAGGCGCTCCCACGGATCCTCCTTCAGGAACCGCATCGCCACGTCGAACGTGGCGCCACCCCAGCACTCCACCGAGAAGAGCTCGGGCAGCAGGCTCGCGTAGTAGGGCGCGACGATCGCCATGTCGTGCGTTCGCATGCGCGTCGCGAGCAGCGACTGGTGCGCATCGCGCATCGTCGTGTCTGTGACCAGCACGCGCTCGGAGGCCAGCATCCAGTCGGCGAGGCCCTTGGCGCCGCGCTCGTCGAGGATCTGCTTGGTGCCCTTCGGCGGCGGCGGCAGGTCCAGCTTCGGCAGGCGCGGCGCGACGAGGCGGGTGGGCCGCGGCCGGGCCTTGGTCTCCGGGTTGCCGTTGACGATCAGGTCGCCGACGAAATTCAGCAGGCGCGTCGCCCGATCGCGCCGCTGCGGGAAGTTGAACAGTTCCGGCGTCTGGTCGATGAACTTCGTCGTGTAGTCGCCGTCGACGAAGCGCGGATGGTTGATCACCTGGTCGAGGAATCGCAGGTTCGTCGTCACGCCGCGGATGCGGAACTCCCAGAGCCCGCGGTGCATGCGGCGGATCGTCTCCTCGGCCGTCGGCGCCCAGGCGGTCACCTTCACCAGCAGCGAGTCATAGAAGCGCCCGATGAACGCGCCGGAATACGCCGTACCCGCGTCGAGGCGGATGCCGAAGCCCGCCGGGCTGCGGTAGGCCGTGATCGTGCCGTAGTCAGGAATGAAGTTGTTCTCCGGATCCTCCGTCGTGATCCGGCACTGCATCGCATGGCCGAACACGCGAATGCCGGACTGCTCCGGCACGCCCGAGGCGGGCGTGCCGATCTCGGCACCCTCCGCGACGCGGATCTGAGCCTTGACGATGTCGATCCCGGTCACGACCTCGGTGACGGTGTGCTCGACCTGGATGCGCGGATTGACCTCGATGAAGTACATCTTGCCGGTGTCGGCATCCTGCAGGAACTCGACGGTGCCGGCGTTGTGGTAGTGCACCGCATTGCCGATCCTGAGCGCGAGCGCGCAGAGCTCGCCGCGCTGCTCGTCGCTCAGGAACACCGCCGGCGCGCGTTCCACGACCTTCTGGTTGCGACGCTGCACGGTGCAGTCGCGCTCCCACAGGTGCACGAGGTTGCCGTGCGAGTCGCCGAGCAGCTGCACCTCGACGTGCCGGGCACGCCGGATGAGCTTCTCGAGATAGACCTCGTCGTTGCCGAATGCGGCCTTGGCCTCGCGACGCGCCGCGGCGACGAGCTCGGCGAGCGATGCCTCGTCCTCGACGACGCGCATGCCGCGACCACCACCACCCCAGCTGGCCTTCAGCATCAGCGGGTAGCCGACCTCGGCGGCGAGTCGGGCGGCCGCAGCGGGATCCGCCGGCAGCGGGCCCGTCGCGGGCATCACCGGGACGCCCGCGGAGATCGCGAGGTTGCGCGCCGCGACCTTGTTGCCGAGGGTGCGCATCGTCTCCGGCGTCGGGCCGATGAAGATCAGGCCCGCCGCCGCGCAGGCCTCCGCGAAGTCAGGGTTCTCGGAGAGGAAGCCGTATCCCGGGTGGATGGCGTCGACGTGCGCCTCGTGAGCGATGCGGATGATGTCCGGGATGTCGAGGTAGGCCTCGATCGGGCCCTTGCCGTCGCCCACGAGGTAGCTCTCGTCGGACTTGGTCCGGTGCAGCGAGAAGCGATCCTCCCGGGAGTGGATCGCGATGGTGCGGATGCCGAGCTCGTTCGCGGCACGCATCACGCGGATCGCGATCTCACCGCGGTTGGCGATCAGGAGGCGCTGGATGCGGCCTCGGGGAGGGTGGAGGTTCGACATGGGCGGTTCCGCGGGCTGGCGCCGACCGCGAATCGCGACCGGGTTTGCAGCGCATCATAGCTGGCGCGGGCGGCGCCCCGCGACAGGATCGAGGCGCTGGTCCGGGATCCCGGGCGCGTTGCACCGACACGGGGCGGCGCGCGCGCGGCGTGCCTCGGGATGGCGCGGCGCGAGCCCCGATCAGCCGGCGGCACGACCCCGGAAGGAGCCGGTCTCGAGGTCGGCGTAGGCCGTCTCGCTGAACACGGACCGGTTGCGACCGAGGCCCTTGGCCTCGTACAGCGCCTCGTCGGCAAGCTGCAGCAAGCCGGCGGCACTGCGCTCGAGGGTCGGAACCACGTAGGCGATGCCGACCGACACGCTCACTGCGGGCGCGACGTCGGAGTCGCCATGCGGGATGCCGAGCGCGGCGACGTTCGAATGGATCCGCGCCGCGGTGTCCTGCAGGTACTGGCGCGTCGGGTCGTACAGGATGAGCGCGAACTCCTCGCCGCCGTAGCGGGCGGTGAAATCGAGCGGCCTGCGCGCCGAGCGGGCGAGTGCCGCGGCCACCGCCTTCAGGCATTCGTCGCCGGCCTGGTGGCCGTGCCGGTCGTTGAAGCGCTTGAAGAAGTCGATGTCGACCAGCAGCAGCGCGAGCGTCGCGCCCTCGCGCTGTGCCATGTACCAGGCCGTGTCGAGGTGCTCGTCGAAGCGGCGCCTGTTGTAGATCCCGGTCAGGCCATCGCGTGCCGCGGTCTCCTGCAGCATTCGCTGCTCGAGGAAATGCGTGCGCGTCTCCATCTCGAACGTGTAGGCGACCGTGGCGCCGACGATGTTGGCGATCAGCAGCACTAGCGTGTTGTAGAGCACGCCCGCTTCGGGGAGCGCGTAGATGATGCCGACCGCGAGGTAGGAGCACCAGAGGATGACGTTCGCCCGCAGCGCCTCGTAGAACAGCAGCCCGACGAGGTAGTAGATGTAGATCGAGGTCAGCATCACGCCGACGAACAGGATCTGCACGCCGTCGCGCGCGGCCCGCGCCTCGACGAGCACGACGGAGACGCCGATGAACGCCGCGAGGAACGGCGCATAGCGCTGGTAGACCTTCGGCGCCTGGTGGTGGTGCGTGAACGCGACCATCATCCCGATCGCCGGCAGCACCATGCCGAACTGCATCACGTACATCGACAGGTGGCCGGTCGCGCCGATCACGAGCGTGTTCAGGAGCGCGAAGGCCAGCACCAGGATCGCCGCGAGGTAGAGGTTCGACCTCACCTGCGGAAGACGCCCGCGCAGCTGCTCGCGGCGGAATTCCCGCTCGAGGTCCTGCTCGAAGCGCAGCCACGGGAATCCGGCCCGCAGCTGCCGGGCCGCCGCGGACTCATCGATGATGAGTTTTTGGGTCTCGTCGGGGTTCAAAGCCGGTACCGCCGGTCGAAGGAACGCAGCCTGGATGCACCAATTATGTCCAGTAGACACTGCGGGGACCGCGCCAAACTGCGCGGCGGCGCACGTATTGGGGCCGAATGGCCTACGGAAACCCGTAAATGCGGAACTACGTCACGCGCCGCGCGCCCGTCAGGCGGCCGGCGCTCCGACCGTGCTGCGCCGCGCCAGCGCCCGACCGAGCACGAAGCTCGCGACGACGATGCCGACCACGGCCGCACCGAGCAGGATGCCGCGCTCGTCGCTCCATGCCGCGAACGCCGGCGCGGCCATCCGCGCGGCACCGAGCAGCGCCACGAGGAGGCTCGTGCCGCCCACCGCGAGGCCCATCACGCGCGAGGCAACCCGTGCCGCCGCGTCGGAGCGCTCGATGAGCCGCGCGATGAACAGGCCATTGCAGCCGTCCGTCAGCAGCATGCCGGCGAGGAAGGCGACGCCGAGCGAGAGCGCCTCGCGCGGCCCGCCGAACTGCGCACCGGTCACGGCGAACAGGACGGCCTGGCTCACCGTGTCGAAGGACACCGCGAACAGCGCGCCGACCGCCGCGACCACCCACGGCCGATGCCCGTGGCGGAGCACGCCGAGCCAGCGGGAGCGCAGGCCGACCGGCGCGACGACCGCATCCGGCGCCGCCCGCAGCACCGCGTGCAGGTTGATGACGCCGAGCAGCGTCAGGACGCCGCAGGACACCCAGGCGCCGCTCGCCTCGAGCCACACGGGGAGCGGACCTCGGGTCGTCGCCGCACCCACCGTGACCGCGATCGCCACCACGACGGCGCCGTGGCCCAGCGAGAACAGCGCGCCGGCATAGCGCGCGTGCGCAACGCCCGCGCGCCGCCCGACGCGGGTCAGGCCATCGATCGTCGCCAGGTGATCCGCGTCGAAGCCGTGCCGCATCCCCAGCAGGAAGACCACCGCGGCCAGGGCGCCAAAGTCGGTCGGCAGGGGGGACATGGGGCCGCCGTATGAGGATTTCCAGAATTCTCATACTAGGCCCGGCGGGCGGCGCCGGGATGCCGGTTTTCCGCAGCGGTCAGTAGCGCGGCTTCAGGTGCACGTGCGGACCGGCGCCCGGGGCCCAGGGCGCGTGGCTGTGCCGCTCCCCCGTGTCCACGCTGACGACGTTGAGGGCGCCGTGCCGGACCCCGGGCTCGGCGGTCAACCGCGCCGCGAGCGAGCGGACCGCGGCCACCGGCCCCTGCAGGACGACGTTCTCGAGGCAGTTCTCGTGATCGAGGTGCACGTGCAGGCTCGCGACCGTGAGGTCGTGGTGGTCGTGCTGGTGGCCGGCGAGGCGCTCGGCGAGCTCGCGTTCATGGTGGTTGTAGACGAACGACAGGCTCGCCACGCAGTGGCCGTCGCCCCGTTCCCCGGCATCCTGCTCGAGCCGCGCCCGGATCAGGTCGCGGACCGCCTCGCTGCGGTTGCCGTAGCCGCGCGCCGCGATGAAGGCGTCGAAGTCGCGGGCCAGCTCGTCGTCGAGGGAGATCGTGAAGCGTTCCATGGGGCCTTATATGGACGCCGCCCGTTTGGGCAGGTGTTTTGCGCGTGACGACATCGAGGTACGGCTGCAGTCTTATAGGTAGAGGGCGGCGTCCATACCATCTCCCGGCGCGGTGACCGCCGGCGCTCAGTCGCGGAAATAGTCCGCGAGATATTCGCCAAAGGGCTGCTGCGGCGCGGCCTCGAGCCGGGCCTGGGCCTCGAGCGACGCCTGCGCCTCGGCGGAGAACTCGGCGATCCGCGCGGCGTTCGGCTCGTGCAGGTCCGTGAAGTACGACTTGTAGGTATTCGCCATCCGGTACGCGAGGTCGTAGAACCCCTCCCCCGTCTCGCGCATCTCGTTCAGCAGGCGCGCCGACGGCGTCACCGCCGGATCGGCGACCTTCTGCGCCTGGACGGCGAGCGCCGCCGAGTACGGCTTCGACGGATCGCCATGGTCGAGCATCTCGCACGTGGCCTGCATCGCATCGAGGATCTCGCGCGCCCAGTCGTGCAGGTCCGCGGGCCGGCCGTCGAACGAGAGTGCGAGCCCGGGCTCGCGCCCGCGGCGCGCGACCGTGACGTGGTTGCGGTCGAGCTCGCGCTGCGCGCTCGAATCCAGCGGCGCGCTCGGCGCGACGGCACAGAACGCGGCGAAGGCCTCCAGGAAGCGCATCTTGTTCTGGTTGACGCCCACCGGATCGAGGGCGCTGACATCGAGCGAGCGCATCTCGACGTACTGCACGCCGGCCCGGCGCAGTGCCTTGTTCGGCCGCTCGCCCGAGCGTGCGACGCGCTTGGGGCGGATGAATGCGTAGTACTCGTTCTCGATCTGCAGCAGGTTGGCGTTCAGCTGCCGCCAGTCGCCATCGACCTCGACGCCGAAGCGCTGGTAGGCCGGGCTCGGCGTCGTGATCGCGATGTTCAGGTCGCGCACGTACTCCTCGAGCGAATTCACCGAGATCGACAGCTCCGCCTGGCTGTTGTTGCGGTAGCCGAGATCACTCATGCGCAGCGAGGTCGCGTGGGGCGCGTACAGCGTTCCGTGTCCGAAATCCTCGAGGCCATGGTCATCGTGCCCGGCGACGAAGGAGCGACACACCGCCGGCGACACACCGAACAGGTAATGCACGATCCAGCCATGGCGACGGTAGTTGCGCAGCAGGCCGAAGTACGTCTCCGACATGAAGTCCTGGCCCACGTCATGACGGCCGAGTGCATGCCCGAGGACGTCCCAGAACTGGGCCGGGAACGAGTAGTTGAAGTGCACGCCGGAAATGGCCTGCATGACGCGTCCGTAGCGCAGGCCGAGGCCGCGCCGGTAGACGTGCTTCATGCGCCCGACGTTGGACGTACCGAACTCGGCGATCGGGATGCTGGCATCGCCGGCGAGGCGGCACGGCATGCTGGTGCACCACAGCAATTCGTCGTCGAGGTGGCGGTAGACGAACTGGTGGAGCGCCGTCAGGTACTCGAGCAGTTCCCACGTCGTCGTGAACGTCGGCGTGACGAGCTCGATCAGCGCCTCGGAGTAGTCGGTGGTGACATGCTCGTGCGTCAGCGGCGATCCCAGCGCCCGCGGATGGGGCCGCTGCGAGACACGCCCGTCGGGCGACACGCGCAGGGACTCCTTCTCGACGCCCTTGAGGCCGCCGATGAGCATGCCGCGCTCGCCGGAATTGACCATCCCGGCGAGGAGCTTCTCGTACCTTCGATCGATGCGGACTTGAGCCACGCGCGCCTCGGACCCCCGGGAGGGCAGACATTGTATATGGAAGCCGTTGCCGCGCAGTGGCGGCCTCGGCGGACGCCCGGCCGGGCGGCGATCAGTCCCGGAACTCGACCCGCAACCGCGCCCCGCGGCCTCCGGCGCCGTCGCCGATCTCGAGGCGGCCGCCGTGCACCCGGGCGATGTCGGCGACGATCGCGAGCCCGAGACCACTGCCCTCGCCGGCGGTACCGGGGACGCGATGGAAGCGCTGCACCACGAGCGGGCGCTCGGCCACCGGGATCCCCGGCCCATCGTCCTCGACCTCGATGAACGACCCCACGCCGGGCAGCGTGCCGGTCCGCAGCGTGACGACGCCACCCTCCGGCGTGTAGCGCAGCGCGTTGTCGAGGAGATTGCCGACCAGCTCGCCGAGCAGCCACGCGACGCCGCTGACCTCGGCGGGTGCCGTCTCGGCCCCGAGGTCGATGCGGCGCGCGAGCGCGCGGTCGAGCTGCGCGCCAACCGCGGTGGCCACGAGCGCTGGCAGGTCGACGACGGTGAAATCGCGCTCGAGGGTCGCCGAGCCTTCGGCCCGGGCCAGCGTCAGCAGCTGGTGCGCGGTGTGTGCAAGCCGCTTCAGGCCGTCGCGAACGGCGCCGACCTGCCCGCGCACGGGCAGCGCGTTGGCGTCGCGCTCCAGCAGCTCGAGCTGCGCCTGCATCCCCGCGAGCGGCGTGCGCAGCTGGTGCGCGGCGTCGGCGACGAACTTGCGTTGCGATTCGGCCGTCGCGCGAACCTGGTCGAGGAGCGCGTTGAGCGCCTCCACGAGGCCACGCACCTCGATCGGCACGCGATCGGCATCGAGCGGTCGCAGGTCGCGCTCCGACCGTGCCGCGAGTTCGTCGCGGAAGTCGAGCAGCGGCCGCAGGCCGCGACGCACGCCGATCAGCACCAGCGCGATGACGGCGACGAGCTGCAGCACGTCGAGCATCAGCGTCGCGGTCAGCAGCGGCCGCGCGGCCGCATCGCGCACCTCGGTGCGCTGCGCGACCGCGAGCACGAGCGGCGTCGCGCCATCGGACGTCCGGTACCAGACGATGCGCGTGGGCCCGAGACCGGCCAGTGCGAGGGTCGCGTACGAGGTGCCCGGCGCAGCGGCTGGCGCCGCGGGCAGTCGCGCGTCACCTGCGAGCCAGCGGCCGTCGGCCGCGCGCAGCGCGTACAGCGGCACCACGCCCTGTTCCTCGGCGAAGTGTCGCGCCACGTCCGCCGGCAACTCGACGCGCGGCGGCCCATCGGCCGGCACCCGCGCCCGCCCCGCGATCGCGATCGCGGCATCGGCGAGCTGGCGATCGAACGAGGTGCGCATCGGACCTTCGACCACGAGGTAGTCGAACAGCAGCGCGAGCAGCAGCAGACCGCCGAGCGGCACGAGCAGCAGCGTCAGCAGCCGCCGCGAGATCGAGCCGCCGGCCGCGAGGTCAGGCGCCGGGATCATCGAGCCGGTATCCGAGGCCGCGCACGGTGCGGATCGCGACGCCGTCGCCGAGCTTGCCGCGCAGTCGCGAGACGTACACCTCGATCGCGTTCGGCGTGAGCTCCTCGTCCCAGCCGCCGATCGCCCGCAGCAGGCGCTCCTTGCGCACGACCCTCCCGGCATCGAGGGCGAGGCATTCGAGCAGGGCCCATTCTCGCGGCGTCAGCTCGAGCGCCTTGCCGCCGACCGTCGCCGCGTGGCTGGCCAAGTCGAGACCGAGCGAGCCGACGTGGAGCGTCGCGCTCGTCGCCGACCGGGTCCGCCGGACCAGCGCCCGGCATCGTGCCGCGACCTCGGGCAGCTCGAACGGCTTCACGAGGTAGTCGTCGGCGCCGAGGTCGAGCGCATCGACGCGGTCCGCAAGCCCGTCCCGCGCCGTGAGGATCAGGACCGGCGTCGCGTTGCCGGCACGACGCATGCGCCGGACGAGCGTCAGTCCGTCCGCGCGCGGCAGGCCGATGTCCACGACCGCCAGGTCGAACTCCTCGCTCGAAAAGGCGACCTCGGCATCCTCGGCGCTGCCCACGCGATCGACGACGAAGCCGGCGTCCACGAGGCCGCGCCGCAGCGCATCCGCCACCAGCTCGTCATCCTCGACGATCAGAATCCGCATCGCGACAGCCTAGCGCAACGCACGCTCAGGGCGCAGCCCCCTGCGCCGCGAGCCAGCGGCCGAGCTCGCGGTCGGCGACGTCGAGCGGCAGCGGGCCGTTGGCGAGCAGCTGGCGGTGGAACGCACGCAGGTCGAAGCGCGCGCCGAGTGCCTGGCTGGCGCGCGCGCGCATCGCCCGCAGGTGCATTGCGCCGACTTCGTAGCCGAGCGCGGCGGCGGGGCTGCCGATCACGCGGTCGACCTCGGCGCCGGCATCGGCGGCCGTGAGTACGGTGTTCGCGACGAGGTACTCGATCGCCCGGTCACGGGACCAGCCCTGGGAATGCACGCCGGTATCGACGACGACCCGCGCCGCGCGCAGCACCTCGACCGTCAGCGCCGCGAACTGGCTCGTCGCATCGCCATACAGCCCGAATTCGCGGCCGAGCCCTTCCGCGTAGAACCCCCAGCCTTCGGCAAACGCGAGGTAGGCCCCGTAGCGGCGAAACTTCGGCAGGTCCCGTGCATCCTGCAGCATCGCGAGCTCGAGCACGCGACCGGGCTCGATCTCGCGCAGGTACGCGGCATCAAGCTCAAAGCGGGGCCTGGACCGCAGCTCACCGGCGTTCAGCAACAGCAAGGCCGGGCGCGTACCGTCCGCGGAACCGGCCCGGAACGTCAGCGCCGCGGCACCGGCCGCGTGCGCCGCGTCGAGCGCCTGCACGGAGAAATCGGCGCGCGGTGGCGGATCGATGAGCTCGGGCAGGCGCTGGCGGACGCGCGCCTTCAGGGCGGCGACGGCAGTGATGACGTCGTCGTCGCGCTCGAAAAAGGCGTGCGCATCCGCGCGCAGGGCCTCGAAGTTCGCGTGCCGGTCCCCCCGCAGGCCGAGCTCCGTCGCGAACCGGTCGGCCTCGGCACCGACGCGGCGCACTTCCTCGAGGCCGAGACGGTGGACTTCGTCGGGCGTGAGTGAACTGGTCGTGGCGCGGCGCACCCGATACGCGTACCAGGCGCGGCCCTGTGGCAGCTCGCTCCAGCCGATGCTCGTGCGCGCGCGCGGCATGTAGTCATGCTGCAGGTAATCGCGCAGCCGCCGATAGGCCGGAATCACGCGCCCGCCGACCGCGTCGTGGTAGGCGCGACGCAGGCGCGCCTGGTCGGCCGCGGGCACGGTCGCAGGGAAGACCTGCACCGGTCGCATGTAGAGGCTCTCAGCGACCGACGCGTCGGCGATTGCATCGAGCTGCGGCAGCATCCGCGCCACCACGGCCCGCGGCAGCACATAGCCGCGGGACAGGCCGCGACGCAGGTTGAGCACGGCATGGTCGAGCCACAGGACATAGGCGTCGAGGCGGTGCAGCCAGTTGTCGTAGTCGCGCACGGTCGCGAATGGCTGCGCGCCGGCGCCGGAGCCGAACTGCGCCATCAGCGAGGGCAGCCCACCCGACGGGGCGACCGGCATCAGCTCGGCGGGGTATCGATAGCCTTCGATCTCGAGCTCGCGCTCCCAGCGGAACGCCTCATACGAGACGCGATCGCGTGGCGAGAGCGCAGCGGGATCGAGCGCCAGCAACGCCGCCAGCGAGCGCTTCTCGAGCGCGTATTCGCGACCCAGCTGGGCGCTGGAGAGGCTGTCGGGCAGTTCGCCGTCGAAGCGATGGTCGCCAGACATCGTCGCGTGCAGCGGCCGCAGGCGCAGGTGGTCCTGCCAGTAGGCTTCCGCGAGCCGGGCGAGTGCCTGGCTGGCGTGGGCCTGACGTGCATCCGGCGCGGCGCCGGCCGCGCACGGCGCGAGGCCGAACGCGAACCCGAGCGCGAGCACGCAGGTGCGCAGCGGTCCTCCCATTGCTCCCCCCACACGTCGCGCCACGCCCGGCAGGACGCTACTTGGCATTCGGACTGCGCGACATCCTTGCAAAGCGCAGGTTGAGAAAGGCGGCCGAAACCGACAGCCCGGCGATCAGGCCCCACCAGACGCCGGCGGGTCCGCCGCCCCGTACGATGCCACCGTACAGCGCCAGCGGGAAGCCGATCGCCCAATACGAACCAATCGTAATAACGAGCGGCACGCGTGCATCCTTGAAGCCACGCAGCGCGCCCATCGCGCCGACCTGCAGCCCGTCGGACACCTGGAACACGCCGGCGAGCAGCAGCAGCTGCGCGGCGAACGTGCGTATCGCGGGATCGGCCGTGTACAGCGCGGCGATCCGGTCGCTGGCGACCGCCAGCACGAGGGCGGACACGAGCATCAGCAGCGCGCACAGGCCGATGCCCGCGAATCCCGCGAGCCGCGCCGCCGGCCGGTCGCCCCGGCCGAGCGCATGGCCGACGTGGATCGTCGTGGCCGAGTGGATCGACACCGGCGCCATGAACATGAACGAGGCCCAGTTGAGGGCGATCTGGTGGGCGGCCACGACGTTCGCACCGAGGGTGCTGACCATGAGCCCGGCCGCCGAGAACAGCGCGCACTCCGCGATCATGCTGCCGCCGATGGGCAGCCCGAGGCGGAGGATCTCGAACACGCGCGAGCGCTCGGGGCGACCCGGGCGGCGCAGGATGCCGTAGGGCCGGTAGGCGCCATGCCGGCTCACGTGCCAGGCCATTGCCCCGAACATCACCCACTGCACGATCGCCGTGGCGACGCCCGTGCCCACCGCGCCGAGGGCCGGCAGGCCGAGCTTGCCGTACATGAACAACCAGTTGGCGAGCACGTTCGTCGCGAGCCCGAAGACGCCCACGACCATCATCGGGCGCGTCCGCCCGAGCCCCTCGCTGATCGCGCGCAGCGCGTGGAATCCGATCATCCCCGGGATGCCCGCCGACACCGCGTGGACGTAGCCGACCGCATCCGGGACGATCGCCGGATCCGTGCCGACCCAGAGGAGCACCGGGTGGACCGCCAGGAGCCCGGCGACCAGCAGCGCCGCGAGCACCGCGCCGATCCAGGCGCCCTGGGATGCGTAGCTGCCGACGAGATCGTCCCGGCCCGCGCCGTAGGCATGCGCGACGAGTGGCGAGAGCGCGGTCATCGCACCGAGCCCGAGGACCATGAACACCGCGTAGTAGCTAGACCCGACCGCAACGGCGGCAAGCGCGTTGCCGCCGAGCTGGCCCGCCATGAGCGTGTCGGCCAGCATCATCCCGGCCGTCGCCAGGTTGCCGATGACCAGCGGCACCCCGAGGCGCAGGATCGCGCGGGCGTCGCTCAGCATCCGGTGGTGGGGCGGGGTCGCGGGCATCGGCTCCAAGGCGGTCGTGACGGGCGCACCCGGCCGGTGCATTCTAGGAGAACCGCGTTGCACGCGCCGTCTCCGGAGCGCTCCATGCTGATCGGCACCACCGTCCGCCGCGTCGCCATCGTCGGCGGCTCGCGCATCCCGTTCGCGCGCGGCATGGGTGCCTATTTCGGCACCGGCAACCAGCAGATGCTGACCGCGGCGCTGCAGGGCGTGGTCGAACGCTTCGGGCTCGCCGGGGAGCGACTCGGCGAGGTGGCCGCCGGGGCCGTGATCAAGCATTCGAGCCAGTGGAACCTCGCGCGCGAGTGCGTGCTGGGATCCGGGCTGCATCCGTCAACGCCCGCCTTCGACCTGCAGCGTGCGTGCGGCACCAGCCTCGAGGCGGCGATCCAGGTCGCCAACAAGATCGCGCTCGGCCAGATCGAGGCGGGCATCGCGGGCGGCACCGATTCGGTCAGCGACGCACCGATCGTCTATCCGCGCGCCTACCAGCAGCTCCTGCTCGAGAGCGCCCGCGGACGCACGCTCGGCGCGCGCCTGAAGCCCTGGCTCGGCCTGCGCCCGTCCTTCTTCAAGCCGGTCGCACCGGCCGTCATCGAGCCGCGCACCGGGCTGTCGATGGGCCAGAGCTGCGAGCGGATGGCGCGGGAATGGGCCATCGGCCGCGCGGACCAGGACGCCCTTGCCGCCGAGAGCCACCACCGCGCGGCCGCCGCCTACGCCGCCGGCTTCTACGACGACCTCGTCGTGCCGTTCGGCGGCCTCGAGGCGGACAACCTGCTGCGGCCGGACACCTCGGTCGAGAAGCTCGCCAGGCTCCCGCCGGTGTTCGATCGCAGCGACGGTACGCTGACCGCCGGCAACTCCACCGCCCTCACCGATGGTGCCGCGGCGGTGCTGCTCGCGAGCGAGGACTGGGCCCGCGCCCGCGGCCTGCCGGTGCTCGCGACGCTGTCGACCGCGGCGGTCGCCGCCGTCGACTTCGTCGGCCACGAAGGGTTGCTGATGGCGCCCGCATACGCGGTGCCGAAGCTCCTCGCGGCACGCGGCCTCGGCCTGCAGGACTTCGACTACTACGAGATCCACGAGGCATTCGCCGCGCAAGTGCTGTGCACGCTGAAGGCGTGGGAGTCGGAGGATTTCTGTCGCACGCGCCTCGGGCTGCCGGCCGCGCTCGGCGCCATCGATCGCGCGAAGCTGAACGTCGTCGGCTCGAGCCTCGCGCTCGGTCACCCGTTCGCGGCGACCGGCGCCCGCATCCTCGCGACCCTCGCGAAGCTGCTCGCCGAGCGCGGCGGACGTCGCGGCCTCGTGTCCATCTGCACGGCCGGCGGCATGGGCGTCACCGCGATCGTCGAGCGCTGAGCGTCAGAGGACCTCGAAGAGTCCCGCGGCACCCATGCCGCCGCCGATGCACATCGTGACGACGACGTATTTCACGCCGCGCTTCTTGCCAGCGAGGAGCGCATGGCCGACGAGGCGCTGCCCGCTCATGCCGTACGGATGGCCGACCGCGATCGCGCCGCCATCAACGTTGAGCCGGTCGTCGGGGATCCCGAGCCGGTCGCGGCAGTAGAGCACCTGCACCGCGAACGCCTCGTTGAGCTCCCACAGGCCCACGTCCTCGACCTTGAGGCCGGCCCGCGCCAGCAGCTTCGGCACCGCGAACACGGGACCGATGCCCATCTCGGCCGGCTCGCAGCCGGCGACCGCGAAACCGCGGAACGCGCCCAGCGGCTTCAGTCCACGCTGCGCGGCGAGATCGGCGCTCATCACGACGCACGCGCCCGCGCCGTCCGAGAACTGGCTGGCATTGCCGGCGCTGATCAGGCCGCCCGGCAGCGCCGACTTCAGCGCCGCGAGCGCCTCGACCGTCGTGCCGGCACGCAGGCCCTCGTCGACCGACGCCGTCACTTCCTTCGTGTAGAGGCGTCCGGTTGCCTTGTCGAGGCCCGCGGTCGTCACGGTGATCGGCGCGATCTCGTCGGTGAACGCGCCGGCGTCCTGGGCCGCGCAGGCACGCTGCTGGCTGCGCGCACCGTACTCGTCCATGCGCTCGCGCGTGATGCCGTAGCGACGCGCGACTTCCTCGGCGGTCTGCAGCATGTTCCAGTAGATGTCGGGGCGATTCGCGTCGAGCCACGCTTCCTTGGCCATGTGCATGTTGAGTTCGTTCTGCACGACCGAGATCGCCTCGACGCCGCCGGCGACGAAGACATCGCCTTCGCCGGCGATGATGCGCTGCGCGGCGAGTGCGATCGTCTGCAGGCCCGACGAACAGAAGCGGTTGACGGTGACGCCGGAGACCGTGATCGGGCAGCCGGCGCGCAGCGCGGCCTGGCGACCGATGTTGTTGCCGGTCGCACCCTCGGGCAGCGCGCAGCCCATCAACACGTCCTCGACCTCGCCTGGGTCGATGCCCGCGCGCTGGATCGCCGCGGCGACCACGTGGCCAGCGAGCGTCGCTCCGTGCGTGAGGTTGAACGAACCGCGCCACGACTTGGCGAGCGGCGTGCGGGCGGTGGAAACGATGACGGCGTCGCGACTCATGGGCGGGCTCCGGCGGAATTGAATGAACCGCCGCTGGCGGCCAGTCGCTCGATCAGGGGTGCCGGCGTCCAGAAGCCGGGATCCCCGTACGGGTTGCGGGCGAGTTCGCGCATGCGCAGCGCGACCGCGTACAGGCCGATCTCGTCGGCGTAGCACATCGGCCCGCCGCGGAAGACCGGGAACCCGTAGCCCGTCAGGTACACGATGTCGATATCCGAGGCGCGTTGCGCAATGCCCTCCGCGAGGATATGCGCACCCTCGTTGACCAGCGCGAACACGAGCCGATCGACGATTTCGCGCGAGGAGACCTTGCGCGGCGTGACGCCGATGGCCTGGCGGTGCGCGGCGATCAGGTCGGCGACGACCTTGGATGGATAGGCGTTGCGGTCGCCCGGCTTGTAGTCGTACCAGCCACCACCGGTCTTCTGGCCGAAGCGGCCGAGCTCGCACAGCTTGTCGGCGATCTTCGAATAGACGACATCCGGGTGCTCGAGCGCGCGACGCTTGCGGATATGCCAGCCGATGTCGTTGCCGGCGAGGTCGCTGACGCGGAACGGGCCCATCGCGAAGCCGAACTTCTCGCACGCGGCATCGATCGCCGCGGGATCGGCGCCCTCGTCGACGAGGAACAGCGCCTGGCGCAGGTACTGCTCGAGCATGCGGTTGCCGATGAACCCGTCGCAGACGCCGGAGACGACGGCCGTCTTCTTCAGCGTGCGCGCGAGCTTCATCGTGGTCGCCAGCACGTCCGGCGCCGTCGCCTTGCCGCGCACGACCTCGAGCAGCTTCATGATGTTGGCGGGACTGAAGAAGTGCGTGCCGACGACATCGCCGGGCCGCTTGGTGACGGCGGCAATGCGATCGAGGTCGAGCGTCGAGGTGTTGCTGGCGAGGATCGCGCCCGGCTTCATGACGGCGTCGAGCGTCGTGAACACCTTCTCCTTGATGGCCATGTCCTCGAACACAGCTTCGATCACGATGTCCGCGCCGCCGATGTCGTCATAGGACAGGGTCGGCGTCAGCAGCTTGCCGCGTGCCTCGGCGTCGGCGGGCTTCAGGCGCCCCTTCTTGACCTGACCGGCGTAGGTGTCGGCGATGCGCGCGACGCCCTTGTCGAGCGCCTCCTTGCCGACCTCGAGCAGGAACACCGGGATGCCGGCGTTCAGGAAGTTGATCGCGATGCCCGTGCCCATGGTGCCGGCGCCGATGATGGCCGCCGAGGCGATCGGGCGCACCGGCGTCGACTCCGGCACGTCCGGGATCTTCGAGGCGGCACGCTCGGCGAAGAACGCGTGCCTGAGCGCCCGCGAGACCGGCGTGACCATCAGCTCCGCGAACAGCTGGCGCTCGGTCGCGAGGCCGTCCTCGAAGGACTGGGTCGCGGCCGCCTCGAGCGCATCGATGATCTTGAGCGGCGCCGGGTACGCGGCGTAGGCGGCGCCGGCCGTGGTGCGGGCGAAGCCGAGCAGCGGCTCGACCAGGGGACCCGCCGCGCTGCGATCGCGGGCGCGGGGCGGCGCCTTGCCGGCGAGCTCGCCGGCCTTCGCGGCGGCGAGCGTGGTCGCGGCACCGGCCGGATCCTCGTTGACCAGCGCATCGAAGAGCGCGCTGCCGGCGAACAGCTTCGCGGGGACGGGCTCGCCGGACAGGATCACGTTGAGCGCGTTCTCGACGCCGATCAGGCGCGGCAGGCGCTGCGTGCCGCCGGCACCGGGCAGCAGGCCGAGCTTGACCTCGGGCAGCCCGACCTTCGCGGTCGCGACCGCGACCCGGTAGTGCGCACCGAGCGCGAGCTCGAGACCGCCGCCAAGGCAGGTCCCCTCGATCGCGGCGACGATCGGCTTCGGGCTGCCCGCGACCAGCGCGATCACATCGTGCAGGTTCGGCGCCGTGATCATGCCGCCGGTCGCGAATTCCTTGATGTCGGCGCCGGCGGAGAACGTGCCGTTCCGGCCCGCGAGCACGATCGCGCTGACCCCGGGATCCGCGATCGCGGCGCTGATCGCCGCGGCGAGCGCCTGTCGGGTTGCGAGTCCGAGGCTGTTGACGGGAGGTTCCCCGAAGCGCACGACGGCGACGGAGCCTGAACGGGAGGTCTCGACGGTACTCATGGGATTTCCTCGCGGGGACGGCGGATTATGCACCGGCTTCGAGCGTCTGCCGGTGACCGGCACCGCTCGAACTTGCTTTTAGTTTCACTTGAAACTAAATTGACGCTCCCGACCCGAGGAGTCGCAGGATGAAGCGCTATATCCAGTACCCGCGCGTCGCCGGCACCGCCAGCCGCCAGGCCCACGCCGACCTGCCTCCGGGCACCTACGAGCGCGAGATGGGCAAGGAGGGCTTCTTCGGCCCGGCGGCGTTCTTCCACCACCGCCATCCGCCGACCGGCTGGGCCCGGTTCGAAGGGCCGCTGCGACCGCATGCCTTCGACCTCGCCCGGCTCGGCACGGCCATGGCCTCGCCCTGGGACGCGGCCGCGGTCCTCCACAACGCCCACTGCCGGGTGCGGTGGTTCGCGCTCGCCGCCTCGATGGACCACCTGGCGCGCAACGGGGACGGCGACGAGCTGCTGTTCGTGCACTCCGGTCGCGCGGCGCTGTACTGCGATTTCGGCCACCTCGACGTCGAGGCGGGCGACTACGTCGTCCTGCCACGCGGCACGATGTGGCGGCTCGAATGTGCTTCGGCGGTGACGGCACTGCTCATCGAGGCGACCAACGCCTCGTACCTGTTGCCCGACAAGGGCCTCGTCGGCCAGCAGGCGATCTTCGATCCGGCGATGCTCGACGTGCCGGCCATCGACGAGGCGTTCCGTGCCCAGCAGGACGCGGGCCCGCCCGGCGCGCCGCCAGGCGAGCCCGGCTGGCGGGTGGTGATCAAGAGCCGGCAGGCGCTGTCGACCGCGCACTACCCGTTCAACCCGCTGGACGCCGTCGGTTGGCATGGTGATCTCGCGGTGTGCCGCATCAACGTCCGCGACATCCGCCCGCTGATGAGCCACCGCTACCACCTGCCGCCGTCCGCCCACACGACCTTCGTGGCGGGTCGCTTCATCGTCTGCACCTTCGTGCCGCGGCCGTTCGAGACCGACCCGGGCGCGCTCAAGGTGCCGTTCTTCCACAACAACGACGACTACGACGAGGTGATCTTCTACCACGCGGGCGACTTCTTCTCGCGCGACAACATCCACCCCGGTATGGTCACCTTCCACCCGGCCGGGTTCACCCATGGACCGCATCCCAAGGCGCTGTCGCGGATGCTGGTGCAGACGAAGCCCGCGACCGAGGAGTACGCGGTGATGATCGACACCCGCGACGCACTCGAGATCGGCGACGCCGCGGCCGGCGTTGAGTGGCCCGGGTACGTCGACAGCTGGAAGGGCGGAGCGCCATGACCGGAGGATCGAGATGAAGCTTGCGAGCCTGCGCCACGGCCGTGACGGACGACTGGTCGTCGTCGATGCGGACCTCAGGTCGTTCGCCCCGACCGGCGGCATCGCCGCGACGCTGCAGGACGCGCTCGACGACTGGGCGCGCTGCGCGCCCCGCCTGCGCGACGTGGCTGCCGCACTCGATGCCCACCAGGCCAAGGACGCGCTCCCCTTCGAACCTGCGGCCTGCGCCGCGCCCCTGCCGCGCGCCTACCACTGGGTCGACGGCTCCGCCTACGTCAACCACGTCGAGCTCGTGCGCAAGGCGCGCGGCGCCGAGATGCCGGCCTCGTTCTGGACCGACCCGCTCGTCTACCAGGGCGGCGGCGACGATTTCCTCGGGCCCACCGACGACGCCCCGTTCGCGAGCGAGGACTGGGGCATCGACTTCGAGGCCGAGGTCGCGGTCGTGACCGGCGACGTGCCGATGGGCTCCACCGCGGACGAGGTCCGCCAGCGCAACGACATCCGTCTCGTGATGCTGGCCAACGACTGGAGCCTCAGGAACCTGATCCCGGGCGAACTCGCCAAGGGTTTCGGGTTCTACCAGTCGAAGCCGGCCACGGCGTTCTCGCCGGTCGCCGTGACCCCGGACGAGCTCGGCGAGGCCTGGCGCGACAGCCGGGTCCACCTGCCGCTCGTGAGCACGCTCAACGGCACGCCGTTCGGCCAGCCTGATGCCGGGACCGACATGACGTTCGATTTCGCCCAACTCATCGCCCACTGTGCCAAGACCCGCAACCTGCGCGCCGGCACGGTCGTCGGTTCCGGAACCGTATCCAACTACGATCGCAGCCGCGGCTCGGCCTGCATCGCCGAGCGCCGGATGCTGGAGCAGATCGACGGCGGCGAGGCGCGGACCCCGTTCATGCGCTTCGGCGATCGGGTCCGGATCGAGATGCTGGACGGGGCCGGACGCACGGTCTTCGGTGCGATCGACCAGCAGGTGATCCGCCCCTGGCGCTGAGATCGGCCGCGGCGGAGTGGTGCCGGCGGGCGCGCTCGCGCAAAATGGGGTCCCGGCCCCCGCCGTCCGAGGACTCGCGCGCGCCATGACCCAGATCCGGACCGATTCGATCGAACTCGCGGCCGCCGACGGCCATCGCCTGGACGCCTTCCGGGCGCAGCCGGCGGGCACGCCCCGCGGTGGCGTGGTCGTCGTGCAGGAGATCTTCGGGGTCAATCGCCACATCGAGGCCGTCACCCGGACCTATGCCGAGGCCGGCTTCGTCGCGATCGCCCCGGCGCTGTTCGACCGCCTGCAGCGCCGCGCGGACGTTCCGTACACGGACGTCCCCGCCGGCCGGGCGCTGAAGGACGCCAGCAAGACCGAGCAGGTCCTGCTCGACCTGAAGGCCGCGATCGACGCCGTCGCCGATGCGGGCCGGGTCGGCATCGTCGGCTACTGTTGGGGCGGCACGATGGCCTACGTCGCGGCCTGCCACCTGCCGCTGTCCGCGGCCGTCTGCTACTACGGCGCGCAGATCGCGCTGAACCTCGAGCGCACGCCGAAGTGCCCGACCATGTTCCACTTCGGCGAGCGCGACGCGTCGATCCCCGCGGCCGACATCGAGCGCATCCGCAAGGCCTACCCTCTCGGCCACTACCACGTGTACCCGGCCGATCACGGCTTCAACTGCACCGAACGGCCGATGTTCCACGCGCCGAGCGCGGCACTCGCGCTCGAGCGCAGCGTCGAATTCCTCCACCGTCACGTCGGCTGACCGACGACGATCCAGCAGGCGCGCGCGAGCCGCGCGCCATTCCACGAGCCCAGCGAGAACGAGCATGACCACGACCCTGACCCTTGCGGACCCGACGCTGCTGCGCGAGCAGTGCTTCATCGATGGCCAGTGGGTGGCCGCCGACGACGGCTCGACCTTCCCCGTCACCAACCCGGCGACGGGTGCGGTGATCGGCCACGTGCCGCGCTGCGGTGCCGGCGAGACGCGTCGCGCGATCGAAGCGGCGAAGAAGGCCATGGCTGGCTGGGCCGCGACGCCGGCGAAGACGCGCGGCAAGATGCTGCGCAAGTTCGCGGACCTCATGATGGCGAACGCCGAGGACCTCGGCCGCCTGATGACCGCCGAGCAGGGCAAGCCGCTCGCCGAGGCCAAGGGCGAGGTCGGCTACGCCGCGTCCTTCTACGAGTGGTTCGGCGAGGAAGGACGCCGGGTCTACGGCGACGTGATCCCCTCGCCCGCCAACGACAAGCGCCTGCTCGCGCTGCGCCAGCCGGTCGGCGTGGTCGGCGCGATCACGCCCTGGAACTTCCCCGCGGCGATGATCACCCGCAAGGCCGGCGCCGCGCTCGCCGCAGGCTGCACCATCGTCATCAAGCCGGCGGAGTCGACGCCGCTGTCGGCGCTCGCGCAGGCGGAACTCGCGATCCGGGCGGGCATCCCGCCCGGCGTGTTCAACGTCGTGACCGGCAAGGCCTCGGCGATCGGCGGCGAGCTGACGAGCAACCCGCTGGTCGCGAAGATCACGTTCACGGGCTCGACGGAGATCGGCAAGCTGCTGATGTCGCAGTGTGCGGGCACCGTCAAGAAGGTCTCGCTCGAGCTCGGCGGCAACGCGCCGTTCATCGTCTTCGAGGACGCCGACCTCGATGCCGCGGTGGTCGGCGCGCTCGCCAGCAAGTATCGCAACACCGGACAGACCTGCGTCTGCGCAAACCGCCTGCTGGTGCAGGCGAGCGTCCACGACGCCTTCGTCGCGAAGCTCGTCGAGGCGACCAGGAAGCTGCGCGTTGGCGATGGCCTCGCCGGCCCCACCGAACAGGGCCCGCTGATCGACGCCAAGGCCGTGGCCAAGGTCGAGGAACATGTCGAGGATGCGGTCTCCAAGGGCGCGAAGATCGTGCTCGGCGGCAAGCGCCATGCGCTCGGTGGCACGTTCTTCGAGCCGACCATCCTCACCGGCGTCACCCCGGCGATGAAGGTCGCGCGCGAGGAGACCTTCGGACCCGTCGCCCCGGTGTTCAAGTTCGAGACCGAGGCCGAGGCGATCCGCATGTCGAACGACACTGAGTTCGGTCTCGCGGCGTACTTCTACACGCGCGACCTGGCGCGCTCGTGGCGCGTCGCGGAGGCGCTCGAGTACGGCATCGTCGGCCTCAACACCGGCATCATCTCCACGGAGGAGGCGCCGTTCGGCGGCTGGAAGGAGTCGGGCACCGGCCGCGAGGGCTCGCGCCACGGCATCCTCGACTACACCGAGCTGAAGTACCTCTGCGTCGGCGGCCTGATGCCTTGAACGGCCGCGCGCTGTCCGAGCGCGCGCTGATCGTCCTGCTCGCGGCGATCACTGCCTCGGGCCCGGTGTCGCTCGCGATCTACATGCCGGTCGTGCCGCTGGCACGCTCGGCGTTCGGCGTCAGCGTCGCCGCGGCGAGCACGACGGTCAGCGCACCCCTGATCGCGTTCGCGATCGGGCTGTTCGCGTACGGGCCGCTGTCGGACCACTACGGGCGGCGGCCGGTGATCCTCGCCGGCCTCGGGATCTATCTCGCCGGCGTCACAGTCGCGCTCGCGGCGTCCTCGATCGGCATGCTCACCGCCGGTCGCGTGATCGCGGCCCTCGGCACGAGCGCCGGTGTCACCGTGGCGCGGGCGGCGATGAGTGACCTCTACGCCCGCGAGCGGATGGCGCACAAGCTCGCGACGCTGACGATGGTCATGGTCACCGCCAACGCGCTGGCGCCGGCGGTCGGCGGCGTGCTCGGCGAGGCGTTCGGGTGGCAGTCGGTGTTCGGCGTGCTGCTCGCGTCGGGCGTGCTGATCACGCTCGCCTCGTGGCGCTGGCTGCCGGAGACGCGCCGCGTGGGCGAGCGCCCCGGCGCGCGTCGGATCCTGGCCGCGACGACCCGGCTCGTGAAGGAACGGGCGTTCGTCGCGATCGCGCTGCAGAGCGCCGTGATCTACACGGTCTTCTTCGTGTTCGTCGCACTGGTCCCATACGTGTTCAAGAACCTCGGTCGCTCGGCGGCCGAGTACGGCCTCTGGTACCTGATGATCTCGGTCGGCTACTTCCTCGGCAACTGGTGCGTGTCGCGCTACACCTACCGGTTCGGCGTCGCGCGGATGATCGGCTGGGGCATCGCCCTGCAGGCGCTGGCCGGCGTCGCGGGCTGGCTGTTCGCCCTGGCGGGACTCTGGCATCCGTTCTGGATCTTCCTGCCGTGGGGCGTCATCGGCTTCGCGCAGGGCCTCGCGCTGCCGAACCTCATGGCGAGCGCGGTCGCGCACGCGCCCGGCAATGCCGGGGCGGCGTCGGGCCTGCTCGGCTTCAGCCAGCAGATCGTCGGCGCGATTGCCGTGCAACTGATGGCGGTCGCCTCGACGACGACGCCGCTGCCGGTCACCGCATTCGTCGGCGGCTGCGCAGTGCTGTCCTGGCTCGCGATGCGCGCCGGCCCGCGCATGGACGTTCCGCCACCGGCGACGCCGGGCTAGACTCGGGCATGCTCGGTCGCTTCCTCGAACTGTCCGTTCCCGCGCCACGGATCCTCGAATCCTGGCAGTGGTACCAGCGCCTTGGGTTTGCGCCGACGACCGACGGCGAGGTCTGGGCGCACCGCTACGCGGCGGTCACGGACGGTCGGATCGCGGTCGGGCTGCACGAGGCGGTGCTCGACGGGGCGTGGCTGACGTGGGTCCTGCCCGGCCTCGCCACGCATGTCGCGCGGCTCGAGGCGAGCGGTGTCGCCTTCGACGAGCTCACGCTCGGCGACGACCGCTTCCACGAGGCGAGGTTCACGACGCCCGACCGGCACGGTGCGCGCCTGCTGGAGGCGCGCACCTTCTCGACGCCCACCGCGACGCCGCGCATGCCGCTCGGTTGGTTCGAGGAAATCGCGCTGCCGGTCAGCGACCTCGCGGCGGCGCGCGACTACTGGGAGACGCTCGGGTTCGTGGCGGCGGCCGAGGGCGAGGAGCCGTGGCCGTGGGTCGGCCTGACCAGCGACACGTTGAGCCTCGCACTGCATGCGACGAGCGGCTTCGACGCGCCGGCGCTCGTGTTCAGCAACGACGATCGCGGGGCGCTGGCCGCGCACCTCGCGACCGCGGGCGTGGAACCGGAGAAGCGACTGCCGCGGGCCGTCGATCCCGCCCGCCACCTGTGGCTGAAGTCGCCGGACGGCACGATCCTCTGGATCGTGCCGCCGCCCTGAAGGTCAGACGACGCGCGAGAAGCGCGGCTGGGCGCCCGCAGTGGCGGCCTTCTTCAGGTGCGCATCGAACAACATCGCGACATTGCGCATCAGCAGGCGGCCACGCGCGGTGATCCTGAGCGAGGGCCCCTCGCGGGCGACGAGATCATCCTTCTCGAGCGGGCCGATCGCCTCGAGCTCGGCGGCGAAATACTCCTCGAAGCGGACCCCGTGGCGCGCCTCGATCGGCCCGAATTCGAGCCGCGTCGCGCACATCAGCTGCTGGATCACGTCGCGCCGCAGCCGGTCGTCGGGTTCCAGCGCGACGCCGCGCTGCACGGCGAGGCCGCCCGCGTCGATCATGCGGTAGTACTCCGGCAGCGACTTGGCGTTCTGCGCGTAGGTGTCGCCGACCTTCGAGATCGAGCTGACGCCGACCGCGATCAGGTCGCACTCCGCGCGCGTCGAATAGCCCTGGAAGTTCCGCTGCAGCGTACCGGCCTGCTGCGCACGCACGAGCTCGTCGGTCGGCAGCGCGAAGTGGTCCATGCCGATGTAGACGTAGCCGGCCTCGGTCAGCGTCTCGACGGTGAGGCCGAGCAGGCCGAGCTTCTCGGCCGGCGTGATCAGGTCCTCGAGCTTGATCTGCTTCTGCGGCTTGAACAGGTGCGGCAGGTGCGCGTAGCTGTAGGCCGCGATCCGGTCCGGGCGCGCTGCGATCACGCGCTCGAGCGTCTTGGCGAACGTCGTGCGGTTCTGGCGTGGCAGGCCGTAGATCAGGTCGATGCTGACCGAATCGATCTGCAGCGCCGGATCGCGCGTCTTGGCGATCAGCGCGAGCGTCTCCTCGGGCGACTGCACCCGGTTCACGGCGACCTGGACGTCCGGATCGAAGTCCTGCACGCCGAGGCTGACCCGGTTGAAGCCGAGCTTCGCGAGCACCTCGAGGCGCTCGACCGACACGGTGCGCGGGTCGATCTCGATCGAGTACTCGCGGCCCGGATCGTCACGCAGCGTGAAGTTCTCGCGCATCTTCGCGAAGACCGCGGCGAGTTCCTCGTCGCTGAAGAAGGTCGGCGTGCCGCCACCGAAGTGCAGCTGGTCGACCGCGCGCGACTTGTCGAATAGCGCGCCCTGGCGGTCGATCTCGAGGAACAGGCGCTCGAGGTAGGGCTTCGCGCGCTCGTGGTCACGCGTGATGACCTTGTTGCATCCGCAGTAGAAGCACGGGCTCTCGCAGAACGGCACGTGCACGTAGATCGACAGCGGCTTCGGGTCGCGGCTGTTGCTCTCGCGCGCGGCGGCCTCGTACTCGGCCGTGCCGAAGCCGGCATGGAACTGCACGGCCGTCGGATAGGAGGTGTAGCGCGGACCCGGGCCGTCGTAGCGGCGGACGAGGTCGGCGTCGAAGATCGTCGTGGTGGACAGGGCGTTCATGGAGCGACCGTACCGGGTCCGTTACGCGAGTCGCCACCGGGTAAATACGGACGGTCCTGCGGCACGGCCTAACTCCCTCAATCCATTGGATTTCATGGCCGGGCCATCGGCGGATCGCCGTCCTGTACGGCGACCAGTCGAAAGCGGACCGCGACCTCGTCGCGCACACGCAGCGCGCCCAGGGCCACACTGTAAGGCACGAGCCCGAGCGATGTCTGCGCCAGCTCGAACCCGCCGGCGACGACCATCCGACCCTCGGGATCGACCGTGATCGATGTCGGCACCGCGACGTTCGCGAGGATGCCGCGCACCTCGAGCCGCGCGGCCACGGCCACGGGGCCGGCACCGGCGGGTAGCGTGCCGCTCACCCGGATCACCGGCCATGCGTCCGCCCCGAGCTGGCTGGCCCCGAGCAGGTGCTCGCGGGTCCCCGCCACGTCGGCGGCGCTTGGCACGGTCGCGAAGTCCACGCCCTCCTCGGCCCGCGCCGCCGCCGGATCCACGGCGAGCGCGGCGACCGGCACCGTCAGCGCGAAGCGCCCGGCGCACAGCTCGCCGGCCAGGGCGTGGGCGACCAGCACATGATTGTGGCCGAGCTGCGCGAGCGGCCCGGCGCGGTAGACCAGCACGCGCACGTCCGAGTGCGCGGCGTCGAGGCGCAGGCAGGGGCCGCCGGCCGGTGCAGGCGGCAGCGCCGCGGCCGCCACCGCGGGACGGGGCGGTCGCGAGCAGGCGGCGAGCGCGAGCAGGCCAAGCACAGCGGCGCCCCAGCGCGCGCTGCTAGACTCCGGCGACTTCGCAGGATCCCGCCCGCCCACCCGATGATTCCCCCGCCCCATCCCGACCGCCCGGGCCCCGAGCGTAGCGCGCCGTCGACCCCGGGGCACGCATGACCCTCAAGCGCCTGCCCATCGACGGCTTCCTGCTCGCGATGCTCGGCGCGATCGCGGCGGCGATCGCCGCGCCGCGCCTCGGCAGCCACGACGGTCCGCTCTACATCGGGCCGGTCAATTCGTTCTTCATCAGCCTCGTGTTCTTCCTGCACGGCGCGGCCATGCCGCTCGCCACGCTCGCCGACGGCGTGCGCGCGGTGCGGGTGCATGTCCTCGTCCAGGCGACGACCTATGGCGTGTTCCCGCTGCTCGGCGCACTGCTGCTCGCCATCGCCGGGCCTGCGCTGCCGGGCGGACTGGCGCTCGGCTTCTTCTTCCTGTGCGCGGTGTCCTCGACGATCTCCTCGTGCGTCGCGATGACCGCCGTGGCGCGCGGCAACGTCGCGGCGGCGCTGCTCAACGCGGCCCTGTCGGGCGTGCTCGGGGTGGTGCTCACGCCGCTCTACGTCGGGCTCGTGGCGGACCGGGCGGGGCTCGGCTTCTCGCTGCCGACGGCGATCGGCGATGTCGCCCTGAGGGTGCTGCTGCCGCTGCTCGCCGGCCAGCTCGCCCGGCCGCTCGTGGGCGGCTGGCTCGGCCGCCATCGCCGCCTGGTGGGCATCGTCGATCGCGGCTCGATCATCCTGATCGTCTACGGGGCGTTCTCGGATTCGATCCTCGGCGGGGTCTGGCGGCAGGGTGCGGGCGGGGTCGTGCTGCGGGTCGTGCTGTTCGCGGTCGTGCTGTTCGCCATCGTCAGCCTGTTCCTGAAGGTGGCGTCGCGCCTGCTGCGCCTGTCGCGGGAGGACGCCATCACCGCGTTCTACTGTGGCTCCCAGAAGAGCCTCGCCAATGGCCTCGCGGTCGCCCGGGTGCTGTTCGGCGGCGCCTCGGCGCTCGGCTTCATCGTGCTGCCGCTGATCGTCTACCATCAGGTCCAGCTCATGGTCGGGGTGACGCTCGCGAGGCGCGACGGGATGAGGGACGGAACGACGCGATGAACACGCCGCTACCGGAACGCCACGACGATGTCGGCGAGTGCGTCGATGCGGCACTGCGCCGCATCGGCAAGCACATCGTCCTCGCGACGCCGCTCGCGATCGGCAAGCCCAACGCCGTACTCAACGAGTTCTACCGCCGCGTCGCGCGCGATCCGTCGCTACACCTGACCATCGTCACGGCCCTTTCGCTGAACCGCCCGGTCGGTCACGACGACCTCGAGCGGAGATTCATGGGGCCCATGGTCGAGCGCGTGTTCGGCGACTACCCGGACCTCGAATACGTCCGCGCCGCACGCTCGGGCAAGCTGCCTGCCAACATCCGCATCCGCGAGTTCTACGTGCAGGCGGGCGCCTGGCTCGGCGTCGCCTCGGCGCAGCGGGACTACCTCAGCATCAACTACTCCCAGGTCGTGCAGGAGCTGGTGACGCTCGGGGTCAACGTCCTCGCGCAGCAGGTCGCGACGCGGACGAGCGGCGGGCGCGAGGAACTCAGCCTCAGCACCAACCCCGACCTGTCGCTCGACCTGCTCGCGCACCTCGCGAGCGTGCGCGCTGCGGGCACGCCGGTCGTGGCGATCGGCGCGGTCAACAGGCGCATGCCGTTCATGCTCGGCGATGCGGTGCTGCCACCCGATCGCTTCGACCTGCTGCTCGATCATGCCCGCTACGAGCACGATCCGTACTCGCCACCGAACCTCGCGATCCACGACGTCGAACACGCGCTCGGCCTCAATGCCGCGGCGCTGGTCCGCGATGGCGGAACGCTGCAGCTCGGCATCGGCGAACTCGGCGAGGCGTGCGTCTACGCACTGCAGCTGCGCCAGCAGCGCAACGACGTGTTCCGCGCTGCGCTCGGCGCGACGGGCGTCGCCGCACGCGACGCCGCGCAGATCGACGACGTCGGCGGGCTGGCGCCGTTCGAACGCGGGCTGTACGCCTGCACCGAGATGTTCATCGACGGCTTCCTCGAGCTGTACCGCAATGGGATCCTGTCGCGCCGCGTCTATCCGCACGCGACGCTGCAGCGGCTGCTCGACGCCGGCGCCATCACCGAACGCGTCGACGTCGAAGTCCTGGTCGCGCTCGCGCGGGCCGGCGTGGACTGGCTGGAGGACCCCGACTTCCGTGGACTGCTGCGCGCCGGGCTGTTCCTGCCCGGCACGAGGCTCGCCGGGCGAGGCGTGCTGGTGGCGCCGGATGGCGCGAGGCTCGAAGCCCGCTTCGGCACGGCCGAGGCGCGCGCGGCGATCGCCGAGCGGTGCCTGGCGCGGCGGCTCGATGGCGGACGCGTGCTGCACGCGGGGTTCCTGCTCGGGCCGCGCGGCTTCTACGGCGCGCTGCGCGAGCTGCCCGAGGACGACCGTCAGCGCTTCGACATGACGCGCATCAGCTTCACGAACGACCTGTACGGGCCGGACCAGGACCTCAAGATCGCGCAGCGCAGCCACGCACGCTTCATCAACACGACCATGATGGTGACGGGCCTCGGCGCCGCGGTCTCCGACGGCCTCGAATCCGGACAGGTCGTCAGCGGCGTCGGCGGCCAGTACAACTTCGTGGCGATGGCGCACCAGTTGCCGGGTGCGCGCTCGATCCTGCTCCTGCGCAGCACCCGCACGCACGGCGGGATCACGACGTCGAACCTGCCGTGGAACTACGGACACGTGACGATTCCGCGCCACCTGCGCGACGTCGTCGTCACCGAGTACGGCATCGCGGACCTGCGTGGCCGGACCGACCGGGACTGCGTGGCCGCGCTGGTCGGCATCGCGGATTCGCGCTTCCAGGAGGACCTGCTGCTCGCGGCCAAGCGCGCCGGCAAGATCGAGGCGGACTACCTCATCCCCGACGCGCGTCGCCACAACCTGCCGGGGAAGATCGCGGCGGCGCTGGCGCCGCTGCGTGCCCAGGGCCTGTTCTCGGAGTACCCGTTCGGCACCGACTTCACGGCCGAGGAGATCGTGCTGGCGAAGGCGCTGCAGCGCCTGAAGGCACGGATCGCCTCGCCATCCGGGAGGCTGCGTGCGTTCGCGGCCGCGGTCGGCGCGAGTGCGGCCTCGGACGAGCTGCGGCCCTACCTCGAGCGCATGGGGCTCGCCGCGCCGGTCGGCTGGCGCCAGCGACTGACGGCACGACTCGTCGCCGGCGCCGTGGACGAGACGCTCGGGGACCGCTGAGGGTCAGGCGGCGAGTTGGCGGTGGATGCGCTCGGCCTGCAGACGGAGCATCGGACCGAAGCCGGCGGCATCGTAGAAGCCGCCCAGCATCGCGAGGTCCGGCGGGCGGCGGCGCAGCTGGTTGGCGCTGACCTCCAGCGGCATGTCGCAGGCGATGCGCGTCAGTTCACGGGCAAGGTAGGCTGCCGGCCTGTGCTCGGCGAGCCTCGCGGCGACTCGCGCGGCGCCGCGGATCGGCAACGTCGCGACGCGTTCCAGGTCTTTGTAGAGGTGGTCCAGCGACTCGAATTCGGCCAACAGCGCGGCCGCCGTCTTCGGGCCCACGCCCGGGACTCCGGGGATGTTGTCGACCGCATCACCCGTCAGCGCGAGGTAGTCGGCCATCCGCTCCGGGCGGACGCCGAAGCGCTCGGCGATGTCGGCGTAGGCGTAGCGCACCGATGCCATGTAGTCCCAGAACTCGTCGCCTTCGTGGATCAGCTGCGCGAGGTCCTTGTCGCGCGTGACGAGCGTCGACCGGAAGCCGGCGCGGCGCAGCCGTGCGGCGATCGTGCCGATGATGTCGTCGGCCTCGTACTCGGGGCTGGAGTACTCCGCCACGCCGAGGTGCCGGCACAGTTCGCGGCATCGCCGGAACTGCTCCTTCAGCTCCTCGGGCGCGGGCTCCCGGTTCGCCTTGTAGGCCGGATAGATGCGGTTGCGGAACGAGCCGGCCAGGCTTTCGTCGAAGGCGACGGCGAGGAACTCGGGTCGCTCCTGCTCGAGCAGGTCCGACATGAAACGCGCGAACCCGTAGAGGGCATTGACCGGCCTGCCATCGCCATCCGCCATCTCGGGCGGGATCGAGTAGTAGGCGCGAAACACGAAGAAGCTCGCATCGACGAGGTGCAGGGACGGCATCGCCTCAGTGCTGCCACTCGCGCAGTCGAACGTGCAGCGGGCTGGACCTCGGGAAGTGCGCAACCAGGTATTGCATCTGGTCGGCGAGCACGCGCCGGCCCTTCAGGTAGATGTACTCGGGATACGAGGGCGTGAAGGGGACCGCGAGCAACTGCATGTCGGCCTCCTCCGGCGTGCGATAGGCCTTGGCGTTGTTGCAGCGCCGGCACGCCGTGACGACGTTCGTCCAGACGTCCTCGCCGCCGCGGCAGAACGGCCGGACATGGTCGCGCGACAGCAGTGCCTTCGGGAACCGCACGCCGCAGTACATGCACAGGTACGCATCGCGGCGGAACAGAGTCTCGTTGTTCAGCGGGGGAACGTAGTCGGCGCGGTGCGTGCCGGGATTGCTCGAGTGGCCCGTCGTCGCGACGATCGAGCTGACGTCGACGATGCTCTGCCGCCCGGTGCGCGCATTGGTGCCGCCGTGCAGGCGGAAGAGGACCGATCCGCAGGTATAGGCGACCTGGCCCATGTAGTACAGGCGCACGGCTTCGCGGTAATCGATCCACTCCAGCGGCACGCCGGCGACGTCGGTCCGCAGGACTTCCTGGCCGAGCCCGGACGCGACGTGCGGACGGCCATACGCATTTCCTGAGAGGACTGCGCTCTTGAACGGGCCGCGTACTGTAGGCCGCAATTTCATGCCTGTTAAGATACGAGACCGCTGTGCCATAATCAAACGACGCAAGACATTCAATCAAAATGCAATATCGGATTCCGCGCCGCCTGCGCAGGGATCCGGAGGTCGCGCGGCACGCGACCTGAACGGGAGGTCCACGATGTTCGCCTCTCCTTCCAGCGCCGGAATCCTCACCGACCTTCCCCGCGAGACCCCGTCCGGCGAGACGCGCGTTGCGCTCAGGCCCCGGTTCGCAACCCGCCTGACGAGGCACGGCGCTCGCGTCGTACCGCACAGCGCGCAGATGATCGCCGCAGGCCGGGCGGTCGGCCAGGGCGCCGGCTGAGCGCGTGCGCCGGCTCGCGCACTCCCTCTACTTCTGGGTCCTCGTCGCGGTCGCGGCGGGAACCCTGGTCGGCTCGCTGGCCCCGGCAACGGGCGTCGCCCTGCAGCCCCTCAGCACGGGCTTCATCAACCTGATCCGGATGCTCGTCGGGCCGATCGTGTTCTGCACGATCGTGCTCGGCATCGCGCACATGCGCGACCTGCCGCGCGTGGGCCGCATCGGCGTGAAGGCGATCGTCTACTTCGAGGTGCTGTCGACGATCGCGCTCGCGGTCGGGATGCTGGTCGGCAACCTCGCCCGCCCTGGCGACGGATTCCACGCCGATCCCACCAAGCTCGACGACACGGCGATCGCCGGCTTCGTCACCGCGGCCCACGACCAGTCGGTCACCGCGTTCCTGCTGCACGTGATCCCGACGACGTTTCCCGGCGCCCTGACGTCCGGGGACATCCTGCAGGTCCTGCTCGTCGCGCTGCTCACGGGATTCGGGGCCGCGATGGTGGGCGAGCGCGCCCAGTTCTTCGTCGGCTTCATCGAATCCGCGTCGCAGGTGTTGTTCCGGATCGTCGGGATGGTGATGTGGGTCGCGCCCGTCGGGGCGTTTGGCGCCATGGCCTACACCATCGGCAAGTTCGGCTGGGGCAGCATCGGTCGCCTCGCCAGCTTCATGGGCGTGTTCTACCTGACCTGCGCACTGTTCGTGTTCATCGTGCTCGGCGTCGTCGCCCGCCTCGCGGGTTTCAGCATCCTGAGGCTGGTCGCGTACCTGCGGACGGAGATCGTCACGGTCATCGGCACGTCGTCCTCCGAGAGCGTGCTCGCCCTGCTGATCGATCGCCTCGAACGACTGGGGTGCCGGCGGGCGACCGTCGGCCTCGTGGTGCCGACGGGGTACTCGTTCAACCTCGACGGCACGTGCATCTACCTGTCGCTGGCGGTGCTCTTCCTCGCGCAGGCGCTCGACGTGCCACTGTCCCTTGGGCAGCAGGCCTCGCTGCTGTTCGTCGCGATGCTGTCCTCGAAGGGAGCCGCGACAGTGACCGGCGGCGGCTTCATCACGCTCGCAGCAACGCTTGCCGTCGTACCGAGCGTACCGGTGGCCGCGCTCGCGCTGATCGTCGGCATCGACCGCTTCATGAGCGAGGCACGGGCCGTCACGAACCTGATCGGCAATGCGGTCGCGACGCTGGTCGTGTCGCGCTGGGAGGGCGAGATCGGCGCCGCGCAGCTGCGCGACGCGCTCGCCAGGGGCCCCGGGCCGATCGCGCCCTGATCCGGCGCGCGGTCAGCGCGCCTTGTGCTCGGCCTTCTCCGCCTGGTGCTCCGCGTGCTCGCGCACCGGCAGCGGCACGTTGCAGACGTCGATGCGCCCGGCCGGCACCTTGTACCAGGCATCGCGACGATTGCGGCGCAGCTCGATGAGCTTCTGGAACGCCGCGACGTCGGTACGCATGACCTCGAGCGGCAGGCGCTCGGCGGCGGGAACGTCGGTCGCGACCCGGATGCTCTGGATGGGCACGCGCTGTTCCGGCGCGTAGAAGCCGAGATCCTCGGTCCCCCGCGGCAGCGACGACAGCAGCTCGATGCCCCACACGACGCGCCCGACGATCGCCGTGTTGCGGTCGAGCTGGCGCGGCGAGTGGCCGATCACGACGTAGAGTTCGGTCCCGATCGCGGTCGCCGGATCTTTGTCGCGCCCGACTCCGACCATGCCGTAGCAGTGGGTGGCCCAGGCCTCGCCATCGGCGGCCGTGCGCGCGACCGGCAGCCCGTCCGAGAAGCCGACCTCGTTGGCGAAGGTGTCCGGATCCTTCAGGCGGGTGAACGGCAGGCCCACGGCGCTGCGCGTGAATTCCGCGGGCAGCCGCTTCTCGCCGACTTCCGGCTTCGAGTTCAGCGGATCACCCCACTGCGCGACGAAGTTGTCCTGCAGGCGGACGATCGCGAGGCCGTCGTACCAGTGCGCCCGCGCGAGCTTCTGGATGTTCGCGACGTGCCGCGGCGCGAAGGCCGGCGCGAGCTCGATCACGACCCGGCCGTTCGCGAGATCGAGGTACAGCGTGCGTTCGGGATCCAGCGCGCGCCAGTCCGTCGGCTTGCTGCTGGCGATGAGCTCGCGCATGTTGGCCGGCTGCGCGAACTTCTTGGGCGGGGTCTGCGCGGCGGCCGCGGCCGCCGCGAGGGCGGCAGCGAGCAGCGTGAGGTTCCTGAGTATCATGGAAGGGCCCCTAAACGAGCGTGTGAAAGACGTTCTGGACATCGTCGTCCTGCTCGAGCTTGTCGATCAGCTCGAGGGCTTCCTTGGCCTGCTCCTCGGGAAGCTCCGTCGGCGTCGTGCAGACGAATTCCCGCTCCGCCGACAGCGGCGCGATGCCGCGGTCCTCGAGCGCCTTCTGCAGGTTGCCGAAGTCGGCGAACGCGCAGCGGATGACGAGCTGCGGCTCGCCCTTCTCGCCCGTGCTCTCGCCCATCTCGTCGAGGCCGTGATCGATCAGGTAGAGCTCGAGGTCGTCCTGGTCGAGGCCCTCGGGATTGAGGCGGAACGTGCCCATCTCCCGGAACTGGAAGCTCACGCTGCCCGTCGCGCCGAGGTTGCCGCCGTACTTGGTGAAGATGTGGCGGACGCTGGCGACCGTGCGGGTCGGGTTGTCGGTGGCCGTCTCCACGAGCACGGCGACGCCGTGCGGCGCGTAGCCCTCGTAGAACGCGACGGTGAAATTCGCCGCGTCCTTGCCGGCGGCGCGCTTGATGGCGGCCTCGACCTTGTCCTTCGGCATGTTCATCGCGCGCGCGTTCTGCACGCAGCGACGCAGGGCGGGGTTTGAGTTCGGATCCGCACCGCCGGACTTCACGGCGATATTGATGTCCTTGGCGATGCGATGGAACTGCTTCGCCATCCGGTTCCAGCGCGCGAACATCGCGTGCTTGCGAACCTCGAAGATACGACCCATGGGTGTTGCGATCCTGGTGCAGGTGCCCGGCGACCGGGCGGTAAGCCCCCTAGTTTAGTGCTTCGGAGGGGTGCGCGTCGCCCCATGGCGGTGCAGGGGGGCGGCTGCCGCCTCGTGGCGATGGTGCTCGTGGCGTGCCGGCGGCACGAGGCGGGCGGCGAAGCCCTCGTGCACGTCCTCCGGCGCCCGCGCCAGCAGGTATCGGACCCGGGGCGGCTCGTCACCCCGGTGCAGGGCATGGACCCGGTCCCGGACGCCGTCGTCCGCGGCGGTCGCCCGTTGCACCTGCCGCAGGTGCTCGACCCAGGTCACCGCCTGGTAGCGCTCGATGAACCGTCCGGCGTCGCCGAGATCCTGCATCAGCGACCAGCGGCGGGCGCCGTCGCGCCGGCGTGTCCGGCCGAGCTCGTGCGCGACCTCGACGAACGCGGCCTCGTCCTCGGGCGCGACCCGGTACTCCACCGAGATCACGATCGGACCGGCGTCGGGATCGATCGGCAGGTCGACCGGACCGATGCCGCCGGCGACCGGCGGGCCGACGTCGGCGTGGGCGGCTGCGTGCAGCGGCCAGCGCCGCGCCACGAGGCCCGTGCCGAGCAGCGCGAGCCCGCCGAGCAGCAGGCCCGCCTCCAGGCCGACGTACTCGGCGCACGTGCCGAACGCCCAGGCACCGGCCGCGATGCCACCGAACACGCCCGTCTGGTAGAAGGCGAGCGTCCGACCGACGACCCAGCGCGGCGAGGACATCTGCGTGACGACGTTGAAGGTCGAGAACGACAGCACCCAGGCACCGCCGGCGGCGATCATCGCCGGCACGGACAGCCACAACGACGTCGACAGCGCCATCCCGCAGGTGCCGAGTCCGAACACGACCGCGGCGGTCGTTGCGACCGCGTCGTTGCCGTGATGACGCCGCAGGCCCGTGCTCGCGAGTGCCGCGAGCACGGCGCCGGATCCGAACGCGCCGAGCAGCAGGCCGTAGGTCAGCGGTCCGCCGCCGAGTCGGTCACGGGCGATCAGTGGCACGGTCGCCCAGAGGCTGCTCGACAGGAACCCGAACACGGTGCTGCGCACCAGCACCGTGCGCATGGCCGGCGACAGGCGCGCGTAGCGAATGCCTGCTCCGATCGCGGCGCCGATGCTCTCGGGCGGCAGCGCCGGCAACGCGCGCGGCCGGCGCCACGCGGCGAGCACGATGATCAGCCCGAGGTACGAGCAGGTGTTGACGAGGAACGCCGCCTGCGCCCCGGCCGCGGCGACGATCGCACCGCCGAGCGCAGGACCCACCGTGCGCGCGACATTGAAGCCGAGCGCATTGAGGGCCACCGCCTCCGGTATGTGCGCGGCAGGCACCTGCTCGCCGACCGATGACTGCCATGCCGGCCCGTACAGGGCGCTGCCACAGCCGAGCAGGAAGGTGAACCCGAGCAGCGACCACGGGCTCAGCCCGCCACGCCACGCCAGCAGCGTCATGATCGCGGCGGCGATCGCGGAGACGACCTGCGCCAGCAGCATCACGTTGCGCCGATCCCAGATGTCGGCGATGGCGCCCGCGGGCACCGACAGCAGCATGATCGGCAGCGCGGTGGCGGCCTGCACGAACGCGACCATGTCGGACGAGTGCACCAGCGTCGTCATCAGCCACGCGGCGCCGACGGTCTGGATCAGCGTGCCGAAGTTGGAGCCGAGGCTGGCGAGCCAGAGCTTGCGGAACACGGGGGCGCCGAACGGCGCGAGGGCGCCACCGAACCAGGCGCGCCGGTGGGAATCAACGGAAGTCATGGGGAGATTGTCGCGCCGGCCGGGGTCCGACGCGAGCGCGGCGCGGACGCGACCGGCCTATCCGACCTTGCGCAGTTCCTCGCGCAGCACGCGCCGCAGCGTGCGCTCCAGCGGCTCGCCCGAACGGCGGATGTGCTCGCGCAGCACGCTGTTCACGAGCGCGCCAAGGCCGGCCTCGCCAGCAAGGCCCGCGCGCTCGAGGAACCAGGCGCGAACGTCCTCGTCGAGGATGGCGGTGGCGGCGAGCGAGGGAGGCACCGGAACAGCGAGGCCTGCATGGGCCGACGGGTAATCCATCTCGTCCCTCATGGGCTGACCTCTGGCGGGTGCTGCGTTGGCGCCAAGTATGAACTTGCGCGGCGCATCGTCAATATTTTTCGCGGTCGACGCGGACGCGGGGCTCGACATCTGCGCCGTGGCGCAGGCAAGCCCGTGGCGGCGCCGTTCAGCGGCGCGTCCGCAACGCGATCTCGCCCCACAGCCCGGCGACGACCAGCACCGCGACGAACACGAGCAGCGGCCGCAAGCCGGCACGCGCGAGACGAAACCCGATCCACGCGAGCGCGACGGCGGCGACCCAACGCAGCCAGCGGGGCTGGGCACGCAACGCGGCCCAGTGAGGCACCCAGTGACGGCTGATCGAACGGAAGGCGATCAACAGCGCGATCGCGCCGGCGACCGCGGCAAGCGGGACCGCGAAGCGCAGCCAGTCGGCGGGCGCCATCGCGCGCGTGTCCGCCGCTACTTCTTCTCGGCCGTCGACACCGTCGCGACCGCCTGGATCGCCACCTTCTCGGAGGGGGTCGTCGTCAGGCTGAATCGCGCATAGGGACCCGGCGTCGGGCGCTGCTGCGCGTAGGCCACGTAGTGCGTCTCGCCCGCCGCCGACGAGTCACGCTTGTCGGCGATCTTCTCCATGGGCGCACCCGGCACCTGGATCCGCTGCACGAGCGAGGCGAACAGCAGCTGCACGTCGACATCCTTCGCGCGCCGCGCGAACACCGAGCAGCTGCCGGTCTTGCGCAGCGCGATCACGAAGTCGCCCTTCTCGTTGCTCAGGGACCAGGCCTCGCCGGGCTGCTCGTGCAGGAACGGCGAGCGATGCGCCTCGTCGACCAGGGGCACCTTGCGGCTCTCGAGGTCGCCCTGCAGCTTGTCGGGCGAGCCGTAGTACTTCACGCACGTCCCGTTGAACAACGAGACGAACGCATCCGCGGTGTTGTCGATCGGCTCCATCGTCGGCTCGCCCTGCGCGGCGGCCGAGGCGGCGACCAGGCTGGCGAGCAGCAGGCTCGCAATGGCGACCGGCAGTCGAGGGTCGAGCGGGGCGGTGTTCTTCGGCGGCATCGGCAGCTCCCGGCGCAAGGGCGCCCGGCCGGTACCGGGCGACGTTCCAGCGCGGAAGTGTAGCCGCTGGGCGCTCGCGGCGCCCGGGGTCCGACTCCCGGATCAGTCGTGACCGTGATGCGGCCGGGCGCGTTCGCGCAGGTTCTGGCGCTGCTCGGGCGTCATCTGCCGCCAGCGGTCGCGCAACTGCTCGCGGCGTTCGGGCGGCAGCGCCCGGAACCGGTCGAAGTGCTGCCGGATCCGCTGCTGCTGCTCCGGCGGCAACGCCCGGAACTGCCGCCACCGCTCGCGCATCTGTTCGCGCTGCGCCGGCGGCAACGCATGCCAGCGCTGGAAGCGATCCTGGGCCTGGGAACGCTGCTCGGGCGTCATCGCCAGCCAGCGGCCGCTGCCGTTGGCGAGTGCCGCCTGGCGGTCCGGCGGCAACTGGCTCCAGCGCTCCTCGAAGGAGTGCAGCACCTGCTGCTGTGGCGGCGACAGCGCCGACCAGGACACGCCCGCGGGCTCGTCCGCGCGCACCGCGTGGGCGGCGCAGGTGAGGGCGAACAGGCACAGCGCTACACGGCTGGCGCGTCGCAATGTCGTCAGGGACATCGGCATCATGGCTTCTCGCTCCCGCGCGTCGTCGCGGCCTTGGCGTCGTCCTGCTTCACGGCGTGCTCGCGCTTCGCCAGGAACTGCTTGAGATCGGCATCCGCATCATCGCCATTGCCGAGGAATTCAAGGAACTCGGCGTCCGGCACGGGCGCGGGCGGTGGCTCGGCCGCCGCTGCGGCGGCCTGCAAGGCGCACCAGCCCGCGACGACCAGCCCCGAACGCAGCATGGCGCGCATGCTCAGCCCGTACCACCGGACGCGTCGCTGCCGGCCCAGTCGTAGAAATCGGCGTCGTCCGCATACAGCTCCGGACCATCGCTCGACGACAGCATCTCGGCGTCCTCGAGCGGGCTCGCCTCCGCGAGCGGCGCGTGCGGCGCGACCGGGCGGGCGACCCAGACGGCGAGCGCGAGCACCGCGGCGGTCGCCAGCACGCCCCCCGGCAGCCACAGGCCCGGGATCCGGAACGGCCGCGTGTCGCCCTGCTCGCGCGCAGCGCCAAGCGCGACCTGTCGCGCGCGGTTCAGGCGCGACCGCGCATGGCCGTCGACCGCCTCGACGCTCGCCGCGAGCGCCTCTCGGCACCGCGTCTCGAATTCCTCGTCGCCGCTCATGGCCAGTGCTCCCCGAGCCTCGCGCGCAGCGTCTGCAGCGCCCTGAAATAATGCGTCTTCACGCTACCCTCTGAACAGCCCATCGCCGCCGCCGTCGCGGCCACGTCGAGCCCCTCGATGGTGCGCAGCAGGAATGCCTGCTGCTGGCGTCCCGGCAGTTGCGCAAGCGCCGCCTCCAGCGACGCCATCGCCTCGGAGTGCTCGAGCCTCGCGTCGGGTCCGGCGTCGGACGTGGCCGTGGATTCGATCGCGTCCGGCGCCTCGTCGTCCTCGGCGATGCCCCCCGTCCACCAGGCGAACACGCGCGACCGGGTCCGGCGGCGACGCTGCCAGTCGCGGATGCGGTTCTGCAGGATCCTGTAGAACAGCGGCTTCCACTCGCTGGAAGGCCGGGCGCCGTAGCTGCGGGCGAGCTGGATCATCGACTCCTGCACCACGTCGAGCGCATCCTCGGTGTTGCGCAGCGCGATCTCTGCGATGCGCAAGGCGCGCCGCTCGACGTCCTTGAGGAACGCCTCGAGCTCTCGTGTGCTGTCCAGATGTTCCTCCCGCGCGAGCGCCCGGGCGGGGCGATCCGCCTCGAAGCAACCAACGCGCGGCAGGGTAACAGAGGCGGTCATCGGCGCATCCGCGGCGAGGTGAAGTTCGATTCATCTGGCGCCCGGGAGCCCGCTGGCCGTGTCGCGCCCTCGCCGGTATAACGTGGGCTGGTCCGGGTCGTTGACCCCGTTCGCCCCGCAGCGGCGCAGGGCCGACCCGAAATCACGCGTAACCCATTGATACTAATTGCATAATAAATCGACCCCGACCCACGTCGGAGCGGTGCTCAGGATCGCCCTGGACGTGCCGCTCCGTCGCCTGTACGACTACCTGCCACCCGACGGCGTCGCGGTCGCGGGACTGCGCCCGGGCGTCCGCGTCGAGGTGCCGTTCGGGCCCCGGACGCTGATCGGGGTGCTCGTGGAGGTCGCCGCCGGCTCGTCGTTGCCCACCAGCCGCCTGCGGGCGGCGCGGGCCGTCCTCGACGTGGAACCGGCGCTCGATCCGGTGACGTTCGACCTCGTACGCTGGGCCGCGGACTACTACCACCACCCACCGGGCGAGGCGCTCGCGGCGGCCCTCCCGATCCTGCTGCGCACCGGCCGGTCCCTGCTTGCCCGCGAGACGTACTGGCAGTGGCGCGCCGACGCGGCCACCGCGGCCACTGGCACGCGCCTCGGCGCTCGCCAGAAGGCAGTCGCGATCCGTCTCGACGCGGGTCCGCTCAGCGCATCGGCGCTGGCCGAGCTCGGCGATGGCGCCCGCGCCGCGATGAAGGGGTTCGCCCAGAAGGGCTGGGTGGAATCATGCGAGGTCGAACCGGACGCCGCGCCGCCGCCACGCGGCGACGCGGCGCCGGGACCCGTGCTCACCGGGGCGCAGGCCGAAGCGGTGGCCGCGATCGGCGCCGGGCTCGGCACGTTCGCGCCGTTCCTGCTGCACGGCGTCACGGGCAGCGGCAAGACCGAGGTGTACCTGCGCAGCATCGCCGAGGTGCTCAAGCGCGGCGAGCAGGCGCTCGTCCTCGTCCCCGAGATCGCACTGACGCCGCAGGCCGTGTCGCGCTTCGCGGCGCGCTTTCCCGTGCCGCTCGCCGTGCTCCATTCCGGCCTCACCGACAGCGAGCGCCTCGACATGTGGCGACTCGCGAGGAGCGGCGCGGCGCCGATCGTCATCGGCACGCGCTCCGCCGTGTTCGTGCCGCTGGCGCGCCCCGGCATCATCGTCGTCGACGAGGAACACGACGCCTCTTACAAGCAGCAGGAGGGCTTCCGCTACTCGGCACGAGACCTCGCGGTGCTGCGCGGGCAGCGCCACGGCATCCCCGTCGTGCTCGGTTCCGCGACCCCGTCGCTCGAGACGCTGCAGCAGGCGGACGTCGGCCGCTACCGGCGCCTGCGACTCCCGGAACGCGCGGGCGCCGCAGTGACACCGCGCACCGCCATCGTGGACCTGCGCCTGCACGAGGAGCGCCAGGGCATCGCGACCCCGAGCGTGCTCGCGATGCAACGCCACCTCGCCGCCGGCGGCCAGGTGCTGCTGTACCTCAACCGTCGCGGCTACGCGCCGCTGCTGTTCTGCCCGACCTGCAGCTGGGCCGCCCCGTGCAGCGCGTGCGATGCGCGCATGACGGTGCACATGAAGCGATCGCGACTGATCTGCCACCACTGCGGGATGCAGGAGCCCGTGCCGTATGCGTGCCCGCAGTGCGGCGCCGAACTGCGCCCGGTCGGCCAGGGCACGGAGCGCGTCGAGGACGCGCTCGACGAGTTCTTCCCCGGCGTGCCGGTGGTGCGCATCGACCGCGACACGATCCAGAGCCGCGGCGAGATCGAGGCGGCGCTCGAGCGCGTGCACTCGGGAGAGGCGCGCATCCTCGTCGGCACGCAGATGCTGACCAAGGGCCACGACTTCCCCGACGTGACCCTGGTCGTCGTCCTGAACGCCGACCAGGGCCTGTTCGGCAGCGACTTCCGCGCCAGCGAACGCCTCGCGCAGAGCATCGTGCAGGTCGCGGGTCGCGCCGGACGGGCCTCCCGTCCAGGCGAAGTGCTGGTCCAGACGGCGTGCCCGGAGCACCCGCTGCTGACCCGGCTGCTGCGCGAGGGCTACGACGGCTACGCGAGCGCGGCGCTCGAGGAACGAGCGGCCGCCGGGTGGCCGCCGTTCAGCCGGCTCGCGCTGCTGCGCGCCGAGGCGGCCTCGCGCGAGGCGGCGCTCGGCTTCCTCGAAGCCGCCCGCGCCCGTGCCGCGGGACCCGCCGGCGACAGCGTGCGGCTGCTCGGACCGGTCGCCGCGGCCATGGAGCGTCGCGCCGGCCGCTTTCGCGCCCAGCTGCTGCTGGAATCCGCGTCGCGCGCGGCGCTGCACCGGCTGCTCGGCAGCTGGCTCCCGGAACTCGACCTGCTGCCCGAGGCACGCGGCGTGCGCTGGTCGATCGACGTCGATCCGCTGGAGACGAGCTGAGCCCTACCGGCTCTCCCGCCCCTCCCCGTCGGGGTCGAATCCGGTAGACTTCGCCCCCCCGAAAGCGGCCTCGCGACGGCAGATCTCCCCGTGAAATCGACGATCGAACGACTCCTCAGCGCGGCACTGGCCGCCCTCCCGGCCGACCTGCTCAGCGCCGAGGCGCGTGCCGCGCGGCCCGAGGTCGACCGGACCCGCGACCCGGCGCACGGCGACTACGCGAGCAACGTGGCGATGCGCCATGCGAAGGCGGCGCGCCAGAACCCGCGCGCGCTCGCCGAGGCGATCATCCGCGCGCTGCCGGCCGACCCCGCCGTCGCCCGGGTCGAAATCGCCGGCCCCGGCTTCATCAACTTCCACCTGACGAGTGCCGCGTACCACGCCGAGGTCGCCTCGATCCTCGACAAGGGCACCGCGTACGGGCAGTCCGCGCCGGGCAGCGGCGAGAAGGTGCTGCTCGAGTTCGTCTCGGCGAACCCGACGGGGCCCCTGCATGTCGGCCACGGCCGGCATGCGGCGTACGGCGCCGCGCTCACGAACCTGCTGACCGCCACCGGACACTCGGTGCACCGCGAGTTCTACATCAACGACGCGGGTCGGCAGGTCGACATCCTCGCGGTCAGCGTCTGGCTTCGCTACCTCGAGCGCCTCGGCGAGGACGTACCGTTCCCGGCCAACGGCTACAAGGGCGAATATCTGATGCCGATCGCCGCTTCGCTCGAGGCGGAGTACAGCCACAAGCTGCGCCAGGGCGCGGCCGCGGTGCGCGAGGGCCTGCCCAAGGACGAGCCGGAGGGCGGCGACAAGGAGCTCTACACCGACGCGATCATCGCACGCGCACGCGACCTGCTCGGCGAGGAGGGGTTCCGCAAGGTCGTCGACCACGCGCTGCTCGGCATGGTCGCGGACATCCGCAGCGACCTGGCGGAGATGGGCGTCACCTTCGACCGCTGGTTCTCCGAGCGCTCGCTCACCACGAGCGGCGCGATCGACGAGGCGCTGAAGCGCCTCGCCGCGAACGGCCACACCTACCGCAAGGACGGTGCGCTGTGGTTCCGCGCCTCCGAATTCGGCGACGACGAGGATCGCGTGGTCGAACGCGAGAACGGCGTGCGCACGTACTTCGCGTCCGACATCGCCTACCACCTCGACAAGCGACTGCGCGGCTTCGACCGGCTGATCGACGTGCTCGGCGCCGATCACCACGGCTACGTCGCGCGCGTGCGTGGCGGCCTTGCCGCCATGGGCGAGCCGCCGGATTCGCTCGAGGTGCCGCTGCTGCAGCTCGTGAGCCTCTATCGGGGCGGCGAGAAGGTCGCGATGGGCAAGCGTGAGGGCAATTTCGTAACCCTGCGCCAGCTCAGGCACGAGGTCGGCAACGACGCGTGCCGGTTCTACTTCGTGATGCGCTCGCATGACCAGAACCTCGACTTCGACCTCGAGCTCGCCAAGAGCCGCACGAGCGAAAACCCCGTGTTCTACATCCAGTACGCGCATGCCCGCGTCGCCAGCGTCCTGCGCCAGCTCGCCGAGCGCGGCCTCGCGCACGATGCCGAGCGCGGCCGCTCGAGCCTCGATCGCCTCGTCGAGCCCCACGAGCGCAAGCTGATGGTGGCGATCACCCGGTATCCGGAAGTCATCGCCACCGCGGCCGCGACGCGCTCGCCGCACACGCTCGTCAACTACCTGCGCGAGCTCGCAGGCGAGGTGCACGGCGCCTATGCGGCCGGCAACGAGAACGCCGCGCACCGCGTGATCGTCGACGACGAGGCGACCCGCGACGCGCGCCTGACCCTGTTCCAGGCGGCGCGGCAGGTGATCAGGAACGGCCTGGCGCTGCTCGGCGTGTCCGCCCCGGACACGATGTGACGATGCGCGACTACCGGAAGGGCGCGATGCGCCGGCCGCGCGCTTCGGCGGGTTTCTCCGGATGGACCGGCCTCGCGATCGGTCTTGGCATCGGGCTCGTGGTGGCGGCCGGCGTCTGGCAGTACAAGTCGCGCCTGCAGGGCGAGCAGGCGGTCGCGAAGCAGAAGAAGGCGCCGGCCTCGCAGGCCGACGAGCCCGTCGAGAAGCCCGCCAGCGATCCGGGCATCTCGATCGACTTCCCGGACGTCCTGAAACACACCGAAGTGGTCATTCAGGAGAAGAAGGAAAAGGACGTCCACCACGACGTCCACGCGCCGCCGGTCACGCGCCCGGGCACCTACTATCTCCAGGCCGGTTCGTTTCGCAGCGAGGGCGAGGCCGACAAGGTCCGTGCCAAGCTCGCGTTCGCCGGCATCGAGTCGAAGCTCCAGAAGGTGAGCATCGACACCGACGTCTGGCATCGGGTGCGGATCGGCCCGTATACGGACCTCGATGCGCTCAACCGCGTCCGCACGCGCCTGCGCCAGGCGGAGATCGACGCGACCCTGATCAGCGTCGGCGGCGACTGACCCTCAGGCGCTGACGGGGCGGATGGTCCGCGCCACCCGGAAGGCGATCGACAGCGACGTCGCCGTCATCAGCCCCGCGATCACGAACGGCGCGCCCGGCAGGTGCACGCCGTGGTTCCAGGCCGGCGTGATCGCGAACGCGAAGCTCGCCGTGAACAGGCCGGGCCCCGCGAGCCCCACGAGCCCCATCAGGCTCGACGCCGCGCCCTGCAGCTCGCCCTGCTCCGCGGGCGACACGCGCTGCGTCAGCAGGGAATCCGCGGCCGCGCTGTACAGGCCGGCGAGCGCGCCGATCGGGATCGCGCAGATGAACATCATGCCGGTGGGCGCGAAGGCGTAGCCGAGGTAGCTCGTCGTCTCCGCGGCGAGGCCGATCAGCGCCGCGCGCCGCTCGCCGATGCGGCGCACGACCGGACCGACCAACCCGCCCTGCACGATCGCCGTGCACACGCCGATGAACGCGAGCGTCCAGCCGACATGGCGGTTGTCCCAGCCGTAGCGATAGCCCGCGTACAGCACGAACACGCTCGGCAGCGAATAGTGCGCCAGGCGACGCAGCACCTGCATCGTGAACAGGCCCGCAAGTCCCCGCCGCGCACGGATCAGCATCAGCGAGCCCATCGGATTGGCGCGCTTCCAGCTGAACGGGCTGCGCCGGTCGGCCGGCAGCGACTCCGGCAGCACGATCCAGCCGTAGGCGGCGTTCGCGAGCGTCAGCGCGGCCGCGACGTAGAACGGCAGCCGTGGATGGATGGGGCTCAGCAGGGCGGCGAGCGCCGGCCCGAACACGAAACCGAAGCCCCACGCTGCGCCGACATAGCCGAACGCCTGCGCGCGCTTCTCCGGCGGCGTGACATCGGCGATGTACGCCGAGGCGGTCGAGTAGGTGGCCGCCGTGATGCCGGAGATCACCCGGCCGATGAACAGCCACGTCAGCGTTGGCGCCAGTGCCATCAGCAGGTAGTCGAGGCCGAGCCCGGTCAGCGAGATCAGCAGCACCGGCCGGCGGCCGAACCGATCCGACAGTACGCCGGCGAGCGGCGAGAACAGGAACTGCATCAGCGCCCAAGCCGTCGCGAACACGCCGTAGGTCAGTGCCGCGAGCGCGGTATTGCCGCCCTGGAAGGCCTCGATCAGCTTGGGCAGCACCGGCACGACGATGCCGAACGCCAGGACGTCCATGACGACGTTCGCGAGGATGAACACGAGCGCCGCCCGGCGTGCGGGCGGATGTTCCGGCGCGGCGGTGCTCAATCGTCCACGCCCTGCCGGAAGTCCACGCCCAGCGAGCGCAGCTTGCGGTACAGGTGCGTGCGCTCCATGCCGACGCGCTTGGCGAGCTGGCCGACCTTGCCGTTGCACAGCAGCAGCTGCTGCTGCAGGTAGGCTCGTTCGAACGCCTCGCGCGCCTCGCGCAGCGGCAGGGCCAGCAGGTCCTGCTTCACGAGCGGCTCGTCCTGCGCGAGGTGGGTCGCGAGCTCGCGCTCGATCTCCTCGAGCCGGATCTCCTCCTCGCCGCCGAGCAGCAGCAGCCGGTGGACGAGGTTGCGCAGCTCGCTCATGTTCCCCGGCCACGGATAGTTGCGCAGGCGATTCTGCGCCGCGACGCCGAAGCGGCGGAACGTGAGGCGCTCCTCGTCGACCAGCCGGTCGACGTAGTGACGCAGCAGGTCGGGGACGTCCTCGGCGTAGTCCCTGAGCGGCGGGACCTTCAGCGTGATCAGGTTCAGGTGGGCCAGCAGGTCGCGCCGGAACGGCTCCGGATCCGCACGCAACTCGAGTCCCGGCTGGGCGCTGCTCACCACCCGCACCGCGAGCCGCTGCGGCTGGCTGCCTTCGACCCGAGTGTAGGCACCCGCCTCGAGGTCGGCCGCGAGCATCCGCTGCACCGTCGGCGAGAAGTCCTCGATCCCGGCGAGGTAGAGCGTGCCCTCGCGGGCTTGGTCGTAGAGGCCCGGCACCACGACGCCGCCGCGCTCGGTGCCGCGCAGCCGCGCGGCCGCGCTCTGCTCGTCGAGGGCGCCGCCGGCGACGAGGACGAACGGCTGCTCGGCCCGGCCGCTCAGCGAGTGCAGGTAGCGCGCGAACGCCTCGCGACCGGTGCCGGACTCGCCGATCAGCAGCACCGACGAGTCCCGCGGCGCGACCTGCTGGATCTGCTCGCGCAGCTGCTGCATCAGCCGGCTCTTGCCGACCGGCGCGACCAGTGGCGGCACGAGCGCGCGGGCGGCGACCCGCTTGCGACGGCCGGAGTCGAGCGCGCGCGCGACCACCCGCAGCAGCTTCGCGAGCGACAGCGGCTTCTCGATGAAGTCGAATGCGCCCAACCGGGTGGCCTCGACGGCGGTCTCGACCGTGCCGTGGCCGCTCATCATGACCACCGGGCAGCTCAGCACGCCGGAGCTCGACCACTCGCGCAGCAGCGTGATGCCGTCGGTATCGGGCATCCAGATGTCGAGCAGCACGAGGTCGGGTTCGTGGCGGGCGCGTGCCGCACGCGCCTGAACGGCGTCCGCGGCGACGTCGACGTCATGGCCCTCGTCTGACAGGACTTCCTTGAGGGTGCTGCGGATGTCGGACTCATCGTCGACGACGAGGATTCGCGGGGCGCTCATGCACGCTCTCTCCTGGGCTCGGGTCTACGGGCTTCTCTGGGCACGGTGCTCGCCAGCGCGTCGCGCGCCGCATCGTCGAGCGGCAGCAGCACCCGGATGCGGGCACCGCCATCGCGGCCGTTGTCGGCCTCGATGCGGCCGCCGTGCTCCTCGACGATCTTCTTCACGATCGCAAGCCCGAGGCCGGTGCCCTTGGGCTTGCTGGTGACGTACGGGTCGAACACCTGGCTGATGATCTCATGCTGGAACCCCGGCCCGTTGTCGGACACGATGAGGTCGAGCATCGGATGGCCCGCGGTCAGCGTGCGATGCGTCTCGACCAGCACGACCGCGTCCGCATGCCCCTCGAGGGCCTCGAACGCGTTGGTCAGCAGGTTGTTGAGGATCTGGCGGACCCGGCCGCGGTCAGCCTCGACGAGGCCGAGCGCGGGATCGAGCTGCAGCTGGACGCCGACGTGGGTGCCGCCGGCGACCGAACCCTGCGCGCGGTAGAGGTCCGCGACCTCCGTCACCAGCTGGTTGAGGTCGAAGTGGATCAGCTCCATGGACGGCGCGCGCGCGTACTCGGAGAACGCGTTCACCATCTGCTTCATCGCCTCGACCTGCTGGATGATCGTGTGCGTGCCGCGCTCGAGGATTTCGGCGTCCCTCGCGTTCATCTGCTCGAGCAGGCGGCGCCGCATGCGCTCCGCGGACAGCTGGATCGGCGTGAGCGGGTTCTTGATCTCGTGCGCGAGCCGGCGCGCGACCTCGCCCCAGGCCGCATCGCGCTGGGCCCGCAGCAGCGTCGTGATGTCATCGAACACCAGCACGAGCCCGGGCGCCGGACCGTCGTCCGCCGGCAGCGCGGTGCAGGCCACCATGAGCTCGCGCCGGCCGCTCTCGGTCTTGAACTGCAGCTGCTCCCGCCACTCGGTCTGGCCGGCATCGAGATGGCGGCGACAGGCCAGCAGGAACTGCTCGAGCAACGCCTCGCCACCGGCGAGTTCGGACAGCGGGCGCCCGACCGCCGATTCGAGATCGACGCCGAGGATGTTCGAGGCTGCCGGATTCGCGGTGCGCAGCCTGAGGTCGCTCTCGACCGAGATCACGCCGGTCGACAGGCGCGCGAGGATGACCGCGAGGCTGGCCCGTTCCTGCTCGACCGCCGCGCGGCTGCGCTCCGCGTCGGAGCGGGCGCGGCCGAGCCGCTTAGTCATGTCGTTGAACGAGTGGACGAGGAAGCCCATCTCGTCGTGCGACGGCAGCGTCAGACGCAGGTTGAGGTCGCCCTTGCCGACCGCGCGAGTGCCGGCAATCAGGTCCTGCACGGGCTTCACGAGCCGCGTCGCCCAGAAGAACGCCCCGTACACGGCGGCGAGCGCCGACAGCAGCAGCACGAGAGTCAGTGTCAGCGTGAACGTCGACTTCAGGAACGGCCGCTGGTAGTTGCGCAGCGCGTACTGCGAGTAGGCACCCTGCACGTCGTCGGCGAGGCCCGCAAGCTGCTCAGGCACGAGGTAGGCCGCCACCAGCACCCGCGACTCGCCGGTCGAGCTGTCGCCAAGCACGGTCGCGGTGGTGACGCGGTAGCCGCCCGAGGGGCCCGGGTCGAGGCTCACGTAGCTGGCGCGGTGGCGGGCCTCGATCAGCACGTCCTCGGGCGGCAGCGTCGGCAGCATCTGCACCGCGAAATCGGTGCTCGCCGCGATGATGTGACCGTGATCGCCCACGACGAGCAGCTCCGCGGCACCCGAGAAGCGGCGCAGCTTCTCGAGCTGCGTGATCAGCTCGAAGTCACGCGTGCTGCGCAGCTCCTCGGCCATGCTGCGCGTGCGCGACGAGAACTCGCGCATGCGCAGGCTGAGCGCCGCCCGCGACAGCGCCAGCGCGTCGTCGAGTCCGCGGCCGACGTTGACGTCGAACCAGCTGTCGATGCCACGATTGAGCGCGTTCACCGAGAACATGTAGACGAGCAGGATCGGCGCCAGCGCGAGTGCGCTCGACATGAGCACGGCGCGTGCCTTCATGCGCGATCCGGGGACGCCCTGGCGCCAGTCGCGCGCAAGCTCGTACAGCTTGCGGCCAATCAGGCCGAGCAGCGCGAGCACGCCGAGCAGGTTGACGACGAGCAGCCACGGCTGCAGGTCGTTGAAGCGCGTCGCGTCCTGGGCCGTCACGGCGAGGAGCACGAGGGACGCCACGCTGGCGAGGCCACCCAGCACCGTCAGCACCGTGAACCCGGCGCGCCGCCAGCGCGGCACTTGGGGAACGGCGATGCCGGGCTCGGGCGGCGTGCCGGTCATGGTGGCAGCGTCCAGGTGTACCAGTCGGTGGTGCGCTTCCAGTCCATCCAGAACATCATCGCCTTGAGCGCGCCGGGCAGGCCGCCCTCGATCGTCGTCTGCACGCGCAGCGACGCCTCGTAGTGGTTGTCCTTCTCGATCAGCGCCTCGTCGATCACCGGCAGGCCGCGGACCTCCGAGAGTCCGTTCAGGGCGGCGGCGAGCGAGGTGAACGACACCTGCTGTCCGCTATTGAGGTTGTTGACGATGTAGCGCTCCGACAGCGCGTGATAGCGCAGCTGCCAGCGCTGCACGAGCGAGGCGACCTTCTCGTCGATGAAGTAGCGACGCTTGCGCAGGACGTCGACGTCGAGCTGCAGCACGACCGGGACGCCCTCGCGGATCGCCTGGTGGGCGTTGCGCGACAGGGCGAGGTCGAGCGTCGCGTTCAGCTGGTAGACGTGCTCGGCAGGCTCGAGGAACGCGGAGCGCACGTCGAACCGGGCACCATCCTCGAGGGTCGGCTCGTCGGCGCGGGCGACCACCGTCAGGCACAGCAGCAGCGCGAGTCCTGCCAGGCGGAGCCAGGCGGGACCACGTGTGCGCAGGTCGTTGGCGATGTGTCCGTTCATGAGGAGGCGAGCGAGTGGTCCCGGCGGTCAGTGCTGGCGCCGCTCGAGGCAGGCGTAGTAGAACCCGTCGGTCCCCGCCACCCCCGGCAGGAGCGTGAGGCCCGGCCCTCGCGCGGCGGGCAGCGGCGGCAGCCCGGCCACGGCAAGGCTAGCAGATTCCGTGACTTCGGCCGCTTCCGGCGTCGCCGCCAGGAACGCCCGCACCACCGCCCGGTTCTCGGCGCGCAGGATCGAGCAGGTGGCGTAGACGAGGCGCCCGCCCGGCGCCAGCCGCTCCCAGAGCACGGCCAGGAGGCGCTTCTGGCGATCGGCGAGCGTGCTCACGTCGCGCGGCCGGCGCAGCCACTTGATGTCCGGATGGCGCCGGATCACGCCCGTCCCCGAACACGGCGCATCGAGCAGGATGCGGTCAAAGAGACCAGGCCCGCCGGCCGTGGGATCGAGCGCATCCCCGACCACGACGTTGGCCGCGAGTCCGAGGCGGGCGAGGTTGTCGCGGATCCGGCCGGCGCGCAGCGGATCGACGTCGAGCGCGACGACCTCGGCGAGGCCCGGGACCGATTCGAGCAGGTGCCCGGTCTTCCCGCCCGGGGCCGCACAGGCATCGAGCACGCGCATGCCCGGGCGCGCGTCGAGCAAGGGCACCGCGAGCTGGGCCGCCGCATCCTGCACGGAGCAGCGACCTTCGACGAATGCCTGGAGCGCACGCACGTCCGTCGGCCGGCCGAGGTCGAGTGCCGCCGGCGCGAACGGCACAGCGTGGGTCTCGTGGCCGGCCTCCGCGAGCTCAGCGGCGAGCGCCTCGGTCGTCGTGCGCGCAAGGTTGGCCCTGAGGGTGAGCGGCGGATGCGCATTGTTCGCGGCGAGCACGCGTTCGGCCTGGTCGTGCCAGTCCTGCTCGAGGGCATCCACGATCCACGCCGGATGCGAGGTGCGCCCGCCGACCGAGGCGTCGGCCACGGCGAGTAGCGCCTCGCGCTCGCGCTGGAACCGGCGCAAGCAGGCATTCACGAACCCGGCCGCACGCGCCTCGCCGACGCGCCGGGCAGCCTCGACCGTCGCGCTGACCGCGGCGTGCTCGGCGGTCTCGGCGTACTCGAGCTGGTAGAGGCCGACCAGCAGCAGTGCCTGGAGCTCGGGCGTGAGCGCGTCCCACTTGCGCGTCGCGAGCTGGCCGACGACCAGCTTCAGGCGATGGCCGAAGCGCAGCGCGCCGAACGCGAGCGCCTGCACGAACGCCCGGTCCGCGGGGTCTACGTTGGGATCGGCGAGCGCGGTCTCGAGCGATTGGCCGCGCCCGATCACGCCGGCGACGGCGCGCACGGCGGCGGCGCGACTGGCGGAACCGTCGCTCATGGCAGATCTCCGAAAGTGCGGCCCGGCAGCGGGCCGTGGCGGGATTCGCTGTGCACGAAAGCGCGCGCATCGATGATGTTGCGCCCGGCGAGCTGCAACCGCGTCAGCCGCAGCAGGCCATCGCCCGTCGCGACGTCGATGCCGTCCGTTCCCGCCTCGACGATGGCGCCCGGCGGCGCGCTCGCAGTCGTGCCGAGCGGCGTCGCCGCATGCACTCGCAGCTGGCCGCCCTGCCAGCGCGTCTCGGCGACGGGCCAGGGCTGGAACGCCCGCACCTGGCGATCGAGTTCCGCCGCCCGGTGCGCCCAGTCGATGCGCGCCTCGGCCTTCTCGAGCTTGCGCGCATACGTCACGCCGTCGGCGGACTGCGGCCTTGGTGCGGGCGCGTCGCCGCGCCCGAGCGCGGCGAGCACGCACAGCATTGCCGCCGCGCCCTGGCGCGCGAGCGCTGCAGTGAGCGTCGCCGCGGTGTCGTGCGGCCCGATCGCCAGCGGCTCCATGAGGTGCACCGGACCCGTGTCCAGCCCCGCCTCCATCTGCATGATGGACGAGCCGGTCGCCGCGTCGCCGGCGAGGATCGCGCGCTGCACGGGCGCCGCGCCGCGCCAGCGCGGCAGCAGCGAGGCGTGGATGTTGAGACAGCCGAGGCGCGGCACGGCGAGCACTGCCGCCGGCAGCAGCAGGCCATAGGCCGCGACCACCATGACGTCCGGCGCGAGCGCCGCGAGGGTCCCGGTGGCGGCGGCGTCCTTGAGCGTCGCGGGCTGCAGCACCGGCAGGCCGAGCGCGACCGCAGCTTGCTTCACCGCGGGCGGGGTCAGGGCTCGACCGCGCCCGGCTGGTCGGTCCGGCTGGGTGTAGACGGCGACGACGCGATGGCCTGCGGCGACGATCGCCTCGAGCGCCGGCACCGCGAAGTCCGGTGTGCCGGCGTAGACGATCGTGAGCGGCACGAGGTTCAGCGCACCGACGACGGGGCCCGGGCGGGAGCCCCGGTGCGCTGGCGGTGGTCCTTCTCGAGCTTCTTGCGGATCCGGCTGCGCTTGAGTTCGGAGATGTAGTCGACGAACAGCTTGCCCTCGAGATGGTCCATCTCGTGCTGCACGCAGACGGCGAGCAGCCCCTCGCAGTCCATCTCGAAGGTCTTGCCGCTGCGATCCTGTGCCCGGACGCGGACGTTGGCGGCGCGCTGCACCGGCTCGTAGTATCCGGGCACGGAGAGGCAGCCCTCCTCGGACATGCAGAGTTCGCCGCGACTGAGGATCTCCGGATTGATGAAGACCAGCGGCGTGTCCTTCTCATCGGACACGTCGAGGACCAGCAGGCGCTGGTGGAAATCGACCTGCGGCGCGGCGAGACCGACGCCGGGCGCGGCATACATGGTCTCGAACATGTCGTCGATCAGGCGCTGCATCGCGGCGTCGATCTGGGTCACCGGACGAGCGCGGGTCCGCAGGCGGGGATCGGGATATTCAAGAATCGTGAGGCGCGTCATGTTTATGAGTGGGGTATTTCGTGCAACTGGCGCAATAATGCTGCTAAAGTTTCGGTGGCATTGGACTTATTGTCGAAGGCCGGCCCCGAGGATCGGGATGGATTATAGGGCGGCAAGCCGTATCGGGTCTCAATTGGATGGGACTTTGTTCGCGGCACCGTCACGGGCAACTAACCCCATGAAAAAACTCCATAAAATCGCTGGTCTCTGCATCCTGGGCCTGCTCCTCGGCCAAGCGGCATTCGCAGCCGACCCGCCAGCCGCCGGCCACAGCACGTCGGTGCCGCTCGCGGCGGACGCGCCGTCGAGCTACGTCGTCCAGAAGGGCGACACGCTGTGGACACTGGCCTCGAAGTTCCTCAGCCAGCCCTGGTACTGGCCTGAGATCTGGTACCTGAACCCGGATATCAAGAACCCCCATCGGATCTACCCCGGTGACACGCTCCGGCTCGTCTACGACGCCGAGGGTCGGCCCCAGTTGCGCGTCGAGCGCGCCTTCGAGCGCGGCGACACGGTTCGCCTCTCGCCCCAGGTGCGGTCGATGCCGCTCGACGAGGCCATCCCGGCGATTCCGTTCGAGATCGTCGCCGCCTTCATGTCGAAGCCGAGCGTGATCTCGGCGGACGAATCCAAGTCGCTGCCGTACGTGGTCGCGATCGGGCGGGACCGCGTGATCGGCGGCATGGGCGACCTCATCTACGTCCGCAACGTGAAGGGCCTGCCGACCGGCTCGCGACTCAACGTCGTGCACGTGGGCGACAAGCTCAAGGACCCCGAGAGCGGCAAGGTGCTCGGCTACCAGGGCATCTACGCCGGCACCGCGCGGCTCGAGCGCACTGCCGAGGGCAATGGCCGCGACGACCTCGCCAAGCTGGTGCTGGTCTCCTCGGCCCGCGAGACGCTGACCGGTGACCGGCTCGTGCGCGACAGCCTCGAGGTGCCGCTCGATTTCATACCCCACGCGCCGGCCAAGCCGGTCAAGGGCCAGATCATCTCGGTCGTCGACGGCGTCACCGTGATCGGCCAGTACCAGGTCGTGATCATCAACCGCGGGACGCGCGCCGGCCTCGAGCCTGGCCACGTGCTCGCGATCTGGCAGCGTGGCGACTCGGTTCCGGACCGCGGCACGGGCGGCGTCACCGAGAGCAGCCCGTTCGCCGATATCTTCACGCGCGACGTGCGCCTGCCGAGCGAACGCGCCGGCTCGTTCATGGTCTTCCGCGCCTACGCCGACATGAGCTACGGCCTCGTCCTCGACGCCTCGAGCGAAATGCACGTCGGCGACACGATCAAGAACCCCTGAGCACGCGGGCCCGGACCCCGGGCCCGCCTCCGCCTCAGCCACCGAGGGCCCATCGACAGGCCCTCGCGAGTAGGGAAAAAGCCCGCGCCAGGCGCGGGAATACGTCGAATCCCCGACACCCGCGCGCGCCGCCCCGTTGGACAAGGCGGGCGAAATGCTGTTAGATGCGCTCGGCTTCGAACCGGCGGACGTCGACGCACAGGACACCCGACGGAGCTGCGCAGCATGGCTGCACGCGGCTCCCGAACGGGACCTGCGAGTCACGGCGGTGCCAGGGATCGGCGGCCGAGGTCCGAGACCGGCTGTCGTGTCCCAGGGGCGCCCGACATGAAAGACCCGATGAACGACAACGTGCTCGATATCCTGATCTACCTGTTCGAGAACTACCTCGAATCGGACACCGTTCCCCAGCCGAGCCGCGACGTGCTGCGCGAAGAACTCGAGCATGCGGGGTTCGCCGAGAGCGGGATCGAGCGGGCGCTGGAGTGGCTCGAGGGCCTCTCGGGCGACGCGGTCGAGGTCGGCGATGCGCAGAAGCGGTCATTCCGCGTGTTCAGCGGCTACGAGCAGGCCCGCCTCGCACCCGAGGTTCGCGGCTATCTCCTGCAGCTCGAGCACATCGGGATCCTGCCTGCGCAGCAGCGTGAGCTGGTGATCGATCGACTGCTGGCCCTCGAGGCCGAGGAGATCGACATCGAACAGGTCAAGTGGGTCGTGCTGATGGTGCTGTTCAGTCAGCCCGGTCAGGAACAGGCCTACCAGCGGATGGAAGATCTCGTGTTCGAGGGCCAGTCGGACGCCCTGCACTGATCGGAAAGCAGGTCGACCGGACGGCATCGAAAAGAGCCGCGGCCCCAGGGTCCGCGGTTTAGTTTTTTTGGAGCCATGAGCAACAACCTCGTCATCGTCGAATCGCCCGCCAAGGCCAAGACCATCAAGAAGTACCTGGGCAAGGACTTCGAGGTGCTGGCCTCCTATGGACACGTGCGCGACCTCGTGCCGAAGGAAGGCGCGGTCGATCCGACCCGCGACTTCGAGATGCGCTACGAGCTGATCGAGCGCAACGAGCGCCACGTCGCGGCGATCGAGAAGGCGATGAGGAAGGCGGACACCCTCTATCTCGCGACCGACCCCGATCGCGAGGGCGAGGCGATTTCCTGGCACCTGCACGAGATCCTCAAGGAGCGCGGCGTCCTCAAGGACAAGCCGGTGTTCCGCGCCAAGTTCTTCGAGATCACGAAAAAGGAGATCCAGAACGCGATCGCGAGCCCCGAGCAGCTGTCGACGGCCCTCGTCGAGGCGCAGCAGACGCGCCGCGCGCTCGACTACCTGGTCGGCTTCAACCTGTCGCCGCTGCTCTGGAAGAAGATCATGCCGGGCCTCTCAGCCGGCCGCGTGCAGAGCGTGGCACTGCGCCTGATCTGCGACCGCGAGGCGGAGATCGTCGCGTTCGTCCGCCAGGAGTACTGGACGCTCGACATCCAGGCGGAGAAGGCCGGGCAGCCCTTCAAGGCGCGCGTCGTCGAGGTCGATGGCCGCAAGATCGAGGCGGACGTCGCCAAGAGCCGTTTCACGCTCACCAACGAGATCTCCGCCCGCGAGGCCGAGCAGAAGCTGCTCGCCGCCTGTGCCGGAGCCCTCAAGGTCGCACAGGTCGAGGCGAAGCCGCGCTCGCGCAGTCCGCAGGGCCCGTTCCGCACCTCGACGCTGCAGCAGGCGGCGGCGAACCGCCTCGGCTTCAGCGCCCGCAAGACCATGCAGCTGGCGCAGAAGCTCTACGAGGGCGTCGACTTCGGCGAGGGCCCGGTCGGCCTCATCACCTACATGCGTACCGACTCGACCTCGCTGTCGGCGGACGCGATCACGCAGATCCGCGAGACGATCGGCTCGATCTACGGCGCCGACTCCGTGCCGAAGGAGCCCCGCTCCTACGCCAACAAGCAGAAGAATGCGCAGGAGGCCCACGAGGCCATCCGGCCGACCTCGGCGACGAACACCCCGGACAAGATCCGTGGCCACGTCGACGAGGACATGTGGCGGCTCTATGACCTGATCTGGAAGCGCACCGTCGCCTCGCAGATGACCAACGCGCTGTTCGAGCAGGTCACCGTCACGCTGAATCCGTCGGTCGACGCCCGGGTCGGCGTGATCCGCGCCAGCGGCTCGACGCTGATCAAGCAGGGCTACCTTGCGGTCTACGAAGTCGACCGCAACGACGACGAGGACGACGACGAGGGCGGTCGACTGCCGGCGCTCGCGGTCGGCGACGTCGCCAAGCTCGTCGAGCTCAGCCCCGAGCAGCACTTCACCGAGCCGCCGCCGCGCTACACCGAGGCGTCGCTCGTCAAGGCGCTCGAGGAGCGCGGCATCGGCCGGCCGTCGACCTACGCCGCGATCATCGAGACGCTGCGCGCCCGCAAGTACGTCGAGGACGAGCGCCGCAACTTTGCGCCGACCGACACGGGCAAGATCGTCAGCAGCTTCCTCGTGCGGTTCTTCCCGCAGTACGTGGACTACGAATTCACCGCGCGCCTCGAGGACGACCTCGACGACATCTCGCGCGGCGACAAGGCCTGGCTGCCCGTCATGCACCAGTTCTGGAAGCCGTTCATCGAGCGGGTCCGGGACATCGAGAAGACGGTCACCCGCGAGGAGGTCGCCCAGGCGCGCCAGCTCGGTACCGACCCCGCGTCCGGGCGCCCGATCAGCGTGCGCGTCGGCCAATACGGGCCATTCGTGCAGATCGGCACGAAGGACGACGTCGAGAAGCCGAAGTTCGCCGGCCTGCGTCCCGGCCAGAAGATGGACTCCATCACGATGGAGGAGGCGCTCAAGCTGTTCACGCTGCCGAAGGCGCTCGGCGAGCTGCCCACGGGCGAGCACGTCTCGGTCGGCATCGGACGCTTCGGGCCGTACGTGAAGTTCGGCAGCAAGTACGTGTCGATCAAGACCGACGATCCGTACACGATCGAATTCCCGCGCGCGGTCGAACTGATCGCGGAGAAGGCGGCGGCGGACGCCGCGCGTCTGATCCGCGACTACGGCATCGACGACATCCAGGTGCTGAACGGCCGCTTCGGCCCGTACCTGACCGACGGCAAGCGCAACGCCCGCATTCCCAAGGATCGCGACCCGGCGAGCCTGTCCATCGAGGAAGCGCAGGCGCTGATCGCGGCGGCACCGCTGCGCGGCACGACGCGCTTCGGGCGCAAGAAGACCGCGGCGAAGACAGCCGCACCTGCGGCGGACGCCGCGCCGAAGTCCGCCAAGACGAAGGCGCCGGCCAAGGCCAAGTCGACCGCCAAGCCCGCGGCGAAGAAGAAGGCTGCGGCGGCGAAGTAGCGGCGGCTGACGAGGCCGCCCGGTCTGAGCGATACTGGGCCGATGCAGCCCGACAAAGCCGCCGTCCTCGAATACCTCACCGGCCTCCAGGCCCGCATCACCTCGAGCGTCGAAGCCGCGGATGGCGGCGCTCGCTTCCGTGCCGACGCCTGGCAGCGCCCCGGCGGCGGCGGCGGCGAGAGTCGCGTGCTGCGCGATGGCCGGCTCCTCGAACAGGGCGGTGTCGGGCTGTCGCACGTGATGGGCGAGGGCCTGCCACCGTCAGCGACCCAGGCGCGCCCGGAACTCGCCGGCGCCCGCTTCGAGGCGATGGGCGTGTCACTCGTGTTCCATCCCCAGAACCCATACGTGCCGACGACGCACATGAACGTGCGCTTCTTCATCGCGGAGAAGGACGGACACGAGCCGGTGTGGTGGTTCGGCGGTGGCTTCGACCTGACGCCCTACTACCCGTTCCACGAGGACGTGCTCCACTGGCACACCGTCTCACGCGAGACCTGCGCGCCCTTCGGGCCCGACGTCTACGCGCGCTACAAGGACTGGTGCGACCGCTACTTCTACCTCAAGCACCGCGGCGAGACGCGTGGCGTCGGCGGCCTGTTCTGCGACGACCTGTCCGAGTGGGGCTTCGAGAAGTGCTTCGCGTTCCAGCGCGCGATGGGAGACGCGTTCCTCGCCGCATACCTGCCGATCGCGGAGCGCCGGCGCGATCATCCTTGGGGCGAACGCGAACGCAACTTCCAGCTCTACCGCCGCGGGCGCTACGTCGAGTTCAATCTCGTGTTCGACCGCGGCACGCACTTCGGCCTGCAGTCCGGCGGACGGACCGAATCGATCCTGATGTCCCTGCCGCCGCTCGTGCGCTGGGAGTACGACTGGCATCCGGAGCCCGGCACTCCCGAGGCGCTGCTCTACAGCGACTACCTGCGTCCACGCGACTGGCTCGGCGGCGGCTGAACCGCGCCGGCCGATCCTGCGGCCTGGATCCCGACCATGAACTACCGACACGCCTACCACGCGGGCAACTTCGCCGACGTCCTCAAGCACGTCGTGCTCGTCGGAGTGCTCGACCACCTGGGCCGCAAGCCCGCGCCGTACTGCTACATGGACACCCATGCCGGCCGGGGCGACTACCCGCTCGGCGCCGCGGAGACGCAGCGCGCCGGGGAGTTCCGCGAAGGCATCTCGAAACTGCTCGATGCGCCCGACGCACCGACGCTCGCGGCCCGCTACCTCGCGCTCGTGAAGGAGCTCGGCGTCGAGGACGGCACCCTCGTCAGCTACCCCGGCTCGCCGCGCCTGGCGCTCGCCATCGAGCGGCCCGACGATCGTGCGGTGCTGTGCGAGCTCGAGCCGCGCGAGGCCGACGCGCTGCGCGCGCTGACGCGGCGCGATTCGCGCGCCGCGGTGCACGAGCGCGACGGCTACGAGGCGCTCGCGGCGCTCGTGCCGCCGCGCGAGAAGCGTGGCCTCGTGCTGATCGATCCGCCCTACGAGGAGCCCGACGAGTACGAACGCCTCGAGCGCACGCTGATCGCCGCGATCGCCCGCTGGCCGCTCGGCGTCTACGTCGCGTGGTACCCGATCAAGCACGGCGACCAGTCGGGGCGCTTCCTCGCGCGCATGGCCGCGACCGGCATCCGCCGCCAGCTCGCCGTCGAGCTCACGGTCGAGCGCGATGATCTGCCCGGAGGCCTCAACGGCACCGGCCTGCTGATCGTCAACCCGCCGTATCGCCTCGATCGCGAGCTCGCCGAGGCCCTGGCGTGGCTGCAGCCGAAGCTCGCCCGCGAGGGCCGCGGCCGGTTCCGGGTCAGCTGGCAGGTACCGGAATGACATCGATCCGGATGGCGGGCGTGCGGGCGTTGTGATGAGATCCGGGGCGGTGGCAACGGCCATCGGACCCAGTTCCCGGAGGACGACGATGCGCCCGATTCCCGGCTCCTTTCCCCGCGTGCGGATGCGCCGCATGCGCCGCGATGCATTCTCGCGGCGCCTGATGCGCGAGACGACGCTGACGGCCGACGACTTCATCTACCCGATGTTCGTCATCGAGGGCCACGGCCTGCGCGTGCCGGTACCGTCCATGCCGGGCGTCGAGCGGGTCAGCATCGACGAGCTCGTCAAGGAAGCGGCGGAGCTCGTCCGCCTCGGGATCCCGGCGCTCGCGCTGTTCCCGGTGCCGGATGCCGCGACCAAGTCCCTCGACGGGCGCGAGGCCTGGAACCCGGAAGGCCTCGTGCAGCGCGCCGTGCGCGCGGTGAAGCAGGCCTGCCCCGGACTCGGGGTCATCACAGACGTCGCGCTCGATCCGTACACGACGCACGGGCAGGACGGCATCATCGACGACAGCGGCTACGTGCTCAATGACGTCACGACCGACGTGCTCGTGAAGCAGTCGCTGTCGCACGCGGTCGCGGGCGCCGACATCGTCGCGCCGTCCGACATGATGGACGGCCGCATCGGCCGGATCCGCGACGCGCTCGAGGCCGCCGGGCACATCCACACGAAGATCCTCGCCTACTCCGCGAAGTACGCCTCGAGCTTCTACGGCCCGTTCCGCGACGCCGTGGGTTCCTCTGGCAACCTCGGCAAGGCGGACAAGAACACGTACCAGATGGACCCGGCCAACTCCGACGAAGCGCTCTACGAGGTCGCGCTCGACCTCGAGGAAGGTGCGGACATGGTCATGATCAAGCCGGGCATGCCGTACCTCGACATCGTGCGGCGCGTGAAGGACGAGTTCGGCGCCCCGACGTTCGTGTACCAGGTGAGCGGCGAGTACGCGATGCTGAAGGCCGCCGCGCTGAACGGCTGGCTCGAGGAACGCGCGGTCGTGCTCGAGGCGCTCGCCGGATTCAAGCGCGCCGGCGCCGACGGCATCCTGACGTACTTCGCGAAGGACGCGGCCCGCTGGCTCGCGGAGAAGCCCGCGAAGTGAACGACCTGGCCCGACCCGACCGCTACGCGGTGGTCGGGCATCCCGTCGCGCACAGCCGTTCGCCATTCATCCACGGCGAGTTCGCGCGCGCCACCGGCCAGTCACTCGAGTACGGGCGCATGGACGTCCTGCCCGAGAATTTCGCGACCGAGGTCCGGGCGTTCTTCGCCGGCGGCGGCCGCGGCGTCAACGTCACGGTCCCCCACAAGGAAGCCGCGTTCGCGCTCGTCGAGGCGACGACCGGACGCGCCGCGCGGGCCGGCGCCGTGAACACCATCGCGGCCCGGCCGGACGGCTCGCTGCTCGGCGACAACACCGATGGCGCCGGCCTCGTCACCGACCTCGAGCAGAACCTCGGCCTCGCGCTCGCGGGTCGCCGCATACTCGTCCTCGGTGCCGGCGGCGCGACGCGCGGGGTGCTCGCGCCCCTGCTGGCGCGGGCGCCGGCCTCGATCGCGATCGCCAACCGGACCCCGGAGCGCGCGACGGCGCTCGCGGCCACGTTCGCCGATCTCGGTGACGTCGTCGGCGGCGCCTATGGCGAGGTCGACGGCGGGCGCTGGGACCTCGTGATCAACGCGACGAGCGCCAGCCTCGCCGGCGAGGTACCGCCCGTCGCGCGAGGCGCCATCGATGGCACGACCGCCTGCTACGACATGGCCTATGCGGTGGGCGACACGGCGTTCACGCGGCTTGCGCGCGCCCGCGGCGCCGCATCGGCGCACATGGGCTGGGGCATGCTCGCGGAGCAGGCGGCCGAGGCGTTCCTGGTCTGGCGGGGCGTCCGCCCGGCCACGGGGCCCGTCCTCGCGGCCCTGCGTCGCGGCTGACGCCACCTAGACGCCGCGGTACCTGTCCTTGATGCGCACGTAGTGCGCCGCCGAGTAGCCGAGGGCCGCGATCTCCGCATCCGTGAGTGCGCGCACCTGGCGGGCGGGATTGCCGACCCACATCGTGCGGGCAGGGAGCACCTTGCGTGGCGGCACCAGGCAGCCCGCGCCGATGATGACCTCGTCGCCGACGTCCGCCCCGTCGAGCACGATCGCGCCCATGCCCACGAGGCAGCGATTGCCGATCGTGCAGGCATGCAGCACGGCCTTGTGGCCGATGGTCACGTCGTCGCCGACGACCAGCGGCAATCCGCCGGATCCGGGCGCGCCTTCATGGACCACGTGCAGCACCGAGCCGTCCTGCACGCTCGTGCGCGCCCCGATCCGGATGGTGTTCACGTCACCACGGATGACGGTCATCGGCCAGACCGAGCTGTCGTCGCCAATGTGGACCCGTCCGATCACGCAGGCCTGCGGATCGATGTAGACGCGTTCGCCGAGCACCGGCAGGACGCCATCGTAGGAACGGATCGGATTCATCTCGTCGTCCTCAGCGCATCGTCACGAGTTCTTCGGCCGCCGTCGGGTGGATCGCGATCGTGTCGTCGAGGTCGCGCTTGCGTGCGCCCATCTTCAGCGCGACCGCGAAGCCCTGCAGCATCTCGTCGGCGCCGGCGCCGATCACGTGCAGGCCGACGACGCGCTCCTCGGGCCCGACGCACACGAGCTTCATCTCGGCGCGACGCTTGTGCGGCGTCAGCGCGTGGTACATCGGCACGAAGCTCGCCGTATAGGTCCGGACCGCATCGTGGTGCAGCGCACGCGCCTCTGCCTCGCTCAGGCCGACGGTGCCGATCGGCGGGTGGCTGAAGATCACGGTCGGGATCAGGTTGTAGTCGAGGTGGCGATCCGGCTTTCCACCGAACAGGCGGTCCGACAGGCGCCGGCCGGCGGCGATGGCCACGGGCGTCAATGGCGCGCGCCCGGTCACGTCGCCGATGGCATGGACGCCCGCGACGTTCGTGTCCTGCAGGTGGTCGGTGACGATGAAGCCGCCGACGGTGGTGACGCCGGCCGCGTCGAGGCCGAGGTCGGCACTCAGCGGTTCGCGCCCGATCGCCCACAGCACGCAGTCGTAGGGGCCGATCGCGCGACCGTCCTCGAGGTGCAGCGTGCGCGTGGCGCCATCGGCGGTGAGTGCTTTCGGAACGGCGTGGGTGACGAGTTCGATGCCGTCGGCGGCCATCTCGCGCGCCAGGGCCGCACCGACCATGGAGTCGAAGTGGCGCAGCACGCCCTCGTGCCGGACGACCACCGAGACCTGGCTGCCGAGCCCGGCAAAGGCGCCCGCGAGCTCGACCGCGATGTAGCCGCTGCCGACGATCGCGACGCGCCGGGGGCGGGTCTCGAGCGCGAAGAACCCGTCCGAGGTGATGCCAAGCTCCGAGCCGGGGATCGCCGGGACCGTCGGCCGGCCACCCGTCGCGATCGTGACCTGCGGTGCCGCGAGCTCGCCGCCGCCGACCGACACGGTGCGCGGTCCCGTGAACCTCGCCGCGGCGCGCACCCAGTCGATGCCCTTCTTCTCGAGGTTCGCGGCGTAGATCCCGTTCAGGCGCGCGACATAGGCATCGCGGCCCGCCTTGAGGGCGGCCCAGTCGTGGCCGCGGAGCTCGACGTCGAAGCCATACCCGGCGGCGTCCGCGAGTCCGTGGCCGAGGCTGGCGGCGTTCCACATCAGCTTCTTCGGGACGCAGCCGACGTTGACGCAGGTGCCTCCGAGCCGGCCGGGCTCGATGATCGCGACGCGCGCGCCGTATTCGACCGCGCGCTGGGCCGTGGCGAGACCGCCGCTGCCGCCGCCGATGACGATATAGTCGTACTGGGTGGGCATGGATATCCCGGAACCTGGGCCCATACCGGGCCGGAAAGCCCATGATATACGGTCACCCGGCGGCCCTCTGCTAGGATCCGCGCTTCCAAGGAACGGTACGTCTCCCATGCCCAATCCGCTGCTCGACGTAGGCGAACTGCCCGACTACGCCGCCATCCGGCCCGAACACGCGCTCGGAGCGGTCCGCGACCAGATCTCGGAGAACCGCCGTCGCCTCGCCGAACTGCTCGCCCAACCGAATCCGACGTTCGCCACGCTGGTCGAACCGTTCGAGGCGATGCAGCACCGGCTGAACCAGGTGTTCGCGCCGATCGGCCACCTCAACGCCGTGACCAACTCGGACGAGCTGCGCGCCGCGTACAACGCCTGCCTGCCGCTGCTGTCCGAGTACCAGACCGAGGTCGGGCAGAACGACCTGCTGGCGGCGACCTATGCGGCGATCCGCGAGCGCGAGGCGCCCGCACTGTCCGCGGCGCAGATCCGGGTACTGGATTTCGCGCTGCGCGAGTTCGAGCTCGCCGGCGTCAGGCTGCCCGCGGGACCCAAGGCGCGCTTCAAGGACCTGATGCAGGAGCTCGCCCAGCTGCAGTCGAAGTTCGAGGAACAGGTGCTCGATGCGACGCAGGCGTGGTCGCGCTCCGTCGCGGACGCGGCGTCGCTCGCGGGGCTGCCGGCGCACGTCACCGAGCGCGCCGCCGCGCAGGCGCGCCAGCAGGGTCAGGACGGCTGGCTGCTCAAGCTCGACCAGCCGACCTACGTCGCGGTCGTCACGCATGCCGAGGATCGGGACCTCAGGCGCGAGTTCTACGAGGCCTGGGCCACCCGCGCGTCGGACCGCGGCCCCTGCGCGGGCCGCTTCGACAACGGCCCCGTGATCACCGACATCCTGCGCCTGCGCCACGAGGCCGCGAGGCTGCTCGGCTACGGCAACTTCGCGGAGCTGTCGCTCGCGACCAAGATGGCCACCAACGTCGCCGAGGTGATCGGCTTCCTCGAGGAACTCGCCGACAGCTACGTCCCGGCGGGCCGGACGGAGCTCGCGAAGCTCGAGGCGTTCGCGGGCCGGCCGCTCGACGCGTGGGATGTGCCGTATTACGCCGACAAGCTGCAGCGGAAGCTCCACGACGTTTCCGAGGAAGAGCTGCGGCCCTGGTTCCCGCTGCCCCGGGTGCTGAGCGGCCTGTTCGCGATCGCCGAGCGCCTCTACGGCGTCACGATCGCGGCTCGCGAGGACGTGACGACCTGGCATGCGGATGCCCGCTACTACGAGATCCGCGACCGCGACGGCGCGACAATCGGCGGCTTCTACACCGACCTTTATGCGCGGGACCACAAGCGCGGCGGCGCCTGGATGGGCGAGGTGTCGGTGCGCAAGCGCCTCGGCGGCTCGCCTGCCGTGCGCCCGGTGGCGAACATCGTCTGCAACTTCGCGCCACCGTCGGCGGGACAGCCCGCGCTGCTCACCCACGGCGACGTGCTGACGATGTTCCATGAGTTCGGGCATGCGCTGCACCACCTGCTGACGCGCATCGACTACCCGAGTGTCGCCGGCATCAACGGCGTTCCCTGGGACGCGGTCGAGCTGCCCAGCCAGATGATGGAGCAGTGGGCATGGCGCCCGGAGGTGCTGCCGCTCGTCTCGGCGCATGTAGCCACCGGCGAACCGCTGCCCGCGCAGATGCTGGCGCGACTGCTCGGCACGCGCACCTTCCATGCCGGCCTCGCGGCCGCGCGACAGCTCGAGTTCGCGCTGTTCGACTTCCGCCTGCACTCCGGTACCGAGGCGGCGGACGCGACATCGATGGCGGAGGTGCTCTCCGCGGTGCGCGCACGCGTCGGCATCGTGCGTCCGCCCGAGTGGAACCGGTTCGCCTACAGCTTCATGCACGTGTTCTCGGGCGGATACGCGGCCGGCTACTACAGCTACAAGTGGGCCGAGGTCCTGGCCGCTGACGCGTTCGCGGCGTTCGCCGAAGCCGGCGTGTTCGACGGCCCGACCGCCGCACGCTTCCTCGACGAGCTGCTGTCACGGGGTGGCAGCCGGGATCTCATGGAGGCCTTCGTCGCCTTCCGTGGCCGGCGGCCCGACGTCAGGCCGCTGCTGCAGCAGCACGGGATCGCAGCATGAGCCGGGATGCCCTCGTCCTCGGGACCTGGAACGTCAACTCGCTGCGCGTTCGCCTGCCCCATCTCGAGCAGTGGCTCGCGACCTCCGCGGTGAACGTGCTGGGGCTGCAGGAGACGAAGACCGTCGACGGCGATTTCCCGGCGGCCGAGATCGAGCGGCTCGGCCTCGTCGGCTCGTGGCACGGGCAGCGCACCTACAACGGCGTGGCGCTGCTGTCCCGGGAGCCTGTACAGGACGTCGTGCGCGGTATGCCCGGCTATACCGACGAGCAGGCGCGCGTCATCGCCGGCACCGTCCGCGGCGTCCGGATCATCGACGTGTACGTGCCGAACGGACAGTCGGTCGGCTCGGACAAGTACGCCTACAAGCTGGAATGGCTCGCCCGGCTGCGGGATTACGTGGCCGCCGAACTCGAGCGTCACCCGCGCCTCGCGGTCGTCGGTGACTACAACATCGCGCCGGCCGATGCCGACGTGCACGATCCGGCCGCCTGGGCCGGCCAGGTGCTGGTCAGCGATCCGGAGCGCACCGCCCTCGGCGCGCTGCTCGACCTCGGCCTCAGCGACGTGTTCCGGCGCTTCGAGCAGGCCGAGCGCACCTTCAGCTGGTGGGATTACCGTGGCGGGTCACTGCGTCGCAACGCGGGTCTGCGGATCGACCTGATCCTCGCCAGCGGCGATCTTGCGGCCCGCTGCACCGGCTGCTGGGTCGACGCCGGGCCCCGGCGCTGGGAGCGCCCGTCGGATCACGCCCCGGTGGTCGCGACGTTTGACTTAACGGGCTGACGCGTCCACAGGACATAAACTCCGCGCCAGTCCACAGTCGTGACGTGCGTGCTGGCGGGCGTGCCGGGGATGCGCATAGACTCGGGCCGTCATGAATGCCGCGTCCCAGCCCGTCCTGACCTTCGCGCGACACCGCCGCAACGACTACGACGTCACCAACACCGTCCAGGTCAGTTCGACGGCGGCCGTCACCCAGGCCGTATGCGCGCTGTTCCGGGAGGAGTGGCCGAACGAGCCGCTGCTGGCGGTCGAGCGCACGCTCGAGACATTCGATGCGCTGTTCACCGGGCGCCTGCCCGGCTACAACGGCGTCGACACCGTCTACCACGATCGCCAGCATTCGCTCGACGTGATGCTGGCGATGGCACGGCTGCTCGTCGGGCACGATCGCAGCGTGCCGCCCGATGAGCGTCTCGGGTTCGCACGCGCCGCGATGGGATTCGTCGTCGCGGCGTTCCACGACGCCGGCTACATCCGCGAGGCGGGTGACCCGATCCCGAACGGCGCGCTCTACACGAGCTCCCATGTCAGTCGCTCGGCCCGGTTCCTCGCGAACTTCATGCCGACGGTCGGCATGGCCGAGTGGGTCCCGATCGCGACACAGATTGTGCACTACTCCGGCTACGAGGTGCCGTTCGGCCAGATCAAGGTGTCCGACCCGCGCGATCACCGCGTCGGCCACCTGCTCGGCACGGCGGACCTCATCGCGCAGATGTCCGATCGCTGCTACCTCGAGAAGTGCCGCGACCGGCTGTACCCGGAGTTCGTGCTCGCCGGAACCGCCACCGCGCGCAACGAGCAGGGCGTGCAGGTGCGCTTCGCGTCCGGGCTCGACCTGCTGCGGCAGACTCCGAATTTCGTGGACTCGATGATGCGCGACCGCCTGGACGGGCAGTTCGGCAGGGCCTATCGATTCCTCGAACCCCTGTTCGATGGCAAGAACCCGTACCTCGAGGCGATCCACCAGCACATGGACTTCCTGCAGAAGGTGCTGCGCACCCAGAACTGGCAGCTGCTGCGGCGCAATCCGGTGTGCTACACATACGATCCGAACCCGCTGCCGACGGTGCGCAAGCTGATGCTGCTGCACCTGAAGGATGTCTGGAGCAAGCCGTGAGCGCCGCGCGCCTCGCCCGGCGACTGCCGGGCCGGCGCGCGTTCATCACCGGCGGGGGCAGCGGTCTCGGACTTGCGATCGCCGACGCGTTCGCGCGCGATGGCTGGACCCTCGGCATCCTCGACCGTGAAGCGGACCGGCTCGCCGGCGCACGCCAGCTCCTGCTCGATGCCGGCGCGGCCGCGGTGCACACCTACGTCGCCGACGTCACCGACGAGGCCTCCTTCGGCGCGACCGTGACGACCTTCGTCGCGGCGACCGGTGGGCTCGAGGTGATGGTCAACAACGCCGGCGTCGCCGTCGCCGGGGCGGTCGAGTCGACGGCCATCTCCGACTGGCGGTGGGCGCTCGAGATCAACGTCGTCGGTGTCGCGATCGGCTGCCGTCTCGCGCTGCCGTTGTTCGCACGCGGTGGCGGCGGGCTCGTCATCAACATCGCCAGTGCTGCCGCATTCGCCTCGGGACCCGGCATGGCGGCCTACAACGCCTCCAAGGCGGCCGTGCTGGCGCTCACCGAGACGATCGCGGCGGAACACGATGGCGATGGCATCGAGGCGCTGGTCGCGATGCCGGGCTTCTTCCCGACGCGCCTGCTCGACTCGATGCGTGCGCCGCCCGAGGCGACCGGATTCGCGCGGCGCATGATGGAGCGCAGCCCGTTCACGGCCAGCGACGTCGCGGCCGCCATCCTCGCCGCGGCCGCCGCCGGCCGGCTGCACGTCGTGGTGCCGCCACAGTACGCCCGGCTGTGGTGGCTCAAGCGGCTGGCGCCCATGCGCTTCGTGCGCTGGATGTCACGCCAGCGCGCGAAGGCCCTTCAGCGCCGCGGCGGCCGGTCGACCGATCGCACGTAGCGACGATAGACGCCCGGCAGCGCCTTCAGGAGCGCGTCCCGTCCCTCAAGCTCGGCGCCGGCGATGGCCGCACGCAGCGTCGCGAGACGCAGGCGCCGCGAGGCCTCCCCCGCGCTCGGCCAATGGCTGAGGTGCCAAGGCTCCGGACTCACGCCGCCACGGAAGGTCCGGTAGGGGCGGAAGAAGCCGTGGCGGTGCATGTGGCGCGAGAGCCAGTCGGTCAGCGCGGCGAACGGTCCGCCGGACTGGTACTCCTCCGGTAGCAGCTGGGGTCGCCCGCCGGGCGGCAGTGCCGCGCGGTCATAGACGTCGAGGTCGGTCCCCCAGTGATGACGGCTCGCCCCGGGCGGCGCCGACCAGGCGAGGATCGCCCGCACGCGTTCGGCCGGCGTGAGGCGCGCCGCGACGAGTCGCGCGCCGTCGCGCGCGTACAGCGGCCGGCGCCCGGCCCACTTCTCGTTCCAGATGCGGACCTGCGTGTCGAAGTCCCGGAATGACGAGACGGGCGCGAGGTCGAACCCCGCCCGGGCGGCTGCACGCCTGAGGCGCGCGAAGGCCGCGGCCGTCGCCGGCTGGAGCACGCAGCGCGGCTCGGCCACCTCGACAACGTGGGCACGGCTCCGACCGGTGATTTCCGCCGGGCCGAGGGGCACCGGACGGCGGGCGGCGGATCGGGCGGCAACGGGGGAACGGGCCATGCCGGCTAGGCTACCCGACTGCCCCCCAGGTGGTCGCCCCCGGCAGGCTGCGGATGTCCCCGGAGGGCCCGGTCGCTATCATGGACGGATGCACGGCCGCCCCGCCCCCACCGCGTCGCTTGCCGCCGCCCTCCCCGCAGCCTGGTGCGCGGGCGCCTCGGCCGGCCCGCTGGCGGCCGACGGCGCAGGACTCGCCGGGCTCGCCGTGGCGGCGGTCGGCGGTGTGATCCTGGCCGGCATCGCCATCGCGCTGCTGCTGGGGCTGCGCCGACGGGCCGCGGCTCGGCGCGGGCGCCTGCTGAACGCGCTGCGCGCGAGCGAGGCCTTCGACTACCAGGTCGCGCTGCCCGCGCCGGTGGTCGGCGAGGATCCCGAACTCGCAGGTCCCATCGAGCGCCTTCGCGCGCGCCTTACCGACGAGATCGGCCACCTCGACGTCGTGCTCGAAAGCATGATCGACGCGGTGTTCGTCACCGACGCCGACGGCACCATCGTGCGCGCCAATGTGGCTGCGTCGCGCTTGCTCGGCTGGTCGATCGCCGCGCTCGAAGGTCGCTCCATCGAATCGCTGGTGGCCGAGCAGGAGCGGCGCCGCTTCACCCTCGGGCGCGCGACCCAGGAGACACGCGAATTCGTGTTCGTCGCCGCCAATGGCAGCCACGTGCCGATCGCGGTATCGGGGTCACGACTGCTGCGTGGCAGCGGCGACGAGACACCGGGGTGCATCTTCGTCGGCCACGACATCACGGAACGCCGTCGCGCGGAACGGCGGCTGCAGTACCTCGCACGGAACGATGCGCTTACGGGCGTGCCGAACCGCCTGGAATTCCAGCGCCTGCTGCAGCAGGCGATCGAGCGCTGCCACCGCTCGGGGAGCCACCTTGCGCTCCTCTATCTCGATCTCGACCGCTTCAAGGACATCAACGACTCGTTCGGTCACGCGGCCGGCGATCGCACGCTCGAGATCCTCGGCGAACGCCTGCGCGCCACGGCGCCGTCCGGCGCCGTGGTCGGCCGCCTGGCCGGCGACGAATTCGCGCTGTTCGTCGAGAACCTGCCGCTGGATGACGGCCGCGAACGGCTGGCCGGCGCGGCGCGGGCGCTGCTCGAGGAACTGAGCCGGGCGTTCTTCGTCAACGAGACCGAGGTCTACCTGAGCGCGAGCGTCGGCATCGCGCTGTGCGACGAGACGGCCGACAACCCGATCGACCTGATCCGCAACGCCGACATCGCGATGTACCACGCCAAGCTGAGCGGCGGCGCGAACTACGCGTTCTACGATCCGGTCATGAACGCCGCGACCGCGGAGCGACTGGCACTCAAGAGCAAGCTGCGGCGCGCACTCGAGCTCGATGAATTCGTGGTGCTGTACCAGCCGAAGGTCGAGCTCACGGGCCTGCGGCTCGCCGGTGCGGAGGCGCTGCTGCGCTGGCGCCTGCCGGGGCACGCCGACATCCCGCCGTCGGTGTTCATTCCGCTCGCCGAGCAGACCGGCCTGATCCGGCAGATCGGCGAGTGGGTGCTGCGGCGTGTCTGCGGCGACTACCGGGACTGGCAGGCGAAGATCGCCGATCCCGGACTCGTCTCGATCAACCTGTCGCTGCGCCAGGTGCAGCAGGCCAGCTTCCTGACGAGCTTCTCCGACGTGTTCCGCGAGTACGGGTTCGACCCGTCCCGGCTCGAGCTCGAGATCACGGAGACGACGCTGATGTCGAATGCGCCGCGCACGCTGCAGGTGCTCGGCGAACTGCGCGAACTCGGCATCCGGCTGTCGATCGACGATTTCGGCACCGGCTACTCGTCGCTTTCAGCGCTGCAGCATCTGCCGGTCGAGACCCTGAAGATCGATCAGTCGTTCGTTCGCGACGCGGCGACCGACAGCGAGGATGCGACCCTGGTGCGGACAATCATCGAGATGGGCCGGAACCTCGGCCTCCACGTCGTCGCCGAAGGCGTCGAGACCGAGGCACAGCTGGAATTCCTGCGTGCGCGCGGCTGCCACTATGGCCAGGGCCTGCTGTTCGGCGCGCCGATGAGCGCCAACGAGCTGCTCGCGCGCATGCTGGCCGACGCCGAGCGCGGACCTCGCATCCAGCCGGGCGTGACCGGCTGAACGCGCCGCGACGACGACGCCGACCCGCTAGACTGCGCATCGTCTTCCCTGGGCGAATCCGATGCTGAGCCTGCGCAACGTCACCCTGCGACGCGGCCCCCGCGCGCTGTTCGCGAACGCGACCGTGAGCCTCTACGCGGGGGACCGTGTCGGCGTGGTCGGCCCGAACGGCTGCGGCAAGTCGAGCCTGTTCGCGATGGTGACCGGCGAGCTCGCGCCCGACGAGGGCGACGTCTCGGTCCAGGCAGGCTACGTGCTCGCGAGCGTCGCGCAGGACGAGGACGCGGATCCGCGTGCGGCGGTGGAATTCGTGCTCGACGGCGACCGCGAGCTGCGCGTCGTCGAGGCGGAGCTCGCGGCGGCCGAAGCGACCCACGACGGCGTGCGCCTTGGCCTGCTGCATGCGCGCCTCGACGCCCTCGGCGGCTACGCGGCCCGCAGCCGCGCCGCGCGCCTGCTCGCCGGGCTTGGCTTCGACGCCGCGGCGATCGAGCGCCCGGTCGCGGAGTTCTCGGGCGGCTGGCGCCGGCGGCTTGCCCTCGCGCAGGCGCTGATGGCGCGCTCGGACGTGCTGCTGCTGGACGAACCGACCAACCATCTCGATCTCGACGCGGTGCTGTGGCTCGAGGAGTGGCTGCGCGCGTATCCGGGCACGCTGCTGGTGATCGCGCATGATCGCGAATTCCTCGACCGTGTCGTGACGCGCATCGTCAGCATCGAGGGCGGCCGGGTCGAGACGTACGCCGGCGGCTACTCGGATTTCGAGGCACAGCGCGCCGAGCGCCTCGGGCAGCAGCAGGCGGCCTTCGACCGCCAGCAGCGCGAGATCCGCCACGTACTCGCGTTCGTGACCCGCTTCAAGGCACAGGCCACCAAGGCGCGTCAGGCGCAGAGCCGGCTCAAGATGCTGGAACGCATGGAGCGGATCGCACCGGCGCACGTCGACTCGCCGTTCCAATTCGAGTTCGCCGTTCCCGAGCGCCTGCCGCGGCCGCTGCTGGTGCTGGACGACGTCTCGGCCGGCTACGGCGACCGCATCGTCCTCAGGGGCGTCGGCCTCAGCCTCGCGCCCGGTGATCGGGTGGGGCTGCTCGGTCGCAACGGCGCCGGCAAGTCGACGCTGACCCGGACGATGGCCGGGGCGCAGGCCCCGCTTGGCGGCCGGCGTACCGCGGCGCAGGACCTGTCCATCGGCTACTTCGCGCAGCACCAGCTCGAGCAGCTCGACCTCGATGCGACGCCGCTCGATCACGTCAAGCGCCACGGCGGGCCTGCGCTCGCGCGCGGCACCGAGGAGGAGCAGCGCTCGTTCCTCGGCGGCTTCGGCTTCAACGGCGAGCGGGTATTCGAGCGGGTCGCGCCGTTCTCGGGCGGCGAGAAGGCGCGACTCGTGCTGGCGCTGATCGTCTCGCGACGGCCGAACCTGCTGCTGCTCGACGAGCCGACCAACCACCTCGACCTCGAAATGCGGCACGCCCTCGGCATGGCGCTGCAGGACTACCAGGGCGCGATCGTGCTCGTCTCGCACGACCGCTACCTGCTGCGCCTCGTGGCCGACCAGCTCTGGCTGGTCGCCGGGGAGAACGCCGCGCCGTTCGACGGCGACCTCGACGACTACGCCGCGTGGCTGCGCTCCAGCGACGAGGCCGACACCGGCGCCGCCAAGGAGGACGCCGCGCCGCGCGGCGCGGCCGCGCAGAAGGAGCGCAAGCGCGTGGAGGCTGCGCGCCGCCAGCAGCTGGCACCGCTGCGCGCGACCGTCACGCGCGCGGACGCCGACATCGCCCGGTTGTCCGCGGAGATCGCGGATCTGGACAAGCGCCTCGCGGACCCCGCCCTGTACGAGCATGCGGCCCGCGCCGAGCTCGCCACGCTGCTCGAGGCGCAGGCCGACCGCCGTCGACGCCTCGGCGCGGCCGAGGAATCCTGGCTGGCGGCATCCGAGGCGCTCGAGGCCGCGACGCAGGCCGACTGACCGGCCGCGATCGGAACGGATCTTGAGAACCTGTACAGGCCAGGTCCGCCCATGCAGGCATGGCGATCCCGAGCATGCTCTTGATATAGTTATATATTACATATACTTATGAGATGTCCGCCGGGCCTGCGGGCTCATTGAACGCTTTTCACAAACCGGGCGTATAGTGTCTGTACAAGGTTGATCCTGAGTCTTCACCCCCGGGGTTCAGTCATGTTCACGATCAAGGCGGTGTCACAGGCGACCGGCGTCAGCATCGAGACACTGCGCGCGTGGGAACGTCGCTACCGCGTCGTCGTTCCCGTCCGGGACCCGAACGGCCGGCGCTCGTATGCGCCGGAGGATGTCATCCGCCTGCGCAAGCTGCGCGAGGCGACCGAACGCGGTCACGCGATCTCCAAGCTCGCCCGCTTCTCCGACGACGAGCTCGCCGCCGTGCTCTCCGCACCGGGCCGGGACGGCCCGCCGCAACTCGCCTCGCGCTCGTTCGCGGCACAGATGGTCTCGGCGGCGGAGAACTACCGGCCCGAGGACTGCGAACAGGCGCTGTCGATGGCCCTTGCCCTGCTGCCGCTCGGCGACGTCGTACGCCAGGTGCTGTCGCCGGTGCTGCTCGAGATCGGCGAACGCTGGCACGACGGTCGCTTCAACGTCGCCCAGGAGCGCATCGTCACCGGCACCGTTCGCCGCCAGGTCGGCGCGGTGCTCGACACGTACAACCGCATCACGACCTCGTCGCCGATCGTGTTCTCGACGCTGACCGACGAGCGCCATGAGATCGGCATCCTGATGGCCGCGCTGATCGCGGCATCACGTGGCGCACGCTGCCACTACCTCGGGCCGGACGTCCCGGCCGGGGACATCGCGGTCTACGCGCGGCGCGTCGCCGCGGCGGTCGTCGTGCTGTCCATCCCGATGCGTCCAGACCTCACGGCGGCCAATGCGGGAATCGCCGAACTCGCCCAGTCACTGCCCCGGCCGATCGGCCTGTGGGTGGGCGGCAGCGCCGTGCACAAGATCGACATCGGCGCCTACGCCGACCGGATCACCGTGCTCGCAGACTTCAACGCCTTCGAGCGGGCACTCGACACGCTCGCGATCCCGAAGCGCTGACCCGTCAGCGGTGGGCGGCGGCGTCCGCGGTCGCCGCCGTATCGACAGCCGCGACGAGCTGCTCGGCCGCCTGAGCATACGCACTCTCCAATGCCGCGATCACCTCGCGCTGGCGATCGGCGCTGGCCGGGACCGCCGCCGTGCCGATGGCCGTGCCGACGAGCCGCCGCTCGCTGCCGACACCGAGCTCGGCACGCAGCGTCACGCGCGCAACCGGCAGGCTGCCGGGCGATGCGTAGTCCGCAGAGAACTCCGCGATCTCGACCTGCAGCAGGTACCGGCCACCGAATGCGCTGCGCTCGTCGACGACCGCGCGGAATGCGCCAGCCTCGCGCAGGCTGTCGACGAGCAGCCCCTCGACGAGCTTCGGCAGCGGTGCGCCCCAGCGCGCGCCGGCATAGGCGTCGACGCGACGATCGGGAAGCGTGACCGCGATCCGGTCCGTGTCGAGGCCAGGGCGTGCGACCGGGCGCGCGACCAGCAGCATCCCGTCGATCGGCGTCGCGGCGGCGGCGACTCCGTGGTGCGCCTGCAGCACATAGGTCGCCGGCGCGGGATCGTGGCTGCGGAAGGTGCTGGCGCAGGCGCCCAGCGCGAGGGCCACGGCAAGCGCGGCGGCAATGCGTAGGGCGTTCATCGCGGGATCTCCACTCCGGCCGGGGCGGGCTCGTACAGCAGCTTCGACGGGTTTTCCTTGAGCGAGTGGGCGAGGTCCTGGACCTCGGCGAGCGCGTCGCGGCTCTGCCGCGCCAGCTGCTGGATCTCGTCGAGCCCCTGCCCCGTGAACCGGTCGATGTCGCCCTCGTGCCGCTCCAGGAGGCGGTCGACGCGATTGCTGACCGCGGCGAGATGGTCGCCCGCCTCGCGCAGGCGCGATACGACGGTGCCGAGCTCGGGCTCCGCGGCCTGGATCAGGTGTCGTGCGCTCATCGTGACCTCGTGCGCGTCGGCAACCGTCGCGCGCAGCTCGACGACGAGCTGCGCGATCTCGCGCGAGGTCGCCGGCAGCGGCGCGGTCGTCGCGCGCAGGTTGCCGAGGGACTCATGGATCGCCGCGAGGTTGTCCTCGCCAAGCAGCAGGTTCAGGCGGCGGGTCACGCGCGTCGCGTCCGTGACGAGCTCCGGCAGGCCACTGACGAACAGGTCGAAGTCGGACGGTACCGAGCGAATCACCGGGTACTGCTGGCTCGGGATGTCCGGCAGCGTCTGGGCGTTCGCCTGCGTCGACTGCGACAGGTCGATGAACAGCAGCCCCGTGACGCCCTGCATCGTCAGCTTGGCGAGCGTGTCATGCGTCACCGGCGTCGCCTTGTCGATCTCGACATCGGCCTCGACGCGGTTCGCGGCGCGCGGATCGAGCCGGATGTGCGCAACCCGGCCGACGTTGACGCCGAGGTAGCGCACGGTGCTGCCCTCGGTGAGCCCGCTCACGCTGCCCGAGAAATACACCTCGTAGTGCTGGTACTCGCGACGTTCGTGCGCATTCGAGTACCAGAGCACGAAGACCGTCGCCATCGCCAGCACGAGTATGACGAAGCTGCCGACGGCCACGTAGTTCGCATCGCGATCCATTACTGCCTCCGCCCGGCGCGCCCGCGCGCGCCGTGGAAATATTCCTTGATCCACGGATGGTCGTTGCGCTCGATCTCGTCCAGCGTGCCGGTGACCATGCGCTGATCGACGATGACGCCGACCCGGTTGCAGATCCGATAGATCGTATCCAGGTCGTGGGTCACCATCACCACCGTCAGGCGCAGCGTACGCTGCAGGAACAGGACTAGCTCGTCGAATGACGCCGCGGCAATGGGATCGAGCCCTGCGGTCGGCTCGTCCAGGAACAGCAGCGACGGATCCAGCGCCAGGGCCCGCGCGAGCGCGGCACGCTTGACCATGCCCCCGGACAGCTGCGAGGGGAACTTGCCACCGGCATCGGTCGGCAGCCCGACCAGCCGAATCTTCAGCTCCGCCAGCCCGTCGAGCACGTCCTGGGAAGGCCGATGGGTCTCGAGGATCGGCAGCTGGATGTTCTGCGCGACGGTCAGCGAACTGAACAACGCACCATTCTGGAACGTGACGCCGTAGCGATGCTTCACCTGGCGCAGCGCGTCACCGTGCAGGACCGTGAGGTCCACGCCGTCGATCTCGACGCGCCCCGCCTGTGGGTGGTGCAGGCCGAGGATGCTGCGCAACAGCACGGACTTGCCGCTGCCGGATCCGCCGACGATCCCGAACACCTCGCCGCGACGCACGTCCATGTCGAGGCCATCGTGCACCAGCTGCTGGCCGAAGCGGTTCACGAGGCCCGTCACGCGGACCGGCGGAATTGCGGGATCGACCGCGGCCATCAGAAGTCGAACTCCCAGTAGGCGACCGCGAACACCGCATCGACGAACAGCACGAGGAAGATCGACTCGACGACCGCGACGGTCGTCAGGCGGCCGAGCTCGCGCGAGGAGTCCCGCACCTGGATGCCGCGGAAGGTCCCGACCAGTGCGATCACGAACGCGAACACCGGCGCCTTGAGGAGGCCTGCCCAGAACGTCGTCGATGCCATCGCATCCTGCATCCGCACGAGGAACTGGTTGAAGGGGATGTCGAGCAGCAGCCAGGAGAGCACGGCGCCGCCGGCCAGCCCCATGGCGTCCGCGATCACCGTCAGCAGCGGCAGCGCGATCATCAGGCCGAGGATCCGGGGCAGCACCAGGACCTCGACGACGTTGACGCCGATCGCGCGCAGCGCGTCGACCTCCTCGTTGAGCCGCATCACGCCGATCTCGGCCGCGAACGCGCTGCCGGAGCGACCGGCCACGATGATGGCGGTCAGCAGCACACCGAGCTCGCGCAGCACCGACACGGTGACGAGGTCGACGACGAACACGTCGCCGCCGAACTGGCGCAGCTCCTGCGCGCCGATGTAGGCGACGATCACGCTGATCAGGAACGCGATCAGGGCCACGATCGGGATCGCCTGGATGCCGGTTTCGTAGACGTGCCGGACCACGGAGTTGAAGCGCAGCCGCGCCGGCCGCAGCAGCGCGCCGCCCAGCACGAAGTAGATGCGGCCGAGGAATTCGAGCGCGTCGCGCAGGTCGCTGCTGCGGCGCACGGTCCAGCGGCCGATCAGGTCGAGCGGGCGCTCGCCCGCGGTCCGCGGTGGAAGCCGTGTCTCGATCGGGCCACCACCGTCGAGGAGCGTGTCCGTGAACGCGACGGCCTCCGGGCGGGCACCACGCCAGGCGTGGGCGACGCCCGCCGCGGTGAGGCGCTGCTCCAGGCGATGCAGGAACCAGGCCCCGGTCAGGTCCAGGGGCCCGAGTGCACCAGAATCGAGCACGGCGCGCTCGCCGCCGAGCTCGCACTCGGCGACCGTGCGCTCGAGGTCGGGCGCCACGGCAGCGACCCACGCGCCGACCGGTCGCAGCTCCCGGACCCCGTCGACCAGCTGCGATTCAAGGTGCATGGCGCCGGGTCGCCGGGATGGCGCTTACAGCGCCTTGTGGGACCCGTCGCACAGCGCGCCCTTGGCGCTGTGCTTGCAGGCGCAGAACCAGACCTTGGTCGTCTCGGTCGCCTTGTACTGCGTCGGCACGAAATCCGTGCCCTTGTGGGCGCCGTCGCAGAATGGCTGCTTCTGCGACTTGCCACAGCTGCACCAGAAGTAGCTCCGGCCCGCCTCGACATCGATCGGAATGGGGGCCTTGCCCGCCACAATCGGTTCGCTCATGTCACCTGCTCCGGAATTCACGGCGCGGTTGCGCTGGATCGGAATGCTAACAGGGCAGCCCCGGACCCCCAAGGCGACCCGTTGCCAGCAGACAGGGGACGCTCTACCGTGGTGCATTGATCAGGAGGGACGATGGGACCGGAAGGGCTCGGCACGGTGCTGATCCTGCTGGCCGCGGTCGTCGCGGTCGTCGCCGGCGTACGCCAGCTGCGCCTGCCGCCGATCCTCGGCTACCTCGTGGTCGGCATGGCGCTAGGCCCGCACGCATTCGGCATCGTGCCCGAGTCGGCGACGACGAGTTTCCTCGCCGAAATCGGCGTCGTGTTCCTGCTGTTCACGCTCGGCCTCGAGTTCTCGCTACCACGCGTGATCGCGATGCGCGGGGAGGTCTTCGGCCTCGGCGCCTTGCAGGTCGGGGTCACGGCCCTGGTCGCGGCCGGGGTGGCATACCTCGCCGGCTCGCCGGTGGAGATCTCGATCGTGATCGGCGGCGCGGTCGCGATGTCCTCGACGGCGATCGTCGTGCAGCAGCTGACCGAGCAGGCGGAGATCAACCGGACCCACGGCCGACTCGCGCTCAGCATCCTGCTGTTCCAGGACCTGTCGTTCGTGCTGTTCCTCGCCCTCGCGACGGCGACCCTGGGCGGCGGCACCGACTATTCGCCGCTGCCCATCGCGCTCGCGGTCGGCAAGGCCGCGGTCGCGCTGCTGATCGTGCTCGTGGCCGGGCGCGTATTCGCGCGACCCCTCTTCTTCCAGATCGCGCGGCTGAAGGGCCATGACCTGTTCACCCTTGCCGTGCTGCTCGTGGCACTCGCCTCGGCGTGGCTCACCGACCTGGTCGGGCTGTCGCTGGCACTCGGCGGCTTCCTCGCCGGCATGCTGCTTGCGGAAACCGAGTACCGGCACCAGGTGGAGGCCGTCATCCGGCCGTTCAGGGACGTCCTGCTTGGCTTGTTCTTCATCACGATCGGGATGCTGCTCGACCTCAAGCTGCTGGCGCGCGATTTCCTCGTCGTCTCGAGCCTCGTGGTCGGGCTGTTCCTGCTCAAGACGGCGGTCGTCGCCGTCGCGGCGCGACAGCATACCGACAGCTGGTTCAAGTCGCTGCGCGCCGGCCTCGTCGTCGGCGCGGGCGGCGAGTTCGGGTTCGCCCTGCTGGCGCTGCTCGTCAAGGGCCGGCTCGCCGGCGAGTTCGTGCAACCGCTGCTCGCCGCGGTGACCGTCAGCATGGTGCTGTCGCCGTTCGTCATCCGGCACAACAAGCGCATCGCACGCCTGCTGCTGAGCGAGCAGGGACCTGCCGCGACCGCGGTCTCGCGCGAGGCCGCGATCGACGCGGCACTCGCCGGGCGCGAGCATGTGATCCTGTGCGGCTTCGGCCGCGTCGGGCAGAACATCGCGCGCATACTCGAGCGACAGGGCCACGAGTACATCGCCATCGAGCTCGACCCGTCGCGGGTGCGCACGGCGCGTGCCGCAGGTGACCCGGTCGTGTTCGGCGACTCGGCGGACGAACAGGTACTCGAGTCGGTCGGCCTCGGCGCCGCGAGCGTCGTGGTCATCACCTTTGTCGATCCGGCGATCGCGATCGGCATCGTACGGGCGGTCCGCCGGCTGCGCGCCGACGTGCCGGTGCTGGTGCGAACGGCGGACGATTCCGCGCTCGAGCAGCTGCAGCAGGCGGGCGCGACCGAGGTCGTGCCCGAGACGTTCGAGGCGAGCCTGATGCTGGTGTCCCACGTGCTGCTGTTCCTGCACACGCCGATGTCGAAGGTCGTGCGGATGGTCGGCGAGACGCGGGGCGAGCGCTATGCGGCGCTGCGCACGATCTACCGCACGCCGGATGCGGAGCTGCCGGACGCCGCCGAAGCCTCGCTCGAGGAGCTGCGGACCGTCGTGCTGCCGCCCGGCGCATGGGGCATCGGGCACACGCTGGCGGAAGTGGTCGACCGCGGCGCGGCGGTGACGTTCTCGGCCGTCAGGCGCGAAGGCATCGTCGGGCGCGACCCCGCCGCATCGACGGTGCTTCGCGAAGGCGACGTGCTCGTGGTGTTCGGCTCGCCCGAGGCGCTCGAGCACGCCGAAGCCGTGTTGCTCGCCGGCTGAGGCAGCTCAGCGGCGGCGCGCCGCGGGCACGGGATCGGGCGTACACGCACCGCAGCGGAATGCGATCCGCCAGACCGTGCCGCGCGATTCGTCGGCCACCAGCAGCGCGCCATCGCGACTCGCCGCGAGCGCATCCGGCCGGCCGTGCTGGAAGCCCGTGACGAAGGGCACGGGCGCAGCCGTGGGCCGCGCAGCGGCGAACGGAACGTACGAGATCCGCGGCGGTGCGGCCTCCCCGTCGCCCCCCTCGGCGACGAACAGCGCACCGCGCAGCTCCTTCGGATAGCGGTCGCGTCCGTAGAACGCGAGACCCGTGACGGGCCCGTGCGCCGCCAGGGGCACTGGCGCGAGCACCTTGTCACCCGGCGCGACCAGCGACTGGCCGCCTTCCGTCACCCACAGCGTGCCCTTGGTCGGCTCGAGCGCGAGCGCCGTGCCGCCCAGCGCGGCATGCAGGTGCGCCCCCTTGCCGTCCGGCTGCATCGTCCAGACACCCGCGGGCTCCTTGCCACCGGACAGCGCGACGTAGAGGGCCGTCTCGTCGCGATTGAAGGCAAGCCCGCCCCGGACCGGAATGCCGGCGCCCTCCGGCCAGGTCGCAACCGGGCGGCAGTGTCCGCCGGTGCGCTGGCGACCGACGAAGTAGGTGCACGAATGCAGCGCGTCGGCCGTCGCGACGTACAGCTTGTCGCGGCGCAGCGCGAGTCCGAGCGGCCGGCCGAGGTCGGTGACGAGCGGCAGCTCGACATCCGCGGTGCCACTCGCGCTGGCATCGCGCAGCAGCGACACGCCATCGCGCACGGCGACGAGCACGTCGCCGTTCGGCAGCACGAGGATCGGACCGGGGTGATCGAGACCGCGCGCAAAGGCGGCCGCGGTGAAATTCAGGGGAACCTGCGGCGCGGTCGGATCGACCGGGCCCGGGTCCCCGCCTGCCTGCGCCGGCCTCGGCGTGCCGAGAACGATCGGCAACGCCAGCGCCATGGCCAAGAGTTGTCGCCGCATCCACACCCCTCCCTAGGTCCGCGCCCAGTCTGCGGGGCGAGCGGGCGGGCGGCAACCCCGGGGGGCTCCCCCCGGGGTTATGTCAGGGAATCAGGCTCCGGCCTGCAGGTGCGCCTCGATGAACCACAGCTGCTTGTCAATCTCGCCGGTGATCTCGTTGAACAGGTCCGACGTGACCTCGTCGCCGGCCGCGGCGGCGGCGCCGATCGCCGTGCGGGTCAGGCCGCCGAATGCGGCGAGCACGCGCGCCAGCGCCTCGAGGTGATCGGTACCCGAGCGGATCGCGAGCGGATAGGCCGGCAGCGAGCTGCGCTTGCCCACGGCCTGGACCGTGCCCTCGGCCACGCCGCCGAGCGCGGTGAGCCGCTCGGCGAGTTCGTCGACCTTCGACTCGACTACATCGTGCACGGAGTCGAACAGCTCGTGCAGTGCGATGAAGTTCGGGCCCTTGACGTTCCAGTGCGCCTGCTTGAGCTGCAGCGACAGGTCGATCGCGTCGGCGAGCCGCGCGGCCAGCAGGGTCGCGATCTTCTTGCGCACCTGCTCGGAAAGCGTGTTGCGGGTCTTGTGCATCGTCGGGTCCTCGGGACGTGAATCGATGGTGTGATTCTTTCCGAGACGCGATGCGGCGTCCAATTGAACGAGCGGATCCCGCCCATGGACGCCATCTATCGGGGCCGCGCTTCCCTGCGCGGCCCCTCGATCAATCAGGCGGCCGTCTCGCGATAGCGGCGCAGCCAGATCGCGCCGGCGATCATCGCGGCGCCGAGCAGCACATACAGCCAGAGTTCAGGCGTCGCGAGGAACTGCAGCGGTCGCACGATGTCGAGCGCGCTGGCGGGCACGTCGAGGTGCTGTTCATCGAGCTGGACCGACATCGCGTGGCCGCCGTGCGCCAGTACGTGGGCCGGGAATCCGGCGTAGAGCGAGGTCACGGCATGGCCGATCACCTTCGTGCCGAAGATGATCTTCTCGGCGAACATCATCGCGCACGGGATCGCCACGGCGAACACGAACGGTGAGCGCGGCGCCCACGCCGAGACGAGCAGGTACCAGCCAATCGCCGGCAGGAACCACAGCCCGCTCGCCACCACCAGGAACAGCGCCGCCGCGATCCAACCCGCCCAGATCGTCGGCGACCACATGGTGCCGAGGATCGACAGCGCCGCGGGAACCCGGAAGCTCCCGATGGCGAACAGGACGAGCTCGGTGCCGAGCATGGCGACGGCAGCGGCCAGCGGGATCACGATGGCGGCCACCAGGACCTTCGCCAGCACCGTCGTCGTATCGCTCACCGGCAGCGAGCGCCAGAACAGCACGCTGCGGTCGCGGCGCTCGGCATACATCGAATCGAGCGCATAGAAGAACTGCGTGAACAGCCCGGTGACCAGGAACGGAACGCCCATGCTGATCAACGCGACGATCGTGAGGCCGCGCGCCTTCTCCGGTGTCAGCTCCGTGCTCAGCTTGCTGAGCAGGTCGGCATCGATCTGCATGTTGCCGGTCTTGAGTACACCGGCCAGCGTGCTCAGGATCATGATGCTGGCGCAGATCGCCGGCGCCATCCAGATGGCTCGTGATTCCCAGACCTCGCGCCGCAGCGACCAGATGAACTTGTTCATGCCACACCTCCGGCCATCTTGGCCACGAACAGGTCCGCGATCGAGGGCTGTCGCACCTCGCCGAGACCCGCGAGCACGCCCTGGTCCGCACCCTCGTATAGGAACACGTGGCGCCCGAGCAGCTGCCGCTCCGAGAGTGGCTTCAGCGCGCGGGCGGCCTCCGCGTGCGCCGGGGCCGCGATCAGCTGCGCGTAGTGCACCGGGATCTCATCCATCGGCAGGTCGAGCGCGATCCTGCCCTTGTCGACGAAGATGAGGTCCGTGAGGATGTTCTCGATTTCCTCGACCTGGTGCGTGGTGACCAGGATCGTGCGCTGCTCGTCCATGAATTCCGACAGCAGGCTGTCGTAGAACTGCTTGCGCGAGAGGATGTCGAGCCCGAGCGTCGGCTCGTCGAGCACGAGCAGCTGCGCGTCGATCGCCATCGTCAGTGCGAGATGCAGCTGCGTGATCATGCCCTTGGACAGTTCACGCACGCGGCTGTCCATCTTGATGTTCGTGCGGGCCAGGAATTCGCGGCACTTCTCCGGGCGGAAGTGCGGGTGCACTCCCTCGACGAAGGCGATGGCGTTGCGCACCCGCAGCCAGCGCGGCAGCACCGCGACATCCGCGATGAACGAGACGCGCTCGGCGAGCCGGTCGCGCTCCCGGTACGGGTCGAGGCCGAGCACCTTGAGCGAGCCCTCGCAGGGCGTCAGCCCGAGGATCGCCTTGATCGCGGTGGTCTTGCCGGCGCCGTTCGGGCCGATCAGGCCGACGATGCGTCCCGCCTCGACCTTGAACGTGGCGCCATCGAGCGCGCGCGTCGTCCCGTACTGCTTCGTGAGTCCCTGAGCTTCGATCAGAGTGGCCACGGAGTGGCTCCTTATTTGGATTCGTTGTGGGTGCCGTCGTCCGCGGCCGGGGATACCGGCTTGGCGGCGGCGGACTTCGCGGCCGGCGGTGCGGCGAGCAGGTCGGCGGCGGAGAAGCCCAGCCGCTGGATCGTCGCGTGCACGCGCGGCCATTCCTCTTCGAGAAACTTCTGGCGCTCGTCCTTCATCAGCGCACGCGTCGCTCCCTCGGCGACGTACATGCCGCGGCCCCGGCGCTTCTCGACCAGGGCCTCGTCAACGAGCTGCTGGTAGCCCTTCAGCACCGTCAGCGGGTTCAACCGGTAGTCCGCGGCGACGTTGCGCACGGAAGGCAGCGGGTCGCCCTCCTTGAGCACGCCCTCGAGGATCATCGCAACGACCCGGTCGCGGAGCTGCCGGTAGATCGGTTGGCTGTCGTTCCAATTGGCGTCCATGGGGGACTCGCTGTCGTCTTGGGGCGCGCCGTCCAGGGGGAGCGGGCGCAGGGGCGTCGGTACTCTATCAGGCGCGTTTCAGAGGTCCGCGGCGGCGAACTGCGCGACGCCGTCCTTGGCATCGGCCAGTACCGGCACGTCGATCGGCTCGCGCGTCGCACTCACCCGGACCTCGGGCATGTCGTGCGGCGCGTAGACCACGACTTCGCCGAGGTTGCCCGGCGCGTAGACCACGACCTCGCCGAGGTCGCCGGTCACGACCGGCGTGGCGATGTCGGCCCGGTGGTTCCCGTGGAACCCGCCGGCGGTTGCCACTCCCGCGACGGCGACCAGCGCCACCGCGACCATCACACGACGAAACTTGCTGCTGAACATGACTCTCTCCTTGGTCGGTCTCGGAGGACCTCTCCTCCGGTTAGGCCACCTCCCGCCCGGGAAGTGATGTGCCTCTCTGGTGTTGTAGTTAACTACAACACCGAGTCTCGTGCAAACTTTTTTTTGAGCTTCGACGAGATATTTTTCTGGGATAACTATTTCAATGGCTTAGGAGCAGAATTCGCCCCGTCGACGGCCTTCGGCTCTGCCTGGATCTGCCGCTGCCGCGCGCGCGACGGGCGATTCGGCGCCCGAAATGGGCCATTTCGGATCGTTGGGACCCGCCCGGGGCGGCTCCGCTAGAATGCTGCACCGCAAATCATCACCGGAGCACGCGATGAAGAAGCCAATCAACGTCACGATCACGGGCGCGGCGGGCCAGATCGGCTACGCACTCGCCTTCCGCGTCGCCTCGGGCGCGATGCTCGGTCCCGACCAGCCGGTGAACCTGCACCTGCTCGAAGTGACGCCGGCACTCGGCGCGCTGCAGGGCGTGGTGATGGAACTCGCGGACTGCGCGTTCCCGACGCTGAACTCGATCGTCGCGACGGACGATGCGCGCGTCGGTTTCAAGGACGCAGGCGTCGCGCTGCTCGTCGGCGCGCGGCCGCGCGGCCCGGGCATGGAGCGCAAGGACCTGCTGCTCGCCAACGCGCAGATCTTCTCGGCGCAGGGTCGCGCGATCAACGACGTCGCCCGTCGCGACATCAAGGTGCTGGTCGTCGGCAATCCCGCGAACACGAACGCGCTGATCGCGAGCCGCAATGCGAAGGACATCGATCCGAAGAACTTCACGGCGATGACGCGCCTCGACCACAACCGCGCGCTCGCGCAGGTCGCGGAGAAGACCGGCACGCACGTCAACGACGTGCAGCGCATGATCATCTGGGGCAACCATTCGGCGACGCAGTTTCCCGACCTGCACCACGCGACCGTGAACGGCAAGGCTGCGCTGTCGCTCGTCGACCAGGCCTGGTACGCCGACACGTTCATCCCGACGGTGCAGCAGCGGGGCGCGGCGATCATCAAGGCGCGCGGCGCCTCGTCGGCGGCATCCGCGGCCTCCGCGGCGATCGACCACGTGCGCACGTGGGTCCTCGGTTCGGCGGCCGGCGACTGGGTCAGCATGGGCATCCCGTCGGACGGCAGCTATGGCATCGCCGAGGGCGTGATCTATTCGTACCCGGTGACGACGGCCAACGGCGAGTACCAGATCGTGCAGGGCCTCGACATCAACGAGTTCAGCCGCGCACGCATGGCAGCGACCCACCAGGAGCTGCTGGAAGAGCGTGACGGGGTGAAGGACCTCATTTGACGACGTTCCTGCTGGCGTTCACGGCGCTCTTCTCGATCGTCAATCCGCTGTCGAGCGCGTTCATCTTCTATACGGTGACGGCGGGCTTCGACGCGCGCTTGCGTTCGAAGCTCGCGCGCTGGGTCGCGATCTACGCGTTCGCGATCGTGTCGGTATCGCTGTACGTCGGTGCGTACGTGCTCAGCTTCTTCGGCGTCTCGGTCCCCGTGTTGCGGGTCGCGGGCGGCATCGTGATCGCGATGAGCGGCTGGCGGATGCTCACCGGCCCCGATGCGACCGAGGAACGGCGCAACGAGACGACGACGGCGGTGCCGAACCAGGCGACGCCGAGCCGCATGGCCTTCTACCCGTTCACGATGCCGCTCACGACCGGTCCGGGCACGATCTCGGTCGCGATCTCGATCGGCGCGAACCGGCCGAACAACGTCGCCGGCGTGATCGAATTTTTCGGCGAGACGGTGCTTGCCGTCGCGCTGCTCGCGGTGACGATCTACCTGTCCTACCGGCAGTCGGCGCGCCTCGTGAAGGCGATCGGCCCGACCGGCACGATCGTCGTGGTGCGCCTGACGGCGTTCCTGCTCTTCTGCATCGGCATCCAGATCGCCTGGAGCGGCGCATTCCAGCTGCTCAGCACCCTGCCGTTCGCGATTCCCAGCGAGCGCTGAAAACGACCGGGCGTGCGAGACGCGCTAGGCTGCGACCCAGATCGCCGCCAGTCCCGGCACGACCGGTCGTTTTTAATCGAGGGAGCGTGGATTCACGCGCCAAACCAGTGCGCTATGATCGGGCGGTGCCGCTGAACCGGGGTGTTCCATGCTGAGCCTGCTGTGGCTGTTCGTGTTCGCAGGCGCCGTCCTGTCCCTCGCCTATCGGCGCACGACCCTCGCCCACGCGTCGCTCGTGCTCGGGGCCCTGCTCCTCGCCTACCTGCTCTGGGGCGGCGGTGGCTGGGCCTGGAAGGCATTGCTCCTCGTCGGGTACCTGCCGTTCGCGCTGCTCAACGTCACGCCGCTTCGGCTGGCGTTCATCACCCGGCCGTTCCTGCTGCTCTACCGTCGGATGCTGCCGTCGATGTCCTCGACGGAACGCGAGGCGCTCGAGGCGGGCACCGTCTGGTGGGACGGCGAACTGTTCGCCGGCGCGCCGAACTGGGACAAGCTGATGCGGGCCACGGCCCCGGCCCTGACGGCCGAGGAGCAGGCGTTCCTGGACGGCCCGTGCGAGGAACTGTGCCGGATGGTCGATGACTGGGACGCGACGCACCGGCGCGCGGACCTCGCCCCGGCCGCCTGGGATTTCCTGAAGTCCCGCGGCTTCTTCGCGATGATCATCCCGAAGCGGTTCGGTGGCCTCGAGTTTTCGGCGTACGCGCACTCGTGCGTACTCGTGAAGCTCGCCAGCCGCAGCGCGATGCTGGGCTCGACCGTCGCGGTCCCGAATTCCCTGGGTCCTGCCGAGCTGCTGCTGCACTACGGGACGGACGCGCAGCAGCAGCACTACCTGCCGCGGCTCGCCCGCGGCGAGGACGTGCCGTGTTTCGCGCTCACCGGCCCGCGCGCCGGTTCCGATGCCGCGTCGCTGCCGGACACTGGCGTCGTCTGCCGGGGCCTCTACGAAGGCCGCGAGGTCGTGGGCCTGCGCCTCAACTTCTCCAAGCGCTACATCACGCTCGCGCCGATCGCGACCGTCATCGGCCTCGCGTTCCGACTGCAGGATCCGGACCGGCTGCTGTCCGAGAACACCGACCCCGGCATTACCGTCGCGCTGATCCCGCGCGGCACGCCGGGCATCACGATCGGCCGGCGCCACTTCCCGCTCAACGTTCCGTTTCAGAACGGTCCGATCCAGGGCGTCGACGTGTTCGTGCCCGTGGACTTTATCGTCGGCGGCCCGAAGATGGCCGGCCAGGGCTGGCGCATGCTCGTCGAGCAGCTGTCGGTCGGGCGCTGCATCTCGCTGCCCTCGAACACCACCGGCGGCGCGAAGGCGGGCGTGTTCGCGACCGGCGCCTACAGCCGCATCCGTCGCCAGTTCAACTCGCCGGTCGGCCGCTTCGAGGGCGTCGCCGAGGTGATCGCCCGGATGACCGGGCTGACCTACATCATGGACGCGGCGCGCTCGGTCACCGCCGGCGCGATCGACGGCGGCGAGAAGCCGTCCGTGCCCTCGGCGATGCTGAAGTACCACTGCACGGAGTTCGGGCGCCGCGTCGCGAACGACGCGATGGATGTCCACGGTGGCAAGGGCATCTGCCTCGGGCCCAGCAACTACCTGGCCCGCGGCTACCAGGCGGTGCCGGTCGCGATCACCGTCGAAGGCGCGAACATCCTGACCCGCAACCTGATCATCTTCGGCCAGGGTGCGGTGCGCTGCCACCCCTACGTGCTGCGTGAGATGAACGCCGCGAAAGATCCGGACCGGGAGCGCGGCCTTGCCGAATTCGACGCTGCGCTCTTCGGCCACGTCGGCTTCACGATCTCGAACGCAGCGCGCTCGCTGGTGATGGCCCTCACGCTCGCGCGCTTCACGCGCGTGCCCGAGGCCGGCGCGTCGGGCCGCTACTTTCAGCACATCAATCGCTTCAGCGCCAGCTTCGCCTTCGTCAGCGACGTCGCGATGCTGGCGCTCGGCGGCTACCTCAAGAAGAAGGAGACGCTCTCGGCGCGGCTCGCGGACGTGCTCGCCTCGATGTACCTCGCCTCCATGGTGCTCAAGCATCACGCGAACCAGGGCAGGCCCGACGCGGACCAGCCGATCGTCGAGTGGGCCTGCCGCCACCTCCTCTACAACGCCCAGGAGCAGCTGCACGGCTTCCTGCGCAATTTCCCGGTGCGCTGGCTCGCGGCCTTCATGCGACTGCTCGTGTTCCCGCGCGGTCTGACCTACTCGTCTCCCGGCGATCGCCTGGGGCGGCAGATCGTCGAGCTCGTGATGACGCCTTCCGAGGCGCGCGATCGGCTGACCCACGGCATCTACCGCACCGTGGAGCCGGGCAATCCGCTCGGCCTGCTGCAGGAGGCGCTCGTGCTGTCGCTCTCCGCCGAACCGCTCGAGAAGAAGATCCGCGTCGAGGGGGTCAAGACCGGGCGGGTGACGGCCCTCGACCTCCCGGGCCAGATCGAGCAGGCCCTCGCCGCCGGCATCGTCACGGGCGACGAGGCGGCGCTGCTCAGGGACTTCGACCGCAAGGTCATGACGCTCGTGCACGTGGACGACTTCGCGAGCCACGAGATGGCCGCGGGCGGCACGGCCTAGCCGCGCCCCCGCCCCCACCCCCGCCCCCGCCCCGCCCCCGCCGGCCAGCCCTGCGATCCTGCCGAGTCCGTCACGGACCGGCCGCGCCGGGCGTACGCGCCCGCCGTGCATTTGATAACCTATGCTCACTATGAGCACTGCTAAGAAATCGACCGTCTCGCCCGCCCCGCCGCTGGCCTTCCTGCTGGTCGACGTCGTGCGCCTCATGCGCCGCGATTTCCGCGCCCGGGCAACGGGTCTCGGCCTGACGCCGGCGCTGTCACGCCTGCTGTTCTACGTCGCACGGGAGCCTGGCAGCCGCCAGGCGGACCTGGCGGCTGTACTGGACGTCACGCCGGTCACGCTCGGCCGGATGGTCGACAAGCTCGCCTCTCGCGGCTACGTGCGGCGCAGTCCCGACCCCGACGACCGGCGTGCGCTGCGCGTCTACGTCGCGGCACGCGGCGAGCCGCTGCTGGCGCGCATGGCGCAGATCGCGGCGCTGACCAGCGAGCGGGCAATGCACGGACTGAGCGCGACCGCCCGGCGCCAGCTGCAGGGCTCGCTCGCGACGTTGCGCACGAACCTCTCGGCGGAGGGCTGACCATGGCTGCCACGACCCCGTCCGCGCCCGCCGAAGCCCGCCTCGCCACGCCCTGGGGCCGGCGCCTGCTGCTGTGGGGCCTGCCCCTGGCCGTCACCGTCGTCGCCGTGTGGGCCTACGGCAGCGGCGGCCGCTACATCGACACCGACAACGCCTACGTGCAGCGCGACCGCGTCGACGTGGCGCCCCAGGTGTCCGGCGACGTGCGCGAGGTGCTGGTCGCCGAGAACCAGCCCGTCACGCCGGGGCAGCCGGTGCTCGTGCTCGACGACACGCTCCTCAAGATCGCGGTCGAGGGCGCGGAGGCGCGACTGACCAGTGCCCGCACCGACATCGTCGCCGGCAAGGCCGCCTATCGCGAGAAGACCGGCGAGATCGCCGTCGCGACCCGCGCCGCCGAGTACGCCCGGCGCGACCTCGGGCGCCAGTCGGAGCTCGCGGCACGCAAGCTGATTCCAGCGGCGACGCTCGACAGCTCCAACCGGTCGACGGACATCGCCGTGGGCACCATCGACGTACTCGAACTGCAGCGGGCGCAGCTGCTCGCGAAACTCGGCGGCGACCCGAACCACGCGACCGACGACTTCGCGCCGGTGCGCGTGGCGCTCGCCGAGCTCGAGCGTGCGAAGGTCGACCTGGCGCACACGCGAATCTCGGCGCCGCAGGCGGGCATCGCCAGCCACCTGCCCAAGGTCGGCAGCCGCGTCGACGCGGGACGGGCGGCGTTCGCGATCGTCAGCGACCGCGCCGTGTGGGTGGAGGCGAACTTCAAGGAGACGGACCTCGAGTGGGTCCGCCCGGGCCAGTCGGTGCAGGTCGACGTCGACACGTACCCGGGCCACCACTGGACAGGTCGCGTGCAGAGCATCGCCGAGGCCACCGGCTCGGCCTTCTCGCTGCTGCCGGCCCAGAACGCCACGGGCAACTGGGTGAAGGTCGTGCAGCGCATCCCGGTGCGCGTCGCGCTCGTGCCCGGTCGCGACGACCCGCCGCTTCGCGACGGCATGAGCGCCAACGTCGTGATCGACACCGGCGCGCACACTCGCTTCGATCGCTGGTTCGGGCGCGAGCACTGAGGCGCGTCGGCCCGTGACCGCCCCTCCCCGGTCGCTGCTTCTGGTCAGCCTCGCGGCGATGCTCGCGACGATGCTCTATGCGGTCGATTCGACCATCGTCAACGTCGCGCTGCCGCACATGCAGGGCACCCTGCAGGCGACCCAGGACCAGGCGGCGTGGATCGTCACCTCCTACATCGTCATCAGCGCGATCGCGACGCCGCTCGCCGGCTGGCTCGCGACCCGGTTCGGCCTGCGCGCCGTGCTGTCGATCGCGATCGCCGGGTTCACGGTCGGCTCGGTGCTGTGCGGCATCGCCACCGACCTGACCGAGATCGTCGTGTTCCGGATGGTGCAGGGCGCCTTCGGCGCCGCGCTCGTGCCCCTGTCGCAGGTCGTGCTGCTCAGGGAGTTCCCGCGCGAGAAGCACGCGCGCGTGATGGCGCTGTGGGGCATGGGCGTCATGGTCGGACCAGTCATCGGCCCGACGCTCGGTGGCTGGCTCACGGACAGCTGGTCCTGGCGCTGGGCGTTCTTCATCAACGTGCCGATCGGGGCGATCGCCTGGCTCAGCCTCATGGCGTCGCTGCCGAAGAGCGCCCCGGATTCGCGCCGACCGTTCGACCTGACCGGCTTCGTCCTGCTCTCCGCGGCGCTGGGCCTGTTCCAGCTGATGCTCGATCGCGGCCAGACCGTCGACTGGTTCCAGTCCACCGAGATCGTCGGCTACGCGTTCTTTTCTGCGGTCGCGATGTACATGTTCGTCGTCCATTCCCTGACCGGCGTGCACCCGTTCGTCGACATCCACCTGTTCAAGGACCGCAACTTCACCGTGTCGCTGGTCGTCATGTTCGCGATCGGCATTGCGGTCATCAGCCCGAGTGTGCTGCTGCCGAGCTTCCTGCAGCAGCTGAAGGGCTACACGCCGACCCAGGCCGGCTGGCTGGTGGCCTCGCGGGGCCTGTCCGCGATCGTCGCGATGATGGTCGGCGCGCGCCTGACCACCACGATCGGCCCGCGACCGACGATGCTGATCGGCATCACCCTCGCGGCGATCTCGCTCGCCATCATGGGCGGCTTCAGCGTCGACACGCCGGAATCGACCATCATCTGGGCCGGCGCCATCCAGGGCTTCGGCACACCGCTGACGTTCATGCCGCTGACAATGGTCGGATTCTCGACCTTGCCGGACCACGCGCGCACGGAGGCGGGCTCGTTGCAGACACTGCTGCGCAACATCGGCGCCTCGGTGGGCGTGTCGGCCACCGTCGCGATGCTGGCGCGCTCCGCGCAGGTGAACCAGAGCTACCTCGTCGAGCACTTCACGCCGTACGATGTGGCGCGCTGGACCGCGATCGGCTCCGAGCCGGGCGCGAACGCCGCGACCGCCGGCCTGCTCGGCGAGATCGGCCGACAGGCGTCGTCGATCGGCTACGCGAACGACTTCTATCTGCTCGCCGCCGTCACGGTGGCGACGCTGCCCCTCCTGCTGCTGCTGCGATCGCGCGGCGCAGCGATCGCCAAACCGGCCATCACGGCCGACGCAGGACACTAGGATCGATGGGACACCTGACTCTCGTCCGCCACGGACAGGCCTCGTTCTTCGGCGCCGACTACGACCAGCTATCCGAGGCGGGCATCCGCCAGAGCCGCGCGCTGGGCGAGCACTGGGCCGCGAATGGCGTGCGCTTCGACACCGTGTTCGTCGGCCCGCGGCGCCGGCATCGTCAGACGCTGGACGGGGTCGCCGCGGCCTACCGGGAGCGTGGCCTGCCCTGGCCGGAGGCGACGGAGGTCGCCGAGCTCGACGAGCACGATGGTCTGACCGTGATCCGCCACGTCCTCGAAGGCGACGGCACGATCCACGCGGGCGTGCGCCCGACCGACCCGGGCGGAACGCAGCGCGAGCGTGCCGTGAAGGAATTCTTCAGGCGCTACGGCGAGATCATGCGCGACTGGGCACGCGGCGCGGTGGTGGTCCCGGACGTCGAGGCCTGGCCGGAGTTCCGTGCCAGGACGCTGCGCGGGCTGGACGCGATGTGCAGCGTCGAGGGGCGCGGCGTGGCGTTCACCTCGGGCGGTGCGGTCTCATCGATGGCGGGCTGGCTGCTGGGCCTGGACGAGGACCGCGTGATCGACCTGTCCGCCGTGCTGCGCAATACCGGCCTCAGCGAGGTCCACTACAGCGGGCGTCGTCGCGGCCTGCTGAGCTTCAACGCGCTGCCGCACCTGCCGGATCCGAGCACCGTCACGGCGGTGTGACGGCGCCGGGTCGCGTCCACCACCAGAAGAACGGCAGCCCGGCACCGAGCAGCAGCACGCCGAACATCGCGAGGCGGGGCGAGGCGAAGAACGTGTTGACGATCAGGCACGCCGTCACGCCGAGGAACAGCATCGGGATCCAGGGATAGCCGAGCGCACGGTAGGGCCTGGGCGCGTCCGGCATCGTGCGCCTGAACACGAACACGGTCGCGACCGCGAGGCCGTAGAAGATCCAGCTCGCGAACATCGCCGCATCGGTCAGCGTGTCGTAGGTGCCGGAAAGCGCGTAGACGCTCGCCAGCGCGCCGCCCGCCAGGATCGACCGTGCCGGCACGTGGGTGTGGGGCGAGACGACCGCGAGGCTGCGGAAGAACATGCCGGCCCGCGCCATCGCGAACGGGATGCGGCTGTTGGCCATCACGGACGCGTGCAGCGCGCCCAGGCTCGACACCATCAGCACGATCGCGAGCACGGTCACCGCGCGCGCACCGATGAATCGCTGCATGACCTCGGTGGCGACCGAGGAGCTGCGCGAGACGCTGCCGATCTGCTGCGGGGTCAGGACGTGGAAGTAGCCCAGGTTAACCAGCAGGTACAGCGAGCCGACGAGCACCGTGCCGCCAATGAAGGCGAGCGGCAGGTTGCGGCCCGGGTTGCGGACCTCCCCCGACAGCGGCGCCACGTTGCTCCAGCCATCGTAGGCCCACAGCGCGCCCAGCAACGCCGCCCCGAAGCCGGCGATCCCGCCACGGGCGGACTCGGCGACGCCCTCGCAGGTGGCGCCGGTCGAGGGCATCGCGAGATGGATCCAGTGACCGTCGGCGTAGGCGAGCCCCGCCACCGCGACGATGACGATCGCCGCGAGCTTCATGATCGTCAGCACGAGCGCGGTGCGGCCACTGGTGGCGACGGAGCGCAGGTTGATCAAGGTCACGCCCCACACCGCGGCGACCGCGACCAGCGTGAGCCAGGTGACGTGCACCGGCCCCATTTCCAGCGCCGACGCGTCGAGCACGCCACCGAGCGCGACGTTGAGGAACAGCGCGAAGCTGACGCCGAGCGCCGCCTGCGAGCCCGAGCGCACGATGGCGAAGCTCATCCACCCGAACAGGAACGCCGTGACGCGGCCGTAGGCGCGTCGCAGGTAGACGTAGTCGCCGCCGGCCTCGGGCAGCATGGCCGAGACCTCGGCGTAGGCGAAGGCGCCGGCGAGCGCGAGCAGCCCGCCGACGATCCACACCGCGAACACCGCGAGCGGCGTGCCGACGTTGCAAGTCATCACGCGCGTCTTGAGGAAGACGCCCGTGCCGATCATGTTGGCGACGTTGACCGAGATCGCCGCCCACAAGCCGAGCCCACGGACGAGCTCGGCGCGGGAGCGGTTGCCTTCACCGGACGTTCCGCTCCCGCTCATGCGCGAACCTCAGAAGAGGCCGACGACTTTGCCGCTCGCATCGATGTCGATGTGATCGGCCGACGGGATCTTCGGCAGGCCCGGCATCGTCATGATGTCGCCGCAGACCATCACGATGAACTCGGCGCCGGCCGCGAGGCGGACCTCGCGGACGTTCACGGTGTGGCCCGATGGCGCGCCCTTCAGCGACGGGTCGGTCGAAAACGAGTACTGGGTCTTCGCGACGCACACCGGGTAGTGGCCGTAGCCGCCGTCCTGGAGCTGCTTGATCTGGGCGCGGATCTTGGCATCGGCGCTGATGTCGGCGGCGCCGTAGATCTTGGTGGCGATCGTCTTCATCTTGTCCCAGAGCGAGGCCGAGTCCTCGTACACGAACTTAAAGCCGTTCGAGCCCTTCTCGCAGATCGCGACGACCGCGCGCGCGACTTCGGCCGCGCCGGCACCGCCGTCGGCCCAGTGGCGGGCCGAGAGCACCGGCACGTCGAGGTGCGCGAGCTTCGCCTTCAGCAGCGCGAACTCCGCCTCGGTGTCGAACGTGAAGTGGTTGACCGAGACGACGCACGGCAGGCCGTAGTGGTTCTTCACGTTGGAGACGTGGCGCTCGACGTTCGCGATGCCCTTCTCGAGCGCCGCGAGGTTCTCCTTGTTGAGCTCCTTGAGGTCGCATCCGCCGTGGAACTTGAGCGCGCGGATCGTCGCGACGATCACGACCGCATCCGGCTTGAGGCCGGCCTTGCGGCACTTGATGTCGACGAACTTCTCGGCGCCGAGGTCCGCGCCGAAGCCGGCCTCGGTGACGACGTATTCGCCGAGCTTGAGCGCGGTCTTCGTGGCGAGCACCGAATTGCAGCCGTGCGCGATGTTGGCGAACGGGCCGCCATGGATGAACGCCGGGTTGTTCTCGAGCGTCTGCACCAGGTTCGGCTTCAGCGCCTCGCGCAGCAGCACCGTCATCGCGCCGTTGGCCTTCAGTTCGGCGGCGCGGACCGGCTTCTGGTCGCGGGTGTATCCGATCACGATGTTGCCGAGGCGGGTCTTCAGGTCCTCGAGGCTGGTCGCGAGGCAGAAGATCGCCATGACTTCGGAGGCGACGACGATGTCGAAGCCATCCTGGCGCGGGTAGCCGTTGCCGGGACCGCCGAGCGACACGGTGATGTCACGCAGGGCGCGGTCGTTCATGTCCATCACGCGCTTCCACGTGATACGGCGCACGTCGATGCCGAGCGCGTTGCCGTGGTGGATGTGGTTGTCGATCAGCGCCGACAGCAGGTTGTTCGCGAGCGCGATCGCGTTGAAGTCGCCGGTGAAGTGCAGGTTGATGTCTTCCATCGGCACGACCTGGGCCATGCCGCCGCCGGCGGCGCCGCCCTTCATGCCGAACACGGGGCCGAGGCTCGGCTCGCGCAGGCATATGACGGCCTTCTTGCCGATCTTATTGAGCGCATCGCCGAGGCCGACGGTCGTCGTCGTCTTGCCCTCGCCCGCGGGCGTCGGGCTGATCGCGGTCACGAGGATCAGCTTGCCGTCCGGCTTTGACTTCAAACTGTCCACGTACTCCATGGACACCTTGGCCTTGAACCGGCCGTACTGGTCGAGCGCATCCTGCGGGATCCCGAGTCGCGCGGCGACTTCGGTGATCGGCTTCATCGTGGCGGCCTGGGCAATCTCGATATCTGAACGCACAAAAAACTCCCTTACGACCCGCCGGGCGGGCACAGCTGTGGCGAAGTGTCACACAGCCCGTCGTCGGGCTGGGTTAGTTAGATCTTCCGATCGGGTTCCTCGGCAGCCCCCGGGCGCGCAGCAGCGCGTCCGCGCGGCGTGCGGCCTCGGCGGCCTCGACGGGCTCCAGTCCACCGGGGACCGCCGCGGCGATGCCCGCCTCGGTGACCACGAAGTCCATCAGGATGTCGTGCTGCTGCGGGTCCGAGCTCGGGATCCGCGACAGCTCGAATGCGAGCGCGATCGACAGGGGCCTGGGCTCGAGCGCCGCGAGGGTCCTGTCGAAGAAACCGCCGCCGTAGCCGAGCCGGTCGCCGCGATCCCCCACGCCGACGGCCGGGATCAGCATCGCGTCCGGCACCAGCAGGGCGGTGCCATCCGGCACCGGCACGTCGTAGGCGCCATTGACCATCGGCACGCCCGGCCACCACTCGCGGAACTCGAGCGGCTGGCCCTTGGCGACGACGACGGGCAGCGCGGCCCGGGCACCGTGCCGGCGCAACTCACGGACCACGGTGCGGGCATCGAACTCCCCCTGGTACGGCCAGCAGAAGCCCACCACGAGGCCACCCAGGGCCGGGAAGCCGGTCCGCAGGTGCTGCTCGATCTGGCCGCTCCACGCCGCGCGGTCGATCGCAGGCGCGGCCAGGCGGCGGGCAATCAGCGCCGCCCGCTCGGACTTCCGCCACTGCGCGAGTTCAGGGGTCAGGGACATAGGCGCCGGAGTGTAACCGTCTGTCCAAGACGGCAACCGCATCCGGGGCGACACCGACCCCCGGCATTCGCGTCATGCTGCGCTGCAACAAAGCGTTGCAAGCCCGCATTGCCCGCCGCCGGGCGCCGCGCTATCGCGCCCCCTCAGGGCAGGCGCGGCCGCGGCAGCACGAACGTCGCACGCGCCTCCGGCGCGTCGAGCTCGCCCGCCGGGTAGTAGCGGCGGAAGTACTCCATGCTGAGCAGCTCCGGATAGCGTTCCAGGAACGCGTCGAAGCCGATGCCGGCCGGCTCGTCGGCGAGCCGTTCGGCAATCAGCGCGAGGTAGGCGACGGTCAGCGTCTCGTGGTACAGCGTCGGTTTGCCGAGGCTCGCGGCGAAGCCCTGGATGGCGCGCTTCATCGCGACACAGGCCCCGGGAAAGTCGTTCCGGCGCAGGTACAGGAAGCCCGCGCGCACATGGGCGCGATGGGTGAACTCGGCGGCCGGCAGCGTCGTGCTCTCCAGCGCGTCGAGGAAGGCCTGGTCGGGGTCGCTCATCGGGGCTCCGGTCGCGGTTCTGAGACGCGGCTCTCACGGACGGCCCTGCCACCCCCTCGTGCTGTGACGCCGCTCGCGCCGGATCCGGCGCGGGTGGCCCAATATGTCGCAACCGATGAGTGGTGGGCAAATCCGTGACCATTGACCTGAAGGTCATCGAAGAAAAGCAGCTGGTCGAGCGTTACCTGACGGGGCGACTGCCTCCGCCGGAGGCGCGCTTCTTCGAGCAGCTCGTGCGGGCCTCACCGGAGCTTGCGGACCAGCTCGGCCTGATCGAAGCGCTGAAGCGCACCATGCGCCTGCTCGACGACACCGGGACCGAATGGCGCGAGCAGCAGCCGCGGTTCTGGCATCCGCCGTGGGTGCCGATCAGCCTCGCCGTCGCGACGCTGCTGGCGATCGTGCTGACGATCACCGCCTACGGTGCGCGCGGCCGTGCCGAGGCACGGTATGCCCAGCTCAAGCGCGAGGCCGAGCAGGGTTACCTGGTCGCGCCGACCATCCCGAAGACTTTCCTGATCCCGGTCGCGCGGCCCGAGGCGCGCGCCCAGCTGTACGCGATCGGCAGCCGCGCGGTGCCGACGCTCGCGGACCTGAGGCTCGACATCGGCTACGCGCCGGCCAGCGCCTTCACCGTCGTCATCAAGCGCGACGACGGTACCTTCTGGAGTCGCATCGACAACCTGCTGCGGGACTCGAATGGCCAGATTCGGCTGACCGTGAATTCCGGCGCCTTTCCCGCCGGCGTCTACGACGTCGACATCGAGGCGTCGAACTTGCGCGGCGAGACCCACCCGGCGGGCCACCTGCAGCTGCGGATCGATCCGAACTGACGCTCAGCCTTCGCGCAGGCTGAGCGCGGGCGAGGTCTCCACGACGCTTCGCGTCGCGAGCGTCCCGGCGACGCCGACCAGCAACGCGCCACCACACATCCCGCCGAGCCAGACGACGGGATCGAACGAATAGTGCAGGCCGAACAGGCGCGTCGCGACCAGCCAGCCGATCGCCGAGGCGGCGCTCGCCGCGAGCACGCCCGACAGCAGGCCGAGCGCCGTGAACTCCGCGGCGACGCCGTACAGCACCGTACGCCGGCTGGCACCGAGCGTGCGCAGGATCGCGCTCTCGTAGCGCCGCTCGTCGCGCGTCGACTGGATCGCCGCGAACAGCACCGCGAGCCCCGCGACCAGCGTGAACCCGAACACGTACTCCACCGCCACCGCCGCGCGATCCATGATCGAGCGCACCTCGGCGAGCAGCGATTCGACGTCCACGACGGTCACGCTCGGGTGCTCGCGCACGAGACCGGCGAGCGCCGGGCGTTGCGCCGCATCGAGGTGCACGCTCGTCATGTAGGTGCCCGTGCTGGCGTCGAGGACGCCCGGCGCGAACAGCAGGAAGAAGTTAGGACGGAACCCGTCCCAGCGCACCTTGCGCACGTTGGCGATCGTCGCGACGACGCTCTCGCCGGCGACGTCGAAGCCCAGCTGGTCGCCGACCTTGAGGCCGAGCTCCTCCTGGAACTCCGTCGCGACCGAGACCTGCGGATGCGCGGCATCCGGCGACGTCCACCAGGCGCCATCGACCACCCGGTTGTCCGGCGGCAGCGTGGCGGACCAGCTGAGGTTCTGCTCGCGCTCGGCGAAGGCGCGACCGCGGTCGGACTTCGGCATGCGCGCCTGCATCGGCTGGCCATTGACCGACACGAGCCGCGCCCGCACCCAGGGCGACAGCACGGGCTCCGCGACGCCATGCTGGACCAGGTACGCGCGCAGCGAGTCGGCTTCGGCCGGCGGGATGTTGATCAGGAAATGATTCGGCGCGCCCGCCGGCAGGCTGCGCTGCCACTCGTCGAGCAGGTCGTTGCGGACGATCGCCAGCAACAGCAGCACCGTGAGGCTGAGCCCGACCGCGACGACCTGCACGACGCTCTCGCGCCCGCGCCGCGCGACGTTCGCGAGCCCATATCGCCAGGCGAGGCCCGCGCCGCCGCGCAGTGCCCCGGTCGCGCGCACGAGCCCGAGGCCGGCGACACCGAGCACGAGCGCGCTCACCGCGAGGCCGCCGACCGCGTAGCCGACGAGCCGCGGGTCGCGGACCAGCGCGTACAGCAGCAGCGCGAGCGCCAGCGCCGCGGCGACGTAGGGCGCGCCGTAGCGCAGCGGCGGCGGCGCGAGGTCATGGCGCAGCACGCGCGCCGGCGGGACACGCCTGAGCTCGAGCAGCGGCGGCAGCGCGAAGCCGGCGAGCATGATGATCGCGGTGCCGAGCCCGAGCCACGCGGGCGTCAGCGACGGCGCCGGCAGCACGCCCTTCAGCAGGCTGCGCACCAGCCACGCGAGACCCGTCTCGGCCCCGAAGCCCAGCAGGGTTCCCACGGCGGCGCCGGCCAGCGCGACGAGCGCGAGCTCGATCGCGGTCACCCCGAGCACGAAGCCCTGGCTCGCGCCCAGGCTCTTGAGCAGCGCGACGAGGTCGAGCCGCCGCGACGCATAGCGCCGTGCCGCCATCGCGACGGCGACCGCCGCGAGCATCACCGTCACGAGCGCCGCGAGGTTGAGGAACCGGCCCGAGCGCTCGGTCGCGGACTTCATCTGTTCGCTGGACTCGCCGGCATCGACGAGCCGCTCGGCGGCGCTCTTGCGCGGGCGCAGCCACGCCTCGAAGGCCGCCACCGCGTCGGCCGGGCCCGCGAACAGCACGATCCACGTCGCGCGACTGCCGGGGCCCAGCAGCCGGCTCGGCGCGAGGTCGGCAGCGGCGATGAGCACCGTCGGTGCGAGATCGGCGAGCCCGCTGCCCTGGTCGGGCCGGTAGTCGAGCACCGCCGTCACGCGCAGCGCGAGCGCGCCGACCTGCAGCGTGCCGCCCACCGGCACCGCGAGGCGGGCGAGCAGTCTCGAATCCGCCCACGCCTCGCCCGGCCGCGGCGATCCGATCGCCGGCCGGCCCGGACCGTAGGGCACGTCCGCGATCCTGAGCGCGCCGCGCAGCGGGTAGGCCCCGTCCGCCGCGAGCACGGTCGCGAGCTGGCTCGTCGGGCCGGCGTAGACGACGCTCGGGAAGCTCGTCAGGCGCGCGACCGCGAGCCCGCGGGCGCGCGCCTCCGCGACGTAGGCGTCGGCCGGCGCCCGGCCCGACTCGAGCCGCAGGTCCGCCGCGAGGACCTCCGCCGCCTGCAGTCGGATGGCCTGGGAAATGCGGCTCGTGAAGAACCCGACCGCGGTCAGGGCGGCGACCGCGACGACCAGCGCGCCGAACAGCACCGCGAGTTCGCCGCTGCGCGCATCGCGCGCGAAGGCCACGAACGCGTAGCGCAGCAGGCGCTTCATGCGGCGACGCGCGTATCGGCGACGAGTCGGCCGGCGTCGAGCGTCAGCATCCGCCCGCAGCGGCGCGCGAGCGCGATTTCATGGGTCACGAGCACGAGCGTCGTGCCGAACTCGCGGTTGAGGTCGAACAGCAGGTCGGCGATGCGCGCGCCGGTCACGCTGTCGAGGTTGCCGGTGGGTTCATCGGCGAACAGCACGTCCGGGCGCGCCACGAGCGCACGCGCGATCGCCACGCGCTGCTGCTCGCCACCAGACAGCTGCCGCGGATAGTGGCGCGCGCGCGGCGCAAGTCCGACGCGCTCGAGCGCCTCGCGGGCCCGCTCGGTGGCACGCTCGCTGCCGGCGAGCTCCAGCGGCAGCATGACGTTCTCGAGGGCGGTCAGCGCGGGCACCAGATGGAATGACTGGAACACGAAACCGACGTGGCCGGCGCGCAGCCGTGCGCGTCCGTCCTCGTCGAGCGTGGACAGGTCGACGCCGTTCAGCAGCACCGTGCCACGGGTCGGCAGGTCGAGCCCGGCGAGCATCGCCAGCAGAGTCGACTTGCCGGACCCGGACGGGCCGACGATCGCCAGCGACTCGCCGCGCTCGACGCCGAAGCTGACGTCGGCGACGATGGTCAGCGTTCCTTCCGGGCTGCTAACCTCCCGGACTACCTGCCGTGACTCGAGTACCTGCAACTTGAACCTCGTTTCCTGGCTTCGGCGGCTCCAGTGGCGCGCGGCGCGCGTCACCCTCGCCATCATCGTGGGGCTGTCCATCGCGGCCGGGCCCCCGCCCGTCGCGGCTGCGACTCCGTCCGTCGCATCCGGCGCCGCCGGCCCCGCGCTGGTCGTGCTCGGCGACTCGCTGAGCGCAGGCTATGGCATCCGGGTCGAGGAGGGCTGGGTCGCGCTGCTCGCGCGCCGGCTCGAGCAGGAAGGGTACGGGTACCGGGTGGTCAACGCCAGCGTCAGCGGTGAAACCACCGTCGGCGGACTCGCCCGCAGCGCGCACGTGTTCGCGACGCACCATCCGGCGCTCGTCATCGTCGAGCTCGGCGCCAACGATGGGCTGCGCGGGCTGCCCGTGCCGGACATGCGCCGCAACCTCGTCGCGATCATCGGCGCCGCGCGCGCCGCCGGCGCACGCGTCCTCCTGGTCGGGACCCGCATCCCCAGCAACTACGGTGCCGCCTACACCGACGACTACTACGCGACCTTCGCATCCGTCGCGCGCGAGACGAAGGTGGCGCTCGTGCCGTTCCTGCTGGAGGGCATCGCGTTTGACGAGCGCAACTTCCAGGCCGATCGACTGCACCCCACCGCGGCCGTCCAGCCCCGCCTCCTCGACACGGTCTGGGCGGCGCTCAAGCCGCTGCTCGGGCCGCCGCGCCAGCCGCCTGGGGCGCGCTAGGTATGGCAGGCCACTCGCAGTTCCGTCTGTTCGGTGAGCGGCGGTTCCTGCCGTTCTTCTGGGCGCAGGCGCTCGGCGCGTTCAACGACAACGTCTACAAGAACACGCTGGTGATCCTCGCGACCTACCGCGCCGCCGAGTACACCTCGATCAAGCCGGCGCTGCTGACGAACCTGGCTGGCGGCTTCTTCATCCTGCCGTTCGTGCTGTTCTCCGGCGTCTCGGGGCAGCTCGCCGACCGCTACGACAAGACCCGCGTGCTGCGCGCGGTCAAGATCGCGGAGATCGCGATCATGGCGCTCGCGGGCGTCGGCTTCCTGCTGCACCAGATGCCGCTGCTGCTGGCCGCGCTGTTCCTGATGGGCGCACACTCGACCTTCTTCGCGCCGGCCAAGTACGGATTCCTGCAGCAGGTGCTGACGGACGACGAGCTCGTCGGCGGCAATGCGCTGCTCGAGATGGGCACCTTCGTCGGGATCCTCGCGGGCATGCTGCTCGCCGGGGCACTGGTGAGGTTCGGCGACACGTCGCTGATCGTCGGCGTGCTGGTCGCGACCGCAGTGGTGGGATACGTGTTCGCGCGCTTCATCCCGGCGCAGCAGGCGGCGGCGCCGACGCTGTCGATCAACCCGAGCTGGTACCGCTCCACGCTCGAGAATCTCGCCGCCGCGCGCCAGAACGAGGTCGTGTTCCTGTCGATCCTCGGCATCTCGTGGTTCTGGTTCTACGGGATCCTGATCCTCGCGCAGGTGCCGGTGTACGTGCAGCAGCTGCTGCATGGCGACGAGAACGGCGTGACCATGCTGCTGTTCGGCTTCACCTTCGGCGTCGCCACGGGATCGCTGCTGTGCGAGAAGCTCTCGGGTCGCCGCCTCGAGATCGGCCTCGTACCCCTCGGCTCACTCGGCCTGACGATCTTCGGCGTCGACCTGTTCTTCGCGACGCCCTCGACGATCCCCCCGCATGAGCTCCCGTGGCAGGCGCTGCTCGCCTGGCCCGGCGTCTGGCGCGTGCTGATGGACGTCACGCTGATCGGCCTGTCCGGCGGCCTTTACATCGTGCCGCTCTACGCGTTGACGCAGCGCATCACGCCGGTCGCGGTCATGAGCCGGGTCATCAGCGCCAACAGCGTCTGGAATGCGGTCTTCATGGTCGTTGCCTCGCTGTTCGGCTTCGTGATGCTGTCGCGCGGCGTGACGATCCCGGCCTTGATCCTCGTCGTCGCGATCCTGAACCTGGCGGTCGCGGTGTTCATCTACGCGCGGCTCCCGGAGTTCCTGCTGCGCCTGCTGGCGTGGTTCCTGGCGCGCGTGATCTACCGGATCCGCGTGACCGGGCTCGAGCAGGTCCCCGAGCGCGGCCCGGCCCTTGTGATCTGCAACCACGTCAGTTACGCCGACGCGCTGGTGCTCTCGGCGGCGGTCCCGCGGCCGATGCGCTTCGTCATGGAGGCATCGATCTTCCGCATCCCGGGCGCGAATCTCGTGTTCCGCGGCATGAAGGCGATCCCGGTCGCGACGCGCGACGAGGACCCCGCCGTGCGCGAGGAGGCGTTCCGCCAGGTGCTGGCGGAACTCGCGGCCGGTCAGCTGGTCTGCATCTTCCCGGAGGGGCGCCTCACCGCCGACGGCACTATCGGCGAGTTCCGGCCGGGCCTGCTGCGCATCCTGAAGGAGCGGCCCGTGCCGGTCGTTCCGATCGCGATCTCGGGACTCTGGGGTTCGGCGTTCTCGCGCCGCTACCGGGGGCCCGCGCGCACGCTGCCGCGGCGGCTGTGGGCGCGGATCGACGTGCGCGTCGGTGCCCCGGTGCCCGCCGAGGAGGCGACGCTCGGGCTGCTCGCGACCGAGGTCGCCAGACTCCGGGGGCCGCTCGCGTGAAATGCGTGCTTGCAGGTTCAGGACGCGGTCGATAGCGTTGTCGGACGGGTCGCCGCCGGGTGGATATTGCGGCGCAAAAAGGAGACCGCCTGGCCGTGGATAAGATCTGGTTGAAGTCCTACCCGCCGGGCGTGCCTGCCGAGATCGATCCGCAGCAATTCCGCTCGCTTGCGCACCTGTTCGAGGACGCGGTCGCCCGCCATGCCGAGCTGCCCGCCTTCACCAATATGGGCAGGACGATCACCTACCGCGAGCTCGACTCGATGTCCCGCGCGTTCGCCGCGTGGCTGCAGAAGGAAGCCCGCCTGAAGCGCGGCGATCGCATCGCGCTGATGATGCCGAACATCCTGCAGTACCCGGTGGCGCTGTTCGGCGCCCTGCGCGCCGGTCTCATCGTCGTCAACACGAACCCGCTCTACACCGCTCGCGAGCTCGAGCACCAGCTCAAGGACTCGGGCGCCAAGGCGATCGTCGTGTTCGAGCAGGCCGCCCACATCCTCGAGCAATGCCTCGCGCAGACCGACATCGAGGAGGTCGTCGTCACCGGGATCGGCGACCTGCTCGGCTTCCCCAAGGGGCCGATCGTCAACTTCGTGCTGCGCAACGTCAGGAAGCAGGTCAAGCGCTACACGCTGCCCGATGCGCACTCCTTCGACTCGGTGCTCGAGCAGGGCAAGTGGGTCAACCTCGAGGCGCCGAAGCTGGCGCTCGACGACATCGCGTTCCTGCAGTACACCGGCGGCACGACCGGCGTGTCGAAGGGCGCAATGCTCACGCACCGCAACATGGTGGCCAACACGCTGCAGACGCACGCGTGGCTGCAGCAGTTCTGCGACGAGAACCAGCGCGAGCAGCAGATCGTCATCGGTGCGCTGCCGCTGTACCACATCTTCGCGCTGACGGCGATCGCGCTCGTTTGGCTGTACGAGGGCGGGCACACGATCCTGATCACGAATCCGCGCGACATGCCGGGCTTCGTCAAGGAGCTGAAGCGATATCCGCCGGGGATGTTCTACGGCGTGAACACGCTGTTCAACGGCCTGCTGCACGCGCCGGGCTTCGACACCGTGGATTTCTCGAAGCTGCAGGCCAGCGTCGCCGGCGGCATGGCGCTGCAAGGTGCGGTCGCGGAGCGCTGGAAGGCGGTGACGGGCTGCGTCCTGTCGCAGGGCTGGGGCCTGACCGAGACCTCGCCCGTCGCGACGACCTCGCCGCGTGGCGCCGACTTCAACAACTCCATCGGCCTGCCGGTGCCGTCCACCGAAATCTCGATCCGCGACGACGGCGGCAACGAAGTCGCCATCGGTGGCGTTGGCGAGCTGTGCGTTCGCGGACCGCAGGTGATGGCGGGCTACTGGAACCGCCCCGAGGAAACCTCGCAGGTCATGCTCGACGGCGGCTGGCTCAAGACCGGCGACGTCGGCCGGATGGATGCCGAGGGCTTCGTCTACATCGAGGATCGCAAGAAGGACATGATCCTCGTGTCGGGATTCAACGTATACCCGAACGAGATCGAGGGCGTGATCGCGCGCCACCCGGGGGTGCTGGAGGTCGCGGCCGTGTCGCAGGCCGACGAGCACTCGGGCGAGGTCGTCGCGGTGTTCGTCGTGAAGAAGGATCCCGCACTGACCGCAGCGCAGGTGATCGAGTTCGCGCGCACCGACCTCACCGGCTACAAGGTCCCGCGCCACGTCTATTTCCGGGACGAGCTGCCGAAGACCAACGTCGGCAAGATCCTCCGCCGCGCGCTGCGCGACAGCGTCGCGCCCCGCCCCTGAGCCGCGCCCGCGGGCCTAGGCCGCGAGCGACTTGCGCAGCACGATCATCCTGAGGTCCGGCGACTTCGGGATGCCAAAGCGCTCGTCGTTGTACGGGAACGGGCGGGTTTCCCCCGTCGCGACGTAGCCGCGGCGCTCGTACCATGCGATCAGCTCGGCGCGCACCTCGATCACCGTCATCTCCGCCGCCCGCGAACCGTACTCGGCGCGGGCGAACGTCTCGGCGGCGGCGAGCAGCTGGCGCCCGATGCCGCTGCCCTGCAGCGTCGGCCGGATCGTCACCATGCCGATGTAAGCGGTGTCCTCGTCCTTCCGCTCGACCTGCACGCAGCCGAACAGCCCGGTCTGCGCGCGCAGCACGAGCACGGCCTTGCCCGGCGAGCCGATGATCTCCTCCAGCGCAGCGGCATCGATGCGCGTGCCGTCGATGAGGTCGGCCTCCGTGGTCCAGCCGCGTCGGCTCGAGTCACCGCGGTAGGCGCCGTTGATCAGCGCGGCGAGCGCGACGGCGTCGGTCGCCTTGGCACGGGTCGTGAACAGTTCGTCCGGGCCTGCCTCGATCGTCATCGTCGCGGTGCTCCTAGCGGGGCTTGCGGGTCTTGCGCGCCTTGGTGGCGCCGGCGGGCTCCTCCGGCACGGCGCGCAACGGCACCTTCACGCCCTGCACGCGCGCGATGCCCTCCTGGATCAGCTTGGCGGCGCCGTGCGGGCCTTCCCAGTTCGTGATCGTGACCCACTTGCCCTTCTCCAGGTCCTTGTAGTGCTGGAAGAAGTGCGCGATCTGCTCGGTCAGGATCGGCGGCAGGTCCTTGTAGGACTTCACGCCGCTGTAGAACGGATGCAGCTTGTCGACCGGCACCGCGACGACCTTCTCGTCGCCACCGGCCTCGTCGCGCATCATGAGCGCGCCGATCGGACGGCAGCGGATCACGGCGCCCGGCACCACCGCGACCTGGCCGACGACGATGACGTCGAGCGGATCGCCGTCCTCGGCGAGCGTCTGCGGGATGAAGCCGTAGTTGCCCGGGTAGTACATCGAGGTGTGCAGGAAGCGGTCGACGAACATCGCGCCCGACTTCTTGTCGAGCTCGTACTTGACCGGGATGCCGCCCTGCGGGATCTCGATCACCGCGTAGATGTCCCAGGGGGGCTCGATGCCGACGGGGATCTGGCTCAGGTCCATGGCGAAACTCCGGAAGTCAGCGAGCCAGCGCGGCCGCAGCCGCGTAGCCCGCCCAGGTGGCGAGGAGGCAGGTGAACAGGGACGCGGCGACGTAGGCGCCCGCGCGCAGCGCGTCGCCGGCCTGCAGCATGCCGACGGTCTGCAGGCTGAATGCCGAGAATGTGGTGTAGCCGCCGCAGATGCCGACCATGACGAACTGGCGCACGGCCGGCGACTCGATCAGGCGCGCGTCGTTCCAGGAACCGCCGGCGACCGCGCCGATCAGCAGGCAGCCGGTCACGTTGACGAGCAGCGTTCCCCACGGGAACGCCGGACCCAGCGTCCGCGCCAACGCCTCGGAGAGGCCGTAGCGCGCGAGGCTGCCGAGGGCTCCGCCCAGTGCGATCAACAGCGCGGTCACGACCTTCCATTCTCCCAGCCCGCGGATCCGAGCCCGGCGCCGCGACGGCGCGCCCGGCGGTACCTCAGGCGTGATAGCGCGGTGACAGTTCGTGGACTGCCTCGACCATCGCCGTCGCGTGGTCGGGTGGCACGTCCGGATGGATGCCGTGGCCGAGGTTGAAGACATGGCCGTGTCCATGCCCGTAGCTCTCGAGCACGCGACCGACTTCGCTGCGGATTGCCGCGGGCGGCGCATACAGCACGGAGGGATCCAGATTGCCCTGCAGCGCGACGCGGTCGGCGACCGCCGCGCGCGCGGTAGACAGGTCGGTCGTCCAGTCGACGCCGAGCGCGTCGCAGCCGGTCGCCGCCATGTCGGCCAGCCACTGGCCGCCCCCCTTCGTGAACAGGATCACCGGCACGCGCCGGCCGTCGTGCTCGCGCGGCAGGGCCGCGACGATGTCGGCCATGTAGCGCAGCGAGAATTCACGGTAGGCGGCCGGGCTCAATGCCCCACCCCACGTATCGAACACCATCACGGCCTGCGCACCGGCGTGGACCTGCGCGGTGAGGTAGTCGATGGTCGAGCGCGTCAGGTGCGCGAGCAGCCGATGCAACTGGTCCGGGGCGCCGTACATCATCCCCTTCAGGTGCGAGAAATTCTTGCTGCTGCCGCCCTCGACGACATACGTGCCCACGGTCCACGGGCTGCCCGCGAAGCCGATCAGCGGCACCTTGCCATCGAGCTCGCGGCGGATCGTGCGCACCGCGTCCATCACGTACTTGAGCTCGCGCTCCGGATCGAGCGTCGGCAGGGCGTCGATGTCCGCCGGCGTGCGCACCGGACGATCGATGCGCGGCCCTTCGCCAGCCTCGAACTCGAGGCCGAGGCCGAGCGCGTGCGGGATCGTCAGGATGTCGGAGAACAGGATCGCCGCATCGAGCGCGTAACGACGCAGCGGCTGCAGCGTGACCTCGCAGGCGAGGTCTGGCGTCATGCACAGCTTCATGAAGCTGCCGGCGACGCCGCGCGTCGCGCGGTACTCCGGCAGGTAGCGACCGGCCTGTCGCATCATCCACAGGGGCGTGCGCGGCACCGGCTCGCGCAGCAGGGCACGCAGGAAGAGGTCGTTCTTGAGAGGAGTCGTCATGTGGTTCAGCCCGGGCCGCAGGTAGCGAGGATCGAGGCCTGGATCGCCTCGGCCGCGGCACGCGGATCCGCGGCGTCGCGGATCGGGCGGCCAACGACGATGTAGTCGGCGCCGGCCTGGAAGGCGCGCTCGGGGGTCAGCACGCGCTTCTGGTCGTCCTCGGCGCGGTTGTCGACCGGACGGATGCCCGGCGTCACGACCATCAGGCGCTCGCCGATCTCGCTGCGGATCGCCTCGGCCTCGATGCCCGAGGAGACGACGCCGGCGCAGCCGGCGGCGAGCGCGCGGCGCGCGCGCGACAGCACGAGCTGCTGCACGTCGCACTGGAAGCCGAGGTCGTCGAGGTCGCCCCGATCGAGGCAGGTCAGGACCGTCACGGCCAGGATCTTCACGTCCTTCGCGGCGGCCACGGCCGCCTCCATGATCGCCTGATTGCCGTGGACGGTCGTGAACGTCACGCCGCGGCCGTTGAGCCGGCTCACGGCGGCGGCGACCGTGGCGGGGATGTCGAAGAACTTGAGGTCGGCGAATATCTTCTTGTCGCGCGCGACCATCCACTCGAGCAGCTCGTCGTAGCCTCCGGCCATCATCAGCTCGAGGCCGAGCTTGTAGAAGACGACCGAGTCGCCGAGCGTCTCGACGAGGCGTCGTGCGGCGTCGGCGTCGGGGACGTCGAGCGCGAAGATCAGGCGTTCACGCGCGGGAATGGCTTTCATCCCGCCATTATGCCGCCCGTCCGGCCCCCGTGCGAGCGCCGCGGCCGCCGGCTGCGGTCAGCCCTGCGGCGTCGCCGGGTCGTACAGGCGCGCGTGCTCGAGGATCGCGTAGCGGTCCGTCATGCCGGCAATGTAGTCGGCCACCGCCCGCGCCCGACCGGCGTCGCCGTCGCGGGCCCCCAGCCTGAGGGCCGCCTCCCGATGCTCGTCCGGCAGCAGCCGCGGATCGTCGAAATACGCCCGGAACAGCTCCCGGACGACGCGCTGCGCCTTGGTCGTCGCGCGCAGCACGCGAAAATGCCGGTAGACGCGCTCGTGCAGGAACCGCTTGAGGGCCCGATGCTCGGCGTCGATGCGCTCGGAGAACGCCACCAGCGGCGCCGGGGCGGCCCGCACCGCGTCGGCATCCGCCGGCGCCGCCGCCGCGAGCCGCGCGCGCGTCGTCTCGATCAGGTCGTTGACGACTTCGTTGATCATCCGCCGCACGACCTCGTGGACCTGGCGGCGCTCGCCGAGGCCAGGGTAGCGGCGCTCGACCTCGGCGTGATGCCGCGCGAACAGCGCGACCTCACCGAGCTCGCGGGTCGTCACGAGCCCCGCGCGCAGGCCGTCGTCCACGTCATGGTTGTTGTAGGCGATCGAATCCGCGAGGTTCGCGAGCTGTGCCTCGAGCGAGGGCTGGTGGTGCTCGAGGAACCGCCGGCCCAGCTCGCCAAGGCGCGCCGCCTCGGCCGGCGAGCAGTGCTTGAGGATGCCCTCGCGACACTCGAACGTCAGGTTGAGGCCCGGGAATTCCGCGTACCGCTCCTCGAGCTCGTCGACGATCCTGAGCGACTGCAGGTTGTGCTCGAAGCCGCCGTAGGCGCGCATGCACTCGTTGAGCGCGTCCTGGCCGGCATGGCCGAACGCCGTGTGGCCGAGGTCGTGGGCGAGGCAGATCGCCTCGCACAGCGCCTCGTTGATCCCGAGCGCGCCGCAGATGGAGCGCGCGATCTGGGCGACCTCGAGCGAGTGGGTGAGGCGCGTCCGGTACAGGTCGCCCTCGTGGTTCACGAACACCTGAGTCTTGTAGACGAGCCGGCGGAACGCGGTGGAGTGGACGATGCGGTCGCGGTCGCGCTGGTATTCACCGCGGTGGCCGGCCGGCGGCGGCTCCGGGTACCGGCGCCCCCGGGAGGCCGCCTCGTGGCAGGCGTAGGGTGCCAGCGCAGCATCCCGGACCGGCAGCGTGATCTCCATCAGCCGACCTCGGCGGCGAGCACCGCCTCGAGCGCCGCCGGATCGTAGTCGCCGGTGACCACCGCCTCGCCGAGGGACTTCAGCAGCACGAGCCGCACGCGCCCACCCTGCACCTTCTTGTCGAGGGCCATCAGCTCGTGGGCCCGCGCGACGCCGATGCGCGGTGCCGCGACCGGCAGGCCCGCGCTCGCGAGGACACGGCGCACGCGCGCCACGTCCGCCGCGCCGAGCCAGCCGAGGCGCGCCGAGGTCTCCGCCGCCATCACCGTGCCGAGCGCCACGGCCTCGCCGTGCAGCCACTCGCCGTAGCCCGCGGCGGCTTCGATCGCGTGGCCGAACGTGTGGCCGAGGTTCAGCAGCGCACGCGGGCCGCTCTCGCGTTCGTCCAGCGCGACGAGCCGCGCCTTGTTGCGGCAGGACCTTTCGATCGCGAAGGCGAGGGCCTCCCGATCGCGGGCGAGCAGCTTCGGCATCGCGGCCTCGAGCCAGCCGAGGAACTCGACGTCGCCGATGAGCCCGTACTTGATGACTTCGGCGAGCCCGGCTCGCAGTTCCCGGTCCGGCAGCGTATCCAGGGTGTCGAGGTCGGCGACGACGGCGCCCGGCTGGTGGAACGCGCCAATCAGGTTCTTGCCGGCCGGGTGGTTGACGGCGGTCTTGCCGCCGACCGACGAGTCGACCTGGGCGAGCAGCGTCGTCGGCAGCTGGGCGATGGCGACGCCGCGCTGCCAGGTCGCGGCGGCAAATCCGGCGATGTCCCCGACCACGCCACCGCCCAGCGCGAGCACCGCGCCGTCGCGGTTGACTCGCGCGGCGGCGAGCGAGTCGTAGACCTGGGCGAGCGTCGCCAGCGTCTTGTACCGCTCGCCGTCCGGCAGCACGCATTCGGCGAGCCGGCGGGCGCCGAACGCGGCCCTGAGGCGCGGCAGGTACAGCGGCGCGACGGTGGTATTGGTGACCACGAGCAGCGGGCCGTGGGGCAGCGCCGCCTCGAGCAGCGCCGGCTGCGCCAGCAGGCCCGCGCCGATGTGGATCGGGTAGCTCCGGTCGCCGAGGTCGATGGACAGGGAAGTCGGTGCGTTCACCGGCGCGACGATAACAAGAACGCCCGGCCCGGTCTCGCGTCCCGGCACGGACGGCGGTGAAATGCCCCGAACGTCCCCGAAATGGCGCGCTTCGGCGCCCGTGGCCGGGTCAGGGCCCGCTGCCGGGCGGGCGGGCATTGACGACGGCGTAGCGCAGCAGGGCCGCCGCGGAGTCGAGCCCGAGCTTCTCGCACAGGTTGCGCTTGTGCGAGTCGACGGTCTTGACGGCCGTACCCATCCGCGCCGCGATTTCGCGGGTCGTGAGCGCCATGCCGAGCAGCTCGAGCACTTCCTGTTCGCGGGCCGTCAGCATCGCGTGGATCGTCGTCGACTGCTCCCCGGCGCTGACCATGCGGCGCACGACCCGCTGCGACAGCCGCTCGCTGAGATGGACGCCGCCGCCCGCCACCGTGCGGATCGCGCGCGTCAGCTCCTCGGGGGGTGCGTCCTTCATCATGTAGCCGGCGGCGCCGAGGGCGAGCGCGTCGTCCGAATAGAGCGCCTCGTCGAACATCGACAGCACGAGGATCGGCGGCCAGCGCCGGTCCTTCTCGAGCAGGCGCAGCAGGCTGAAGCCGCTTTCGTCGCCGAGCGTGAGGTCGAGCAGCACCACGTCGGGCTTCAGCGACTCGATCGCCGCACGGGCCTCGGCGACCGAGCTCGCCTCGCCGCAGACGGTCATGTCCGGCTGGGACATCAGCAGGCCCCGCAGGCCGATGCGAACGACCTCGTGATCATCGACCAGCAGCACCGACAGGCGGACGGGCTGGCCGTCGGCATCGGCGGCGCCAGGAGAATCGCGGCGGTCGGTCACTCGATCGGCTCCTTCGGGATCGGCATCACGGACTAGTGTAGTGCTTCGTTCTGTTTGGAACTTAAGCGGCTATTGGCGCGGATGACCTTTTGCAGGATGTCCCGCGCGCTTTTGGTCCAGATGAACGGCTTTGGGTTGGTGTTGTGATGGGCGATGTAGTCATCGATCGCAC
>CAISEB010000013.1 GCA_903884235.1 uncultured Pseudomonadota bacterium
AGGCCGCGATGGGGCTTGCGGTGTCCGAGCGCGTCGGCGGTCCGCTCGACTGGACGCGCCTCGCGCGAGCCGACGCGGCGCCCGCGGCGGGCGGCGTGCAGCCGCTGCCGGCGCCGGTGCCGGTGCCGGGCGCCGTTCCGCCGCTTGGTTTCGCGCTCGGGCAACTGCACGGCATCTACATCGTCAGCGAGACGGCGGAGGGTCTCGCGCTCGTGGACATGCATGCGGCGCACGAGCGCGTCGTCTACGAGCGCCTGAAGGCCGAACTCGATCAGGGCGGTCCGCCGCGGCAGGTGCTGCTCGTGCCCGAGGTCATCGAGCTCGCCGAGAGCGAGGCGGATGTCGCCGAGGAGCAGGCGCCGCTGCTCGCCGAGCTCGGCATCCTCGTGGATCGCATCGGGCCGCGGCAGCTGGCGCTGCGCGAGGTGCCGGTGGCCTTCGGCAGCCGCGACCTCGCCGGGCTCGTGCGCGATGCGCTCGCGGAGCTTGCCGAGCGCGGAGCGACGCTCGCGGTCGCCGAGCGTCGCGAGCGAGCGCTCGCGACGGTGGCCTGCCACGCCGCGGTGCGTGCTCACCGGCGCCTCACGGTACCCGAGATGAACGCGCTCTTGCGGGAGATGGAGCGCACCGACCGCGCCGACCAGTGCAACCACGGCCGGCCGACCTGGGTGCGGCTCACGCTCGCGGAGCTCGACCGACTGTTCCTGCGCGGCCGCTAGCGAGGGTCGGCTGCCGTCGCGGCTGGTGTCGGCGCGGTAAATCTGCAATGCTTTTGGGATTGCTTTGCGGCGCACTGCCGCCGGCCGGGGTTCCATGCTGCGGATGTTGCGAGAGGCGCTCAACCACCTCGACGTGAGGCTGCGCTCGCTGCGGCCGGTGCCCCTGAAGTATCCGCGCTTCGGCAACCTCAACGAGTTCTGCCGCGACTACGTGTCGCGGACGCCGCGGCCGACGCCGACCCGGACGCTCGACCTCGGCTGCGGCACCGTGCCGCGCAACCCGTTCGGCGCCGACGCGCTCGCAGGCATCGACATCCGCGCGAACCCGGTGCTCGACGTGCGTTACGCCGACCTTGCGATCGGGCCGATCCCGTTCGAGGACGCCGCATTCGACTACGTCACTGCCTTCGACTTCCTGGAGCACGTGCCACGCGTGCTGTACCTGCCGGAGCGGCGCTTCCCGTTCGTGGAGCTGATGAACGAGATCTACCGCGTGCTCAAGCCCGGCGGCACCCTGCTGTCGTTCACCCCGGCGTTTCCGTTTGCGCATGCGTTTCGGGATCCCACGCACGTGAACATCCTCACCGAGACCACGTTCCCGATCTACTTCGACGACCAGAACCGGCATGCGGCGATCTATGGCTTCCGGGGCGCGTTCCAGATCGTCCGGCAGGGCTGGCGACGCAAGCATCTGGTCACGGTGATGCGCAAGGTGGAAGTGCGTTGAGGGCATGGCAGGCTGGCGCGGGCGCCAGCTTGGTCCACCCGACGGCGTGCCCTCGCACTGATCCCGCGGCGCCCCGGACCTGGCAAGACGCGGCAGCATCGGCTGTAGCCAGGCGCGCCGTGGCAGCGGACGTGTTCGGCGTCGCGCCGTGTATCGCCGGATGCAGCGCGTGCGGCATGCTGCGAACGATCGTCCGCGCCGGCGGCGGCGTGCACTCAACACACTGCGAAGCGGTACCGTAGACATGGATCAGGCCATCCTCCTGATGGGTCCGACCGGGGCGGGCAAGAGCGACGCCGCGCTCGCGCTGGCCGAGCAGCTGCCGGTGGAGATCGTCAGCGTCGATTCGGCGATGGTCTACCGCGGCCTCGACATCGGCACCGCGAAGCCCGATGCCGCGCTGCGCGCGCGCGTGCCCCATCACCTGATCGACGTCTGCGAAGCGAGCGAGCGCTACTCCGTCGGCGAGTTCCTGCGCGACGCCGAGGCGGTGGCGCGGGACATCCGCGCGCGCGGACGCGTGCCGCTGTTCGTCGGTGGCACGATGCTGTACTTCCGGGCGCTGCAGGCGGGCCTCGCGACGCTGCCGGCCGCGGATCCTGCGGTCCGTGCCGAGCTCGAGGCGCGAGCCCGCGAGACGGGCTGGCCTGCGCTGCACGCGGATCTTGCGGCGGTCGATCCGGACGCCGCGGCGCGCATCGCGCCGCGCGACGGGCAGCGCATCCAGCGCGCGCTGGAGGTACACAGGCTGACCGGCATCCCGCTGAGCACGCTGCAGCGACAGGATCTCAAGGGCGCGGTCGGCGCCGGGCACCTCAAGCTCGTGCTCGGGCCCCCGGACCGGGCTGCGCTCGACGCCGGCCTCGAGCACCGCTTCGATGCGATGCTCGCCGCCGGGCTGCTCGGCGAGGTGCAGGCCCTGTACGGTCGCGGCGACCTCGATCCGGAACTTCCGGCGCTGCGCTCGGTCGGTTACCGGCAGATGTGGGAGTACGTCGCCGGTCGCCGCGACCTGGGGACGGCGCGGCAGGACGCCGTCCGGGCGACCCGCCAGCTCGCGAAGCGCCAGTACACGTGGCTGCGTGCCGAGCCGAACGCCGAATGGGTCGCACCGGGCGCGGATCGTGGCGTCGGCGAGCTCATGGCGCGGATCGGCGGCTGGCTGCGCGTCGCCGGGATGTCACGGCCCGTGTGCTAGTATTTTCACCTCGCAATCCCCATGTCCGGGAGATCCGTCCCGGGCATGTTGTCGCGGGCCATGGACGGCTGCGGTGACCGTGGTGCTTTTCTAATAAAAATCAAGGAGATACGACGATGGCCAAAGGCCAGTCCCTGCAGGACCCTTTCCTGAATGCGCTCCGCAAGGAACGGGTTCCGGTGTCGATTTACCTGGTGAACGGCATCAAGCTCCAGGGACATATCGACTCGTTCGACCAGTTCGTCGTCCTCCTGCGCAACAGTGTGAGCCAGATGGTGTACAAGCACGCCATCTCGACCGTGGTCCCGGCGCGCAACGTCCGCCTGTCGACGAGCGACAGCGGCGAGATCACCGAGGATCCGGTCGTCGAATGACCCTGGCAGGTCGGTGGTCGGTACCGGAGTCCGGCGTTGTTTGATCGCCCGCGCAGCGGTGAACGCGCGCTCCTGGTCCGAATCGGTGTCGGCGGACCGCCGGCACCCGCCGATCTCGAGGAACTGTCGGCGCTGGCTTCCTCGGCCGGCGCCGTTCCCGTCGGCACCATCACCGGCTCGCGGCAGCGCCCCGATCCGCGGTTCTACATGGGCAGCGGCAAGGCCGACGAGGTCAAGGCACGCGCCGAGGAACTGTCGGCCGACGTGATCCTCGTCGATCACGCGCTCAGCCCGAGCCAGGAGCGCAACCTCGAAAAACACATCGGTCGCCGCGTCCTCGATCGCAGCGGCCTGATCCTCGACATCTTCGCGCAGCGGGCCCGCAGCCACGAAGGCAAGCTGCAGGTGGAACTCGCGCAGCTGAAGCACCTGCAGACCCGGCTGGTGCGCGGCTGGACCCACCTCGAACGCCAGAAGGGTGGCATCGGCATGCGCGGCCCGGGCGAGACCCAGCTCGAATCCGATCGCCGGCTGATCGCGAACCGCGTCCGTACGCTGACCCGGCGACTCGAGAAGCTCGGCCTGCAGCGTGACACCGGGCGCCAGACGCGCAAGGAAGTGCCGATCCCGGGCGCAGCGCTCGTCGGCTACACGAACGCCGGCAAGTCGACCCTGTTCAACGTGCTGACCGGTGCGCAGAGTTACGCCGCCGACCAGCTGTTCGCGACGCTGGATCCGACCGTGCGGCGCCTGAAGCTGCCCCACTGCCCGGAGATCGTGCTGGCCGACACGGTCGGCTTCGTACGCGACCTGCCGCACGAACTCGTCGCGGCGTTCCGCTCGACGCTGCTCGAGGCGCGCGAGGCGCAATTGCACCTGCATGTGATCGACGCCGCGGACCCGGAACGCAGCGAGCACGTCGCCACCGTGAACGAGGTGCTGGCCGGCATCGGCGCGGGGGAGGTGCCGCAGCTCGAGGTCTACAACAAGGTCGATCTGCTCGGCGAGGCGCCGCGCGTCGAGCGCGACGAGGCGGGCACCATCCGCCGCGTCTGGGTGTCGGCGGCCACCGGGGCCGGCCTCGATCTGCTCGCCGGGGCGCTCGCGGAGCGCTTCGGGTCGCGGCTGCTGCGACTGGTGCTGCCGCTCGGCCCCAGCCACGGCCGCGCGCGCGCGGAGCTCTACCGTCGCGAGGCGGTGCTCGCGGAACAGGTCGCCGAGGGTGGCGGCTGGCTGCTCGAGCTCGAGATCGCCGAGCGCGACCTCGTGGAGCTGTGCCGGCGCGAGGGCCTGGAGCGGCCCGTGCCTGACGCGCCTTGTGTCGCTCAGGGCGCCTTCCTACAATCAGCGCCCGCCGCGGCGACTTCGCCCTAGCACCGGTCCGCCGGTCCCCACGGAATCCTCCTCATGTCCTGGAACGAATCGGGTGGCAGCAAGAACCCGGGTCCGCGCAATCCCTGGGATCGCCGGCCCGAGGGCGGCCCGCCCGACCTCGACGAAATCGTCCGCAACCTGCGCCGCAAGGTGGTCGGCTGGTTCGGCGGTCGCCCGGCCGCCGGCGTTTCCGGCGGCGGCGGCGGGGGCGGCTCGTTCGGCGCGGGCATCTCCTGGGGCCTCGTCGGCGGCGCCGTGGTCGGGATCTGGCTGCTGAGCGGCTGCTACCTCGTCGGCCCCGCGGAGAAGGCCGTGATCACGCGCTTCGGTCGCTTCGACCGGATCACCGCCGAAGGCCCGAACGTGCACCTGCCCTGGCCGATCGAGGCCAAGCAGGTCATCAACACCCAGGAAGTGCTGAGCTTCACCGACCGCACGCGCATGCTGACGGTCGACCAGGCGCTCGTCGTGATCAACATCGCCGTGCAGTACCGGCGCTCCGACCCGCAGGCCTTCGTGTTCAACATCGTCGAGCCCGCGCAGACGCTCGGCGAGGTGTCCGAAAGCGCCATCCGCGAGATCGTCGGCCAGAACAAGCTCGACTTCGTGCTCGAGCAGGGTCGCCAGCAGATCGCGGTGCGCACCAAGCAACTGATCCAGAAGACCCTCGATTCGTATAAGTCCGGCCTCGAGGTGATCGGCGTGAACCTGCAGGACGTGAGCGTGCCAGAGCAGGTCGCGCCGTCGCAGAAGGACGCGATCAAGGCGCGCGAGGACAAGGACCGGCTGCGCGTGGAGGCGGAGACCTACTCGAACGACATCCTGCCGCGCGCGCGCGGCACGGCCGAGCGGCAGCTGCTCGACGCCGAGGCCTATCGCCAGCGCGCCGTGGCCGATGCGGAAGGCGAGGGCTCGCGCTTCGCGCAGATCGCCGCCGCCTACGAGAAGGCCCCCGCGGTCACGCGCCAGCGCCTCTACCTCGAGACGATGGAGACGGTGCTCGGCAACACTGGCAAGGTCTACGTCGATGCCAAGGCGAACGGCAGCATGATCTACCTGCCGCTCGACAAGCTGCTCGAGAAGCGCAGCCCCGAGGCGCCGAAGCCGCCGGTCACGCTGCCCGAGGTCACGGTCACGCCCGGCCAGGGCAAGGACGCGGTCGATGCCGCCAGCGACGCGCGTTCGCGCGCACGGGGGAACCGCTGATGGACACGCGCAAGATCGCGCTGCTCGTCGCCGCCGGGGTCGCGCTGCTCCTCGCCACGCAGTGCGTGTTCGTCGTGCGCGAGACCGAGGTCGCGATCAACCTGCAGCTCGGCGAACTCGTTCGCTCCGACTACCAGCCCGGCCTGCACTTCAGGATCCCGCTGCTGCAGAACGTCGTGAAGTTCGAGAAGCGCCTGATGACGCGCAACTACCCTGCGGAGCAGTTCCTGACGAGCGAGGGCAAGATCCTCAACGTCGACTTCTACGTGAAGTGGCGCATCGCCGACGTCGTGCAGTACTACAAGGCGACCGGTGGCAACGAGCAGGTGGCGGCGGACCGCCTCGCCGAGATCGTCAAGGACGGCCTGAAGGGCACGATCGCCCGCAACACGATCCAGCAGGTCGTCGCCGCGGAACGCACCGAGCTCATCGGCGACGTGCAGACCTTCGCCGGCAACAGCGTCAAGCAGCTGGGCGTCGCGCTCGTCGACGTGCGCGTCAAGCGCATCGACCTGCCGGACGACGTCAGCGACTCGGTGTTTAAGCGCATGGAGTCCGACTTCGCGCGCCAGGCCGCGCAGCTGCGCGCCGAGGGCGAGGAGCAGGCGATCAAGGTGCGCGCCGAGTCGGAGCGGCAGCGGACCGAGATCCTGTCGCAGGCGGCGCGCGACGCGGAGAAGATCCGCGGCGAGGGCGATGCCAAGGCCGCCGCGATCTACGCCGCCGCCGCCGGCCGCAACACCGAGTTCTACGCGTTCTACCGCAGCCTGCAGGCCTACCGGAAGACGATCGGCAAGGACGGCGACGTGATGGTCGTCTCGCCGGACAGCCAGTTCTTCAAGTACCTGCGCGACCCGGCCGCGAAGTGATCGCCCTCCTGCGGCGCGGCGCCCCGGCGCGATGAACATCGACTGGGAGGACCTCGGCAAGGCGTTCGCGCTCTACCTCGTGCTCGAGGGCGTGCTGCCGTTCCTGAGCCCCGGGCTCGCGCGACGCGCATTCCAGTACCTGTCCGAGTCCGGTTCCACGCAGTTGCGCATCGTGGGACTCGGCAGCATGCTGGCGGGATTGGCGCTGTTGTACGGAATTCGCGGCTGACGCCGCGGACTGAACTGACTACTGGGATCCAAGATGGGCAAGAACGTCATCGTGATCGGCACCCAGTGGGGTGACGAGGGCAAGGGCAAGATCGTCGACCTGCTGACCGAGCGGGTCGCGGCGGTGGCGCGTTTCCAGGGCGGCCACAATGCCGGGCACACGCTCGTCATCGACGGGCAGAAGACGGTGCTGTCGCTGATCCCGTCCGGCATCCTGCGCGACAACTCGCTGTGCCTGATCGGCAATGGCGTCGTGATCTCGCTGCCGGCGCTGCTCAAGGAAGCCGACATGCTCGCCGAGCGCGGCGTGCCGGTCTTCGAGCGCCTGAAGGTGAGCCCCGCCTGCCCGCTGATCCTGCCCTCGCACGTGGCGCTCGACCGTGCCCGCGAGCGCGCCCGCGGCACCAACGCGATCGGCACCACGGGCCGCGGCATCGGGCCGGCCTACGAGGACAAGGTCGCGCGCCGGGCGCTGCGCATCTCGGACCTGTTCCAGCGCGAACGCCTCGCTGCCAAGCTGGGTGAAGTACTGGATCTGCACAACTTCATGCTGCGCAACTACTACAACGCCGACACGATCGACTTCCAGCAGGTCCTCGACGAGACGCTCGCCCAGGGCGAACGCGTCAAGCCGCTGGTCGACGACGTGAGCCTGCTGCTGCGCAACCTGCAGCGGGCCGGCAAGAGCGTGCTGTTCGAAGGTGCGCAAGGCGCGCTGCTCGACGTGGATCTCGGCACGTACCCGTTCGTCACCTCCTCGAACACGACGGCCGGCAACGCCGGCACGGGTACCGGCATCGGGCCGTGTGCATTCGGCTACGTGCTCGGCATCACCAAGGCGTACACGACGCGGGTCGGGTCGGGACCGTTTCCGACGGAACTCTTCGACGAGTACGGCGAGCACCTCTCCCGCGTCGGGCACGAGTTCGGCGCGGTGACGGGCCGGCGCCGTCGTACGGGCTGGTTCGACGCCGTCGCCCTGCGCCGCTCGGTGCTGCACAACTCCGTCAGCGGCCTGTGCGTGACGAAGCTCGACGTGCTGGACGGGCTCGACACGATCCGGCTGTGCGTCGGCTACCGGATGCGCGGTGAGGTCAGCATCGAGCCGCCGCTGCTCGCCGACCATTACGCGGACTGCGAGCCGGTGTACGAGGACATGCCGGGTTGGACGGAATCGACGGTCGGCATCACCGACTACGACGCGCTGCCGTTGACGGCGCGTCGCTACCTCGAGCGGATCGCGGAACTGGTCGGGGTGCCGCTCGACATCGTCAGCACCGGCGCCGACCGCGAGCACACGATCATCCGCCGGCACCCGTTCGACTGAGCGAGCGGGGCGCCGGGCCGGATCAGGTGCCGCCGCAGGCAGCCTTGCCGCAGGTCTGGCCGCGGTTCATCTGGTCACGGACATCCTGGGCCTGGCGGATCACGTTCTCGAGCTCGGACGGCCGCACGCAGACGTCCTTCGCGAGGCGCGAGCCGATCGGCGCCTCGTTGCGGCAGAACAGCGTCTCGCCCTTGTACACCTTGGCCTGGTAGCCCTGCTGCTTGGCCTGGGCATAGAGCTCCGGGGTGATGCCACCCGGCGGGGGCGTCGTGGCCTTCTCGGTGCTGGCGGGGGCCGGCGTCGCGGGCGTGGCGGCCGCGACCGGGGCGGCGGCCGGCGCTGCCGGGGCCTGGGGCCCGGCAGCGCAGCCGGCGAGCATCGAAACGGCGATCAGGGCAGCAAGGCGCATGGTTCCGTCCTTTGGCGTTGTGGACAATCCGTCTGCACGTCGCGGCCAGAATGCCGCACAATGGGGAGTCTGGAACGACTCCCGTGGCCGCGCCGGCCAACTCCCGCCGGGGAGGCGGGATGGTGCCCAGGAGAGGACTCGAACCTCCACGGTGTTACCCGCTAGTACCTGAAACTAGTGCGTCTACCAATTCCGCCACCTGGGCAAGGCGCGGACCCCGCTGGAGCCGGGGAACGAGGCGCGGAAATGTACGCAGTGGTGCCCCCGCTGTCAATCGAACGCCATGGCAAACGCCATGGCCCAACCGCTTAGAAAGGATAATCCGGTCGACCCCGATGGGCAGACCGAAACGCAAATGACCCAACATGCCAACTGGCGGCGCGCGGATGCGCGCCAGGCCTCCGAGGCCGAACGATACGAAAAACCCATTCCGAGCCGGGAATTCCTGCTCGAGGTGCTGAAGGGCGCCGGCGCCCCGCTGACGCTCGAGGCGCTCGCGGATGCGCTGAAGATGAAGGACAAGGGCGAATACGCCGCACTCGCCAAGCGCCTCGGCGCGATGGTCCGGGACGGCCAGCTGCTGCGCAACCGGCGCGACGAGTACCTGCTCATCGATCGCCTCGCGCTGACCGCCGGGCGGGTGACCGGGCATCGCGACGGGTTCGGGTTCCTGATCCCGGATGACGGCGGTGACGACGTGTTCCTGCCGCCCGGGCAGATGCGCTCGGTGATGCACGGCGACCGCGTCGCCGTGCGGGTCGTCGGCGTCGACGGCCGCAATCGCAAGCAGGGCGAGATCGTCGAGGTCCTCGACCGTCGCACCCACCAGGTCGCCGGGCGCTTCCATCTGGAGCACGGCGTCGGCTTCGTCGAGCCGGACAACCGCCGCATCAGCAACCGGGTCGTGATCCCGGCACGCGACCGCAATGGCGCCGTCGACGGCGCGCTGGTCGTCGCCGAGATCGTCGAGCCGCCCGGTCGCCACGCCGAGGCCGTCGGGCGCATCACCCGGGTGCTGGTCGAGGAGGGCGTCGCGCAGACCGCGGTCGACCTCGCGATCGCCTCGCACCAGCTGCCGCACGAGTTCCCCGCCGCCGTCGTGCGCGAGGCGCGTAAGTTCGGCAAGACGGTCGAGGGCGCCGGTCTCGGACGGCGGATCGACCTGCGGGCCGTGCCGCTCGTCACGATCGACGGCGAGGACGCCCGCGACTTCGACGACGCGGTCTACGCGGAACCGACGCGCGGCGGCTGGCGACTGCTGGTCGCGATCGCCGACGTCAGCCACTACGTCCGCCCCGGCACCGCGCTCGACGACGAGGCACGCGAGCGCGCCACCAGCGTGTACTTCCCGAACCGCGTGCTGCCCATGCTGCCGGAGCAGCTGTCGAATCACCTCTGTTCGCTGATGCCCCACGTCGATCGCGCGTGCATGGTCGCGGAGCTCGCGGTGAGCCGCGACGGCAAGGTGACCCGCGCGAAGTTCTACGCGGCGCTGATGCGCTCCGCGGAGCGGCTGACCTATTCGCGTGCCGCCGCGGCGCTCATCGACCGGGCGCCGGACGTGCGCGCGCAGCTGAGCGCGCCGGTGCTGGCGTCGCTCGAGTCGCTCTACGACCTGTATCGGGCGTTCCGCCGTCGCCGCGAGGAGCGTGGCGCGCTCGACTTCGAGTCGGCCGAGGTCAAGGTCGTGGTCGGCGAGGACGGTCGCGTCGCCGACCTGAAGGCCTATCCGCGCAACGATGCCCACCGCCTGATCGAGGAATGCATGATCACGGCGAACGTGGAGGCCGCGCGATTCCTGAAGAAGCATGGCATGCCGGCCCTGTTCCGCGTCCACGCGCAGCCGGACGAGGATCGCATCATCGAACTCAAGCGCTTCCTCGCGACCCGCGGGTTGCTGCTCGAGACGGAGGGGGACCTCGATCCGGCCAAGCTCGCGGAGCTGCTGAAGAAGGTCAAGGACCGGCCCGACGCGGCGCTGCTCGAGAGCATGATCATCCGCTCGCTGGCGCAGGCGGTGTACCAGCCCGAGAACATCGGCCACTTCGGGCTCGCGCTCGATGCCTACGCGCACTTCACCTCGCCGATCCGCCGCTACCCGGACCTGCTCGTGCACCGCGCGATCCGCCATGCCGTGGAAGGGGGCACCGGCGAGAACTTCGTGCACCCGGCCCGCGAGATGGAGCAGCTCGGCCAGGAATGCTCCATGCGCGAGCGTCGAGCCGACGAGGCGGCGCGCGACGTCGTCGCCTTCCTCAAGTGCGAGTTCATGCGCGACCGCCTCGGCGAGACGCTGCCGGGCATCGTCACCGGTGTCACCGACTTCGGGCTTTTCGTGCAGCTCGAGGGGTTGCAGGTCGACGGCCTCGTCCACGTCGCCAACCTCGGGCGCGACTACTTCCGCTACGAGGAGGATCGCAAGGCGCTGGTCGGGGAACGCAGCGGCGAGCGCTTCACGCTCGGCGACCGGCTGAAGGTGCGCGTGGCGCGGGTCGACCCGTCCGAGCGCAAGATCGACTTCGAACTCGTCGAGCGCGAGGCGACCGCGTACCATCCGCGCCGCCGCGACGCATCGGTCGTGCCCGGGGAGGGCGCGCCGCGGCGTCAGCACAAGCCGGCCCACAAGCAGGCCGCCGGCGCGCTCAAGCCTGGCCAGGGGCAGGCATCGCGTCCGCCGAAGGCGGCGGCGAAGCCCGCGACCGTCGCGGGCAAGGGCGGCAGCAAGCGCAAGGGCAGCGGCAACCGGAACGGTGGGAAGAAGCGATGAGCGAGGAGACGGTCTTTGGCGTGCATGCGGTGCGGGCGCTGCTCGGCCGGCGCGCGGGCGACGTGCAGCGGCTGGTGCTGCAGTCCGGGCGCACCGACAAGCGGGTGCAGGAACTCGTCGAGCTCGCGCGCACGAATGGCGTGCGCATCGAGACCCGCCCGGCCGCCGAACTCGACGCGCTCGCGCCGGGCCAGGTGCACCAGGGCGTGGTCGCGCGCGTCGCCGCGGCCGCGCCGCTCGACGAGGACGACCTGCTGATCCGGCTCGATGCGCTCGGCCGGCCACCGCTCGTGCTCGTGCTCGATGGCGTCCAGGATCCGCACAACCTCGGGGCGTGCCTCAGGACCGCCGATGCGGCGGGCGCGGACGCGGTCATCGTGCCGCGCGACCGGGCGACGGGGCTGACGCCGGTGGTGCGCAAGGTCGCGGCCGGGGCGGCCGAGAGCGTGCCGTTCGTCCAGGTGACGAACCTCGCGCGCTTCCTGCGCGCACTGCGTGACCAGGGCATCTGGATCGTCGGCACCGACGGCGAGGCCGAGACCGAGCACTACGCCGCCGATCTGAAGGGCCCGCTTGCGCTCGTGCTCGGCGCAGAGGGGACCGGGATGCGCCGGCTGACCCGCGAGCACTGCGATCTCGTCGTGAAGCTGCCGATGCGGGGGGCCGTCGAGAGCCTGAACGTGTCGGTCGCAGCCGGGGTGATGCTGTACGAGGCGGTGCGACAGCGCGGGGCGCCCCCTGCAAGCCGCTGAGGCTAAACGCTTTTCAACTTGCGTCAGGGCCGGTGGCCCCCTACACTAGGCGGCTCCCATGGACTCCGGTTCGTGGGGAAGCGTCCAAGTTATTGATTCTCCTTGCTGTACGGCAGTCTCCGCCGGCAGCTCAAAGCCATAGGGAGCACACGTGAGACATTACGAGATCGTGTTTCTGGTCCACCCTGACCAGAGCGAACAAGTCCCGGCCATGGTCGAGCGCTACAAGGGCATGATCACCGCCGGCGGTGGCAACGTGCACCGCGTCGAGGACTGGGGCCGTCGCCAGCTGGCCTTCCCCATTTCGAAGGTCCACAAGGCCCACTACGTGCTGATGAACATCGAGTGCGATGGCAAGGTGCTTGCCGAGCTCGAGGGCTCGTTCCGCTTCTCCGATGCCGTGATCCGCCACCTGACGACCCGCGTCGATGCGGCCGTCACCGAGCCCTCGCCGATGGCGACGGCCGGCGACGACAAGGGTGAGGACAACCGTGGCGATCGTGGCGATCGTGACGATCGCGACGACCGGCCGTCCCGCCGCGACGATCGCGACGACCGTGACGACCGCCCCTCGCGCGATTCGCGCGATTAAGGACTAGGAGCAGCACATGGCCCGTTATTTCCGCCGCAAGAAGTTCTGCAAGTTCACTGCAGACGGCGTCGAGCAGATCGACTACAAGGATCTGGCGACCCTGAAGAACTACATCACCGAGACTGGCAAGATCGTGCCGAGCCGCATCACCGGCACGCGCTCGTTCTACCAGCGCCAGCTGGCCGAGGCCGTGAAGCGCGCGCGCTTCCTCGCGCTGCTGCCGTACACCGACCAGCACTGAGCCTGGCGCCCACCGGGGACTGCGGTCCCCTGGATGGCGTGAGTCGATGCGCAGACTGGCGGTGTGGTTGACGGCTTCGCGTACCGGCGCTGTGTCGGGGACGATCGTCGCGGCGATGCTCGGTCGGTTGCCGTTCCTGTCCTGGCTGCCCGGCGCGGCGATTTCGTTTCTCGCGCTCAGCCCGTCCTCGCCGATCCCAGACTGGTCGGCGCTGGTACTGGCCGATGCGGTCTTCGCCGAGTGGCTCTGGGTCCACGGCGCGGGTCTGGTCGGGGCGTTGTTGGTCAGTCTGGCGCTGCTGCTGCCCGCGTTGCTGCTGGCGCGGTTGCTGCGACGGACGCAGTCGTTGACGTTGTGTTTCCAGATGGCGGCGCTGGCCGCGCTCGGGTTCCTGATCGTCGTGCACCTGGTGCTGGCGGATCCCCCGGGCGTGTGGCGGCCGGTCATCGAGGCCCTCGCGGCCGAGCTCGATCGGATGGGGGCGGTGGTCTCCAACGTCGGCTCGGGGCGGATGCCGCAGGACATCAACGTCATCGTGTATTTCCTGTGGGGCGTGGTGGCCTGGATGCTGCTGCTCCACGCGATGGTTGGCGTGATCCTCGGGCTGTACCTGCGCGGTCGGCTGGAAGGCAAGGCCCTGCTGGGGCCGGCATTCCGGCAGCTGAAGGCGGGCCGGACGCTGGCGGTGTTCGCGGTCGTGTCGACGGTCCTGCTGGTGGCCCTGCCATGGACCCAGGCAGCCGACGGCACGCTGCTGCTGGCCGGCGTGTTCGTGCTGCAGGGGCTCGCGGTGGTGCATTCGGCGCGCGTCGCGTACGCGGCGAACACCGGCTGGCTGGTGGCGATGTACGCGCTGCTGTTCCTGCCGCCCACCACGCTGCTGGTGATGGGTGGCTTGTCGATTTTGGGGTTTCTGGACAATTGGGTTTCGTTCCGCGCGTACCTTCCGGCACGCACGGACGAGAGCCGCTCCTGAAGCCGGTCAGTTCAATTAACCGTTAGAGAAACAGGTGCTTCGATGGAAGTGATCCTCCTCAAGAAGGTTGCCAACCTCGGCAACATCGGCGACCGCGTCAGCGTCAAGTCCGGCTACGGCCGCAACTTCCTGCTGCCGACCGGGCGCGCGACGCTCGCCACCTCGGGCAACGTCGCCAAGTTCGAGTCCCTGCGTGCCGACTTCGAGAAGAAGGCCGCCCAGGACTTCAACGACGCCGAAGGCCGTGCCACCGCGCTCAAGGACTACAAGCTGACCATCAGCGCGAAGGCCGGCAGCGAGGGCAAGCTGTTCGGTTCGATCGGCACCGGCGACATCGCCGAGGCGCTGTCGGCGGCCGGCTACCCGGTGGTGCGTGCGGAAGTGCGCATGCCGAACGGCCCGATCCGCCTCGTCGGCGAGCAGGTCCTGACGCTCCACCTGCACACGGACGTCAACGTCGACATCACCGTCACGGTGGTGGCCGAGGCCTGAGTCCGACGGCTGCCGGAATCGCGGGTCGGCCTCCGACTCGCGACCCGGGCGGCCTGCCTCGGGGTAGAATCGGGCCACGTACGTGGGCCGGTCGACCCCGAGGTATCCGATGGCGTTCAGCGACTTCTCGCGCCGTTCGAGCGAATCCGCCGACGGCCTGCGCCTGCCGCCTCACTCCGTGGAGGCCGAGCAGGCGGTACTGGGTGGCCTGATGCTCGACGCGAGCGCCTGGGACGGCGTCGCGGACATCATCACCCAGACCGATTTCTACCGCCGCGACCACCAGCTCATCTTCCAGGCGATCGCCGACCTCGTGCAGGGCAACAGCCCGTGCGATGCGGTGACCGTCTCCGAGGTCCTCGGCAACCGCGGCATCGTCGACGACGTCGGCGGGCTCGCCTACCTCGCGCGCCTGACGCGCGACACGCCGAGCGCCTCCAACGTCCGCGCCTACGCCGGCATCGTCCGTGACTACGCGCTGCTGCGCGCGCTCGTGCATGCGGGTGGCGAGATCGCCTCGTCCGCCCTCGAGACCCAGGGCCGTGCGCCCGCAGAACTCGTCGAGCAGGCGGAGCAGCTCGTATTCGCGATCGCCGAACGCGGCACGCGCTCCAGGACCGGCTTCCAGACCATCAAGGACGTGCTGCCGGCGACGATCGACCGCATCGACATGCTGCACCAGAACCCGGGCGCATTCACCGGCGTGTCGACCGGCTACACCGACCTCGACCGGATGACGACCGGCCTGCAGAAGGGCGACCTCGTGATCATCGCGGGCCGCCCCTCGATGGGCAAGACGACGCTCGCGGTGAACATCGCCGAGAACGCGGCGATCGACCGCAAGGTGCCGACCGCGATCTTCTCGATGGAAATGTCGGCCGAGCAGCTGACGCTGCGCATGATCTCCTCGCTCGGTCGGGTCAGCCAGAGCCACCTGCGCACCGGCGCGTTGTCGCCGGAGGACTGGCCGCGCATCACGAGCGCGACCGAAGTGCTCTCGCAGGCGCCGATCTACATCGACGAGACCGCCGGCCTCACGCCGACCGAGATCCGCGCCCGCTCGCGCCGGCTGAAGCGCGAGAAGGGCCTCGGCCTGATCGTGGTCGACTACCTGCAGCTGATGCAGGTTGCCGGCAACAAGGAAAATCGCGCGACCGAGATCTCCGAGATCTCGCGCTCGCTGAAGGCGCTCGCGAAGGAAATGGAGTGCCCGGTCATCGCGCTGTCGCAGCTCAATCGCAGCGTCGAGCAGCGCCAGGAGAAGAAGCCGGTCATGAGCGACCTGCGCGAGTGCGTGACCGGTGACACACTGGTGTGCCTCACCGACGGGCGGCGTGTGCCGATCCGTCAACTCGTCGGGACGACCCCGCGCGTGTGGGCCATGGCCGAGCGGCAGAAGCTCGTCGGCGCGCAGTCGGACCTCGTCTGGTCGGTTGGCACGAAGCCCGTCTGCCGCGTGAACCTCGCGAGCGGACGCTCGATTCGGGCGACCGCCGAGCACCGCATGTACGCGGGCGGTGGCTGGCGGACCGTCGGCGAACTCGCCGCCGGCGACCGCCTCGCGCTTGCAAGGCGCACGCCCGCGCCAGAAGTGGCGATCGAATGGCCAGAGCACGCACTCGTGCTGCTCGGGCAGCTCGTGGGTGATGGCAGCGACCTCACGCACCAGCCGCTGCGCTATACGACGGCGTCCGAAGACAACAGCGAAGCCGTGCGCGCCGCGGCCGTCGCCTTCGGCAGCACGGTGACGCGCCACGCCGGTCGTGGTCAGTGGCACCAGCTCGTGATTGCCGGAAACGGCAATCGCAGGCATCCGGCCGGCGTCGGCGCCTGGCTCAAGGGCCTCGGCATCGACGGCCAGCGCTCCCACGAGAAGCACCTTCCGGAAGCCGTCTTCCGGCTTGCTGACGCACAGGTGTCGACGTTGCTGCGGCATCTGTGGGCGACGGACGGCTGCATCCACGTGCGCAAGCCCGGCCAGAGAGGCGGTCCGCGCGTGTATTTCGCAACGTGCAGTCGACGCCTGGCCGACGATGTGGCGGCGCTGCTGCTTCGGCTCGGGATCGTGGCCCGGATCCGCGGCACGTCTAGCGCGGATGCCCGCACGCTGTACTCGGTGGATGTCGTCGGCGCGGAGCAGCAGCGCCTGTTCCTCGATACGGTCGGTGCATTCGGCCCCCGGATCGGGCCGGCTGCGGCGCTTCGAGCCCATATCGAGTCGATCGACGCGAACACGAATGTCGATACGCTGCCACCCGAGGCGTTCCTCGAGGTGCGTGCCGCGATGCGCAGCCATGGCGTGACGACGCGCGCCATGGCGGCGATGCGGGGGACGGCCTACGGCGGCGGCGCGCACTTCGCGTTCGCGCCGAGCAGGCGAGTCCTCGAAAGCTATGCGGAAGCCTTTGCGGAGCCGAGCCTTCGCGCCTGGAGTGAATCCGACCTGTTCTGGGATCGGGTCGTTTCGGTCGAGCCGGCGGGCGAGGAGGAGGTCTTCGACCTGACGGTACCCGGGCCTGCCAACTGGCTGGCCGATGGCCTTGTCACGCACAACTCGGGCGCGATCGAGCAGGATGCGGATCTCATCCTCATGATCTATCGCGAGGAAGTGTACGAGCCGGCGACGCCGCGCAAGGGCATCGCCGACATCATCATCGCGAAGCAGCGCAACGGCCCGACGGGCGAGGTCCATCTGACCTTCCTCGGCGAATTCACGCGCTTCGAGAACCTCGTCGCCGAGTCCTACGGCGAAGGTGTGTTCCGTTGAGTGCGGACGCGGGACTTCGCATCAACAAGTATCTCAGCGAGCGTGGCCTGTGCTCGCGTCGCGAGGCCGACTCCTGGGTCGCGGCGGGGCGCGTGACCGTCAACGGCGCGGTCGCGACGCTCGGGACGCGCGTGCGCGAGGGCGACGAAGTCGCGGTCGACGGGTCGGTGGCCGGCGCGCCGGCGAAGCACGTGTATCTCGCGTTCCACAAGCCGGTCGGCATCGAGTGCACGACGGACCAGCGCGTGGCGCACAACATCGTCGATTTCGTCGCGCACCGCGAGCGTGTCTTCCCGATCGGCCGGCTCGACAAGGATTCCGAAGGCCTGATCCTGCTGACCAACGACGGCGACATCGTCAACCTGCTGCTGCGTCGCGAGAATCGGCACGAGAAGGAATACATCGTCACGGTCGACCGGCCGGTGACGGACGAATTCGTCGCCGGCATGTCGCGCGGAGTCTCGATCCTCGACACCATGACCGGGCCCTGCAAGGTCGAGCGGATCTCGAAGAACGTGTTCCGCATCGTGCTCACGCAGGGCCTGAACCGGCAGATCCGTCGCATGTGCGACGTGTTCAACTACACCGTGCGTCGCCTGGTGCGCGTGCGGTTCGTGAACATCCAGCTCGAGGGCCTCGAGCCCGGCCGCTGGCGCAACCTGACGCGCGCCGAGCTCCTCGCCCTCGCGCCGCAGTACTTCGGGGAGGGCGGCGCAGCTGCCGGAGGAACGCCCACGTGAAGCTCGCAACAATCGCCATCTTCGCCAGCTTCGCCCTCGTCGCGCAGGCCGCGCTCGGCGCTGAGCCGCGCGCGCGCGACCTCGGCGTGCCGTTCGTCGGTACGCCGGGCCCCCTCAACGCGATCACGGACGTCGCCGGCGTCACCGTCGGCATGACGACGCTGGTCGATTCCAAGGACCCGCGACACATCGTGCGCACGGGCGTCACGGCGATCCTGCCGCGCGGCAAGGACAGCGTGTCGCTGCCGACCTTCGCCGGGTCCTTCGCACTGAACGGCAATGGCGAGATGACCGGCACTACCTGGGTGGAGGAGTCCGGGATGCTCGAGGGTCCGGTCCTCATCACCAACACCCACAGCGTCGGGGTGGTGCGCGACGCGGTGATCGACTGGCGCGTCCGGGCGCGCGGTGCCGACTCAACCGGGTACTGGTGGTCGCTGCCGGTCGTTGCCGAGACGTGGGACGGCTACCTGAACGACGTCAACGGCTTCCACGTCAAGCCGGAGCATGTGTTCGCCGCACTGGACTCCGCCCATGGCGGCGCCGTCGAGGAGGGCAATGTCGGTGGCGGTACCGGCATGATCTGCCACGAGTTCAAGTGCGGGACCGGCACGGCCTCGCGGCGCGTCGCGATCGACAAGACCACGTACACCGTGGGGGTGCTCGTCCAGGCCAATTACGGCCGTCGCGACACGCTCACGATCGCCGGGGTCCCGGTGGGCCAGCACCTGCGCGAACATCGGGTCTACACGGACGACTCGATCCCCGGCGAGACCGGCTCGATCATCGTCGTCGTCGCCACGGACGCGCCGCTGCTGCCGCACCAGATGAAGCGGCTCGCCCGCCGCGCCGGGCTCGGCATCGCGCGCAATGGTGGCTATGCGGGCAACGGTTCGGGCGACATCTTCATCGCGTTCTCAACCGCGAACGCGGGCGCCGTGAGCGAGCGCCCGCTCAACGAGGCGAAATTCGTCGGCAACGAATCGATGGACGAGCTGTTCCTCGGGACGGTCGAGGCCACCGAGGAGGCGATCATCAATGCGATGGTGGCCGCCCGCGATCTCAAGGGCCAGAACGGACGCTACGCAATCGCGATCCCGCACGAAGCCCTGCGCGACCTGCTGCGCCAGTACAACCGGCTCGCGACGCCCTAGCCTGAATAATTCATGAGTTGAGGAAGCGCAAAGGCCTCGATCGTGCTAGAAACGCTTTACCACAAGTGTTTCCCCGCACAACAAAGGCCTTTGCATGGATGACGATAGCACGCGACAGAGTGTTCTGTTTTCG
>CAISEB010000014.1 GCA_903884235.1 uncultured Pseudomonadota bacterium
CGCTCCTCGATCGGCTCGGCCTGCGCCTGCCAGAACGGCTCAAGCAGCCCCACCTCCGACCCCAAATGTAGTGCCAACTCCGGACCCTAAGTCCTTGATGGCATTAATCCCCACCCTCGTAACTGCGGAAGTTGGGCTAGCGGCGCTACTTGCCGGCGAACAGCGCGATCAGCGCCGGATCGCCGGCCTGCTTGGCGAGGTCGCCCACGCTCATCGACGCGCCGTTGCGGATGCGGGTGTTGGCGCCCTTCTCGATCAGCAGCTTCGCGGTCGCCACCTGGCGGCCGACCACCGCGGCGAGCAGCGGCGTGTTGTCGAGGCTGTTGCGGGCCTCGATGTTCGCACCGGCGGCCAGCAGCTCGCGGACGACCTCGATGCGCCCGGCACCGGCCGCGAGCAGCAGCGGCGTGTTGCCGGTCTTGGACTTGGCTTCCTTGGCGGCATTGCCCTTCAGCAGCCGTTGCACCAGCACGAGGTCGCCCCGCTGCGCGGCGAGCGCGAGCGGCGTCGTCCCGGACGCGTCGGCGATGTCGATCGCGCCGGCGGCGACCAGCGCGAGCGCCGCGCGGTCGGCGCCGGCGGCCGCGGCATTCAACAACGCCGTGCGGCCGTTCTTGTCCTTGAGGCGCGCATCCGCGCCGGCGCCGAGCAGGGTCGCGACGACGATCGCCTCGTCGTGCTGCGCGGCGACCATCAGCGCCGTCTCGCCATCGGCGTTCACGCCGTTGACCTTCGCGCCGCCCGTGAGCAGTGCGCCGGCGACGTCCGCCGCGCCGATCTCCGCGGCGAGCATCAGCGGCAGCGTGCCGCGCGACTGCGGGGTATTCGGGTTCGCACCGTGGCCGACCAGGGCGCGCACGGCATCGGCCTGCTTGCGGCGCACGGCCCCGCCGATCGGCGTGTCGCCATCCTCGGCGCGCGCCTCGGGCTTCGCTCCCGCCGCGAGCAGCGCCTCGACGAGCGGCAGGTGCCCGGCACGCGCCGCCACCGCGAGCGCGGTGAGGCCATGGCCATCCGTGCCGTTGACATCACCGGACGCGAGCGCCGACTTGAACGCCGCGGCATCGCCGCGCTCGGCGGCGATCATCAGCGGCGTCCAGCCCGCGAACCGGTCGTCGGCCCGGATCTCGTTCTTGATTGCAGCGCGCGCCACGCCGCTCGCGCCGCGCGCCTTCAGCGCCTCGGCGATCGCGGTCGCGGTCGGCGTCTTGCCCGCGCGTTCGGCAAGGTCGAGGGCCGCCAGGCCCTGCGCGTTGCGCGGCCCCACATCGGCGCCCTTGGCGAGCAGCAGGTCGACGGCGGGCTTCGACTGCGCGGCGACGGCGAGCATCAGCGCGGTGCCGCCACGGGTGTCCACCAGGGCAGTGTCGGCACCGGCATCGAGCAGCACCTCGATCACCGGCGCCGCGCCGCGGCGCGCGGCCACCAGCAACGGCGTGTCGCCCGTCGCGTCGCGGGCGTTGACGTCGGCGCCGTGCGCGAGCAGCAGGCGCGCCGTCTCGGGTCGCTGGCCATCGGCGGCCTCGTGCAGCGCAGTGCGCCGGTCGCGGCCGACTTCGGTCGCCTTGACGGCCGCGAGCAGCGCCTCGAGGCGCTTCACGTCGCCGTCGCGCGCGAGGCGCTTGAGCAGCGTCGCCGGATCCTCGACCGCCTGCGTCGGCGCCGCCTCGGTCGCCCCGCGGGCGCCACCGTGGCCGGCGGCGAGGGCGACCGCGGTCCATTCGTTCGCGCTACGGCCCGTGTCCTTGCACACGCCGGATTCGACCTGCGCGGAGAGTGCGTGGGCGGCCTTGGCATGGTCGGCGCTCGCCGCCTGGGTCAGCAGGCGGCACGCGCGGGCGGGGTCGGGCGGCAGGCCGACGTCGTTGGCCCGCGGCAGGTACAGGATGCCGAGCTGGTAGCGCGCCTCGGCATTCCCGGCCTCGGCGAGCGGCGCGAGCAGTGCGGCCGCGTGTTCGTACTGGTGGCGGCGCAGCGCGTCGCGCGCCGGCTCGAGCTCGGGAGACGGCGCGGCGGGCGCCGCGAGCAGAACGGTCAGCGCCAGCAACGTGCTCAAGCGGTCCCCCATTTGGTCTCGACTTCGATCCCGATCTTCTTGAGGAAGTCCGTCGGCAGGATGCCGCCGGCATTGACGATCACCGCATCGTTCGGCAGCTCGAGCTTCTGGCCGTCGAAGTCCAGCGTCACGAGGTCCTTGCCGATGTGCTTGATCTCCGATTTCAGCAGCACGCGCAGGCTGCCGGCTTCGGTCGCGGCCTTCACCCGCTCCCGGTTGCGCTGCTTGGCGCGCTGGAACGCATCGCCGCGGTACGACAGCGCCGCGGTCGCGCCGGCCTCGGCGAGGCTGGCGGCCGCCTCGAGGGCGCTGTCGCCGCCGCCGACGACGATCACGCGCTGGCCCGTGTACTGCTCCGGGTCGATCAGCCGGTAGACGACCTTGGACTGGTCCTCGCCGGGCACGCCGAGCTTGCGCGGAGTGCCGCGGCGGCCGACCGACAGCAGCACGCTCGCGGCGCGCAGCTCGCGCTTGGTGGTCTTGACGATGAACCCGTCGCCGTCTGGCGTGACCGCCTCGACGCGCTCGTTGCAGGACAGTTCGAGCCCGGTGCGCTTCTGCACGTCGAGCCAGAACTCGAGCAGCTGCTCCTTGGTGGTCAACGTCATCTTGACCTTGCCGGCGATCGGCAGGATGGCAGGCTGGGTCATCACGATCTTGCCGCGCGGGTACTGGAACACGCAGCCACCGAGCGATTCCTGCTCGAGCGTGACGAACTTCATCTTCTTCTCGAGCGCGCCGAGCGACGCCGCGAAGCCGGCGGGGCCGGCACCGACGATCACGACGTCCAGCTGGCCGTCCTTGCCCCGCGGGCGGCGCGAGGCGATCTGGTCGATCGCCTGGCGTCCCTGCTCGACGGCATTGCGGATCAGGCCCATGCCGCCGAGCTCGCCGGCGACGAACACGCCCGGCACGTTGGTCTCGAACCAGGGCGAGACGCGCGGCAGGTCGACGCCACGGCGCGCGGAGCCGAACACGAGCGTGATCGCCCCGACCGGGCAGGCCGTGCGGCAGGCGCCATGGCCGATGCACATCGTGGGGCCGACGAGCTCGGCCTTGCCGTTGATCAGGCCGAGGACCACGTGGTGCGGCTGTTCGGGACAGGCGCCGATGCAGGAGCCGCAGCCGATGCATTTCGAGGGGTCGACGAGCGGGTGCAGCGTCGTCGGCTCCGTCAGGCCCGCTTCGTTGGACTCCTTCATGGCCGCCTTGCTGGCCTTCTCCAGCCCGCGGCGGCTGACGAGGTACCAGGCGAGGTAGATGAGCAGCGGGGCGAGGTAGATCAGATATTCCATGGCAACCGGGTTCAGCTCGTGGGTCGGGGAAACTTCAGCGGGGACTCAAGCAGGATCGACCGTCATCGCACCGCGCGTCGGGGCTTCACGGCAGGCGACGATACACGCCTGCCCGCCGCCGGAGTTCGCGGCCTCGATGCGCGGGCGCCGGACGCGGGCCCTCGCCGGCGACCTGGCGCCATGCAGGACAAACGGAGCAGGGCGGGGCAGAGAGTCCATGGACCGGCCGATTGTCGGGGGGACGTGCATTCTGTTCAATGAACTGGGTCACGCGACAGTGTCTCAAGGCGGCGTCACGGACCCCGCGACCGAGGTGGATCGGGAAACAGTTCCGGACCGACTTCACATGTCGCGATGTGCAGACGCGCAACCGCCTTGGCAGTGGTTAAGATGGCCCGGATACTTGAATTAATCCCCGGTGGCGCCGTTCCAGCCCCGGGACATGGTTAAGGACATCCCGCAACTGCGGAGGTTTCGTTGTCGGTATCGATCATCTCCGCCTGCATCGGCCTCCTGACGGCGCTCGGCGTCGCCTTTTGGCTGTTCCAGCGCCAACTCGAACGCGCCGCCTTCGCGGTCGTGATCGCGGCACCCGTGTTCGCCGGGGCCGCCTTCGCGGCGACCGGCCTCGTGCGGCTCGGCGCCACGGCGCCGGCCCCGGCCGCCGCGGCCTCCGCCGGGACGGCCCCCGCCC
>CAISEB010000015.1 GCA_903884235.1 uncultured Pseudomonadota bacterium
CCGCGACGATGGCGCCGCTGGTGCGCGCGGCCGCCGCGCGCCTCGCGCCGGCGGATGCCGCCTGGCAGCCGCTCGCCGAGGCACCGCCCTGGCCCTGGCCCACCGGCACCGCCGCGCTGCCGCTGTGGCAGCGCCTCGCGACGCTCTGCCTCACGCAGGCCGGCGGCTGGCGCAGGACGGTGAACAGGAACCAGGGCTTCCCCGCGGACGACAAGGCGCAGAAGGCCAGCAAGGCGGCCTTCGTCGAGCTGCTGGCGCGACTGGCAGCGGAGCCGGGCCTCGAGGACGCGCTGCGGCACGTGCTCGCGTTGCCGCCGGCGCGCTTCGGCGACGCCGAGTGGCAGGTCGTCGCGGCGCTGAACACGGTGCTGCTCGAGGCCGCGAAGCAGCTGGTCGCGGTGTTCGCGGAGCAGGGCGTGGTCGACTTCCCGGCCGTGGCCGGTGCCGCGCTCGAGTCGCTCGGCAGCGCCGAGGAGCCGACCGACCTGACGATCGCGCTCGATGGCCGCATCGAGCACCTGCTGGTGGACGAGTTCCAGGACACCTCGGCCGCGCAGGTCGAGCTGCTGCGGCGCCTGACCGGCGGCTGGTCGAGCGGCGATGGCCGCACGCTGTTCCTGGTCGGCGACCCGATGCAATCGATCTACCTGTTCCGCGAGGCGAACGTCGGCCTGTTCCTGCAGATCCGCGCGCAGGGACTCGGCGCGGTGCGGCTCGAGCCGCTGACCCTCGAGGCCAACTTCCGGTCGCGGCCCGAGGTCGTCGACTGGATCAACGCCACGTTCGAGCCCGTGCTGCCGGCGCACGACGCGCCGGACCTCGGCGCCGTGCGCTACTCGCGCTCACGCTCCACGCGGGCCGCCGAGGCGACGGCGGGCGTGCGGTTCTCGGTGCTCGCCGAGGCGAGCCCCGCGACGGAGGCGGCGCACGTCGCGACGCTCGTCGCCGCGGAGCAGCGCCTGCGCGCGGATGCGCGCATCGCGGTGCTCGGCCGATCGCGCGCGCAGCTCACCGAGGTCGCCGCCGCGCTCGGCGCGGCGGGCATCCGCTACCAGGGCGTCGACCTCGTGCCGCTCGGCGAGCGGCCGGCGATCCGCGACCTCGTCGCGCTGACGCGCGCGCTGCTGCACCCGGCCGACCGCACCGCCTGGCTCGCGTGCCTGCGGGCGCCGTGGTGCGGCCTCGAGCTCGGCGACCTCGAGGTGCTGGCCGCCGGCGACGACGCGCCGCTGCCGGCGCTGCTCGGCGACGCGGCGCGACTGGCGCAGCTCGGTGCCGAGGCGCGTGCCCGGCTCGATCGCACGCTCGGCGTGCTCGAGCGTGCCCGCTCGGAGCGCGGCCGCCGGCCGCTCGGCGCGTGGGTCGAGGCGGCCTGGCTCGCGCTCGGCGGGCCGGCGACGCTCGCGACCGAGGCCGACCTCGCGGACGTCGCCGCCTTCCTCGGCCGGCTCGACCTGCTCGCGCGCGCCGCCGACCTCGACGACCCGCCCTCGCTCGAGCGCGCGCTCGAGGACCTGTACGCGGCACCGGACCCGGGCGCGCCCGCGACGCTGCAGCTGCTGACGATCCACAAGGCGAAGGGGCTGGAGTGGGACGTCGTGATCCTGCCCGGCCTCGGCCGCGGCGTGCGCGGCCAGTCGCGCCGCCTGCTGGAGTTCTTCGAGTTCGCGCGCGCCGACGGCCGGCCCGGGCTGCTGCTCGCGCCGCACCTGTCGCGCAGCCGCGGGCACGAGCCGCTCGAGGCGTGGCTGCGCGAGCTCGGCGCCGAGCGCACGGCACTCGAGCTCGGGCGGCTGCTGTACGTGGCCTGCACGCGCGCCCGCGAGCGCCTGCACCTCGTCACGCACGTCTCGGCGCAGCAGGACGGCGCGATGGCGCTGCCACGGCGGGGATCGCTGCTCGCCACGCTCTGGCCCGGCGTCGGCGCGGTACTGCCGGCGCTGGCGCACCTCGCGCCGGGGCAGGTGCGCGCGGCACCCCCCGCGGCGCCGGTGCCGCGGCTCGCGCGCCTGCCGGCCGACTGGTCCGCGCCGTGCGCCGCGCCCGCGGTCGTGCCGCTGCCCGCGCCGCTCGCCGGTGCCGGACCCACGGAGTTCGAGTTCGAATGGGTCACCAATGTCGCCCGCCATGTCGGCACCGTCGTGCACGAGGAGTTCGAGCGCCTCGCGGTGGCCGGCCTGCCGGTGGCAAGCGCGCTCGCCGGACGCGACGCGGCCTGGGCGCGGCGGCTCGCGGAGCTCGGCGTCGCCGGCCAGCAGCGGGCCGCGGCGCTTGCGCGCGTGCGCCGCGCGCTCGAGGAGACGAGCCGCGACCCGCGGGGCGCCTGGGTGCTCGATCCTTCCCATGCCGCCAGCGCGAGCGAGCTCGACCTGTCCACGCTCAGCCAGGGGCGCGTCGAGAGCGCGCGCATCGATCGCACGTTCGTCGACGCCGGCGGCGTGCGCTGGATCGTCGACTTCAAGACGAGCGTGCACGAGGGCACCGACCTCGAGGGTTTCCTCGATCGTGAGTGCGAGCGCTATCGCGGCCAGCTCGAGCATTACGCGCGCCTGCTCGCGGCGCTGGAACCCGGCCGCCCGATCCGCCTTGGCCTCTACTTCCCGCTGCACGCCGGCTGGCGCGAGTGGGCGGCAGCGGATGCCCGGTCGGGTTGACCCCTGCGCCGGCTCCGGTGCACGCTGCGCCCGGGGCTGCAAGGGACGCTGATGGCCGAGGACACCAGAGCGGGATTCAGGGAGGATCCGGACCGCACCGACGTGCTGCCCGTGCTCACCGAGGACGCGGCGAGCGTCGCCGCGGAGGCCGCGACGGACACGCCGACCGTGGTGGCCGAGGCACTCGGCATCGATCCCACGCAACCGCGCCTGCAGGCGCTGTCCGCGGCGCCCACGCCCGCCGACCTGTACGCCGAGCGGGCGCGCTCGGCCGCGCTCGCACGCGAACTCGACGAGGCCCGGGTCACGATCCAGGGACTGGAGGATCGCCAGGCCCGCCTCGTCGCCGAACTCGAGTCACTGCGCCAGTTCGTGCCCGATCGCGACACCGCGCACGCCGGCCCCTTGCGCGCGGAACTCGCCCAGCTGCAGGCGACGGTGGCGGAACACGAAGCCGAGCGCAGCGGCTGGCGCGAGACCCGGGAGGCGGCGTTCGCCGACGTGCAGCGGCTGTCCGCCGAGCTCGCGGCCGCCGATGCCGGGCTCGCGACGCTCAGGCGCGAGCTTGCCGCGACCAAGGGCGCGCTGGTGCGCACGCGCGCGACGCTGGTGGAGCGGGAAGCCGAGAACGAGGCGCTGCGGCTCGGCACGCCGGGCGCCGCCCGGGCGGACGAGGCGCCGTCGGTGCCGACCCTGATCCCGCTCGAGGGCGCACCGCCCGGCGTCGTGCGACTCGGCACCCGCACGCGGATCGGCCGCGCCGAGGACAACGAGGTCATGCTCGACACGCCCTCCGTCAGCCGACATCACGCGATCGTGATCGCGACGCCGCGGGGCGTGTTCGTCGAGGACCTGAACAGCGTCAACGGCCTGTACGTGAACCGCAAGCGCGTGCGCCAGGCCCGCCTCGTCGACGGCGACGTGCTCGCGCTCGGCGGCGTGACGTTCCGCTACGGCGGGCCGCCGGTGGCGCCGCCGCCGTCGATCGACCCGACGAGGTCGGCGTAGCCGGGGTTGAGCGCGATGAACCGCGCGATGAACGGGCAGCGCGGCACGACGCGCTCGCCGCGGCGGCGCACCTCCTCGAGCGTGGCGGCGACCAGGCGCGTGCCGGCGCCGCGACCGGCGAGGGCCGGGGGGACCTCCGCGTGGGTGAGCACGAGCGTCATGCCGCGGCGGACGTAGGCGATGAACGCCACCCCGTCGCCGAGATCGAGCTCGAAGCGCGCGCGGTCCGGACGGTCGAGGATCCGCTCGGTCATCGCCGCTAGAACGTCCCGGTGATCTCGAAGCTGCGGCGGCCGGCCGCATCCGGCAGGCCGAGGAATTCCACCGCGCGGCCCACCTCCGGGGATGCGCCGGGGCGTGGCGTGACCTCGCCCTGCAGCAGGTAGGACCGCGCGTGGCGGATCTCGAGCTGGCCGCGCACCAGCAGCGGCGCGTCCACGTCGCGGACGCGCCCGATGAGCTGCTCCGCGGTGTTCGCGCGACCGTCGAACTCGATCGCATAGCCGCCGATCTCGAGCGTCGATCCGGGTGGCCGCAGGTGGGCGATCCCGAAGCTTCCGGTCAGGGCCACCGGCCATCCGCCCTCGAGGCGCAGGTGCTCGATCCGGCCGGTGAGCGTGCCCCCCCAGGCATCGTCGGCATGCTCCGGGTGCAGCGCGGTGATCGGCAGGTCGAGATCGAGGGCGTCGCCCTCGAGCGCCCCGGACAGCGTCGCCGCGACGCGCCCGCGCAGGAAGCCGTCCGGCCTCAGCACCTCGACGTGGTAGGCGAGCGAGCCGCGCAGCAGCGCGGCGGGTTCCACGTTCCAGGTCAGCGACCCGAGCGGCGCGCCGCGCAGGCGCACCTCGTCCGCGGCGCCGTTCCAGATCGAGCCGCTGACGCCCTCGACGGCGAGGTCGGAAGGCAGCCGGCTGGCGAGCAGCGAGGCGGGGAGGGTTGCGACGATCACCGCGGCGAAGACCGCGACGCCCACCAGCACGAGGAGACGGGTCTGCCGCATCCGCTCAGGAGCGCGTGAACGTGAGGCTGGCGTTGACGCGGCCCGGCGACTCGGTGCGCTCGAGCGTCGCGGCCTGCACCGACAGCCCGTACTCGCGCTGCACGCGCAGCACCCAGTTCGCCAGCGAGTCGAAGGCCGCGCCCTCGAAACGCACGCGCACGCCATTGATGCCGGACGGCTCGGTGCCGCGCAGGTTCATGCCGAGCCCGCCGTCGCGGGTCGTCCGGTCGATCACGCTGACCAGCGACTGGCCGCCACCGGCCGGCAGCGGCGCGGCGCGCAACTCGCCGAGCACGCTCGTGATGTAGGCGATGTCGGCACGCTTCGCGGTGACGCGCTTGGCGGCGCCGTCGACCGCGCCGTGCAGGCGCAGCACGCCGCCGACGACGATCAGCACGCCCGCGCCGATGGCGCCGAAGCGCACGAGCACCTGCTCGCGTGGCTGCAGCGCCTCGTACCAGGCGAGGAGCTGGGTGCGCGCGGAGGCGCTCACGAGCCCGGCCCCTTGAGCTGCATGCGGCCCTCGTAGCTCTTGTCCTTCTGCGAGGCGCCCTGCAGCTGCGCGTCGTAGCCGCGGCCGCGCGCCGCCTCCTGCAGGCGATCGAGCGTGCCGACATCCGGCGCCGCGACCGTCAGGTCGGTGGTGCCGTCGCGATAGCTCAGCGATTCGATCTGCGCACCGGGCGCCTGGGACACGGCAGCGCCGAGCGCGCCGAGCGTGCCGAGCAGTCCCTCGGTGACCGCGGCGCGGGACTTGCGCACCCGGCTCTCGACGGCGAGGCGCACGCTCGGCAGGCGCGCCGGATTCTGCACGTCCGGCAGCGCCTCGGCCGCCAGCGTGCGCAGCTGCTGGTCGAGCCGCACCTCGTCCTGGTGCAGCCGCCAGCCGTCGATGCCGAGCGTCGCCGCATGCACGACGAGGAGCGCCGCGACGAGTCCGGCCGCCAGGCGCCAGCGCGGCCATTCGGCCGCGAAACCCTGGCGCACCGTGAACGCGCCCTGCAGCAGCGACAGCGGCGGGTTGGCGACGGCGCCTGCGGCGAGCAGCCCGAGCGGGCCGTCCGCGAGCACCTGCACGTTCAGGCTGGCGAGCTCCGGCCGCATGGCCTCGATGACCGGCTGCGCGCCCGCCCAGTCGGCGGGGCTCGCATACAGGATCACGTGGGCCGGCGCCGCCGGCTCGTCCCCGGCCGGGCGCGGCAGGCCGGCGACCGAGAGCGCCGCGGCGAGCGGCGTCGCATCGAGCGTCAGCGGCTGACCGCCGGGGCGGCGCACGACCAGTCGCCCGCCGTCGAGCAGCACCACGACGTGGGCCGGATTGTCAGGGACCGCCAGCGAGTCGGCGGCGAGCACCGCCGGGGCGAGGCCCGCGGCCGCCAGTGCGTCGAGCCAGCCCTGCAGCCGGCTGCGCTCCACCGCGGCGACCTCGACGCTCGAGTCGCCGGTGACGCGGCCGATCGCGAAGTGCATCGACTCGACCTCGGTCGCGAGGTGCTCCTCGAGGGCGAACGGCACGAGCTTCTGCAACCGCGAGGCGCTGCGGGTCGGCACGGCGGGGACCGCCAGAGTGACCTCGGCGCCCGGCACCAGCACGACGAGCCGCCGCCCGCCGCCCGCGGCGGCGGCCTCGGCGAGCGAACCCCGACCGGCGGCGCCGGTCGGCACGCCATTGCCATCGACGACGATCCACTCGCACGCGGCGTGGGCGTCGTTGCCGAGGGGGTAGCGCAGGACGAGGGATTCAGCCATCAGTCACTCGGTGCCGAGGGTGCGCAGCACGACGCGGGAGTAACCGCCTGGATTGCGCTCGATGAGACTGTACAGGGTGAGTTCGGTAGTGCCAATACTGACGATCGTCGTGCCGCGGAAGTACCGCGAGCTCTCGCCGATCAGCCGCGCCGCGGCGTCCTTCTCCAGCGGCTGGAGCAGTGGCTTGATCATCGCGTTGACGTCGGCCGCGGTCGGGAAGCAGCCCTTCAGCCGGTTGCTCGCGAGCTGGTTGGCGTCCGCCGCGAACGCAGACAGGGACGGCGCGAGCGTGTCGAGCACCGGCCCGCTCGCCGTGCAGACGTTGAGCGGCGTGCCGACCGGCAGTGCCGCGATGTACGGCGCGAGGATGCGGTAGCGCTCGATCCCGAAGCCCGGCAGCGCGAGCAGCTCGCTCGTGCTCGTGATCGGCCGGTTGGGCGGGCGGTACGGCGGGCTGAACCCCGTGTACACGCCATCCTCGGCACCGTCCGCGCCGTCGGCGATCGTGTCCGGGTCGATCCAGTCGAGCGCGAGCGAGGCCCACTTCGGCTCCAACTGCAGCTTGGCGAGCAGCCGCTGGAACCAGGCGAAGGCGAACGGGTTCTTGGTGCCGTCGGCGTTCACGAGGTTGTTGATGTTGAAGCGGCCCTCGAGGTCCTCGAGCTGGCCGGTGAGCATGCCACCGTCGATCGGCAGCGGTGGCAGCGGCGTCGCCCACGCCTGGTCGAGCGTCACCTGGCGGTTGTTGCGCTCGAAGTCCGTGCGCAGCACCTCGATCGCCCAGGCCTCCGCACCGAGCGCGATCTGGAAGCCCTGTTCCTGGGCGAGCAGCGTTGCCGCACGGCGCTGGTCGAGCGCGCTCTGCGCGCCGATGCGCGTGGCGAGCACCGTCGCCAGCGCGACGACGACGAGCGCGAGGATCAGCGCGACGCCGCGGCTGCGCCTCATCCCGGCACCTCCGCCAGGCGCACGATGCGGCCGATGTCCTTCAGCTCGATGACGATCTCGACCGCCATCGGACGCAGGCCGAGCGAGGGCGTGCCCGCCGCGCCACCCATGCCGAGCGGCGGCCACTGGTCCTGCCAGGTGCGGGTCGAATCCATGAACCGCAGCGTCACGGTGCCGACGTCGCGCAGCAGGTCGCGGCGCACCGGCGCGTTGGCGAGCGTGGCGTCGAGCACCGTCAGGTGCTCGCGCACGAGGGTCGTGCCGTCGAGCCTGTAGGTCACGCGCTGCAGCGTGCCGCGCGGCAGCCCCGCGGTGTTCGGCCAGCCGCCGCGCGTCAGCGACACGAGGTTCGTGGTGCGCGGGTCGGCGAGCAGCGCGGGCAGCACGGAGGTGCCGACGACGTCGCGCACCGGCCGCGGCTCGAGCTGCTGGAAGTCGCTGACGATCGTGTGCATGGTCAGCTCGACCGCGCGCAGCCGCTCGAACGAGGCGGCGGTGATTTCCCGCGACTTGCGCACGTAGTTGAGCGACTGGAACGCGAAGGCACTGAGGACCGCGAGCAGGAAGACGGCGACCAGCACCTCGATCAGCGTGAAGCCGCGTCGCCGCGCGCGCGCACTCACTTGGGCAGGCCCGTCTGCGGCTGCGGCGTGGTGGTCGGGGGCGGTGCGCCGCCGGCGGTGCCAGGACCCACGTCCCAGCTGGTGCCGGAGGGCTGCGCGGCCTGGGCCGTGCGTCCGACGAAGCCCGACACGGTCGCGATCGGCGCGGCGGCGTCGGCATCGGCCTGGCGCACGCTGACATCGATGCGCCGCATGCCCGGCACCTCCGTCTGCGTGACCGCCTGCTCCCACTTCCACTTCTGGCCGGCGTAGTCGAGGTCGCCGGTCGTCTTGTCGACGGAGGGCATCGTCGAGGCGAGGCGCGCCTCGGTGATCTTGTTCTGTGCGATCCAGCTCGCGAAGGTCCGGTCGCGGAAGTAGCCGGCGTTGCGCGCGGAATTGGTCACCACGGACAGCGCGGCCGCGAGCCCGAGCGCGGCGATCGCGAGCGCGACCAGCACTTCGATCAGGGTGAATCCGCCGGCGCGCCTCACGTCGTCGCCCCGGGCCGCGTGACCGACAGCGTGCCGTCCGCGTGGCCCTCGACGACGAAGGCGGCGTCGCTGCCCTCGCGCGTCAGCTGCAGCCGGTACGAGGAGCTGTCGCCGCCGGCATAGATCAGCACCTGCGGCACCGACGGCGTGTCGGGCCTCTCGGGCACGAGCAGGATCTGGCGGCCCTCGATCTCGAGGTGCGGCGCGAGCCCGGTGGGCAGCTCGTGCACGTCGTAGAGCCGGTCGTCCGGGACGGTCTCCCAGCGCTGGCGACGCTGGACGTAGGCCATCACCTCGTAGCGATCGGGACCGAACCAGATGCCGTAGTCGCGGCCCTCGAGCCCGGCCTGCTCGGTGGCGGCGGCGACGACGTCGGTGTAGCGGTCGCCCTCGTCGTCGAGGCCGCGATCCTTGCCGAGCACGCCGACCGACAGCACGGCGACGGTGGTCATCACGGCGATGATCACGACGACGACGAGGATCTCGATCAGCGTGAAGCCCGCCTCGCGACGGACGTGGCGGGCCTGGTGCACGGTGTGGCTCGGCCCCGGACGGGCTACTGCGGATCCCGCGCGCTGATGTCCGCGTCGAGGCCCTGGCCACCGGGCTGGCCGTCGGCACCGAGCGACATCAGGTCGTACGGGGCGCCATTGAGGCCCGGCGACACGTAGACGTAGTCGTGGTTCCACGGGTCCTTGCGCAGCTGCTCGACGTAGCCCTCCGGGCGCCAGTTCTTGAGCGTCGGGTCGTTCGGCTTCTTGACCAGCGCCTCGAGGCCCTGGTCGGTCGTCGGATAGCGGAAGTTGTCCATCCGGTACAGGTCGAGCGCGCTCTGGTAGAGGCGCAGGTCGTTGCGCGCCTTGGTGACGCGCGCCTCGTCGATGCGACCGAGGATCTGGGGCGCCACGAGCGTGCCGAGGATCGCGAGGATCACGACGACGACCATGATCTCGATGAGGGTGAAGCCGCGCGAACGTCGCATCATGAGGTCCCACTCCGGGGTTCAGGTCCGTGTCCGAATCATAACAGAAGGGTCCGCTGTCCCCGGACGCGCCGCCGCTCCACGGGGCGGCAGGTGGGAACGGTATACTCCGCGAAAGTGATGGGAGGGTGACGATGTCATTGGCCGTCGTATTTCCGGGACAGGGCTCTCAATCCGTCGGCATGCTCGCCGCATTGGCGGCGGACCATGCGGTCGTGCGCCAGACCTTCGACGAGGCGTCGGCCGTGCTCGGCTACGACCTCTGGGCGCTCGTGCAGACGGGCCCCGAGGAGCAGCTGAACTCGACCGAGCGCACCCAGCCGGCGATGCTCGCCGCCGGCGTCGCCACCTGGCGCGCCTGGCGTGCCGCGGGCGCACCCGACCCCTCGGTGCTCGCCGGCCACAGCCTCGGCGAGTTCACCGCGCTGGTCTGCGCCGAGGCACTCGACTTCTCAGACGCCGTGGCGGCCGTTCAGTTCCGTGGCCGCGTGATGCAGGAGGCCGTTCCGGCCGGGCAGGGCGCGATGGCCGCGATCCTCGGGCTCGAGGATGCCGACGTCGAGGCCGCCTGCGCCGAGGCCGCGGCCGGGGAGGTCGTCGAGGCGGTCAACTACAACTCGCCGGGCCAGCTCGTCATCGCCGGCCACGCCGGGGCCGTCGGGCGCGCCGTCGAGGCCGCCAAGGCGCGCGGCGCCAAGCGGGCGCTCGTGCTGCCGGTCAGCGTGCCCGCGCACAGCTCGCTGCTGAGGGGGGCCGGGGAGCGCCTGCGCGAGCGGCTCGCGGACATCCCCGTCTCGGTCCCGCGCTGGCCGGTCTACGCGGTCGGGCTCGGCCGGCACGATTCGGCGGCCGCGGTCCGCGACCAGGTCGTGGCGCAGCTGTCGAGCCCGGTGCGCTGGACCGACACCATCCGCGACATGCTCGCGCACGGCGCGACGCGGCTCGTCGAGTGTGGCCCGGGCAAGGTCCTGACCTCGCTCAACCGGCGCATCGAGCGCAACAAGGACATCACGATGATCGCGATCGAGGACCCGGCGAGCCTCGCCGCGGCCCTGTTCACCGGAGCACAGGCATGACGAACGAGACGACGGTCGGTTTCCGGGTGGACGGCCAGATCGCGCTGGTCACCGGCGCCTCGCGCGGGATCGGGCGGGCGATCCTGCATGCGCTCGCCGAACGTGGCGCGACGGTGATCGGCACGGCCACCACCGAGAAGGGCGCCGCCGAGATCGCCTCGACCCTCGCCGCGGCGGGACTGTCCGGGCGCGGGCTCGTCCTCGACGTCGCCAGCGACGCGAGCGTCGAGGCCGCGCTCAAGGACATCGAGGCGAAGGAGGGACCGGTCGGGATCCTCGTCAACAACGCCGGCATCACCCGCGACGGGCTGCTGATGCGCATGAAGTCGGAGGACTGGGACGCGATCCTCAACACCAACCTGACCTCGGTGTTCCGCCTGTCGAAGGCGGTGCTGCGCGGCATGATGAAGGCCCGCACCGGGCGCATCATCAGCATCGCCTCGGTGGTCGGCCTGACCGGCAACGCCGGGCAGGCGAACTATGCGGCGGCCAAGGCGGGCATCGTCGGGTTCACGAAGTCCCTGGCCCGCGAGGTCGCCTCGCGCAACATCACCTGCAATGTCGTCGCGCCGGGCTTCATCGACACCGACATGACCCGCGCGCTCAGCGACGAGCAGCGTGCCGCGCTCGCCGGCCAGATCCCGCTCGCGCGCCTCGGCGCGCCGGCGGATATCGCCGCCGCGGTGCTCTACCTGGCCTCGCCCGCGGGGGCCTACGTGACCGGCGAAACCCTGTCGGTGAACGGCGGAATGTACATGCCCTGAGTACCTGTCTTTTTCAACTGCTTGAAAAGACAACAAAAACCTCGCATGGCGAGGGGGCCAACTTTCCCCTAAAATGCGCCGTCCGCGCATTGATCGAGGGGGCAGCCCCGTGATCGTGTCCGTGGGCCGGAATTGCCTTGCGTCACAGAGGATTAAATAACGATGAGCAGCGTTGAAGAGAGGGTCAAGAAGATCGTCGCCGAGCAGTTGGGCGTCAAGGGAGAGGAAGTCACCAACGATGCCTCCTTCGTCGACGACCTGGGCGCCGACTCGCTCGATACGGTCGAGCTCGTGATGGCGCTCGAGGAAGAGTTCGAGACCGAGATTCCTGACGAAGACGCGGAGAAGATCACCACGGTCCAGCAGGCGATCGACTACATCAACGAGCATCAGGGCAAGGCCTGAGCTCCTGCGGGGCGATCGCGGCGCAATCGCGTCGCGATCGCCCCGATTCATTTCCGTATCTCGTCCAATTCGGAGGCGCCGTGTCCAAGCGTCGTGTCGTTGTCACGGGTCTTGGGATCGTGTCCCCGGTCGGCAGCCAGGTCGACGAGGCCTGGGACAACATCGTTGAGGGCCGCTCGTTCATCGGCCCCATCACGCGCTTCGACGTGAGCGCGTATCCGACCCGCTTCGCCGGTGACGTCCGCGGGCTGGTCGTCGACGACTACCTCGCGCCGAAGGACGCCCGGCGCATGGATCCGTTCCTGCAGTACGGGTACGCCGCCTCCTCGCAGGCGATCAAGGATTCAGGACTCGTCGTCACCGAGGCGAACGCGGGCCGCATCGGCGTCGCGATGGGCGCCGGCATCGGCGGGCTCGACACGATCCAGGTCAACCACAGCAAGCTGCTGGAGGCCGCCGGTCCGCGCAAGGTGTCGCCGTTCTTCGTGCCCGGCAGCATCATCAACATGATCTCCGGCCACGTCTCGATCAACTTCGGCATCAAGGGCCCCAACCTCGCCCTCGTGACCGCCTGCACGACCTCGACCCACTGCATCGGCATCGCCGCGCGCCTGATCCAGTACGGCGACGCGGACGTGATGGTCGCCGGCGGCGCCGAGATGGCCATCAATCCGCTGGGGCTCGCCGGCTTCTGCCAGGCCAAGGCGCTGTCCGAGCGCAACGATGACCCGACCCGGGCGAGCCGCCCCTGGGACCGCGACCGCGACGGCTTCGTGATGGCCGACGGCGCGGGCGCGCTGGTGCTCGAGGAGTACGAGCACGCCAAGGCGCGCGGCGCGACGATCTACGGCGAGTTCGTCGGCTTCGGCATGAGCGGGGACGCGCACCACATCACCGCACCGCCTGAAGATGGCGACGGGGCGCGCCGCGCGATGGAGGCGGCGATCGCCGACGCGCACGTGGCGCCATCCGAGATCCAGTACATCAATGCCCACGGCACCTCGACGCCGCTCGGCGACGTCGGCGAGACGATCGCGATCAAGCGCGCGTTCGGAGATGCGGCGCGCTCGCTCGCGGTCAGCTCGACGAAGTCGATGACCGGCCACCTGCTCGGTGCCGCCGGCGCCGTCGAGGCGATCTTCACCGTGCTCGCGCTGCGCGACCAGATCGCGCCGCCGACGATCAACCTGGACAACCCGGACCCGCGCTGCGACCTCGACTACGTCCCGAAGGTCGCACGCCAGATGCCGATCGAGTTCGCCGTGTCGAATTCGTTCGGGTTCGGCGGGACCAACGGCAGCCTGGTGTTCCGTCGCCTCAGGTGACCCCGTCGTGCCCGACGGTCCGGTGACGGGCGAGGGGATCGCGCGACCGCTCGGCCGGTGGCGCCCGGACTTCCTCGCCGTCCACGCTGCGGATCCGGCGCGATTCCCGTTCCTGCTCGAGAGCGCCAGCGGCGGCACCCGGCAGGGCCGCTGGGACGTGCTCATGCAGGCGGGCACCGAGACCCTGTGGCTGGATGCGGCCGGTGGCCTGCACGGCGCCGCCGACGGCGCGCGGCGCTTCCTGCCGGCCCTCGACCAGTGGTTCAGCCGCGAACGGCGAAGCGGGCCCGCCGGCCCGCTGCCCTTCACCGGCGGCTGGTTCGTGTACCTCGGCTACGAGCTGGCCTCGGAAATCGAACCCCGGCTGAGGCTGCCGCCCGGCGCGGGTCCTGCGGCCTTCGCCTGCCGCGTGCGCTCGGCGGCCCTCTACGACCACGCGACGGGCGCGCTGTGGCTGGTCGCGGAGGCCGGCGCCGAGGCGGAACTCAGCCGCCTCGAGTCGCGGCTCGTGCCGCTTGCAGATCCTGCTCCGCCGCCGCCGCCGATCCCGGCGCTGGTGCTGGAGGAGGAGGATCCCGCGCGCTACCGCGCGGCGGTCATCCGCGCCCTCGAGTACGTCGCCGCCGGCGACATCTACCAGGCGAACCTGGCACGCGAGTGGCGTGCGCGCCTGCCCGAGGGCGTCGGCGCGCCCGCGCTCTACGCCCACCTGCGGCGCGCCAACCCAGGGCCCTTCGCCGCGCTTGCGGCACTGCCGGGGATGACCGTACTGTCGACCTCGCCCGAGCGCCTCGTGTCGGTGCGCGATCGTCGGGTGGAGACGCGTCCGATCGCAGGGACCCGCCCGCGGCGCGGCGACGATGCGCTCGTCACCGCGGAACTGCGCGCCAACCTCAAGGAACAGGCCGAGCACGTCATGCTGCTGGACCTCGAACGCAACGACCTCGGGCGCATCTGCGTGGGTGGCAGCGTCACGGTCGACGAATTCATGACGATCGAGAGCTACGCGCACGTGCACCACATCGTTTCGAACGTCTGCGGCACCGCTCGCGAGGACGTGACGCCGGGACAGGTGATCCGCGCCCTGTTCCCGGGCGGCACGATCACCGGCTGCCCGAAGGTCCGTTGCATGGAGATCATCGCCGAGCTGGAGGGACGACCGCGCGGCGCCTACACCGGCTCGCTCGGCTACCTGAACCGCGACGGCAGCCTCGACCTCAACATCCTGATCCGCACCGCCACCGTCCGGTCGCGGCCGGAGCGCGGGCGTGAACTCAGCATCCTCGCCGGCGCCGGCATCGTCGCCGACTCGGACCCGGGCCGCGAACTCGAGGAAACCCGTGCCAAGGCGCGCGGCCTCGTCCGCGCGCTCGGCGCGGAGCCCGCCTGATGCTGTGGCTGGACGGCGCGCCCGTCGAGGGGTCCATCGGCCTCGATCGCGGCCTCGAGTTCGGCGACGGGCTGTTCGAGACCATCGCGGTGCGCGACAACCGCGCGCGGCTCCTGTCGCGACACCTCGCGCGGCTCGCCGACGGTTGCCAGCGACTGGGCCTCGCCGCCCAGGATGCGGCGCAGCTGAAGGCCGAAATCACGCGTGCGGCGCGCACCCCCGGCGTCGGCGTCCTCAAGCTGATCCTGACGCGCGGCGTCGGCGGGCGCGGCTATGGCTGCGATCCGGTCGCCCCCGTGCGTCGCTGGCTCGCGGCGCTGTCGCCGCGCGCGCGTCCGGCCCGCCACGCGGTCGATGGCGTCGCCGTGCAGACGCTCGTGACGCGCCTCGCCGAGCAGCCGCTGCTTGCCGGACTCAAGCACCTCAATCGACTCGAGCAGGTGCTGGCACGGCGCGAGCTCGTCGACCCGGCCATCGGCGAGGGCCTGATGCTCGATACCTCCGGGCGCGTCGTGTGCGGCACCATGTCGAACCTCTACGCGGTCATCGGCAGCCGTGTCGTGACCCCGGCGCTCGAGCGCGCCGGCGTCGCCGGCGTCGTGCGCGCGGCACTGCTCGATGCATGGCGCGAGGACGGCGTCGAGGTCGAGATCCGCGACGTGCTGCCGGCGGAGCTTGCCGAGGCGAGCGAGCTGTTCCTCAGCAACGCGCTGATCGGCGTCTGGCCGGTCGCCTCGCTGGATGGCCGGCGCTACGCGCCGGGGCCGGTCGCGCGTAGGGCCGGCGCCTGGGTCGAGTCGTGGTGAGACGCCGGGCGCGACTGGCGCTCGGCGCGCTGCTGGCGCTCGCGGTGGCCGCCGGCGGCGGCGGGTTCGCCGCCGAGGCCTGGTTCCATGCCCCGCTCGCCTCGATCGCGGCACCCGTGATCGTCGAGATCGAGCCGGGCGACAGCTTCGGGCGCGTGGCGGAGCGGCTCGCCCGGCAGGACATCATCGCCGCGCCGCGCCTCTACACGTTCCTGGCCCGGCGCGCCGGCGGCGCCCAGCGCATTCGTGCCGGCGAGTACGAGATCCTGCCCGGCACCAGCCCGGCGACGCTGCTGCAGCAGTTCGTCGAGGGTCGCGTGCGCCTGCATCCGGTGCTCATCGTCGACGGCCGCACGTTCAGGGAGGCGCTCGAGGCCTTGCGCGCGCTGCCGCAGCTGCAGCACACGATCGGCGATCCCGTGCCGCCCGAGCTGATGGCGCGCCTTGGCGCCGACGGCGTGGCGCCCGAGGGGCAGTTCTACCCGGACACCTACCTCGTCGCGAAGGGCACGAGCGATTTCGAGGTGCTGAAGCTCGCGCCCGCGCGCCTTGTCTCCGAACTCGAGGCCGCCTGGCGCGCGCGGCGGCCGGACCTGCCGCTGGCGACGCCCTACGAGCTGCTGATCCTTGCCTCGATCGTCGAGAAGGAGACCGCGGCGCCCGACGAACGCCCGCACATCGCCGCGGTGTTCGTCAATCGGCTGCGCCGCGGCATGCGCCTGCAGACGGATCCGACCGTCATCTACGGCATGGGACCCGACTACGACGGCCACATCCATCGCCGGGACCTGCAGACCGACACCCCGTACAATACTTACACCCGTGACGGCCTGCCGCCGACGCCGATCGCGCTGGTCGGCAGCGCGGCGCTCGCCGCCGCGGCCCACCCCGTCGACAGCGACGACCTGTATTTCGTGGCCACGGGCACGGGCGATGGGCACCACCGCTTTTCGGCCACGCTCGAGGCGCACAATGCGGCGGTTGCGCGGTACCTGGCGGAGCGACGCGGTGGAGGTGGACGGCGATGACGCGGGGTCGGTTCATCACTTTCGAGGGCGTCGAGGGCGTCGGCAAGTCGACGCAGGTCGCGCGCCTGGCGCAGGCCCTCGGCGCCGCCGGGCGCGAGATCGTCGTCACGCGTGAACCCGGCGGCACGCCCCTCGCGGAGCGCATCCGCGCGCTCGTGCTCCATGACCTGACCGAACCCATGCCCGACGCCGCGGAACTGATGCTGATGTTCGCGGCACGCTCGGTGCACACGGAGAACCTCATCCGTCCCGCGCTCGCGCGCGGCGCATGGGTGCTCTGCGATCGGTACACGGATGCGACCTACGCCTACCAGGGCGGCGGGCGCGGGGTGCCGGACGAGGCGATCGCGCCGCTCGCGCGACTTGCGCAGCGCGGCCTTGCTCCGGACCTGACGGTGCTGCTCGACGCGCCGGTCGGTGCGGCGCTGCGGCGCGCCCGGGCGCGCACGGTCGCGGCGGACCGCATCGAGGCGCAGACGACCGCCTTCTTCGAGCGGGTCCGCGCGAGCTACCTCGCACTCGCCGCGCGGGAGCCGGAACGGGTCCGCGTGGTGGATGCGAACGGGAGCATCGACGAGGTCGCCGCACGCGTCGCCGCGCTGGTCGGGACGCTCGCCGATGGCTGAACCGGCCGCCACGGACCTGTCGATCGGGCGCATCGCATCGGCGCCCTGGCTCGCCCCGGCGCGCGAGCGCGTGCTGCAGATGCTGCGCACGGGACGCCTCGCGCACGCGCTGCTGCTGCAGGGCCAGCCCGGCCTCGGCAAGCAGGCGCTCGCGGAGTGGATCGGGCGGGTGGCACTGTGCGAGTCGCCGAGCGACGGCCCGTGCGGGGAGTGCGCCTCGTGCCGGCTGCACGGCGCCGACTCCCACCCCGACCTCGTGCGCGTCGGCATCCGCGAGGACAAGAAGCAGATCCTCGTCGATGACGTCCGCGAGATGATTGCCGGGCTCACGCTCAAGAGCTACCGCGGGCGCCGCAAGGTGGCGCTGATCGACCCGGCCGACGCGATGAACACCAACGGCGCGAATGCGCTGCTGAAGACGCTGGAGGAGCCCGCTGGCGAGACGCTGCTCGTGCTCACGGCATCCAGGCCTGAGCGCCTGCCGGCCACGATCGCGAGTCGCTGCCAGCGCCTGAAGATCGCGGCGCCCTCGCGCGCCACGGCGCTCGAGTGGCTGCGGGAAATCGATCCGGGCGTCGAGTGGGGGCCGCGGCTCGCGCTCGTCGCCGGCGCGCCCCTCGCGGCGCTGGCGCTCGCCAGGGTGGCGCCGGTCGACAAGGACATGGCCGAACTGACCAGCCTGCTGGCGCGGGGGGAGGGCGACGTGGTGGCCCTGGCGGAGCGGTGCCAGAAGGCACAACCGGGGGAGCGTCTGCGCTGGATGGAGAACTGGGTCACCGAACGGATCCGCAAGGGGCTCACCGCGCCTGCTGCGGATCACACTCCGGGAAGTCCGGGCTTGCCAGCGGCCCTCCGAAGGCGACATATTCAGGGCCTGTACGGCATTCTGGACGAGACCCGGGCCGCACGGGCGGCGCTGCAGGGCCCTGCCAGCGTTGCGATGCTGTTTGAGCGCCTGTTCGTGAAGCTGGCGCGGGAGCTGGAAATGCTGCGGACCGCTCGCGGGCGCGGCTGACGTCAAGGAGCATGATGCGACAGCCGACGAACAAACCCGGACTTCTCACGCTGACGATCAAGGACAAGAGCGCGCTCTACCTTGCGTACATGCCATTCGTGAAGAATGGCGGCCTGTTCATTCCGACCAACAGCAACTATCGCCTCGGCGACGAGGTGTTCATGCTCCTCAACCTGATGGGCGAGGAGGAGAAGCTACCGGTGGCCGGACGCGTGATCTGGGTGACGCCGAAGGGCGTCGCGGGACGGCGGGTCGCCGGCATCGGCGTGCAGTTCTCCGACCAGGATCGTGGCAACACGCAGAAGAAGATCGAGACCTACCTGGCGGGCGCGCTCGGGGGCGACAAGCCGACCCACACGATGTAGCGCGCCGCCCGCGAGCGCGAGCGGGTCGGGTCGGGTGACGATGACCGGTTCCGCGCGCATCGGCGTCATTGAAGACGAGCCGATCGGGGCAGCGCTGCTCAGCCGCCTGCCGTCCAAACTGGGCCAATCCGTATCGATCGCTCCGGATGCAGCGAAGGCGCTCGCGCTGCTGCGCGCCGCTGGCGAGATCGATCCCATCCTGCTCGACCGGCGGCTGCCGGACATCGACGGGCTCGAACTGCTGGACGCCATCAAGGTCGACGAGCGCCTGGCGCGCTAGCCCTGATCTTCGCCACGGCGCTCGACGCGCAGACGGACGAGCCGGCGGGGTTCGCGTGCGCGTGGCCGCCAGGCCCGCAGCGGGCGTACTGATCGTCTCGATCCGTGCGTCGAGTGAATCGGCGCCGCACGCCGAAATCGAGACACGGTTCCTGCCACGGTTCGAAGCGCGCGAGGGGTGCCGGGGAGCGGCGCCAGCGCCGGCTGGGCGCAGGCGAGGCGCCCGCTTCGCGGGATCGGCGCGTCGCTCGCGGTCGTCGCGTCCGGCGCGCGCGGGCCGCACGCGTGCTCGCGGTGCCGGCGGAGGGGCGCTGGGAGCCCGGTGATCCGTGCGACGCGGGGTCGGGCCTAGTGCGAGGCCGTCGGCACGACGCCGGCCTCCCAAAGGAGATGGTTGGCAAGGTCGTAGTCGAACGCCTGCATCGCGAAGACGAGCGGCGCGAAATGCTCGCCAAGCCCCGCCTGCAGCAGGGGGCGGTGCCGCTCGAGCAGCGCGCCGGCCTCGAAGTGGCCTTCGGCGAGCAGGCGGGCGAGCGCGGCGCACACCGCCTCGAGCTCGCGCCGGTCGACGGGCGGCGGCGGGGCGGGCGATTCGCGTGACTCGGCAGGAAGGCGGCGCTCGAGACGCAGGACGAGGCCACCGAGCGTTGCCGCGAGCCTCGTGATTGCCGGCTCAAGCTCGGTTGCTGCCGCCACGCCGCCGCGCAGTGCGTTCTCGATGACCGCGGCGTCGTCCTTCAGCGCATCGGCACCCAACGTCGCTGCGACGCCTTTCAGCGAATGGGCGAGGCGCTCGGCCGCCTTCAGGTCGCCGTTGCCGATGGCGTCGGCGATCTGGACCGCCGCGCCGCGATGGCTGGCGACGAACTTGCGCAGGACCGACAGGTAGACCGCGCTCGATCCGCCGACCCGGCGCAGGCCCTGCTCGATGTCGAGGCCATCCAGGGGTCCTCCGAGCAGGCCGGGGGGGGTCGTCACCGGCATTCTCCGGGACGCACGGACGCGCCTGTCCTCCGACGGCGACTGGCCGATGGCGTCCAGGAGTTTCGTCCAGAGTTCCGTCGGGACGATCGGCTTCGGGATGTGGTCGTTCATCCCGGCCGCCAGGCACTGCTCGCGATCTCCCTGCATGGCGTTGGCGGTCATCGCGAGGATCGGCAGCGAGGCGTGCCGGGGATCGCAGCGGATCTGGCGGGCGGCGGTCAGGCCATCCATGACGGGCATCTGCATGTCCATGAGCACGGCGTCATAGGTCGCGTCCTGGATCCGTTGCAGCGCGACGCTGCCGTCCTCGGCCTGGTCGACCACGATGCCGACGGATCGCAGCAGCTCGGTGGCGACCTCGCGGTGGAGTTCATTGTCCTCGACCAGCAGCACGTGCCGGCCGCGCAGGGCGGCGAACCGCTCCTCGCTGGCGGCGGGTCCCGCGTGCGCGGTCGGTGCCGTGCCGCCGCCGAGGACGCGGAGTGCCGTGTCGAACAGCGTCGAGGCCGTGACCGGCTTGACGAGCGCCTCCTCGACGCCGACGTCGAGCAATTGCTGGAGCAGGTGATCCCGGTCGAAGGCGGTCACCATGACGATCCGCAGCGACTCACCGCCGTTCGCCCCGCGCAGCCGGCGGGCGGTCTCGACGCCATCCAGCTGCGGCATGTTCCAGTCGAGGAATACGATTTCGTAGGGCGCGCCGGCGAGCGCCGCGCGGGTCACCTCCTCGACGGCCGCCTGCCCCGATTCCACCTCGGTCGTCGCGAAGCTCATGCGCTCGAGCTGCGCGCGCAGCACGGTGCGCGCGGAGGCGTTGTCGTCCACGACGAGGACACGGCGACCGCGCAGGTCGGGCTGCGGAACGAGCTCGCGCTTGCGTCGCAGGCTGCGTCCGAGGCGTGCGGTGAACCAGAACGTCGAGCCGGCACCGAGCTCGCTCTCGACGCCGACCCGACCACCCATCATGCCGGCCAGGCTCTTGGAGATCGTCAGGCCGAGCCCGGTGCCGCCATGCTTGCGCGTCGTCGAGGTATCGGCCTGCTGGAAACTCTCGAACACCGCGTCCAGCTGCTCCGGCGGAAGCCCGATCCCGGTGTCCCGGACGGCAAAGTACAGCTCCACTTCCGTGTCCGTGCACTCGCGGACCCGCATTTGTAGCACCACCTCGCCGTGCTCGGTGAACTTGACGGCATTGTTGGCGTAGTTGATCAGGATCTGGCCGAGCCGCACCGGGTCCCCGAACAGGTAGTCCGGTGCATCCGCATCGATGTCGAGCAGCAGCTCGAGGCCCTTCGCCGTGGCGCGCTCGTGCACGAGCGAGACGGCCTTGTCGAGGACCTGCTCGAGCTCGAACTCGATGTGCTCGACCGTGAGCTTGCCGGCCTCGATCTTGGAGAAGTCCAGGATGTCGTTGATGATGCCGAGCAGGTGCTCCCCGGACAGCTGGAGCTTCTCCATGAAGTCCTGCTGGCGGCGCGTCAGCTCGGTCGTGCGCATCAGGTGCGACATGCCGATGATCACGTTCATCGGCGTGCGGATCTCGTGGCTCATGTTCGCGAGGAAGTCCGACTTCATCTGGGTCGCCTCCTCGGCGAGCTCCTTGGCGCGGCGCATCGCCGTCTCGGCGACGTGCACGGTCGTGACGTCGTCGACGACCCCCACGACCCCTTCCTCCGGGTGTCGCGGATCGATGTGGCGTGCAACGAGTCGCGCGACGAACGTAGAGCCGTCACGGCGGCGCGCGTCGACTTCGACGTTCAGCTCGCTCGGTGCATCCTCGTCGAGGGTCTGCGCGATGAGCCGGCCGACTCGCTCGTACGTCGCGTCGTCGGCGTACCAGATGCGGGATTGCTGCCCGACGAGCGTCCCGGGGCCGTATCCGAGCAGCTGCTCGAAGTGGCGGTTGCAGCGCACGACCTCCCGATTGCGCGTGAACACGATGCCCATCGAGGCGGTCTCGAAGATGATCTGCTGCTCGTGGTTGGTGCGGCGCAGCGCGTCTTCGCTGACCTGCACGCGACTAAGCGCCTCGGTGAGCGCGTCGGTGCGGTCGCGGACCAGGTCCTCCAAGTGGTGCCGATAGGTCTCGAGCTCGCGTTCGGCGAGTGTCGTTGCCGTCGTGTCGCGAACGATCGTGATCAGCGTATCGGCGCTGCTCGACATCACGCGCGCCTCGAAGTGGTGCGTGGCGTCGCCGATACTCAATTCGTATTTCACCTCCTGCACCTCGCGCGTGCTCTGGGCCCGCTCGAAGGCGTCGGCGAAGCGCCGGCAGAGCGGCGCGGGGAGGATGTCCGAGATGTTCCGGCCGATGAATTCGCTCGGCGGCACGTGGAGGAGCGAGGCGTCCGGAGCGTACGCATCGAGATACTTGCCCTCGATGCTGTTGACGAAGATCAGGTCCGGAATCGCGGCGATCAGCGCGCGGATGCGCGCCTGGCTCTCGACGAGTTCGCGCTTGGCATCCAGGCTTTCGAGGCCGAACGAGACGTCGCCCGCCATCGCGCTCAGCAGCGGCAGCATTTCGGCGTCGAACACGCCGGGCTCCTCGTTGTACACGGTGAGCACGGCGTAGATCTTCTGTCCGCGGAAGATCGGGAAACTCGCGCTTGAGTTCCAACCGGCGCGTCGCGCGCGCTCGTGCCAGGTCGCCATCGCCGGGTTGTGCAGGGTGTCGTCGTTCACGACCAGCTTGCCCGTGCGCCACGCCGTGCCCGATTGGCCACGCCCTTCAGGCACGTCCTCGCGGGTGGAGATGACGATCCCGTCGAGGTAGTCGGTGTGCCTGCCAAATTGATAGCGGGGCACGAGCCGCTGAGTCGCGGGGTCTTCGGTGCCGATCCACGCCATCGCCATCAGGCCGCTCTCGACCGGGATCCGGCAGACGAGCTCGAGGAGCTCCGCTTCCGATTCCGCGCGCAGGATCGCATCGCTGATGCGCGACAGGTCCGCGTAGATCAGCCGCAGCCGCTCGGAACGCTGCTCGCGCTGGCGACGGTCGGTGATGTCGATCGCCACGCCGTCCCAGATCGTCGTGCCGTCCGGTCGGCGATAGGGTTGCGACTGCACCTGCAGCCAGCCGCGGCCGCCGTCCGGTCGGCTGAAGCCGAGCGTCGCGCGAAAGGGCGCGAGGTCGCGCAGGCTGGACGTCAGCGCCTCGGCGTAGGCCTGGCGGCTCTCCGGGTCCATCTGCCGCAGCAGCAGTTCGGGTTCGCCGAGCACGGCATCCGCCGCCACGCCGTTGGTCCTGCCCACGCCCTCGCTGATGTAGCTGAAGCGATGCGTCCCCGTCGGCGCGACTTCGTAGCGGTAGACGAACCCGTTCGGGAGGTTGTTGCCGAGCGAGCGCAACTGGCGGTCCGCCTGGGTGCGGGCTGTCTCGGCCTCCAGGGCGCCGAGGTACTGCTGCTGGCGGACCAGCCGCCACAACGCGAGCGCGAGCCCCGTGAGCGCGAGGAGGCTGATCGCGACGATCCACCGCACCGCGCGCCACATCGGAGCCAAGACTTCGCTGCGGTCGATGCGCGCGACGAGGCGCCAGTTCGTGTTGCGGATCGGCCGGTAGGCGGCGAGCGTGTCGATGCCGGCGTCGTCCTTGACGCGCAGCCGCCCGGCGTCGGTTGCCGCCAGTGCCGCGCCGAGGCCGAAGCCGGGTTCGGCAAGTGGCACGCGGTGCGTCAGCGGCGCGACCTGCGGACGCTGGGTTCCCGTGATGAAGAGGGCGTTGGCGCCATCACGCCGCAACAGCAGCCCCTCCGCGGATTGGCGCGCCGTGGGCCACGCCCGGACCATCGGGATCAGGTACGTGGCGGGCTCGGCGCGCAGCACGACGACGGCGAGCACGCGTCCGCCGGTCGCGCCGGGCGCGAGGATCGGGATGGCCCAATCCATGTGGATGTCGCCATCCGGCTCCAGGTAGAGCTCCGTGCGCACGATCTCGTCGCTCTGGATCGCCCGCGCGACGGCATTCGCGAGCACGTCAGGGACGTCAGCGTCATCGCCGACCCGCAGCGTGACGACGCCGGCGGGGTCGAGCACGAGGACGCCGAGGTAGCCGTACGAGGCACGGACGGCCTCGAGCGGGATGCGGACATGGTCGGTTACGGCGGGATCGGCGGGCGTCGCGTAGAGCCCCGCCAGCTCCCCGGCCAGGATCGAGTTGTTCTGCAGCGTGCGGGCGTCGCCAAGCCGCTCGTCGAGCCAGTTCTCGACCTGGTCGGACTTGAGGCGAGCAACGCTCTCGAGGTCGTGGAAGGCGCCGTCCTCGAGCTCGCCGGTCTGCAGCTGCGCATACACCAGCCCGAGCAGCCCGGACAGCAGCAGCGGGGCGAGCAGCAGCCAGATCGGTCGTTTGTGCATACGCCAACGGCGAATGGGCGAATGGGCGGAAAGGCGAGCTTCAGGGTACCAGAGGGTTCCGCACCCCCGGCACGGTAACTTCCGAATCAGCCCCCGAGGGGTGGCGTGGGCGCGACCTCGTCGCGATAGCGCCGGACGATCGCCCGGAACTGCTCTTCGCGGGCCAGGAAGGCATCGACGATGTCCGGGTCGAAGTGGCTGCCCCGACCGGCCGTGATGATGGTGACGGCGTCCTCGAAGGACAGCGGTTCCTTGTAGGCCCTGCGCGAGATCAGCGCGTCGAGGACATCGGCCAGGGCCATCAGGCGGGCCGAGAGCGGGATCGCCTCGCCTTCGAGTCCATCCGGGTAGCCGCTCCCGTCCCAGCGCTCGTGGTGGGAGCGGGCGATGTCCATCGCGTGGTACAGGAACTCGATGCCCTCGTGGTCCGGCTCGTGCTCGACCGCGCGCCAGATCGCCTCGGCCCCGACCTGGGCGTGCGTCTTCATGATTTCCCACTCCGCGGCGTCGAGCTTGCCACGCTTGCCGAGCACGTAGTCCGGGATCCCGACCTTGCCGATGTCATGCAGCGGCGCCGCCTTCGTGTACATCTCGACGAGGTCCGGCGTCAGGGCCTGCGCGTGGCGCGGCGAGGTGGCCAGCTGGCGCGCGAGTTCGCCCACGTAACCCTGCGTGCGCATGATGTGGTTGCCGGTCTCCTGGTCGCGCGCCTCGGCGAGGCTCGCGAGGGCGCGCATGCTGACGTCCTGGATGGTCTGGTTCTGGCGCAGGCGTCGGCGGACCTCGGCGTCGAGCCAGGCATTGCGGTCGCGCAGCAGGTCACGGGCGTCCTTGAGTTCCAGCTGCGAGCGGACCCTGGCGAGCACGATCGCGGGCCGCAGGGGCTTGGTGATGTAGTCCGTCGCGCCGAGCGCCAGCCCGTGGGCCTCGTCCTCGTCGTGGTCGAGGGCGGTGATGAACACCACCGGGATGTCCGCCGTGCGTTCATCGGCCTTCAGCTGTCGCAGCACCTCGTACCCGTCCATCCCCGGCATCATGATGTCGAGCAGCACGAGGTCGGGGTGCGGCTCGGTCACCGCCGCCTGCAGGGCCCGTTCGCCCGAATTCGCGATGCGCACGTCATACGAAGGCGCCAGCAGTTCGCCGAGCACGACGAGATTGCCGGGCGTGTCATCCACGACGAGAACGTGGTGACGCCTCGTTCGCAGCGGTTCGGGGTCGCCGTCGGGTGGCATGGGGTACCGTCAGCCTCCGAAGGGGCGGACGGCCATCATAGCAAGCTGCGGCGCCACGCGATCCGGCTGGACGCCCGTTGACAGCCGCCCCGCGGGACTGGACAGTGGGGTCGTGTCGGCCTGTCGTGCCGGCCCGAATGCCACAGGAGGTCAGGAATGCTTCAGGGAATGTGGAAAAGCGCGGCGTTCGCCTGCGCATTGCTGCTCGCCGGCTGCGGTTCCCACGAGCACGTCGTGATCTCCTCGAGCAGCGACGGGCTCACGGTCTCGGATGGCAAGGTGGTCCTGCACGGCACGGGCGGATCGACCGCCGAAATCGTGGCGGACGGGGCGTTGACGATCGACGGCAAGCCCGTCCAGGTGACCGACGCGCAGCGCGCCACGCTCGAGCACTACCACGCGACTGCGTTGCAGTTCATCGAGCACGCGAAGGCGACCGGCGAGGCTGGGGCCGAGGTCGGCGTCGCCGCGGTCACGGAGGTGGCGAAGGGGCTGTCCTCGGGCGATACGTCGAAGATCGGCGAGCGCATCGAGGCGAAGGTCGGCCCGGTGAAGGAGGCGGCCGGCAAGTTGTGCACGGACCTCGCGACGATCGTCGAACTGCAGACTGCCCTCGCCGCGGATCTCGCGGCCTTCAAGCCGTTCACCGTGATCGGGGACGGCGAGGCGTCCAAGTGCCGCAAGGATCTAGCCAAGGGTCCGGGCGAGAAAGGCGATCCCGCCAAGGCAGGTTAGCCGTCAGGCGCGGCGCGCGAGTTCCGCCACGGTCATTCCGCCCGACAGCACCTGGGAGTCGAAGCCGCGCTCGTTCAGGATGAACGAGCCGGCCGAACTGCGCCGGCCAGTGTCGCAGACGACGATGTAGCGCAGCTTGGGGTCGAGCTGGCGCAGCTTGAGCCGCATGAAATACAGCGGCACGTTGATCGCGCCCGGCAGGTGCCAGGTGTCGAACTCCGACGGCAGTCGGACGTCCAGCCACTTTGCTTCGCCGGCATCGACCATGGCCGCCGCGTCCTCGTAGCTGACGCGATGCTGCATCGGCTCGTTGAGGAGCGTGGTGAAGTCGCTCTTGTTGAGGCGCATCAGCACCGCGTCGGCTGCCGCGGCGACGGTCGCGTTGCGCTTCGCCTCGGAGATCAGCGCCTCTTCGCCGAAGGTGTCCCCCGGCCCGAGTTCGGCGAGCTTGATGCCTTCGCGGTTGAGCGGCGTCTCACGGGTCACGGAGCAGCGCCCGGAGACGATCACGTAGAAGAAGTCGCCTTCGTCGACTTGCTTGACGATTGCTTCGCCGGTCCGGTACGCCACGCGCTGCATGCGCATGAAGATGGCCTGCAGGTTGGACGGCGGTACGCGATGGAACGCCTTGGTCTGCAGCAGGGTGGTCATCCAGTCGTCGCCCGAGGGCGTGTCGCCGGAGGACAGCTCGCTGACTTCGTAGCTGCCGGTCTGGTCCCAGGTGAGCAGGACGTCGAGCAGGTCGCTGTCGATGGCGAGATATTCGATCGGGGTGGCGGCGCGGGCCGTGAAGCGGCGCGGAAGGCCAGGGGCGATCGGGTTGCGGGCCTCGACACTGCCGCCGCGCACGGTGCCGACCACCTTCGTGCCCATCAGCAGCTCGACCTCGCCGCTGACAAGGTAGAACGTCCGCTTGTCGGTGTCTGACTCGCGGAACAACGTGCGACCCGCCGGCAGCTCCTTCAGGGAGGTCTTGCGCGCGAGCGCGGCAAGGTTGTCCTTCTTGAAGCCGTCGAACGGCGTGAACACACGCAGCAGCTTCGGGTCTAGAGACTCGTTCTCCAAGATCTATTACTTATTTCGCGGTGTTCTGGAGCGGGGACTTTAACATGACGGCGGACCTGGAACGTGCGCTGCCTCACGGCTTGAGCGAGAACCAGTGTGGATCCGGCCGGAACCGTTTTCCGTGCCGCGCTTCGAGCTCCCTGAGGCGGGCGATGACCGCGCCAAGCCCACGTCGCCGGGCATAATAGAGGGGCCCGCCGCGGAACGGCGCGAAGCCGGTCCCGAACACGATCCCCGCATCGAGCAGGTCCTCGTCCGCGACGATGCCGGCACCCAGGCAGGCCACGGATTCATTCAGCATCGCGAGGATCAGCCGATCCTCGAGGTCCGCGGGTGGCGCCACGGTGGTCGTCGCGCGCACCGGCTTGCCGTCCCGCCACTCGTAGAGTCCGCGCCCGGTCTTGCGACCGAGCTCGCCGGCGGCGACCTTCGGCTCGAGCACGGCGGGACGCGGCGTGTCGAACGCGGCGGACAGGACGCCACCGACGTGCAGTGCGATGTCGAGACCAACGGTGTCGGCGAGCTCGATCGGACCCACCGGCATGCCGAAGCGGGTGGCCACCGCGTCGATGACCTCGAGTGGCACGCCTTCGCCCGCGGCGATCATCGCCTCGGTCAGGTACGGGAACAGGATGCGGTTGACGAGGAAGCCCGGGGCACTGCGGCAGGGCACCGGCAGCTTGTCCAGGCGTCGCGCGAACGACATCGCCGCGGCGACCGCAGCGGGGTCGGTGCGCCCGGCATGGATCACCTCGACGAGCGGCATGCGCGCCACCGGGTTGAAGAAATGCAGCCCGACGAGGCGCGTCGGATCCGCAAGCGTGGTCGCGAGCGCGCCGAGTTCCAGGCTCGAGGTGTTGGTCGCGAGCAGCGCGCCGGACTTCAGGCGCGGCTCGATGGAGACATACAGCGCTTGCTTGGCCTCCGCATCCTCGTAGATCGCCTCGATCACGACCTCCGCATCCGCAATGCCGTTGCCGGCGCTGTCGGCGTGCAGTCGAGCGGCGAACGCCTCGGCCTCCGCAGCCGAGCGCGCGCGGTCGCCGTACTCCTTGCGCACCCGCTCGATTGCCCGCGCGACCAGGTCCTCGGACCGATCCTGCAGCGTGACCTCGAGCCCACGCCGCGCGCACCATGCCGCGATGTCGGCGCCCATGGTGCCGGCGCCGACCACGTGTACCCGTGACACCGGCAGCTCGGCCTTGCCGCCAAGCGCCTTGAGCCGGTCCTGCAGGAAGAACACCCGCACGAGGCTACGCGAGGTGTCGGTACAGAACAGCGTGGCGATCGATCGCGCCTCGGCGACGTAAGCGGCCTCGCCGTGCGCGCCATAGCGGCGCCACAGGTCGATCACCGCGTACGGCGCGGGATACTGGTCCTCGCGCACGCGCCGCGACACCGTCGCTCGCGCCTGGGCTGCGACGATCGCGCGCATCGGCGGGTAGGACAGCAACCGGTCCAGCCACGGCGCACGCCGCGGTGTCGGCGCCTCGAGCGCGACGGCGGCGGCAACGTCCCGGAGCGCCTCTCGCGGGCAGAGGCGATCGACGAGCCCGAGCGCCAGGGCCCGCTTGGCGCGGACCGGCTTGCCGCTGAGCGTCATGTCGAGGGCAGCCCGGCCCCCGATCAGTCGCGGCAGGCGCACGGTGCCGCCGAAGCCGGGATGGACACCGAGCTGGACCTCCGGCACCCCGAGGCTGACGGTGTCCTCGTCTGCCGCGACGCGATAACGACACGCCAGAGCGAGTTCGAGCCCGCCACCGAGTGCGAATCCGTGGATGGCGGCGACGGTCGGGCAGGGCATGCGTGCCAGGCGCTCGATGACCAGCTGGCCGGACCGGATCAGGTCGAACCCCTGCTCCGGCGTGACCAGGTTCTTGAATTCCGAGATGTCTGCGCCGGCGATGAAGCCATTGCGCTTGGCGGACCACACGACGATGGCGCGTGGCCGTGCGGCCTCCGCCTGCGCCAGGCGTTCGTTCAGAGACTCGAGGACCTCCCGCGACAGGACATTCGTCGAGGCGCCCGCGCGATCCGCGCCGAGCCAGCCGATGCCACGCTCATCGACGGTCCAGGTCCAGTGGTTCGGGAATGCTGCTGCCATCGGCGGGTTCCCGGAGATCAGGTGGGCGGTGGACTACGCGCCGCGCCGGTGACCTCGAAATCGCAGACGAGCGGCAGGTGATCGGAGTAGCGCACGGCCGGCATCCGGAATTCGCGGATCTCGATTCCGGCCGTGTACAGGATGAAGTCGAGCTCCCGACGCGGATTGTTGCTCGGGTAGGAGGGTAGCCCTGCGACGTTGGCGCTGCGCAGTCCCGCAGCCTGCATGAACAGGTAGATCTCGTGCTCGCCCCAGAACGTGTTGAAGTCGCCGGCCAGCAGCACGGGCTTCGTCGAGCGCGTCACGAGGTCATGAAGCGTGCGCAGCTGCGCCTGGCGGTGACGGTACTTCAGCGAGAGATGGACGAGGAAGATGACGGCGTCCTCGAGTTCGAGCTCGATGATCAGCCGCTTGATGCCGGTGTCGAAGTAATGGAATCGCTCGCCGTGGACCCGCGGCGCCGCGAGAAACGCGTTGCATTGCTTGCGCACGATCGGCATCAGGCTCTGGATCGACTCCGTGCCGTACTTGCACTCGTAGATGGAGTAATGGCCGAGCTCGGCGGCGATGAATTCGGCCTGGTTGATCATCCCGCTGCGGATCGAGCCCGTATCCACCTCGACGAGGCCCACGACGTCGGGGTCCTCGGCCTTGATGAAGCGCGTGATGTCGGTCAGCGCCTGGCGATTGCTGCGCAGGTACCCGGCACCGGGCACGGGCAGGTGGAAGGAGGCGCCGGTTCCGGTCGCGTAGCGGATGTTGTAGACGAGGATGCGCATGTCGGGAGAGGCGCTCCGATTTCCGCGCCGCAGCGGCATCTTATCGTGTTGGTCGCCGGGCCGTAGGCTAAACTCAAGCCCTCGATGCGAGGTCCAGACATGATCTCCCAATCCGACCCGGTACGCATCTTCGTCGGCCACTACTGGCAGACCGACGATGACTACCTGCGCGTGTTCGAGTATCTGGAAAGCGCACGGAACTTCTTCTACGCCAACTCCAGTCGCCCCGAGCCCCGGCCGGACGGTGGCCGCGAGGCGGAGCGCGAGGAGCTGCGTCGCCAGATCGCACCGGCCGAGGCGGTCATCCTGGTCGCCTCCCACCACCGCCGCGCGCCGGAATTGATCGAATTCCAGGCACGTTTCGCCAAGGCGGCGAAGAAGCCGGTGATCCTGATGATGAGCTTTGGGGGCACCAGCGTGATCGCGCGCGACCTGCAGGTGCTTGCGGACACGACGATCGACTGGAGCGAGCGGGCGCTCACCCAGGCGCTGAGACGCTATGCGCGCAAGGAAGACACGGCCCGCTGGGACACGATCGACTTCAAGCTCGACTGAGCGTCATGCCTCGGCGGCGAACAGGGTGTGCACGTCGGCGCCGCCGTCCTCCGCGCCACTGGCGGGCACCGCGCGCATCGCATCCTCGACCGGGCGAGGGCTGCTCAGCCGCGCGACCTGCCCGAACAGCGTCACCACCCGCGCCGCGAGTTCCTCGGCCTGCTCGTTCGACATCTTGCGGACGGTCGACTGCACCGCTGTTTCGCCGCGCAGCGGCGCCACGGACTCGAACGCCGCCAGCAGCGCGCTGAGGTCGGCGCGCAACGACGGCGGCAGGTCGCCCGCGTCGAGTTCAGTCAAATACTTCGAGAAAGTCACCATAAGCCTCTGTTTCAGAGGCGTTCCCTTGCTCAACTCAAGGGCTGCGGAGTGCAGCTTTCCCCAGGCGCTCATTCGTTGTTCTCGGTCCCGTCAGACACGCGCGGCGCGCCACCGTCGCGTGGCTTGCACTGCAGAGCTTATGTAGTTTCGAAGGTCCTGGGGGGCGGTTTTTGGCCGTCCTATCAAGCCTCTGCACCGACTATAACCAGCGACGGTGAAAATGCAACGCCGAAAGAATTGTGGCGGGGCCGCAGCCTCCGGTGGCGACTGGTCGGGCCCGTACTTCGTGTAATGCGTTCAGTAGAATTGGCAAACTACTGTAATGAATAGCAATAGTGCTTTCTTGCGTATACGCGACGCCTCCGGCCCATGCTCCGACGCGCCGGTGCCCGCAGATCCCGATTTCGCATCCGGGCGGCCGGTGCCCAGCGGTCGGTTCAATGTTCGGTACCGGACAAATGTGATCTGCGTCCCACAAATCCAGGCCGACGCTAAAGGCCGACAGAAAATGTGAAATCGCCCGCCTCCCGCCGGCAGACCCACCTTCACCATCCTCCGTGAAAGCCGCAGGACGCCGCTGGTGTACGGGCGACTGCTCACGGAGGATCCGCCACTTGTCAGCCGCACAGCAATCCATCGGAGCCGCGCCGACCCCCCGGTCACCCGCGCCGCAGCCGGCGAAGCGCGTGAGCGTGCTGCTCGTCTCCGCGGACTCGACGGTGTGGCGCGCCCTCTCGGCCGTGCCCGGCGCCGAACAGATCATGCAGTTCGACACGGTCGCGGAACTGCTCGGCGCATGGCCGCGGAACCGTGCGGCCGTGGTGGCGCTCGATAGCCGATCGGTGGGCGATCTCGCGGCTGCCCTCGACGCCCTTGGCGCCCACGGTTCGGCCCTCGTTGGCATCGCGCTGGTCGACGAGGAGCGGCGTGTCGGCGCGGCCGTGCTCGAGCGCCAGCGCCGCCTGTTCGAACACCTGTTGCTGCCACTCGATGCCGGCACGGCGAAGAGCGTGCTGGAGCACGCCTCGGAGGAAGCCCAGGCACGGCGTGTGCTGGAGGTCGGGGACCCGACGCCCGAGGCCGCGCCCGTAGACCCCTCGCCGCAGGCGGCTGCGCCCGTCGTCGCGACGCCCGCGCCGGCCAGCTCAGCCGAAGCACCGCGACGCCACCGGCGCACCACCGCAGCCCCCGCGGCGCCGGCTGCACCGGCCTCGAGCGCCGGGTCGCCGCGGCGCCGCCTCTGGATCGGCGCCGCCGCCGTGGCGGCCCTGGCCGCAGCGACCGGCGTCTGGTACCTCACGCACGGCACGGACTCCCTGCCGGCGCCGAAGGCGCCTGTCGTCGTCCCGACGCCGGCTGCGGCTTCATCGCCCGCGACGCCACCCGCGGCGGTCCCCTTGGCTTCGGTGGAAGAACAGGTCGACCCACTGCTTGACCGGGCGCGCGCGGCGATGCGCGACCGGCGCTACATCGATCCGCCGGACGACAACGCGTTCGCGCACTACAAGGCGGTGCTGGCGCTCGACGGGAGGAACGGCGAGGCCCGGCAGGGGCTCGCGCGGATCGCCGAACTCCTGCTCGTGCGCGCCGCCGGTGCACTTGCCGCCCGCGACAACGCCGCCGCGCTACGCTCGCTCGAGGCGGCGCGCGCGATCGCGCCGGATCACCCGCGGCTCGCCGCGCTCGATTCCCAGGTCAGTGCACACGCCTCCGAACTCTCCGCAGGCCAGGTCCAGGCCGCGATGCAGGCGGGGGCCTTCGCGCGCGCCGCGACCCTGCTCGGCCAGGGCGAGAAGGCCGGCGTCATCAGCGCGGGAGATGCGGCGAGCCTGCGCCAGGAACTCGGGCGGCGCACGGCTGCGGCCCAGATCACCGAGCTTATGCGCCTCGTGCAGGCGCGCATCAGCCAGGGGCAACTGCTGGAACCCGCCGGCGACAGCGCCAAGGGCTACCTTGCCGCCCTTGCGGAGCGCGGCGGCCCGGGGATGGCGGAGGAGGTCGCCCGCCTGACGGATCTCTATCAGAAGCGGGTGACCGCGGAAGCACGCGCGGCGATCGCGGCCGGCGCCTGGACGCAGGCCGACGCCTGGGTCGCTGAGTTGCGCACCACAAAGGGTGGCAGCGCGCTTGCGCAGCCGATCCAGAAGGACATCGACCGGCACGCTGCGGACAGCCGTGCCCCCGAGCCCACCCGTGCCGCACCGCCGCCGGTGGACGCACCCCCGGCCCCGGTCGTGGCCCCGATCACGACGGCGGCGCCCGCGCCGGGCATCGCATCGCCCGCGCACCTCGCCAAGCCGCTCAAGGTCGACTACCCGCGCGCGGCGGCACTCGCCAACGCGTCGGGCTGGGTGACGGTCGAAGCCGAGATCGACGGCAATGGCCACGCCTCCGCTGTCCGCGTGCTCGCAGCCGAACCCACCGGCCTGTTCGAGAGCGCCGCGCAGGATGCGGTGCGCCGCGCGACGTTCCTCCCGGCCACGGCCACCGACGGCAGCCACCCGCGCACCACGGTGTCGCTGCGCGTCCGTTTCAGGCTGGACGACCGCCCGTGAGCGATCCCGACGGCCGCAACGATTTCAATGCTGGGCGGTGCCACGCCGAAGATGACGGGCGCTGCCGGAGATCCATCCGATGAAGAGCTTGCTTGCCCGGTTGCCCGCGATCCGTGGACCCCTGATGGTCGGACTGGCGCTGACGATCTTCGCGCTGGCCGTATTGCTGCCGGGCTTCCAGCTTGCCGGCCGGCTCGACGACACGACGGCCGCGCTGCGGCTGGTCAGCGAGCAACGTCGCCAGGCCGACGTGATCGCGGCCGCCCTCGGCGGCCTGCGCGACCGCCTCGAGAACTTCGGCTACGTCGACGAGCCCCTCAACGAAGTGCGCAACAGCATCGCCGAGCTCGATGCGCTCGTGCGCACGCTGCGCACCGACCCGTCCTCCGCCGGGCGCTTCACGGTCAGTGCGTCGCGTCCGATCCTGTCCGAGAAGGCGCTGACGACCGACCTCGAGGCCTTCGAATCGACGTGGGAGCATTTCCGTCAGGGTCTCGTGCCCGTCGCGGCCTTCCAGGGCGTCCCGTACGCGGACAGCGAGTCCGCGGGCGTGAAGCTCAACGAAGGCGGCCGGATGCTCTCGAACGAGTCGCGCAAGGCGATCGCCAACGCGCGCAAGGACGGCGTGCGCATGACCGCGGCGCTCGGCCAGCTCGCCGGCGCGCTCGAGGCCGAATCGGCGCGCCTCTCCGCCTACCTGCGCTTCCTGATGCTCGTGGCACTGGCCGGCACCCTCGCGTGTGGCGCCGTGCTCGGCTACTTCGCGGTCTCGCGGCGTCGCCAGGCCGTGATGCTGGCCGACGCCAAGCGCCAGACCGAGGGCATCCTGCAGACCGTGAAGGAGGGCCTGTTCCTGCTCGATCCACAGGGCCGGATCGGTGCGGCCCACTCGGCCTCGATGCGCAAGCTGTTCAAGCGCGACCCGGTCGCGGGGCTCACGCTCGAGGAGCTGCTGCGGCCGATCGTCCCGGAGAAGTCGTTGCACACCGCGCTGCGGTTCGTCGAGGTCCTGTGGTCGGAGCGCACCAAGGAAAATCTCGTCAAGTCGATCAATCCGCTGCAGGAAGTGGAGGTCGTGTTCGAGACCGGCAGCGGCGGCCAGGAGACGCGCTGGCTCGAGTTCGACTTCCACCGCGTGCGCGAGGACGGCAAGGTTGCCCACCTGCTGGTTTCCGTCAACGACGTGACCGCCCGCGTTCGCCTCGGTCGCGAGCTCGCGGAACTGCGTGAACGGGCCCAGTCCCAGGTCGACACGCTGCTCGGCGTGCTGCAGGTCAATCCCGAACAGCTGCGATCGTTCCTTGCGGACACCGATACCTCGATGCGCATGATCAACGCCATGCTGAAGGACCCGACGCACGACGATGCGGGGCTGCGCCGCAAGATCGAATCGATCTTCCGCCAGATGCACGCGATCAAGGGCGAAGCGTCCGCGCTTGGTCTCACGACCGTGCAGAGCAGGGCGCACGATTTCGAGGAAGGGCTCAAGTCGCTGCGCGAGCAGGACGTCATCGGTGGCGGTGACTTCCTCCCGCTCGCAGTGCGACTCGACGACCTCTTCTCCCACCTGGAATCCCTTGGCGAGCTGGTCGAGCGCCTGGCACAGCAGGGACTGGATGCCACCACCGCCGATGAGACCGGCAATGGTGCCGTTGCCCGCGCGGCCCCACGGGTGACCGAGCAGGCACGCGCGGCCAATACCCTGATCGACACCCTCGACCAGCTCGTCGAACGGGTCTCGCAGGATCGCGGCAAGGCGGCACGGCTCGTCACCCACGGCCTCGACACGGTGCCGGAGCCGTACCGGCGCGCGGTGAAGGACATCGCCGTGCAGGCGCTGCGCAATTCACTGGTCCACGGCATCGAGCCGGCCGACCTGCGACAGATCGGCGGCAAGCCGCCGACCGGCACGCTCACCGTGCATTTCAAGGACGAGGGCCAAACCGGCTTCAGGCTGGTCATCGAGGACGACGGCGGTGGCCTCAGCCTGCGTCGCATCCGCGAGGCGGCGGTGGAGCGGGGCATCCTCACGCGAGAGGACGCCGCGCGCCTTGACTCCAAGCAGCTCCTGCCGCTGCTGTTCCGCGCGGGTTTCTCGACCCAGGCTGAAGCGGACGGCGACGCCGGCCGGGGCGTCGGCATGAGCGTCGTCGCGGAGATCGTCAAGGATCTCAATGGCCGGCTCGGGATCTCGAGCGGCGAGGGGCGCTACACGCGACTCAGCGTCGTGCTGCCGGCGCTCGGCACGGTCCAGTCCGCGGCGGTGGCCTGACATGGTCGTGCACGCATGAATGCCTTGCGCATGCTGAGGCTGATGATCGTCGATGACTCGAACATCATCCGGCGCCGCATCGAGCGGTCGCAGCAGATCGATCGGCTGGAATTCGTCGGGGCGGCGGCGAATGGCGTCGAAGCCATCAGCCTCTTCGCGAGCACCGACCCGGACGTCGTGACGATGGACCTGACGATGCCGGAAATGGATGGCGTCGAATGCGTCGAGCGCCTCGTCGCGCTCAAGCCGGAACTGCGCATCCTGGTCGTGTCGGCCCTCGCGGACAAGGCAACCGCCGTGGAGGCGATCGCGCGCGGCGCGAATGGCTTCCTGTGCAAGCCCTTCACCGATCGGCAGCTGAACGACGCGCTCGCGGAATTGCTCCAGGACGTCTGAGGTGGTGAACGAGGCCGAAATCCGGACGTTCCTTGAAGGCGCCGTGAATTATTTCGACGTCAGCGCGCGGCAGCCCGTGGCGGTCGGGGTTCCCTACCTCGTGACCACCGGTTCACCGCCGGTGCATGACTACACCGGCATCATCGCGGTGTCGGGACGGCGCAACGGTGCCGTGTGCTTCACCGCGCCACGCTCGATGCTGATGGTCCTGCTGATGAGGATGAACGAGCCGGACACCAGCGACGCGAACATGCGCGATCTGGTCGGCGAAGTCGCCAACACGATTTCCGGCAATGCGCGCCGCGACTTCGGCAAGGATTTCTCGATTTCCGTGCCAAACGTGGTCGAGGCGAGCAGCGGCCCGTTGCCGCTGCCGCGGGACCTGCGCCCGGTCGTGATTCCGCTCAATTGGCGCAGCCACAGCGCGCGCCTGATCGTCTGCCTCTCCTGAGGGTCCTCAGGGCGAGCGCTCGCGCTCCGCGATCCGATACCACTCGCCCTGGCTGCGCCGGACGTGCGCCGGCGCGATCGCCGCGCTGCGCTTAACCTCGTCGAAGATCTGGTTGGCGTCGGCGAGGCGACCCAATTGCTTCAGCAGCTGGGCATGGCGAACCTTTGCCTGTGCCCCGGGGAAGTAGGCGGCGACGGCGCGGTATTCGCGCTCGGCGGCCGGCAGGTCGCCAAGCTCCTCGAGGGTGCGCGCGAGGAGCAGGTGCGCGTCGGGGGACCGGAACTCCGGGTTGTGGGAGCGCAGCGCCTCGAGGCTCAGCCGCGCTCCCGCCGCGTCGCCCGTTGCATGCTGCGCGATCGCGAGGCCCTGCAGCAGCGTCGGGTCGAACTCATACAGGCCCTTCAGGCCACTGCGGAACGTCTCGATCGCTGCGGCGTGGTTCCCCCGGCGCGTCTGTTCCTCGCCCAGGCGCAGCTTCGAGGCGACCGTGTCGGTGACTGCGGCGCCGACGGTCGCGGCCCGGAGGTCACGGTTCGGGTCCGCCACCCGCTGCAGGCCCCGCAGCCCCTGACGCACGCCCCGGGACCCCATCAGCTCCGGTAGCAGCTCGACGATGAAGTAGGCGACGGTGCCGACTGCCGGCAGCAGCAGCAGCGCCCAGATCCACATCGTGTTCCGGCCTGTACGGAGCACGTGCACGACCAGCGCGATCTGGAGCAGGAACACGATCGAAAGACCGGCGAAGGGCATGGGTACTCGCGGTAGGCCCGGTGGGAGGCGAACACTAGCGAACTGCGCCGGAGGGAGCCAGTGGCAGGGGCGGCCAGGCCCCCTTAAGAGTCCTTAATCCCCGTCGGCAGCGGCCCCGGACCGGCGTTCCCCTGATCATCGGCCCATCCCGGGCGAGCCAGAGGAGAAGATCATGTTCACCCGTCCCGTCGCCGCGGTCGCGACCGCGCTCATCACCGCCGGTCTTGCGCTCGGTTCCCTCGCTGCGGTTGCCGCGAACGGCACGGAGTGGCGCGAACAGCACCCGCGCCGCGCGGAAGTCAATGCCCGACTCGCACACCAGCAGTCCCGGATCCACGAGGAGGTCCGCGAGGGTGACCTGACCCGCGCGCAGGGCGCCCAGCTGTCCGCGCAGGACCGTTCGATCCGTCGCCAGGAGCGGAACCTGGCGGCAGGACAGGGTGGTCATATCACCGCCGCGCAGCAGCACGAGCTGAATCGCGAGGAGAACAGGGTCAGCCGCGAGATCCCGCGCTAGCGGATTCACCGAGGACGTGCCGAGCAGCGCGTCCTCGGTGGCCGTCGAGCGATGGATTCCCGCTCCCTGAGCGGTCGCCTTACCTGCATCCGGATTGGTATTTTCGCTGGTATCGTTGCGGAAATGCCGTGGGCACGATGAAAGCCGAACGCGACAATCGCCGGCTGAATCGGAGACAATCGACGCACTCGGGAAGGGACCTCCGGGACCCGACGTTCGCGTCGTTTGCACGAGTTCGCGCGATGACCTTTTCCCAGACCACACCCTCCCTCAGTCCGGCGATCGCCGACCTCGTGCGCGCATTCCCCCTGCCCGCAGCGGCCGTCCACCTGGACGGACTTGTCGGTTTCGTCAACGACCGCCTCGCTGCGTGCTTTGGCGCAGCCTGCCTCGAGACGAGCGCGCTGCGCGAGGTGATCAGTCGCTCCGATCCCGTTTGGCGTGCGCTTCGCTTGCGCACGGTCTCTGGCGAAGAAGTCGACGTGCTGGCGCAGTCGATCCGCCATTTCCCGTACGTGATCCTGATGATCGACGACACCACGGGCGCGGAATGCGCTGGTGAAGTCGAGGGGCTGCGGCGCGCGCTGCTCGAGCGCCAGGGCGTGATTCCGGTCGACGCCGGCGCAACCACGGACGCCGACGGTCGGTCGCACATCGACACGGTGATGGACGCCGAGATGACGAGGAGCGGCCGCTACAAGCAGCCGCTCTCGCTGGCGTTGATCGAGATCGACCGGGACGGGGCTGCAGGCAAAGAGGACGAACGGCGCGCGGCCTATCCCGTGCTGGCGGAATTGATGCGCACGTTGCGCGCCGGGCTGCGGATGGCGGACCAGCTGTTCCGCTGGGACGATGATCGGTTCGTCGTGCTGGCTCCCGTGACGGATTATCGGCATGCCTATACGTTGGCGACGGGCCTGCGCATCATCGTGCAGAAGCACGAGTTCGCGAGTGGCAGTCCACTGACGGTGAGCATCGGGGTCTCCGAGCTCATGGACGGCGAACAACGGGACGCGTGGTTCGGTCGGGCGGAGCGCGTGCTGCGCGACTCGAAGGACACCGGCGGCAACAGCGTCGCCGTGGACCCGCGCGGCCGGGCGGACGCCTGGGTCGTGTCCGGTGAGACGAGGCCGTCGCGGCTGGTCTGGCTGGATAGTTACGAATGCGGACATCCCCTGGTCGATGCCCAGCATCGGGAGTTGTTCGAGCTCACCAACGAACTGCTGGAGATCACCACCGGCGGCACCGCGGACTCAGCGAGGGCGCACGACGCGCTGCAGCGCCTCCTGGCGCACGTCGGCCGCCATTTCGCGGATGAGGAGCGAATCCTCGCGTCGATCGAGTATCCGTTCCTCAGAACCCACCGGCTTGCCCACCGCGAGCTGCTGCAGCGGGCCAGGGCGGTGGCAGAGCGGGTCGCGGCACCGGGCCAGGGCTACGGGCAGGTCGTCGAGTTCCTCACGACCGAGGTGGTTGCCAACCATGTTTTTGGCTGCGATAGCGACTTCTTCGCCCTCGTAAGGCAGCACTGCAGTACGGGCACAGCCTGACGCTCGCGAGGCGGCGCTGTATCCGCACGGGGTGCCGGGCGCTAAGCTTGACGAAGGCCACCGCCTGCCCGGAGTCCGCAGCATGATGATGTCCAAGCGCCCTCCCGACGTGCCGCCGCATGGCTTCTGACGCGACCCCCGTCACGGGCCAGGATGGATTGTCCCGCCGCCAGCTGCTGCTACGCTGGGGGCTCGCCGGCGTACTGATTCCCGGCGTGCTCGGCGGGCTGTCTTGGCTGTGCTTCGAGGCGCGGATTGGCGCGCTGTTTGACGGGCTCGCGAACCTGTCGCTGTTCGCCGCACCGTTCTGGCCCTTCGTCCTCAAGGCGTTCCAGCATCGCACCGCGCCTGGGATCGGCCCGTATGCGGTGGCCGGCGCGGCCGTGTTCGCCAACGCGCTGCTCTACCTGGTCGTGGGCGCCCTGCACTGGCGCCTCCGGGCGCAGCCCACGGTCAATCAAATGCTCTGGCTGACGGTCGTGATCGGGGTCGGCTTCTCGCTGCTGCGGTTCGCCGCCATGGTGGGCGCCTTCGCACTCGGCTGACGCGGAGGTCGCCGGCTTCAGCGACGCCGCCCTCGTCTCGTCGCGGTGTTTCGTATCCCGTATCCGGCCTAGCCCGGCGTGAGCGCATTGCCGGCGCGCTCGACCGCCTGCTCGATGCCGCGGCCGCTGCGCCACCAGTGAAATGCCGACCACAGCCCGACCAGCGTCAGCGGCGTGAGTGCCATGCGCAACGACTCTGTGCCATATCGCGCGGCCAGCGCGTCGCTCGCGAAGCCGATCAGCTGCGGGGCGACGATCAGGTTGCCGACATTGCTCGCGATCATGAGCATCGCCAGTCCCTGCGCGCGCATGTGCGGTGGAAACAGGTTCTGCATCAGCGAATAGGGCGGGCCGAAGACGGCGTAGGTGATCGGCACGAACACCCACAACGCGATCGTCGCGGTCGCGGGCGAGGTGGTCGTGAAGGCGAGAATGGCCGCCGGTGTCCCGCAGATGCAGGCCAGCGCGATGAAGTTCGGCACCGCCTGCGGCGAGCGATTCTGCAGCACTTTCATGACGGCGCTGGTCGTGAGCAGGACGGCGGTTCCGCCGATGCCGTGGATGAGCGCCAGCGTGCGGCCAGCGTCGGTCAGGCTCATGTGCATGGACCGCACCAGGAACGACGGCGTCCACCACAGCAGGCCCCAGGCCCAGAGGCAGTACAGGAAGGACGCCGCCAGGCAATGCCGGATGGGCGCGCTGCTGCGGATGAATGCAAAGAGCTCGGGGAGCTGCGCACGGGCCGGTACGGGCGCAGCTTTGCCATCCAGTCTGCCACGAACCGGTTCGCGGATCGTGAGCACGAGGATCACGGCGAGGACGAGACCGGGCACGCCGAGCAGGAAGAACGTCGTGCGCCAGCCCCAGGTCTCGGCGACGTAGCCCGCGCCGGCGCCGATCATCGACCCGACCGCCGCGCCCAGCGAGTAGAGAGACAGCGCGAATGCCCGGCGTCGCCAGCCGAAGAAATCGGAGATCAGCGATCCGGACGGTGGTGTGCCACCGGCCTCGCCGACGCCGACCAGAACACGCGCGAGGAGCAATTGCCAGTAGGTGCGGGTGATGCCGCAAAGCGCCGTGAATAGCGACCACGCCGCCAGCGATGCCGCGATGAGTCGAACCCGGTTGGTGCGGTCGGCCAGCGCCGCCATCGGCAGCCCCGCCGTGACATAGAAGAAGGCGAGCGACACGCCGGTGAGGAAGCCGATCGCGGAGTCCGTGAGGTGCAGGTCCGTGCGAATCGGTTCGATCAGCACCGACATCACGTAGCGATCGGCGATGTTGAGGGCATAGACCGCCGCGAGCATCGTCACGACGTAGGACGCGTACGGGGCGTCGCCCGATTGTGCGGTGGGTGCCGGTCGTGACTGCGCAATCGCCATCGTCTCTCCACGGGTCGGCGTCCCCGATCCTCGCCGCATCGAACCATGTCCCGGCACCCGATACTAGTGGTTTTCCGAAGCTGGCCTGCCTTGCGATTCTCGATGCCCGGCCCCTAGCATCGCGGGGCGCCCTCATTCTCGCCCAGGGTACCGTGCACAATCCATCAATCGACGGCGCTCGCCATGTCCCTGCCGAGGATGCGCCGGCGAAGGTCTGTGGCGAACTCCGCTACGCGACGGACCTCACGCGTCCGGGGCTTCTGCACGCCTGCCTCGTGTTGAGTCCGCACGGGCATGCCGACGTCCTTGACATCGACGCGACCGAGGTCCTCGCGCTCGAGGGCGTCGTCGGCGTCTACTCGCACGCGAACGCGCCGGACACGCCGTACTGTCGATATCGCATCCTACCGGGCCAGCCTGGCTGCATCGACGACGAGGCCCTGTTCGCGAGAACGGTGCGTTGCGTCGGTGATCGCGTGGCCGCCGTCGTCGCCACGACGCGGCATGCGGCCCGCACTGCGGCGCTGCGCCTGCCGGTCCGCTTTCGCCTGAAGGACGTCCTGCTGGACGCCGAGGCGGCGCTCGCCGACGGTGCGCCACCCATTCACCCGGGTGGCAACCTGGTGCACGAATTTGCCCACGCGGCCACGTGCGACGGCGTGCCGGCCGGCACGGGCATCACGATGCAGTCCGACGTGGCGACCCAGATGCTGCACCACGCCGCGCTCGAGCCGCACACGTGCCTCGCGGACTGGGATGCCGCCGGTCGCCTGACGATCTGGTCGCCGTGCCAGAGCGTCTACGGCGTGCGCACGGTGGTCGCCGACCTGCTGCAGCTTCCCTATAGCCGCGTCCGGGTCATCAAGGTGCCCATGGGCGGCTCCTTCGGCGGCAAGCAGGAGGCGATACTCGAGCCGATCACCGCGTTTCTGGCGATGCGCAGCCGGCGTCCGGTGCAGCTGACGCTCGACCGCGAGCAGTGCGTGCGCGCGACGATGGTGCGCCCGGCGCAGCGGTCCCACGTGCGAACCGTGACGTCGCGGGACGGCCGCCTACTGGAGCTCGAGGTCGATACGCTGCTCGCGGCGGGCGGCTACGCGAGCAGTTCGCCCGACTACGCGGAGGCGATGGCGAAGAAGGTCACGCGCCTGTACCGCATCGGCCGGTACCGTCACGCGGGCCGGGTCGCCTACACGAACACGCCCGTGGCCGGCGGCATGCGCGGTTGGGGGGCGCCTGACATCGCCACCTGCGTGGAGATTCACCTGGACCGGGTTGCGCGCGTGCACGCGATCAATCCGCTGGAACTGCGGCGCCGCAACCTTGTCGCGGCATTGGACGTGGATCCGATGTCCGGGATGTCGGTTGGGGATGCCCGTGTCGGTGACTGCCTGGAGCGCGGCGCGCAGGCCTTCGGCTGGGCCAACCGCTTCGCCACCGAGCCCGGTTCGGGCCGTTATCGTCGCGGCGTGGGGCTCGCCTGCGGCGCACACAAGAATGGAATGTACCGCCCGGATTCCCCCGATTCGAGTTCGATGACCCTCAAGATGAACGAGGACGGCAGCCTCGATCTCAACGCGACGATCCACGAGGTTGGCGCCGGCAGCCTGCCGACCCTGCGGGGTATCGTCGCGCGGGTGCTCGATGTTCCGGTAGGGCACGTTTCCGCCGGCGAGGCCGACAGCGAAACGTCACCTTTCGACTTTGGTTGCTTCGGCAGTCGCATGACTTACGTATGCGGGGCCGCGGCGCATGCGGTCGCCAATGAGCTCCTCGGTCTGTTGCGACGGCGTGCCGCGGCGCTGCTTGGCGCGGAGCCGTCGACGCTCGTCCCCCGTAATGGCCACCTCCACGCCCCGGACGGCCGGGCGCTCTCCTACGGCGAGGTGGTCGTTCGCTCCCGGATGGCCGATGGAAGCGACCTGATCGTGACCCACACCTATCGAGCTCGCTCGAATCCCGGCTCCTATTCAGTCCAGTTCGCCGGCGTCGAGGTCGACACGCTGACCGGTCTTGTTCGCGTGACCGACATGGTCTGCACCGTCGACATCGGCCGCGCACTCGACCGTACGCGCGTCGAGGGGCAGTGCCGCGGTGCAATCCAGGCCGGAATCGGCAGCGCGCTGTGCGAGGAGGTCCGGCTCGACGAGGCGGGACGACCAGCCTCCGGCGGATTTCGCAGCTATCACATCGTCAATGCGGCCGACATGCCGCCCGTGACGGTCGTGCTCGTGGAACATGAGGGTGACGACGGCCCGTTCGGGGCCAAGAGCGTCGGTGAGATCGCGGCGGTGCCCACGACCGCTGCGGTGGTCAACGCCGTGAACCACGCGCTCGGCACGTCGCTGTCGACATTGCCGTTGACCCCGGAGCGCATCCTCGAGGCGTTGGATGCGGAGCACCACCCGTGAACCTCGAATTCATCCTCAACGGCCGCGCGGTCCGGCTCGAGGCCGCCGCCGATGCGCGCCTGATCGACCTGCTGCGTGAGCCGCTCGGACTCACGGGCACGAAGGAGGGCTGCGGGGAGGGGGAGTGCGGCGCCTGTACCGTGCTCGTCGATGACCGACCCGTGAATGCATGCCTGTTGCTGGTGATGCACGTTGCCGGGCGCAGCGTCGTGACGATCGAGGGGCTCGGGTCGGCTGCCGCGCCCAGCACGCTGCAGCAACGCTTCATCGACCTCGGCGCCGCGCAGTGCGGCTTCTGCACGCCGGGGATGCTGATGTCGGCGACGGCACTACTTTGGCGCAATCCTCACCCGACCCGCGACGATGTCCGCGAGGCCATCGCCGGCAACCTGTGTCGCTGCACCGGATACGACGCCATCATCGAGGCGGTCCTCGCCGCCGCCCGCGACGGGGTTGCGCCGTGAGTGGCCCGTCGCTCGACGCGCCCGGTTCGCTCGAGGAACTGGCCGCGCTCCTCGGCACGGCGACGGACTCGACGCGCGTCGTCGCCGGATCGACCGACCTCACCTTGCAGCTGCCGGCCTCACGCAAGCGGCCTGACCGGCTGATCGACCTCGGGCGGGTACCCGAGTTGCGTGGCATTTCACTGTCCGGTGACCGCATGCGAATCGGCGCGATGGCGACGTTCGCGGAGATTGCATCGAGTGCCTGCGTTCAGCAGCGGGCGTCCTGCCTCGCAACCGCGGCGCGTCGGGTCGGCTCCATCCAGGTCCGGGGCGTGGCAACCCTCGGGGGCAATGTCGCCAACGCGGCCGCCTGTGCGGATGGCGTTGCGCCGCTGCTCGTGCTCGATGCGGACGTGGGTGTCCTGGGCGCCGGCGGTGGAATCGAGCGCCGGCCGCTGGCCGCGCTGTTTGCCAGCCACGGGGGTAGTGCTCTTCGACCCGGCGAGGTGATCGTTGATTTTTCCTTCCGGGCGCTCGACGCCCAGGAGACCAGCGGGTTCGCCAAGCTCGGCGTTCGGACGTCGATCGCCGTCTCGCGGCTGAACGCGGCGGCGGTGCTCGCACTCTCGCCGGACGGCGCGACCTGCCTCGGAGCACGCGTCGCCTACGGCTCGCTCGCGGCGTCCGCCCGGCTCAACACGGATGTCGCGAAGGTGCTGGTGGGCCGGCGCCTCGACGGCAAGGCGCTGGCGGAGTTCATGCAGGCGAGTTCGGCCTACGTCGACCAGGCCATTCCGGATCGCCCTTCGCGGGCCTACAAGCGGGGCGCTATTCGGGGCGTGGTGGTCGATCTTTGGTCGGCGCTGGGGCTCGAAGCTGACGCTGCCCGGCGCTGACCGCTGTACGGCTTCTAGGCGACCGGAAGGCGTACTAGGAACCCGGCAAGGACCTGGCGCGACAGGTCGGTTCCAGTAGGCGTTGATATCCGAGGCTTCCCCGGCGGCACCGGGAGCCCACCAGCGACCACCAGAGGATCGGCGGACTCGACGTGAGGCCGTTGCCTTTTCCTGATCTGCTTGCAGTCCTGAATCCGACAGGATCGGCGTAGCCGCTGCCGGGTGATGGCGACTGCCGTGTGTGCAGGAGGGTCTGCGGTCTGGTGCTCATTGGCGCGGATGCTGCGGGGCCTGCCGCCGCTGTAGAACTAGCTGGAGGGGGTATTTCGGTGCAGCCAGCACCCGAATTTTTTAAATGGCCCCTACACGCATGTAGAGTAGGCGTCCGGCGCCGAGCGAGAGTTTCCTCCCGGGGTTTCCGGACGCCTCTCACCGAACCCGGCGTGCGCCTTTCGATACGCACCGGGCTCTCCAGAGATGTTGACGCGACGTTGCCGGCGCGCGATCGAACGGCCCGCTTGCTCTGGAGTCGGGCAGAGCCCGAACGCGGCGTACACCGCTTTCCCCAGCGACGGAACCGTCGCTCTCATCTCCTGCCTCCCTTCGCCTTGTAC
>CAISEB010000016.1 GCA_903884235.1 uncultured Pseudomonadota bacterium
CGAGATGGTCATGCCTGGCGACAACATCAAGATGGAAGTTGAGCTGATCAACCCCATCGCGATGGAAGAAGGTCTGCGCTTCGCGATCCGCGAGGGTGGCAAGACCGTCGGTGCCGGCGTCGTCGCGAAGATCCTGCTGTAGGGCGGGGTCGGTAAGAATCTGCTGTAAATCGGCGGCGGGTCGCGTATAGTGCGCGACCCGGCCGCCACGGCGGACTCGTTGGCAGATTCTGAATGCTTCTGCCGTTCTTTGGACTGAAAGGATCCTGACATGGCCAACCAGAACATCCGCATCCGCCTGAAGGCGTTCGACCACCGTCTGATCGACAACTCGGCCCGCGAGATCGTCGAGACCGCCAAGCGCACGGGCGCCACGGTCCGCGGCCCGGTGCCGCTGCCGACCAAGATGGAGCGTTTCACGGTCCTGACCGCGCCCCACGGCGACAAGGATGCGCGTGACCAGTTCGAGATCCGCACGCACAAGCGTCTGATGGATATCCTGAATCCGACGGACAAGACCGTCGATGCGCTGATGAAGCTCGAGCTTCCGGCCGGCGTCGACGTCCAGATCAAGCTGAACTGATTGCGCGCCCCCGGGCGGGCCCTGAAAAGGGCCCGCCCGGGGGGTTGCAATCGCCGAATCCGCCGAATAGTATAGGCGGCTCTCTTCGGCCCGCCCTCCCGGGCGTGCCATCCGAAGGTCGAACCAGACAGTCTGCGGGGCGCATGCCCTGGGGCGCGGGTTCGATACCACGGAGCGGTTACCGGGACGAGCTGAAGAATCAATGGTTTATGGTCGTCGAATCGCGACGCACGTCGTTGTTTGACGGTTTCAAGTGCCACCCGCCAATTGCAGTGGGTGGACGTAAAGAGGTAAAGACCCAATGAGCCTGAAGCATGGCTTAGGGCTGGTCGGCCGCAAGCGCGGCATGACCCGCGTCTTCACGGAAGCCGGTGAAACGGTTCCCGTGACCGTTATCGAGGCGCTCCCGAACCGGATCACCCAGATCAAGACCGCCGAGACCGACGGCTATCGCGCCGTGCAGGTCACGTTCGGCTCGCGTCGCGCCACGCGCGTCACGAAGGCGATGGCGGGTCACTTCGCGAAGGCCAACACCCCGGCCGGCGAGCAGCTGATGGAGTTCCGTCTCGGCGACGCCGACGGCGCGGATCTCGCGTCCGGCAGCGAGCTCAAGGTCGACATGTTCGCGGCCGGCCAGGTCGTCGATGTCACCGGCACGACGATGGGCAAGGGCTACGCGGGCGTGATGAAGCTCCACAACTTCCGCGGCGGCGGCGGCTCGCACGGTCACTCGGTCACGCATCGCGCGCCCGGTTCGATCGGCCAGCGCCAGACCCCGGGTCGCGTGTTCCAGGGCAAGCGCATGTCGGGCCACATGGGTGTCGACCGCGTCACCACCGAGAACCTGAAGGTTGTCGAGGTCGATGCCGAGCGCAACCTGATCCTGATCCGTGGCGCGGTCCCGGGCACGGATGGCGGCACGGTCGTCGTCCGTCCGTCGGTCAAGGCCAAGGGCAAGGCGCGCCGCGTGCGCGTCGCCCCGGCCAAGAAGTAAAGCCGAGGCACCCCCATGAAGCTCAAGGTCGTGAATGCCGGCACCGGCAGCGCGGAAGTGGAAGTGGCCGATGCCACCTTCGCCCGTGAATTCAACGAAACACTCGTGCACCAGGTCATCGTCGCCTACATGGCGGGTGGCCGTGCGGGCACCAAGCGCCAGCTCAGCAAGGCCGAAGTGCGCGGCGGTGGCCGCAAGCCGCACGCCCAGAAGGGCACCGGCAGCGCCCGCGCGGGCTCGATCCGCAGCCCGATCTGGGTCGGCGGTGGTCGCGCGTTCGCCGCGCGCCCGCGCGACTACACCCAGAAGGTCAACCGCAAGATGTACCGCGGCGCGATCCGCGCGATGCTCTCCGAGCTCGCGCGCACCGATCGCCTGGTGGTCGTCCCGTCGCTGGAGCTCGATGCTCCGAAGACCAAGCTGCTCGTCGGCCGCATGAAGGATCTGGGCGTCACCGACGCGCTGATCATCGTCGAGGCGTTCGAGGAGAAGCTGTTCCTCGCGGTCCGCAACCTGCCGTCCTTCGAAGTCGTCACCGCGACGCAGATGGATCCGGTCAGCCTGGCGCGCCACGACAAGGTCATCGTGACCGTCGGCGCGCTCAAGATGCTCGAGGAGCGCCTCGCATGAGCACCGAAACCACGAAGAGCGCGGTCAAGCCGACCGAGCGCCTGATCAACCTGCTGGTCGCCCCGCACGTGTCCGAGAAGGCCGCGCGCGCCGGCGAAAAGCACAACCAGTACGTGTTCCGGGTCCGTCGCAACGCGACGAAGCCCGAGATCCGCAAGGCCGTCGAGCTGATGTTCTCCGTCGAGGTTGAGGCTGTCCAGGTCGTCAACGTGATGGGCAAGAACAAGCGCTTTGGCGCGATGCTGGGTCGTCGCTCGGACTGGAAGAAGGCGTACGTGAGCCTGAAGGCAGGCCAGACGATCGACCTCACCGGCGCTGCGAAGGCCTGACGGCCTCGAATCTGAAAGGGCTAGAGCCATGGCAATGATCAAGATGAGGCCGACGTCCCCGGGCACGCGATTCGTCGTGAAGCCCGACCGTTCGCACCTCCACAAGGGCAAGGGCCACGCGCCCCTGCTGGTGTCCCAGAACTCGACCGGCGCGCGCAACAGCTACGGTCGCATCACGACTCGCCACAAGGGTGGCGGCCACAAGCACAAGTACCGCATCATCGACTTCCGTCGTGACAAGGACGGCGTGCCGGCCACGGTCGAGACGGTCGAGTACGATCCGAACCGCTCGGCGCACATCGCGCTGATGCTGTACAAGGACGGCGAGCGTCGCTACATCCTGGCGCCCAAGGGCATCAAGGTCGGTGACGAGCTCCTGTCGGGCGCGGAAGCCCCGATCAAGTCCGGCAATGCGATGCAGCTCCGCCACATCCCGGTCGGCAGCTCGATCCACAACATCGAGCTCAAGCCCGGCAAGGGCGGACAGCTGTCGCGCTCGGCTGGCGCCTCGGCCCAGTACACCGCGCGCGAGGGCCTCCACGCCCTGATCCGCCTGCGTTCGGGCGAAATGCGCAAGGTGCACATCGATTGCCGCGCGACGATTGGCGAAGTCGGCAACGACGAGCACAACCTGCGCGTGTTCGGCAAGGCCGGCGCGAAGCGCTGGCGCGGTATCCGTCCGACCGTCCGCGGCGTCGTGATGAACCCGGTCGACCATCCGCACGGCGGTGGCGAGGGCAAGTCCGGCCAGGGTAACCCGCACCCGGTATCCCCGTGGGGCTGGCAGACCAAGGGCAAGAAGACCCGTACCAACAAGCGCACGAGTCATTCGATCGTGCAGCGCCGCAAGAAGTAAGCCGAGGGTCCTCACGTGCCACGTTCACTTAAGAAAGGTCCGTTCGTCGATCTGCCCCTCATGAAGAAGGTGCAGGTTGCGGCCGCCAAGAACGACCGTCGCCCGATCAAGACCTGGTCGCGCCGCTCGATGGTCACGCCCGAGATGGTCGGTCTCACGATCGCCGTCCATAACGGCCGCAACCACGTTCCGGTGCTGATGACCGAGAACATGGTTGGCCACAAGCTCGGCGAGTTCGCCCCGACGCGTACCTTCAAGTCGCACGGTGGTGATCGCAAGGCGTCGGCGGAGTAAGCACATGCATACCTTTGCCAAGCTGAAGAACGCGCGTATCTCGCCGCAGAAGTGCCGCCTGGTGGCGGACGTCGTCCGCGGCAAGCCGGTGGGCCTCGCGCTCGCGACGCTGAAGTTCATGCCGAAGAAGGGCGCGGAACTGGTGCTGAAGGTGCTCGAGTCGGCGATTGCCAACGCGGAGCACAACCACAACGCGGACATCGACGAGCTCAAGGTGTGGCGCATCGAGGTCGACACGGCCCCGACGCTGAAGCGCTTCGAGGCGCGTGCCAAGGGCCGTGGCGCCCGGATCGTCAAGCGCAACAGTCACATCACCGTCTACGTCGCGGATGCGGCGAAGTAAGGCCGAGGACTAGAACGACATGGGCCAAAAAGTACATCCGAACGGCATCCGCCTTGGCATCACCAAGGACTGGACCTCGAAGTGGTATTCCCACTCGAAGACGTTCCCGGGCCTCATCCACACCGACTACGTGGTGCGTGAGTTCCTGAAGAAGCGTCTTGCCGACGCCTCCGTGAGCCGCATCCACATCGAGCGTGCGGCCCGTCGCGTCAACATCACGATCCACACGGCGCGCCCTGGCATCGTGATCGGCAAGAAGGGCGAGGACATCGAGAAGGTCCGCGCCGAAGTTGCCCGTCGCATGAAGCTGCCGGTGCAGGACGTGCGCCTCAACATCGCCGAGATCCGCAAGCCCGAGATGGACGCGCAGCTCGTCGCCGAGGGCATCGCCCAGCAGATCGAGAAGCGCGTGATGTTCCGCCGCGCCATGAAGCGCGCCGTGCAGAACACGATGCGCAGTGGCGCGCTCGGCATCAAGGTCCGCGCATCGGGTCGCCTGAACGGATCGGAGATCGCGCGCACGGAGTGGACCCGCGAGGGCCGCATCCCGCTGCACACGTTCCGCGCCGACATCGACTACGGCTTTGCCGAGGCCCGCACGACCTATGGCGTCATCGGCGTCAAGGTGTGGATCTTCAAGGGCGAGGTGTTCGACAAGTCCGTGCTCGACGCCGAGCAGGCGAATGTCGACGCCGCTGCCGCCGCCCTCCAGTCCGAGGCGGCACCCGCGGCCTAAGGCCCGCGTACCGGAATCACGACCATGATGCAGCCAAAGCGAACCAAGTACCGCAAGCAGTTCAAGGGCACGAACTCGGGCTCCGCGCACCGCGGCAGCACCGTCGCGTTCGGTGAATTCGCGCTGAAGGCCACCGGCCGCGGCCGGATGACCTCGCGCGAGATCGAGGCCGCCCGTCGCGCCATGACCCGCTACGTGAAGCGCGGTGGCCAGATCTGGATCCGGGTATTCCCGGACATCCCGGTTTCCGCCAAGCCTCTCGAAGTCCGAATGGGCTCCGGCAAGGGCAACGTCGAGTACTGGGTGGCCCGCGTGCTGCCCGGCAAGGTGCTGTTCGAGATGGAAGGCATCACCGAGGAGAATGCCCGCGAGGCGTTCCGCCTGGCTTCGGCCAAGCTCTCGGTGCCCACCACCTTCGTGAAGCGCAACGTGCGCTGAGCCGGAGCACGAGAAAGCACATGAGCAACGAATACGCGAACAAGACGCCCGAGCAGCTGAACGAGGAACTCCTCAAGCTGCGTCGTGAGCAGTTCAACCTGCGGATGGCGGCCGCTGCCGGCCAGCCCGCAAAGCCCGACCAGCATGGCAAGGTGCGCAAGACGATTGCGCGCATTAAGACGGCGCTCAGCCAGAAGCGCGTCGGAGGTAAGGTCTGATGTCCGCCGAGATTTCCACCGCGCCGGCGGCTGCCGCCATCCGCACGATTACCGGTCGCGTCGTCAGCACCAAGATGGACAAGACCATCGCGGTCGAGATCGAGCGCCTCATCAAGCACCCGACGTACAGCAAGTACGTCCGTCGCACGACGAAGCTGCTCGCCCACGACGAGAACAACGAATGCCAGGCTGGCGATACGGTGGACATCACCCCGTGCCGCCCGCTGTCCCGCCGCAAGAGCTACAAGCTCGTGCGCGTCGTCTCGCGCGGCGCGCGCTGAAGTAACAGGGAAACATCGACATGATCCAGATGCGAACCCTGCTCGCGGCGGCTGACAACAGCGGTGCCAAGAGCCTGATGTGTATCAAGGTGCTGGGCGGCTCGAAGCGTCGCTACGCGAGCGTAGGCGACGTGATCAAGGTGAGCGTCAAGGACGCCATCCCGCGCGGCAAGGTCAAGAAGGGCGAGGTCTACGACGCCGTCGTCGTGCGCACCCGCTTCGGTGTTCGTCGTGCGGACGGGTCGCTGATCCGTTTCGACGGCAACGCCGCCGTGCTGCTGACCAACAAGCTTGAGCCGATCGGCACCCGTATCTTCGGGCCCGTGACGCGCGAGCTGCGCACCGCCCAGTTCATGAAGATCATCTCTCTCGCCCCCGAGGTCCTGTAAGGGACCGCGGCACAGAGACGGGGACAGGAAAATGCACCGAATTCGCAAGGGCGACCGCGTCATCGTGACGACCGGCCGCGACAAGGGCCGCCAGGGCACCGTGATCCGCGTTAACGATGACGACACGCTCGTCGTCGAGAACGTGAACATGGTCAAGAAGCACACGAAGCCGAATCCGCAGGCGGGCGTCGCCGGCGGCATCGTGCAGCGGGAAGCGGCCATCGCCGCCTCCAACGTGATGCTGTTCAACCCTGCCACCAAGAAGGGTGATCGCGTCGGCTACAAGAAGCTGGACGACGGCCGCAAGGTGCGCGTCTTCAAGTCGAACGGAGAGGTCGTCGACGCCTAAGGCGTCGTCGCTCTCCAAACCGGACACAGGACTCGAGCATCATGACCACCAGGCTCCACAAGCAATACCTTGCGACGATCGTGCCCCAGCTCATGAAGGAGCTGGAGCTCACGAATCCCATGCAGGTTCCGCGGATCGAGAAGATCACCATCAACATGGGCGTTGGCGAGGCGGTTGCCGACAAGAAGCTGATCGACAACGCCGTTGGCGACCTGGTCAAGATCACCGGCCAGAAGCCGCTGCTCTGCAAGTCGCGCAAGTCGATCGCCTCGTTCAAGCTGCGCGAGGGCCTGGCGATCGGCGCCAAGGTCACGCTTCGCGGCGCGCGCATGTACGAGTTCCTCGATCGCCTCATCAGCATCGCAATGCCCCGCATCCGTGACTTCCGTGGCGTCTCGCCGCGCTCGTTCGACGGCCGTGGCAACTACAATTTCGGCGTCAAGGAACAGATCATCTTCCCCGAGATCCAATACGACCAGGTCGACAAGGTTCGCGGGATGGACATCACGATCACGACGACCGCGTTCGACGACAAGTCGGGGAAGGCGCTCCTGACCGCGTTCAACTTCCCCTTCCGTAAGTAAGCCGACAGCAGTCCGCAAAGGTAACGGCAATGGCCAAGACCAACATGCTCATGCGCGAGAAGAAGCGCGAGGCACTCGCCAAGAAGCACGCTGTGAAGCGCGCCAAGCTGCGGGAGATCATTCGCAATCCGAAGACCTCCACGGACAACCGCATCGCCGCGCAGGAAATGCTGCAGAAGCTGCCGCGCGACTCCAATCCGAACCGTCAGCGCAACCGCTGCTCGGTGACCGGTCGCCCGCGGGGCGTATACCGCAAGTTCGGGCTCGCGCGCACCAAGCTGCGCGAGGCCGCCAACAAGGGCGAGATCCCTGGCCTGGCGAAGGCGAGCTGGTGAGGACGCGTTCATGAGCATGACTGATCCCATTGCCGATCTCTTCACGCGTATTCGCAACGGCCAGGCCGCGCGCAAGACGGAAGTCACCTGCGCCGCCTCGAAGCTGAAGGTTTCGATCGCGCAGCTGCTGCGCGACGAGGGCTACATCGCGGGTTTCTCCACCAGCACCGAAGGCGCCAAGACGACGCTCACGCTGCTGCTGAAGTACCACGAGGGCCGTCCGGTCATCGAGCGCATCGAGCGCGTCAGCCGTCCCGGCCTGCGGACCTACCGCGGCAAGACGGAGATACCGAAGGTGCTCGGCGGCCTCGGTATCGCGATCGTGTCCACGTCGCAGGGCGTGATGACGGATCGCCAGGCGCGCAAGGTCGGCCAGGGCGGCGAAGTCCTCGGCCTGGTTTCGTAAAGGAACGACCATGTCCAGAGTTGCTAAAAAGCCCGTTCCGCTGCCGCAGGGCGTGACCGCGACCGTCGCGGCCGGCAGCGTCACGCTGAAGGGTGCCAAGGGCAGCCTCTCGCTCAACCTCGCCGCCGGCATCGCCGTCGCGCAGGACGCGCAGACGCTCAACGTCAAGATCGAGGCCGCCACGCCGAGCACGGCGCAGTGGGCGCTCGCCGGTGCGACGCGCGCGCTCCTCGCCAACATGGCGACGGGCGTCAGCAAGGGTTATGAGCGCAAGCTCGAGCTCGTCGGCGTCGGTTACCGCGCCGCGGTGCAGGGCAAGGCCCTGAACCTGACGCTCGGCTTCTCGCATCCGGTTTCGTACCCGGTGCCGGAAGGCATCACGATCGAGACGCCGAGCCAGACCGAGATCCTGATCAAGGGCACGGACCGGCAGAAGCTCGGTCAGGTCGCCGCAGACATCCGCAGCTTCCGTCCGCCCGAGCCATACAAGGGCAAGGGTGTCCGCTACGCGGGCGAGAAGATTGAGCTCAAGGAAGCCAAAAAGAAGTAAGGCGCCATGAAGAAGATCATCGACAAAAAGGGCACGCGCCTCCGCCGTGCCACCCGGACCCGGGCCAAGATCCGCGAGCTTCGCGTCGCGCGCCTCACCGTGCACCGCACGCCGCAGCACATGTACGCCCAGATCATCGACGGCGATGGCGGCAAGGTGCTCGTCAGTGCCTCGACGGTGCAGGAAGCAGTGCGCGCCGACCTCAAGGGCACCGGCAACGTTGCCGCAGCCGCTGCGGTGGGCAAGGCGATCGCGGAGCGGGCCAAGGCCGCTGGCATCACCACCGTCGCCTTCGACCGCGCCGGCTTTCGTTACCACGGCCGCGTCAAGGCGCTGGCTGATGCCGCCCGCGAGGGCGGCCTGGTTTTCTAAGCAGAATTTGCAGGCAGGAATCTAACCATGGCGAGACCGGAAAAGACGGCCAGCGGCGACGACCTGATCGAGAAGCTCGTTGCGGTCAACCGCACGGCGAAGGTCGTCAAGGGCGGCCGGCAGTTCGGGTTCACGGCACTCACCGTCGTCGGCGACGGTTCGGGCCGCGTCGGCTTTGGCTACGGCAAGGCCCGCGAAGTGCCGACTGCCATCGCGAAGGCGATGCAGCAGGCGCGTAAGAACATGCTGAACGTGCCGCTGCGCGCGGAATCGATCCACTACGCGGTGAAGGGCCGTCATGGCACGACGCGCGTGTACATGCAGCCTGCGTCCGACGGTACCGGCGTCATCGCCGGCGGCGGAATGCGCGCGGTTTTCGAGTGTGCGGGCGTCCGCAACGTGCTCGCGAAGAGCTACGGCTCGCGCAATCCCATCAACGTCGTGCGGGCAACGTTCAATGCCCTGTCCCTGATGGCGTCCCCGGACGCGATCGCGGCCAAGCGCGGCAAGTCGATCGAGGAGATCCTGGCCTGAAGGCCGGAGATCCTGAGGAACTGACATGAGCGGCAAGATCAAGGTCACGCAGAAGAAGAGCACGGCTGGCCAGCTGAAGAACATCCAGGCCTCCGTGCGGGGTCTGGGGCTGCGTCGCATTGGACACACGGTCGAGGTCATCGATACGGCCCCGAACCGCGGCATGATCAACGCGGCGAGCCACCTGCTCGCGGTCGAGAAGGCCTGAGGAATCTAGAGCCATGAAGCTGAACAACATGAGCCCCGCCGAGGGCAGCAAGAAGCCGCGACTTCGCGTCGGTCGTGGTGCGTCCGCCGGCCAGGGCAAGACCTGCGGCCGCGGCGTCAAGGGTCAGCGCGCCCGCAAGGGTGGCTACCACAAGGTCGGCTTCGAGGGTGGCCAGATGCCGCTGCAGCGTCGCCTTCCGAAGATGGGCTTCATCTCCCACGTGAAGCCGACCCGCGGCGAAGTCACGCTCGAGACGCTCGCCAAGGTCGCCGCCAAGAACGGTGGCTCGGTCGACCTCGCCGCCCTCAAGGCCGCGAGCGCCGTCCCGGCTGGCATCGAGAAGGTCAAGGTCATCCTGTCGGGCAAGATCGCCACGTCGGTCATCGTCCGCGGTCTCGCCGCGACCAAGGGTGCGCGCGCGGCCGTCGAAGCGGCCGGCGGGAAGTTCGAGTAACTACCATGGCGAGCTCAGGTTCCAACGCTATTGCAGGTCTCGGTAACGCCACGCGGCTTACCGAGATCCGCCAGCGCCTGTTATTCCTGGTTGGCGCGCTGATCGTCTACCGGACCGGGACCTTCATCCCGACGCCCGGCATCGACCCGATCAAGCTCGCGAAGTTCTTCCAGGAGCAGGAAGGGACGATCCTCGGCCTGTTCAACATGTTCTCCGGCGGCGCGATGTCGCGCCTGTCGATCTTCGCGCTCGGCGTGATGCCTTACATCTCGGCTTCGATCATCATCCAGATGGTCGCCGTGGTGTACCCGCCCTGGGCGGAGTGGAAGAAGGAAGGCGAGGCCGGCCGTCGCCGGGTCACGCAGCTGACCCGTTATTCCGCGATCGCGCTCGCGTTCTTCCAGGGCGCCGGCGCCGCGTATGCGTTCCAGGCGCAGGGCATGGTCCTGAACCCGGGCCCGTACTTCATCTTCGTCGCCACCGTCACCCTGACGACCGGCACGATGTTCCTGATGTGGCTCGGCGAGCAGATCACCGAACGCGGCATCGGCAACGGCATCTCGATGATCATCCTGTCTGGCATCGTCGCGGGCCTGCCCGCGGCGATCGGCAACACCATCACGCAGATGAGCACGGGCGAGATGAACCCGGCCTTCGCGATCATCCTGCTGCTGGTCGTCGGCGCCGTGACGTTCTTCGTCGTGTGGGTCGAGAGCGGCCAGCGCCGCATCGCGGTCAACTACGCGAAGCGCATGGTCGGGCGCCAGATGCTGGCCGGCCAGTCGAGCCACCTGCCGTTCAAGCTCAACATGTCGGGCGTGATCCCGCCGATCTTCGCCTCCTCGCTGCTGCTGTTCCCGGCGACGCTCGCGAACTTCATCGGCACCGGTGCCGCGGCCGACTCGAGCGGCTTCGGCGGCTGGCTGAAGACGACCATGCAGAACATCTCGGCCGCGCTTGGCTACGGCCAGCCGCTGCACATGATGATCTACGCGGCGCTGATCATCGGCTTCTGCTTCTTCTACACCGGCCTCGTATTCAACTCGCGCGAGACCGCGGACAACCTGAAGAAGGCCGGCGCCTTCATTCCCGGCATCCGCCCCGGCCAGCAGACCGGCGAGTACATCGACAAGGTGCTGACGCGCCTGACGCTGTGGGGCGCGTTCTACGTGACCAGCGTCTGCCTGCTGCCCGAGCTGCTTATTTCCTGGGGCAATGTACCGTTCTACTTCGGTGGTACGTCGCTCCTGATCATCGTGGTCGTCGTGATGGACTTCATCGCCCAGCTCAACGCCCACATGGTTTCCCATCAGTATTCCGGTCTGATCAAGAAGGCCAATCTGGGCGGCACGGGCCGTTCGGGTTCGTCGCGCTAAGCGCGACCAGCGGTCGTTCCTGCGAGGTTCTTTGAAATGAAAGTCCGTCCGTCCGTCAAGAAGATCTGCAAGAACTGCAAGGTCGTCCGTCGTCGCGGCATCGTCTACATCATCTGCTCCGACGCTCGCCACAAGCAGCGTCAGGGCTAACACGGGGCGCCTCCGCCAGCCGCGTCGTCAGGTTTCGAATTCCGTAATGGATTCCAAGGGTTAGACCCGGGAAGCCAGCGGATCCGGAACCAGGAACGGCGGGTCGGTTGAGGAAACCCGGGTTTTTGGCTAAGCTAGCGAACTTTTCCCAACGCATTCTTCAGGGCAGCACATGGCTCGCATTGCCGGCATCAATATCCCGATGAACAAGCACATCGTCATCGGGCTCACCCACATCTTCGGCATCGGCCGCCAGACGGCTCGCGACGCCTGCGAAGTCACGGGTGTCGCGCCGACCACGAAGACCAAGGACCTCACCGAGGCCGAGGTCACCGCGCTGCGCTCGTTCATCGCGCGCGTCACGGTCGAGGGTGACCTGCGCCGCGAGACGGCGATGAACATCAAGCGTCTGATGGACATGGGTTCGTACCGTGGCATCCGTCACCGCAAGGGCCTGCCGATGCACGGCCAGCGTACGCGCACCAATGCGCGCACGCGCAAGGGCCCGCGCAAGGCGGCGGTCAAGCTCAACGCGCCTCCGGGCAAGGCTTGAGCTCGATCCTCTCTCTTTCCTAGGAAACTCCGAGAATGGCCGAACAGAAACAACAGGGTGGCGGTGGCGACAAGAAGGCACCGCGCGTCAAGAAGGCGCGGCGCCAGGTCAGCGATGCGATCGCTCACGTGCACGCCTCCTTCAACAACACGATCATCACGATCACCGACCGCCAGGGCGGCGTGCTGTCGTGGGCGACCTCCGGCGGCTGCGGCTTCCGCGGTTCGCGCAAGAGCACCCCGTTCGCCGCGCAGGTCGCGGCTGAGAAGGCCGGTGTCGCGGCTCAGGAATATGGCGTGCGCAATGTCGAGGTTCGCGTGAAGGGCCCCGGCCCCGGTCGCGAGTCGGCGGTGCGCGCACTCAACGGTTGTGGTCTCAAGATCACCAGCATTGCGGACGTCACGCCGATTCCGCACAACGGCTGCCGCCCGCCCAAGAAGCGGCGCGTCTGACGGGCGCTTAAACGCGACCCTATTCGAGGAACGCAATGGCTAGGTATCTCGGTCCCAAGTGCAAGCTCTCGCGTCGCGAGGGTACTGATCTTTTCCTGAAGAGCGGCGTCAAGTCGCTCGAATCGAAGTGCAAGCTCGAAGTGCCGCCGGGCGGCATCAAGGGCGAGCGCAAGCAGCGCCTGTCCGACTATGGCGTGCAGCTGCGCGAGAAGCAGAAGCTGCGCCGCATGTACGGCGTGCTCGAGCGGCAGTTCCGCAACTATTACCACAAGGCGGCCGGCCGCCCGGGCGCCACGGGTGAGAACCTGCTGAAGGCCCTGGAGCGTCGCCTCGACAACGTCGTCTACCGGATGGGCTTCGCCTCGACCCGTGCCGAAGCGCGCCAGCTGGTGTCCCACAAGGGCATCTCGGTGAACGGCAAGGTCGTGAACGTGGCCTCCTACCAGTGCGCTGCGGGCGACGTCGTCGAAGTGCGCGAGCACGCGAAGACGCAGGGCCGCATTGCCGCTGCGCTTGCGATCGCCGCCTCGTCGGGCTTCCCCGACTGGGTGCTGGTCGACGAGAAGAAGATGACCGGTACGCTGAAGTCGATCCCGGATCGGGACGAAATTCTGCCGGACATCAACGAGAACCTCGTCGTCGAGTTGTACTCGAAGTAAGCCGATTCCTGGCCCGCCGGCCCGTCCGGCGGGTCGCAGTTTCCGAACCAGGTGCCTCCTATGCAGGGATCCGTCGCAGAGTTTCTGAAGCCGCGTGTCGTCAAGGTCACCGAGCAGGGACCCCGGCATGCGCGCGTCGTCATCGAGCCGTTCGAGCGGGGCTTCGGCCACACGCTCGGCAACGCGCTCCGTCGCGTGCTGCTGTCGTCGCTGCCGGGTGCCGCGATCACCGAAGTCGAGATCGATGGCGTTCTCCACGAGTACACCTCGATCGAGGGCGTCCAGGAGGACGTCGTCGACGTGCTGCTGAACCTCAAGCAGGTCGCCGTGCGCATGCATGCGCGCGACGAGTCCGAGCTGCGCCTCGTCAAGAAGGGCCCGGGCCCGGTGCGCGCCGGTGACATCCAGGGCGACCACGACGTCGAGATCCTGAACCCGGACCTCGTGATCGCCAACCTGACGAAGGCCGGCGAGCTCAACATGACGCTGAAGATCGAGCGCGGCCGCGGCTATCGCCCGGCGGTTGCCCGCAGCTTCGACGAGCAGACGCGCCCGATCGGCCGCCTGCAGCTCGACGCGTCGTTCTCGCCCGTGCGCCGCGTGACCTACAACGTCGAATCGGCCCGCGTCGAGCAGCGCACCGACCTCGACAAGCTGATCATCGACATCGAGACCAACGGCACGATCGATCCCGAGGAAGCCATCCGGCGCGCCGGCGCGATCCTCAAGGACCAGCTGTCGGTGTTCGTGGACCTGCAGGGCCAGGAAGAGGGTTCGGCGAAGACCGTCGAGACCCAGTTCGACCCGATCCTGCTGCGCCCGGTCGACGAGCTCGAGCTCACGGTCCGCAGCGCGAACTGCCTCAAGGCGGAGAACATCCACTACATCGGCGACCTGGTGCAGCGCACCGAGGTTGAGCTGCTTCGCACGCCGAACCTCGGCAAGAAGTCGCTCACCGAGATCAAGGAAGTCCTCGAGAGCCACGGTCTGTCGCTGGGCATGCGCCTCGAGGGCTGGCCGCCGCCGACCCTGCGTCGCGAAGACGAATACAAGACGGCCTGACGCTCGCGTCGGCCCTTCAGTTAGCGAAGAGTAAGTAAATGCGTCACCAAAATTCCGGCCGCCAGCTGTCGCGAAACAGCTCGCATCGCGCCGCGCTGATGCGGAACCTCTCCGCAGCCCTGCTGCGCTACGAGACCATCCGCACCACCGTCCCGAAGGCCAAGGAGCTGCGTCGGGTCGTCGAGCCGATCATCACGCTCGGCAAGACCGACAGCCAGGCGGCCCGTCGCCGTGCGTTCGCGAAGCTGCGTGACGAGGCCCTCGTCGAGAAGCTGTTCACGGACCTCGGCCCGCGCTTCGCCGCGCGTGCCGGTGGCTACACCCGCATCCTGAAGATGGAGCCGCGCCCGGGCGACTCCGCGCCGATGGCGCTGATGCAGCTCACCGAGAAGGCCGCTGCAGCGGCTCCGGCCGAGCAGTCGGCGGACGCGGCGAAGCCTGCGAAGAAGGCCAAGAAGGCGGCTGACGCCGAGGCGGCCCCGGCCGCGAAGAAGCCGCGCGCCAAGAAGGCTGCGGCCTGAGAAGGTTAGTCCGACGATTTCCGGTGACCCTTGTGGCACCGGGTCGTCATAGTAGTAGGCCGGGGTAACCCCCCGGCCTTTTTTTATCCGGCGCCGGTCAGGCGGCGGATGCCGCGAACGCGTCGCGGGTCAGGTTCTCTGGCCCCGCGGACGTCGCGACGACGTCGTCCTCGATGCGGACGCCCCCGTACGGTGCGAGTTCGGCGACCTTCGCCCAGTCGATGTTGCGGCCGCGCCCGTCCGCGCGCGCCTTCGCCAGCAGCAGGTCGATGAAGTAGAGCCCGGGCTCGATGGTCACGACCGTGCCGGGCTCGAGCGTCCGCGTCAGGCGCAGGAACGGATGCCCGGCTGGCGGCGGCATCGTCCCGCCACTGGCGGCGGCCTGGTGACCGCCGATGTCGTGCACCTGCAGGCCGAGCAGGTGGCCGATGCCGTGCGGGAAGAACACGCTCGTCAGCCCCGTCTCGAGGGCCGCCTCGGCCGAGCACAGGATGATGCCCTGCGACACCAGCAGCTCGCCGATCAGCCGGTGCGCCGCGAGATGGATCTCCGGGTAGTGCACGCCGGGCCTGACCATGGCGCACAGCGCGAGCTCCAGCGCATCCATGCCGGCAATCAGCTCGGCGAATGCGCCGTCGCGGGCCGCGTGGGTGCGCGTGATGTCGCAGGCATAGCCGCGGAACTGAGCGCCCGCGTCGATCAGCATCGAGTGCCGTGCCGCGGGTTTCGTGTGCTGGACATCCGTGTAGTGCAGGATCGCCGCGCCTTCGTTCAGGGCGATGATGTTCGGGTAGGGCAGTCCCGCCTCGGTGTGGCCGCAGGCCGCGAGATAGGCGAGGTGGATCTCGTACTCGGATGCGCCGGCGCGGAACGCGGCGACGGCCGCGCGGTGCCCGCGCACGCCGGCCGCGGAGGCACGCCGCATGCAGGCGAGTTCGTACGGCGTCTTCGCCGCCCGGTCCCAGTGCAGGCGGTCCATCAGCGGCTGCGGGTTCACGGCCCCGAAGCCCCAGTCGTCCATGCCGTTGAAGCGCTCGCCGATGAACGCCGCGCCGGCCGGCACGTGCTCGCGTGCGTCTCGCGGCTCGCGCACCAGGACGACGTCGAAGCACGCCGTCCAGCGACCCGAGGGCGCCGCCGGGGGCTTGTGCCAGTAGTCCTCGGGCTGGTGGAACACGAGCACGGGTCGCGCGCCCGGCCGGATCACGAGGAAGGACCCTGGCGCGTCGTCGGCCGGCACCCACTCCCGGAAGTGCGGGTTGGTCGTGAACGGGTAGGAGTGGTCGTCGAGGAAACGGTAGTGCAGGAAGCCGGAGCCGATGACCAGCGCCGAGGTGCCGGTCGCCTCGAGCGCCCGCGCGGTCCGGTCCACCAGGGCGGCCACGTGGGCCGGAAAAAGCGCGTCCAGCGTATCGTCGGTGTGCATCGGTTCCCCCGTTTCCAGGCGGCGCCAGCATGCGTCCGCCGCGCGCGAGTGTAGTGGGGATCGGCCCGGTCGCGCCACGGCCGCAAGATCTCGCGCTTTTTGGGTGAAAGCCTGTACAATTCCGGCCCGTGGACCGGGACGGGCCTTCGTCGACCGCCGGACCGGCCGCGATTTCTCACCACACCTTGAATTTGGGGTATTGACCGATGAACGTGAAAATCGCCTTTGGCGCCGCTGCGCTGGCGCTGGCCCTCGCTGCTTGCGGTGGCAACAAGGATGCTGCTGCTCCGGCCGCCCCGGCTGCCGACGCTGCTGCTCCTGCTGCTGCTCCCGCTGCTCCTGCTGCTGACGCCGCCGCTCCGGCTGCCGACGCTGCTGCTCCGGCTGCTGGTGCCGCTCCGGCTGCTCCGGCCGAAGCTCCGAAGCAGTAATCCAAACGCGCAAGCGTTTGCGATTAGGAACCGGGTTGGATCGCCAGCTTTGCTGGTGGATCCACCCGGTTTTTTCATTTCCGGGCCGGGCACGGGCCCAGCCACGGCGGTCATGACGCCATGAGCGTGACGCTACGCGACGCACGACGCTCCGACGAGGACCAGCGCTGGATCCAGGCGGTCTATCCGGAGTACCTCGAGGAACTGTCGGCTGCGATGCACTCCGGCACCGGCGTGTTCCCGGTGCTCGGCGAGCATGGCGAGCGCCATGCCGAGCTGCTGGCGCGCTGGTTCCGCGATGATCGTTCCCATCCGCTGCTGCTGCTCGACGGCGGACGCGCCGCAGGCTTCGCGCTCGTGTCGCGGCCGCTGGTCGCGAGCACCGCACAGGGCGCGGTCGAGTTCCGGATGGCCGAATTCTTCATCCGCCGCGCGTTCCGGCGCCGCGGCATCGGGCGCGCGGCGGCCGCCCTGATCTTCAGTCGCTTCGCCGGTCGCTGGGAGATCACCGAGGCCACCGCCAACTCGCGCGCGGTCAGCTTCTGGCGCCAGATCGTGATGTCCTACACGCGCGGCCGCTACGACGAACGCGTGCGCGACGGCGAAGTGCGCCAGACCTTCGTCAGCACCAACGCCCCGCTGCTCGAGCGCCCCTGAAGCGCGCTCAGCGCGCCTTGCGTCCCTTCGCCGGGGCCGGGTGCCGTGCGAGCTGGATCGCGAGGTGCTCGCCGGTGTGCGAACCCGGCAGCTTCGCGATCTCCTCCGGCGTACCGCAGCCGAGCACGCGACCGCCACCGTCGCCGCCCTCGGGACCGAGGTCGATGATCCAGTCCGCCGTCTTCACCACGTCGAGGTTGTGCTCGATGACGACCACCGTATTGCCCTCGTCGCGCAGTCGCGCCAGCACCACGAGCAACTGGGCGATGTCGTGGAAGTGCAGCCCGGTGGTCGGCTCGTCGAGGATGTAGAGCGTGCGCCCGGTGGCGCGCTTGGACAGCTCCTTGGCGAGCTTCACGCGCTGCGCCTCGCCGCCGGACAGCGTGGTCGCGTTCTGGCCGAGGCGGACGTACGACAAGCCGACGTCGAGCAGCGTGCGCAGCTTCTGCGCGATCACCGGCACCGCCTGGAAGAACGCGTGCGCGTCCTCGATCGTCATCTCGAGCACTTCGTGGATCGTCTTGCCCTTGTAGCGGATCTCCAGCGTCTCGCGGTTGTAGCGGCGTCCCTTGCAGATGTCGCAGGGGACGTACACGTCCGGCAGGAAGTGCATCTCGACCTGGATCACGCCGTCGCCCTGGCAGGCCTCGCAGCGGCCGCCCTTGACGTTGAAGCTGAAGCGACCGGGCTCGTAGCCGCGCGCGCGGGCCTCCGGGGTCTGCGAGTACATCTCGCGGATCGGCGTGAACACGCCCGTGTAGGTCGCCGGGTTCGAGCGCGGCGTGCGCCCGATCGGGCTCTGGTCGATGTCGATCACGCGGTCAATGTGCTGCAGCCCGTCGACGCCCTCGCACGGCGCCGGCTCGTCGCCGGCGTCGTTCAGCACCTGCGCGACCTTGCGGTAGAGGGTGTCGTTCACCAGCGTCGACTTGCCGGAGCCCGACACGCCGGTGACGCAGGTCAGCAGGCCGAGCGGGAAGTCGACGGTGACCTTCTTGAGGTTGTTGCCGGTCGCGTTCTTGACCCGAATCTGCCGCTTCGGGTCGTTCGGGTGGCGCTTGGCCGGGATCTCGATGCGGGTCGTGCCCGACAGGTACTGGCCCGTCAGCGATGCCTTGCAGCGCTCGATGTCCGCGACCTTGCCCTTGGCGACGACCTGCCCGCCGTGTACGCCGGCGCCGGGCCCCAGGTCCACGACGTAGTCGGCCTGGCGGATCGCGTCCTCGTCGTGCTCGACGACGATCACCGTGTTGCCGAGGTCCCTGAGGCGCACCAGCGTGTCGAGCAGGCGCTGGTTGTCCCGCTGGTGCAGGCCGATCGAGGGCTCGTCGAGGATGTACATGACGCCGACGAGCCCGGAGCCCACCTGGCTCGCCAGCCGGATGCGCTGGGCCTCGCCGCCCGACAGCGTCTCGGCGCTGCGATCGAGGGTGAGGTACTCGAGGCCGACGTTGGCGAGGAAGCCGAGCCGGTCGCGGATCTCCTTGACGATCTTGACCGCGATCGTGCCGCGCCAGCCCGGCAGCTCGAGCTCGGTGAAGAACAGCAGCGCCCTGCTGACCGACAGCGCCGTGACCTCGGCGATGTTGCGGCCCGCGACGAACACGTGGCGGGCGGCCGTGTTGAGCCGCGTGCCGCCGCAGTCCGGGCAGGGCTTGGAACCGAGGTACTTGGCGAGCTCCTCGCGGACCATCATCGAGTCGGTCTCGCGGTAGCGCCGTTCGAGGTTCGGCAGGATGCCCTCGAACGCGTGTCGCTTGCGGGACGTGCCGCCGCGGCCGTCGAAGTAGCGGAATTCGATCGTGTCGCCGCCGCTGCCGTTCAGCAGCACGTCCTGCACCTTCGGTTCGAGCTCGCGCCAGGGCACCTCGACGTCGAACTTGTAGTGGCGCGAGAGCGACTGGATCAGCGTGAAGTAGTAGGCATTGCGGCGGTCCCAGCCGCGCACGGCGCCCGCGGCGAGCGACAGATGCGGCTGCGTGACGAGTCGCGCGGGGTCGAAGAACTGCTTCACGCCGAGGCCGTCGCAGGTCGCGCAGGCGCCGGCCGGGTTGTTGAACGAGAACAGCCTCGGCTCGAGCTCGGAGAGCGACCAGCCGCAGATGTTGCAGGCGAACTTGTCGGAATAGACGAGTTCCGGGCGCTTCGGCTCGTTCAGGAACGCGACCGAGGCGATGCCGTTGCCGAGCCTGAGCGCGGTCTCGAACGACTCCGCCAGGCGCTGCGCGAGGTCGGCGCGGACCTTGAAGCGGTCGACGACCGCCTCGATCGTGTGCTTCTTGCGCAGGTCGAGCGTCGGCGGATCGTCGAGCTCGAACACGGCGCCATCGATGCGCGCGCGCACGAAGCCCTTGCTCTTGAGTTCGTCGAGCAGCTGCGCGTGCTCGCCCTTGCGATCCTTGACCACCGGCGCGAGCAGCAGCAGCGCCGTGCCCTCGGGCTGCTCCAGCACTTGGTCGACCATCTGGCTGACCGTCTGCGCGGCGAGCTCGAGCCCGTGGTCCGGGCAGCGCGGCGTGCCGGCGCGCGCGTACAGCAGGCGCAGGTAGTCGTAGATCTCGGTGACCGTCGCGACCGTCGAGCGTGGGTTGTGCGAGGTGGACTTCTGCTCGATCGAGATCGCCGGCGACAGGCCCTCGATCGTATCGACGTCGGGCTTCTCCATCATCGACAGGAACTGGCGGGCGTAGGCGGACAGCGACTCCACGTAGCGGCGCTGGCCCTCGGCGTAGATGGTGTCGAAGGCGAGCGAGGACTTGCCGGACCCGGAGAGTCCCGTGAAGACGATCAGCTTGTCGCGGGGCAGGTCGAGGTCGACCCCCTTCAGGTTGTGGGTCCTCGCGCCGCGGATTCGTATCTCGTGCATCTGTGTTCCGGGAATTTCGGGCGAATTCGATAGAATACAAGCCACGTCCACTTTCAGGTAAGACACTCGTGCATCCTTCCAGCGACGGGGCGGCCCCCCCCAGTGCCCCGGCACCCCGGCTGCGCCTCGATCCCGCCGAGCGCCGGGCGCTCGGTGGCCTCGCCGCGATCTACGCGGCGCGTATGCTGGGCCTGTTCCTGCTGCTGCCGGTGCTCGCGCTCTACGCCGGCAGCCTGCCGGCCGCGAGCGCAGGCCTCGTGGGCCTCGCGATGGGGGCCTACGGGCTCGTCCAGGCGGTCTTCCAGGTGCCCTTTGGCATGGCCTCGGATCGTTGGGGCCGTCGGCCGGTCATCGCGATCGGTCTTGTCCTGTACGCGGCGGGCTCGGTCGTCGGTGCGCTCGCGACGACCATCGGTGGCGTCATTGCCGCGCGCCTCGTGCAGGGGTCCGGGGCCGTGTCCGGCCCCGTGACGGCGCTGCTCGCGGACCTGACGCGGTCCGAGGTCCGCACCCGCGCCATGGCCGTCATCGGCATCAGCATTGGCGGCTCGTTCGTGATCTCGCTGGTCGCGGCGCCGCCGCTGGAGGCGCTGATCGGGGTGCCGGGCCTGTTCTGGATCATGGCGGCGCTCGCGGCGCTATGCCTCGTGCTGCTGTTCGTGGCGGTGCCACACGGTGCCGATCGCCGGGTGGCGCGCAGCGCCGGCGGCCCGGGACTCGCCGCCGCGCTGACGCCGGCGCTGCTGCCGTACCACTTCGGCGTGTTCGTGCTGAACTTCGTGCTGACCGCGGCCTTCGTCGGCGTGCCGTACGCGCTCCGGGACATCCTGCACATCCCGCTCGAGGGCCACTGGAAGACGTACCTGTGGGTGTTCCTCGCCTCGGTGCCGCCGACCATCCCGTTCGTGCTCTACACCGAACGCGCCAAGGTCCCGGGGCGGGTGCTGCGCCTCGGCGTGCTGCTGCTGGCCGCCTCGCTGCTCGCGCTCGCGTTCTCGTACTGGAACTACTGGACGCTGGCCGCCTCGCTGGTCGCGTTCTTCGCGGCGTTCAACTACCTCGAGGCCCGGCTTCCGGCGCGGCTGTCGCAGGCGGCGCCGGCCGAGATCCGTGGCGCGGCGCTCAGCGTCTTCGCCGTCGCCCAGACCCTCGGGGGAGGCGCGGGCGGCTACGTCGCGAGCGTCGTGCGCGGCACCCACTACGGCGTGCACGGCGTGTTCGCCGTCGCGACGGTCGCCGCCCTCGGCTGGTGGTTCGTGGCCCGCCCGCAGCGGGGCTGAGCCGCGCATTTCTCCGCGTTCGCGGCTGATTCGGGGCGTGCATGTGCGGCGCCCGGCGGTACACTGGCGGCCACGACAGGCGGGCGGACGGCGGGTCCGGCCCGGCATTACCCAGGAGTGTTCCCATGGCGCGCGGCATCAACAAGGTCATTCTCGTCGGCAACCTCGGGCAGGACCCGGAAACCCGGTCCATGCCGAGCGGCAAGGCGGTCACGAACGTCCGCATCGCGACAAGTGACTCCTGGCGCGACAAGCAGACCGGCGAGCAGAAGGAACAGACCGAGTGGCACACGGTCGTGTTCTTCGACCGCCTCGCCGAGATCGCCGCCGAGTACCTGAAGAAGGGCTCGCAGGTCTATGTGGAGGGACGCCTGCGCACGCGCAAGTGGCAGGACAAGAACACCGGCGCCGACCGCTACACGACCGAAATCGTCGGCAACGAGATGCAGATGCTCGGCGGGCGCGGCGGCATGGGTGGCGAGGGCGGCGGCGGTGGCCGCAGCAGCTACGGCGGCGGCCGGCCGGCCGCTGGCGCGTCCCAGGACGCGTCGTTCAACCAGACCCCGGCGCCGACCCACGACGACGGGATGATCGACGACGAAATCCCGTTCTGACGCCCGCAGATATCCGGCAAGTCATTGAATTGTAATTAATTCGCGGCGACGCGGGCGACGCGCCGCCTTTGCCGGGGGGGCGTCCGACGCGTTACCCTTGTCGCTCCGCGCCACAGCACCCATGCCCGGCTACCTCTACCTCAAGACCTTCGGCTGCCAGATGAACGAGTACGACTCCACCCGCATGGTGGACGTGCTGCGTGCGGCCGAGGGCCTCGTTCCCACCGAGGACCCGGAGCAGGCCGACGTCGTGCTGCTCAACACCTGCTCGATCCGCGAGAAGGCCGAGGACAAGGTCTATTCGCACCTCGGCGTGTTCGCCGAGATGAAGGCGCGCCGCCCGGCGCTGATCATCGGCGTCGGTGGCTGCGTCGCGAGCCAGGAGGGCGAAGGGCTGATCGGCCGCGCCCCGTTCGTCGACCTCGTCTTCGGGCCGCAGACCCTGCACCGCCTGCCGGCGATGATCGCCGCCGTTCGCCAGACCGGCCGGCCGCAGGTCGACGTCAGCTTCCCCGAGAACGAGAAATTCGACGAGCTGCCCCGCACCGAAGTGTCCTCCGCGACCGCCTTCGTCTCGATCATGGAGGGCTGCAGCAAGTACTGCAGCTTCTGCGTCGTGCCGTACACGCGCGGCGAGGAGATCAGCCGGCCGTTCGCGCAGGTGCTCGCCGAGGTCCGCGACCTCGCCGAGCAGGGCGTGCGCGAGGTGACCCTCCTCGGGCAGAACGTCAACGGCTACGACGGCGCGCTCGAGGACGGGGAACCGGCGGATCTCGCGCTGCTGATCGAGCACGTGGCCGCCATCCCCGGCATCGAGCGCATCCGCTACACGACCTCGCACCCGGTCGACTTCACCGACCGGCTGATCGAGGTGTATGGCCGCGTGCCCGAGCTCGTCTCGCACCTGCACCTGCCCGTGCAGTCGGGCTCCGACCGCATCCTGTCGGCGATGAAGCGCCGCTACACGGTGCTCGAGTTCAAGCAGAAGTTGCGCCGCCTGCGCGCGGTGCGCCCGGACATCACGGTGACCTCCGACTTCATCGTCGGCTTCCCCGGCGAGACCGACCGTGATTTCGAGGCGACGCTAGCGCTGATCGACGAGGTCGGCTTCGACCAGAGCTTCAGCTTCATCTACAGCCGCCGCCCGGGCACGCCCGCCGCCTCGCTCGCGGACGACGTCCCGCACGAGGTCAAGCAGCGCCGTCTCGAGCAGTTGCAGGACCGCATCAGCGCGTTCGCCGCGGCGCGCAGTCGCGCGATGGTCGGCAGCACGGTGCGCGTGCTGGTCGAGCGTCCGGCGCGCCGCGGCCAGCTGCTCGCCGGTCGCACCGAGTGCAACCGCTGGGTCAACTTCGACGGCCCGGCCTCGCTGATGGGGCGTTTCGCCGACGTCCTCGTCACCGAGGCGCTGGTCAATTCGCTGCGCGGCCGCTACGCCGACGGCGCCGGGCAGGCGGCGTGAGCACGCCGGCCGCCGCCGACCGCGAGTTCGACCTCGTGCCCGCCGACAACGAGCGCCTCGCGGCGCTGTGCGGTCCGCTCGACGAGCACCTGCGGCAGATCGAGAACCGCTTCGGCGTCAGCGTGAACCGCCGCGGCAATCATTTCCGGGTCAGCGGCGCGCGCGCCCTCGACGCCTCGCGCGTGCTCGGCCAGCTCTACACCCGCTCGGCCGGTGGCGTGTCGGCACGCGACGTGCACCTTGCGATCCAGGAGGCGGGCATGGAATCCCAGGGTGCCGGCGCGACGCCGGCGGCCGACGAAGTGCAGGTGCAGACGCAGCGCGGGTTGATCCGCGGGCGCGGCGCCAACCAGGCGGCCTACCTCGCCGCGATCCGCCAGGCCGACCTCACCTTCGGCGTCGGCCCGGCCGGCACCGGCAAGACCTACCTCGCCGTCGCCTGCGCCGTCGAGGCGCTCCTCGCCGACCGGGTGCGGCGCATCGTGCTCGTGCGTCCGGCGGTCGAGGCCGGCGAGCGCCTCGGCTTCCTGCCGGGCGACCTCAGCCAGAAGGTCGATCCCTACCTGCGGCCGATGTACGACGCGCTGTGGGAGATGATGGGCTTCGACAAGGTCACGCGCCTGATCGAGCGCAACGTGATCGAGGTCGCGCCGCTCGCGTTCATGCGTGGCCGGACGCTCAACGACGCGTTCATCATCCTCGACGAGGCGCAGAACACGACGGTCGAGCAGATGAAGATGTTCCTGACGCGCATCGGCTTCGGCTCCAAGGCCGTCGTCACCGGCGACGTCACCCAGACCGACCTGCCCTCGAACCGGCAGTCGGGGCTCAGGCACGTGCTCGACGTGCTGCAGGGCGTGCGCGGCGTGTCGTTCACGATGTTCACCTCGGGCGACGTCGTCCGCCACCCGCTCGTGCAGCGCATCGTGCAGGCGTACGAGCGTGCCGGGGGCGAGACATGACGCTCGCCGTCGAGGTGTCGCGCGCACCGCGCGTCACCGGCGTGCCGTCGGCACGCCTGCTCGGCGCGTGGGCGGGCGCCGCGGCCGGCCGTCGCGGCGCCCGTGCGGTGGTCTCGCTGCGGGTCGTGGGACCGGCCGAGGGCCGGCGCCTCAATCGCGACTATCGTGGCCGGGACTACGCCACCAACGTGCTCAGCTTCCCCGCCGGTCCCGTGCCTGCGGTCGAGCCGCGCCCGCTCGGCGACCTCGTCGTGTGCGCGAGCGTCGTCGCCCGCGAGGCGCGCGCGCAGCACAAGGCGCTGCGTGCCCACTGGGCGCATCTCGTCGTGCACGGCGTGCTGCACCTGCTCGGCCACGACCACGAGGATGACGACGAGGCGCGGCGCATGGAGCGCCGCGAGATCGCCGTGTTGCGCGCGCTCGGCTTCCCGAACCCGTACCGGGTGAGCGTCCGTGGCTGAGCGGGGTGGCGAACCGCTGCGCCGCGGCTGGCTGAGGCGCGTGCTGCAGAACCTGTCCGGCGAGCCGCAGGACCGCGAGGAGTTCCTCGAGGAGGTCCGCGACGCGGGGGAGCGTGGCCTCGTCGACGCCGACTCGCTCGAGATGCTCGAGGGCGTGCTCGCGGTCGGCGAGATGCAGGCGCGCGACATCATGGTGCCGCGCTCGCAGATGACGGTCCTGGACCGCGACGACCCGGCGGAGACGCTGCTGCCGGTGGTCGTGGAGTCAGGCCACTCCCGCTTCCCGGTGATCGGCGAGGACCGCGACCAGGTCGTCGGCATCCTGCTGGCCAAGGACCTGCTCAGGCACTACGCCGAGAACCGCAATGGCGAGTTCGACATCCGCGAGGTCGTGCGCCCCGCCGTGTTCGTGCCGGAGAGCAAGCGCCTGAACGTGCTGCTCAAGGAGTTCCGCAAGAATCGCCACCACATGGCGATCGTCGTCGATGAATACGGGGGCGTCGCCGGACTCGTCACGATCGAGGACGTCATCGAGCAGATCGTCGGCGACATCGCCGACGAATACGACGTCGAGGAGGACCTCCCGATCCGGCGCGACGGCGAGCGCCAGTACACCGTGCGCGCGTTGACCCGGATCGAGGAGTTCAACGACTACTTCTCGAGTGCCTTCAGCGACGACGAGTTCGACACCGTCGGCGGGCTGGTCGCGCATGGCTTCGGCCGCGTCCCGCGTCGTGGCGACGCGGTCCGCCTCGCTGACTTCGAGTTCCGGGTGCTGCGCGCGGACCAGCGTCGCATCGACCTGCTGCGCGTGATCGCGCCGCGCGACGTCCTGCCGCCGGACACCGCCGGCTGATGGCGCCTGCCGCGATTCTGCGCCGGCACGCGGCGTGGCTCGCGGTGCCGCTCGGCGCCCTGCATTCGCTCGCGTTCGCGCCCACCGCCTGCTGGCCGCTCGGGCTGCTCTGCCTCGCCGCGCTGTTCGCGGCGTGGGATGGCGCGCCGCCGAAGCGTGCCGCCGCGATCGGCTTCGGCTTCGGCGCCGGCCTGTTCCTCGCCGGGACCTACTGGCTGTACACGAGCATCCACACGATCGGCGAGGCGCCGCTGGCGATCGCGGTGGTGCTAATGCTGGGCCTGGTCGCGCTGATGGCGAGCTACACCGCGCTGCTCGGTGCGCTGGTGGCGCGCTTCGCGCCCCCAGCGGGGCCGTGGCGGTGGCTCGCGGTCCTGCCCGCCGGCTGGGTGCTCGCCGAATGGCTGCGCGGCTGGGTGCTGAGCGGCTTCCCCTGGCTCGCGGTCGGCTACAGCCAGATCGACACGCCGCTCGCGGGCCTTGCGCCGATCGTCGGCATCTACGGCGTGAGCCTCGCGACGGCGGTCAGCGCCGGGGCGCTGCTGGCCGCGGTGCACGCGACGACGCGCACCCGCGTCGCGCTCGCCGCGCTCCTGCTCGTGCTGTGGGGCGGCGCTGCGGCGCTCGCGCGCGTCGACTGGACGCACCCGGTCGGTGCGCCGCTCAGCGTCGCGCTCGTGCAGGGCGCGACCGCGCAGGACACGAAGTGGGAGGAGGCCGGTCGCCTGCGTGCGCGCGAGGTGTATGGCCGGCTCACCGGCGAGGCGATCGGTGCACGCCTGATCGTCTGGCCCGAGGCCGCGCTGCCGGAGCTGTACCACGAGGCGGTGCCGTTCCTGGCGCCGATCTACAGCGCGGCGCGTGCCCACGGCTCGGACCTGCTGCTCGGGCAGGTCCGCTACGACACGAAGAGCGAGCGCTTCCGCAACGGCCTCGTGGCGCTGTCGGACGACGAGCAGTGGTACTACAAGCGACGCCTGGTGCCGTTCGGCGAGTTCTTCCCGGTGCCCGCGTTCGTGCGCGGGTGGATGGCGAAGATGAGCCTCGGCTACGTCGACTTCCTGCCGGGCGACGCGGCCCAGCCGCCGCTCAGGGCCGCAGGCCAGACGATCGCCGCGACGATCTGCTACGAGGACGCCTACGCGGTCGAGCAGCTCGCGTACCTCGGCGAGGCGACGCTGCTCGTGAACGTCAGCAACGACGCCTGGTTCGGCGACTCGACCGCGCCCCACCAGCACCTGCAGATCACGCGCATGCGCGCGCTCGAGGCCGGGCGCTGGCTGATGCGCGCGACCAACAACGGCATCTCGGCGGTGATCGATCCGCATGGCCGCGTGACCGCGCGCTCGGCGCAGTTCCAGGCCGTCGTGCTGCGCGCCGAGGTCGTGCCGTACGCGGGGCTCACGCCGTATGCGCGGCTGCGCAACTGGCCGGTGCTCGGTGGCGCGCTCGCGCTCCTGGCTGCCGCCGCGCTCGCGCGCCGGCGGGCGCGCTGATCCCGCAGCCCTCGCTCAGTGGCCCGAGCGGGCCACCATGCGATGCACCCGGCTGACGCCGAGCGCGGTGACCGCCGCGATGATCGGGATGCTGATGCCGACCGCGAGCTCCGCGTCGACGTGCAGGCCGGCGGCCTTCAGCGCCTTGGCGAGGTAGCCGACCAGGCCCGCCGCGTAGTAGGTCACCGCCGCGACCGACAGCCCCTCGACGGTCGTCTGCAGGCGCAGCTGCAGGCTCGCGCGGTTGTCCATCGACTCCAGCAGGCGCTGGTTCTGGCGCTCATGGCTGATGTCGACCCGGGTCGCCAGCAGTTCGTTGGCGCGCGCCGCGCGCGTCGACAGCGATTCCTGGCGCCGGTCCATCGTGCGACAGGTGTTCATCGCCGGCGCGAGGCGTCGCTCGATGAACTCGCGGAAGGTCTGCAGTCCGGCGATGCGCGCCTCGCGCAGCTCGCCGATGCGCTGCTGTACGAGCCCGTAGTACGCGGCCGCCGCGCTGAAGCGGAAGTCGTTGCCGGCGATGCGGCTCTCGATGGAGGCCTCGAGGTGCGTGAGCCTCTCGAGCAGCGCCGGTTCGTCCGCCTCGCGCGCGCCGGTGAGCGCGGACGTGATCGCTTTCAGCTCCGCTTCGCAGGTCGCGAGGAACGGCGCCAGCTCGCGCGCCACCGGCAGGGCGAGCAGCGCCATCATCCGGTAGGCATCGATCTCCAGCAGTCGCTGCAGCATGCGGCCCATCTGCCGCGGCGTCAGCGTGCGGTCGAAGATCAGCAGGCGGCCGAATCCGTCCGGTCGCACGCGGAAATCCGTCATCGCGACCGCGGCCCCCTCGCCGACCTCCGCCGCGATCAGGGCGTGGCCGTCGAAGTGGCGCGTTGCGAGCCCGTCCGGATCCGGCAGCGGGCCCGCAAGCTTCTGGATCGCGATGTGCGTCGCGACCATGACCCGTCCGCCGAGGCCCGCGACCCAGTCCGCCGGCACGCGTTCGAGCGCGACGTGCTCGAACGGCGCGCCAGTGTCGCCGCTGACGATGAACTTGTAGCGCGCGAATTCGCTGTGCCGCTCGAAGCGCACGCGGAAAGGCCCGAGGTCGAGGCTGAGGTGGCTCCTCGGCGGGCCTTCGACCCGCACGCCATGGCGCGCGGCGAGGGCCGCGAGGTGCGCCCACTCAAGGGCACGGTCGCCGTCGGGTGCATACAGGGCGAGGAACGACGCGGCGAGCGGCGCGGTCAGCGCTTCCGGGGGGCGGGCGTGGACTTCGTCATTGAGCGCGGCGCGCAGCGGGTGGTCGGTGAGCAGCGGCGGTGCGGCGGCATTCATCACAGGTCTCGCGAGACGGAGCGTGATGCCGAGCGTACGACGCCCGGCCGGGCGCGACAATCGCGCGGCCGGCTCAGGTCGCCCGCCCGGGCGGGACCTTCGGCGGCACGAGCGGCAGCGCGGTCGTGCGCTTCAGCACCCCGAGCTCGAAGCTCGTGTTGACCGAGCGCACCGCCGGCCAGCGCAGCAGCTGGCGGTCGAGGAATTCCGAGTACGCCGCCATCGACGGCACGATCACCCGCGTCAGGTAGTCGTAGGCGCCGCTCAGGCGTACGCACTCCACGACTTCCGGGCGCCGGCGGATCAGCTGCTCGAACTGCTCGCCGGCGCCCGCGCGGTGGCTGTCGAGCGTCACGAACGCGTAGGCGGCGACCTCGAGGCCGAGCTTGTCGCGGTCGACGAGCGCGACGATCCCCTGAATGTAGCCCTGCTCGCGCAGGCGGCGCACGCGCCGCAGGCACGGGGCAGGCGAGAGGTGCACAAGCGTGGCGAGATCCTGGTTCGCGATCGAGGCATCCTGCTGCAGGGCCGCCAGGATGCGGACGTCGGCCTCGTCGAGAGCGGCAGCGGGGCGGGGGCGGGTCACGGCGTTCAGATTGCCGGGAATGAGCCACATGCGCAATCCAGTTGCGCCCAGCAGCCGGCCGCGTGCCCCATCTGCAAGCGGGTTGCCGTCGCAGGGCGGGCCGGGCGCCTATGATGCGGGCCACCAGCCAGGAGGCCCCGATGACCCCCGACAACCCGATGGCGACCGATGGCTTCGAGTTCATCGAGTACACGGCGCCGGACCCCGAGCTGCTGCGCGGCGTGTTCGACCGGATGGGCTTCCCCGCGGTGGCCCGCCACCGCTCGAAGAACGTGACCCTGCACCGCCAGGGCGGCATCAACTTCATCATCAATGCCGAGCCTGACGGCTTCGGCCAGCAGTTCGCGCGTGCCCACGGGCCGTCGGCCTGCGCGATGGCGTTTCGCGTGCGCGACGCGGCGTTCGCCTACCGGCGCGCGCTCGAGCACGGGGCGGAGCCCGGGCCGGTCACCGCGGGGCCCATGGAGCTCAACATCCCCTCGATCCGCGGCATCGGCGGCAGCCTGATCTACCTCGTCGACCGCTACGGGGAGCAGTCGATCTACGACGTCGACTTCGTGCCGATCCCGGGCGCCGTGCCCGCCGACGGCGGCGCCGGGCTGACGCTGATCGACCACCTGACGCACAACGTCCACCGCGGCAACATGGACGTCTGGGCCGGCTTCTACGAGCGCCTGTTCGGGTTCCGCGAGATCCGCTACTTCGACATCGAGGGCAGGAAGACGGGGCTGCTGTCCCGGGCGATGGGCTCGCCCTGCGGCAAGATCCTGATCCCGATCAACGAGAGCCAGGACGACAAGAGCCAGATCGAGGAATACCTGAGCGAATACGGGGGCGAGGGCATCCAGCACATCGCGCTCGCGACCGGCGACATCTACCGCACCGTGGACCTGCTGCGCGGCCGTGGCGTCGAGTTCCAGGACACGCCGGGCACGTACTACGAGGGCGTCGAGGCGCGCGTGACCGGACACGAGGAGGACCTCGCCCGCCTCGCCGAGCGCGGGATCCTGATCGACGGCAGCCGCGAGTCGGGGATCCTGCTGCAGATCTTCACCCGGAACGCGATCGGTCCGATATTCTTCGAACTCATCCAGCGCAAGGGCAATCGCGGCTTCGGCGAGGGCAATTTCCGCGCGCTGTTCGAGTCGATCGAGCTGGACCAGATACGACGGGGAGTGATCTGACGTGTTCAAGACGCTGGAACCGCAGCAGCCGGACGCCCTGCTGGCCGTGATGGCGGCCTACGCGGCCGATCCGGACCCCGACAAGGTCGATCTCGGCGTCGGCGTGTACCGCGATGCCTCGGGCGTCACGCCGGTCATGAGCGCCGTGCGCAAGGCCGAGCAGCGGATCCTCGACGAGCAGGTCACCAAGGCCTATGTCGGCGCCGGCGGCAATCGCCCGTTCGCGGCGTTCATCGAGGAACTGACGCTCGGCGCCCTGCACCCGGCGCGCGCGGCCGGGCGCGTCGTGACGCTGCAGACGCCGGGCGGCTGCGGCGCCGTGCGCCTCGCGGCGGACCTCATCCAGCGCGCGCGGCCCGGCACGCGCGTGTTCGTGTCCGATCCCACCTGGCCCAACCACCGGCCGCTGGTCAGCGGCGCCGGCCTCGGCGTCGACGGCTACCCGTACTACGACCCGGCGAGCGGCGTCCTCGGCTTCGAGGGGATGCTGGGCGCGCTCGAACGGCTGCCTGCGGGGGACGTCGTGCTGCTGCAGGCCTCGTGCCACAACCCGACCGGCCAGGACCTGGCGCCGGCGCAGTGGGAGCAGCTCGCCGAGCTGCTCGCCCGCCGCCAGCTGCTGCCGCTGATGGACCTCGCCTACCAGGGCCTCGGCGACGGCCTCGACGCGGATGCAGCGCCCATCCGGATGCTCGCGGAACGCCTACCCGAGGTGCTCATCGCGGTGTCCTGCTCGAAGAACTTCGGGCTGTACCGCGAGCGCGTCGGTGCGGTGATCGGCGTGACGGGCGACCGGGCGACGGCCGGCATCGTGATGAACCACCTGCAGATCCTCGCCCGGCGCATGTACTCGATGCCGCCCGACCATGGCGCCGCCATCGTCGCGACCATCGCCCAGGACCCCGCCCTGAAGGCGGAGTGGCTCGCCGAGCTCGAGGCGATGCGGATCCGCGTCGGCACGATCCGCGCCCGCCTCGCCGAGGCGCTCGCGGCCGAATTCGGCCATGACCGGTTCGGGTTCATCCGCGGCCAGCGCGGCATGTTCTCGCTGCTCGGCCTGCCCCCGGCGGCCGTCGCGGCGCTCGCGGCGGATCACCACGTGTACGTGGCCGGCGACAGCCGGATCAACGTCGCCGGGCTGCCGGAAGCCCGGATCGAGCGCGTCGCCCGGGCGATCCGCGCCGTCGCCGGCTGATCCGGCTGCCGGGGCCCCGCGGCCCCGGCCTTGCGGGCGCGCCGCGGCGATCCCGGACCCGTCGGGCCCCGAATCAGGACCCCGTTCCGGTATCCTAGGCGGTTCGTTTCAGCCCGTTTTCAGGCCCATGCAAGACACCTACGAACCCGCCGCCGTCGAAGCCGCTGCCCAGCGTGCCTGGGACGACGCCGGCACTTTCCGCGCGGTCGAGGATCCGAGCCGCGAGAAGTACTACTGCCTCTCCATGTTCCCGTACCCGAGCGGTCGGCTGCACATGGGGCACGTGCGCAACTACACGATCGGCGACGTGATCTCGCGCTACATGCGCATGCAGGGCCGGAATGTGCTGCAGCCGATGGGCTGGGACGCGTTCGGACTGCCCGCCGAGAACGCGGCGATGGCCAACAACGTGCCGCCCGCGCGCTGGACGTACGAAAACATCGCGACGATGAAGCGCCAGCTGAAGGCGCTCGGCTTCGGGCTCGACTGGGACCGCGAGGTCACGACCTGCCGCCCCGAGTACTACCGCTGGAACCAGTGGCTGTTCCTGCGCATGCTCGAGCGCGGTGTCGCCTACAAGAAGACCGGGACCGTGAACTGGGATCCGGTGGACAAGACCGTGCTCGCCAACGAGCAGGTCATCGACGGGCGCGGCTGGCGCACCGGCGCGCTGATCGAGAAGCGCGAGATCCCGATGTACTACCTCGGCATCACGCGCTATGCCGAGGAACTGCTCGACGACGTCGGCCGGCTCGAGGGCTGGCCCGAGCGCGTGCGCACGATGCAGGCCAACTGGATCGGCCGCAGCGAGGGCGTGACGATCGCGTTCCCCTACGAGCTCGAGGGCAATGCCCACAAGCTCAAGGTGTTCACGACGCGCGCCGACACGCTGATGGGCGTGACCTTCGTCGCCGTCGCGGCGGAACACCCGCTCGCGACGCATGCCGCGAAGTCGGACGCCGCGCTTGCGACATTCGTCGAGGAGTGCAAGCGCGGCTCGGTGATGGAAGCGGACCTCGCGACGATGGAGAAGAAGGGCATGCCGACCGGACTCACGGTCACGCATCCCCTGACCGGCGTCGCCGTACCGGTGTGGGTCGGCAACTACGTGCTGATGGGCTATGGCGAGGGCGCCGTGATGGGCGTGCCAGGTCACGACGAGCGCGACTTCGCCTTCGCGAGGAAGTACGCCCTGCCGATCGCACAGGTCATCGACGTCGGCGGGCAGGCGTATTCCACCGCGGCCTGGCAGGCGTGGTACGGCGAGGAGGGCACGTGCGTCGCCTCCGGCCCGTACGACGGGCTCGGCCACGAGGCGGCCGTCAAGGCGATCGCCGCCGATCTCGCGGCCCGGGATCTAGGCGCGCTGCAGGTGCAGTGGCGCCTGCGCGACTGGGGCATCTCGCGCCAGCGCTACTGGGGCTGCCCGATCCCGATCATCCACTGCGAGGCCTGCGGCGACGTGCCGGTGCCGGACAAGGACCTGCCGGTCGTGCTGCCGGAGCATCTCGTGCCGGACGGCAGCGGCAGCCCGCTCGCCAAGCTCGAATCCTTCGTCGCCTGCACGTGCCCGACCTGCGGTCGTCCCGCGCGCCGCGAGACGGACACGATGGACACGTTCGTCGATTCGTCCTGGTACTTCCTGCGCTACGCCTCGGCCGGCAACGATGCGGCCATGGTGGATGCGCGCGTCGAGTACTGGCTGCCGGCCGACCAGTACATCGGCGGCATCGAGCACGCGATCCTGCACCTGCTGTACTCGCGGTTCTGGACCAAGGTGATGCGCGATGTCGGCCTCGTGAAGGTCGGCGAGCCGTTCCTGAACCTGCTGACGCAGGGCATGGTCCGCAACGGCATCTACTTCCGCAAGCCGGCCTCCGGCCGCGTCGTGTACTACAACCCGACCGAGGTCGAGGTCGTCACGGACGCGAAGGGCACCCCCATCGGCGCGCGCCTCAAGGCCGACGGCGAGCCCGTCGAGAGCGGCGGCATCGGCACGATGTCCAAGTCGAAGAACAACGGCGTCGATCCGCAGGCGTTCATCGACCAGTACGGCGCGGACACCGCGCGCCTGTTCATGATGTTCGCGGCGCCCCCGGAACTCTCGCTGGACTGGTCCGACGAGGGCGCCGAGGGGGCCTTCCGCTTCCTCAAGCGCCTGTGGAAGGCCGTGCACACGCACGTGACGGCGGGGCCGCGAGTGCCGCTCGACGTCGCGGCGCTCGCGCCCGCCGACCGCGACCTGCGCCGGCTCGCGCACCAGACGCTCGCCAAGGTCGGCGACGACTACGGCCGCCGGCGCACGTTTAACACGGCGATCGCCGCGGTCATGGAGCTGCTCAACGCCATCACGCGCCACGACGCGTCGGCCCCCGCGAGCCGCGCGGTCGTCCACGAGGCCCTCGAGATCGCGGTGCTCGCGCTGTCGCCGGTCGTGCCCCACATCGCGGAGTCGCTGTGGAGCGCGCTCGGCCACGCCGGGCGCCTCGTCGACGAGCGCTGGCCCGTGGTCGATGCCGCCGCGCTGCGCCAGGACACGGTCGATCTCGTCGTGCAGGTCAACGGCAAGCTGCGCGGGCGCATCAGCGTCGCCGCCGATGCCGACGAGGCGACGGTGCGCGCGGCGGCGCTCGCCGACGCGGACGTCCGGCGCCATCTCGGCGCGATGGCGATCAGGAAAGTCATCGTCGTGAAGGGCAAGCTCGTCAGCGTGGTCGCCGCATGAACGCGCGCCGCTGGTGGCTCTCGGGTCCCGCGGCGCTCGTGCTGCTCGCCGGCTGCGGGTTCCACCTGCAGGGCGTGTCGCACCTGCCGCCGGCGTTCGCCACCACCGCGCTCGTCGCGGCGGACCGGTACACGGACTTCAACCGTGCGCTCGGCGACGCGCTGCGCGTGTCCGGGACGACGGTCGTCACGGATGCGCTGCACGCCGGCGCCACCGTCGACGTGCTCGGCGACGAGAACGGCCAGCGCGTGCTGTCGGTGTCGGCGAACAACACGCCGACCGAATACGAGGTGTACTACACCATCCGCTATCGCGTGCGCGTCGGCGACCGCGAGGTGCTTCCCGCGCAGGTGCTGACGCTGACGCGCGAGTACAGCTTCGACACGGCCGCCGTGCTCGCCAAGGAGCACGAGCAGGAGCTGATCCGCGGCGCGCTCGCCCGCGAGCTCGCCGCGCTCGTGATGCGCCGCCTGACGGCGCTGCCGCAGTGACCGGCGCGGCGCCGGGCGCCGTGCTCGTGCTGGCCGACGGCTACCTGGCGCCGGTCGGTGCGCTGCTCGCGCGCCATGGCCTCGCGATGCGCTGCGTCGCTGGCGATGCGCCGATCCCCGGCAGCTACCACGGCGCGCCGGAGGCCGGCGTCGTCGGCCACGACGTCTGGGTGCGCGCCGACACGCCGCTGCACTCGGTGCTGCACGAGGCCTGCCACTCGATCTGCATGGACGGCGCGCGCCGCGCCGCGCTCGAGCGCGATGCCGGCGGCGACTTCGACGAGGAGAACGCGGTCTGCGTGCTGCAGATCCTGCTCGCAGACGAGCTCGCGGGCGTCGGCGCCGCGCGCATGATGGACGACATGGATCGATGGGGTTACACGTTCCGACTGGGCTCGGCACGGCGCTGGTATGCCGAGGAGGCCGGGGAGCCGCGCCACTGGCTCGCACGCGAGGGCCTCGTCGACGCGATGGGTCGGCCGACGTTCAGGCTGCGCGCGTGAGTCTTCGGCGCGCCCTCGTCGCGCTCGTCGCGCTGCTCGGCGCCCCGGCCGCCCTCGCCGCCCCGCCGCAGCGCATCGTCACGCTGACGCCGCACCTGACCGAGCTCGTGTTCGCGGCCGGCGCGGGCGAGCGCCTCGTCGGCACGATCGACATGAGCGACTACCCGGCGGCGGCGAAGCGCGTGCCGCGCATCGGCGACGTCGATCGCCTCGACCCGGAGCGCCTGCTCGCCGCGCGGCCCGACCTCGTGCTCGTGTGGGGCGATGGCCAGCCGGCGGACCAGCGTGCGCTGCTGGCGCGGCTCGGACTGCCGGTGCTGAACATCGAGCAGCATTCACTCGCCGACGTGCCGGCCACGCTCGAGCGGCTCGGGCGCGTGCTCGGCACCGAGGCGATCGCCGGGCCCGCCGCGCGCGAGCTCAGTGCGCGGATCGAGGCACTGCGCGCGCGCTATTCCGGCGCGCGCCGGCTGCGCGTCTTCTACCAGGTCTGGAGCACGCCGCTGTACACGCTCGGCGGGCGCCACATCGCGACCGAGATGCTGCGCCTGTGTGGCGCGGACAATGCGTTCGCGGACCAGACCACGAGCGCCTTCGTCGTCGACGAGGAGGCCGTCTACGCCCGCGACCCGGACGTCATCGCGCTCGCCGGGACGGCGGCCGAGAACGCCGAGTGGCTGAAGCGCTGGCAGGGGCGGGCCCCGCTGCGCGCCGTGTCGAGCGGCAACGTCATCACGCTCGATCCGGACCTCGTCAACCGCATGGGGCCGCGCATCGTCGATGGCACGCAGCAGCTGTGCGAGCGGCTCGCGGTGCGCCGCGCCGCACTCGACGCCGCGCACCGCTGAGGACGCTCAGTAGCGGTATTCCTCGACGCCGGTCGCCGCGAGCGCGTATGCCGCGGAGCCGAGCTTGCTCTGGCGCGTGTGCGTCGAGATCCGCCCGCTGACCCAGTACGCTGCGTACATCGAGGCGAGTGTCAGGCCCTTCGGGTAGCTGACGAACAGCATCTGGTTCGGCGCCGGCGGCGGCACGTGGATGCAGGCGCCGTAGTAAGGCACGAGGAAGAACTCCGTGACGCGGCCTTCCGCATCGAGCTCCAGCGGCACGATGAAGCCGGGCAGGCGGATGCTGTGCCCGTCGAGGGTCGCGTTGACGCTGAAGTCCTGCGGCTGCTGGGCGGCGAGTCCGCTCTCGCCGGAGAGGTAGTCATGGACTGCCGGCGGCGGACCGGCGCGGTACGCGGCGCGCGCCGCATCCGGGACCAGGTCCTCCCAGCTGATGGTGCCGGCCTTGGCCGCCTCGGCGCCCGCGACCGGGTGCGGGGCGGGTGTGCCGACCGGCGGCGGCGTGGGCGCGGCGTGCGCCCCCGTCGCGAGGAGCGTCGCGAGCGCGAGCGCGGGGCAGCAGAGTGCGGTACGAGGTCGGTGCATCGGCATCGCGTCCTAGAGTCGGATCGACAGGCCGTCGATGAGCGCGCGCCGGTAGGCGAGGCGCGCGGGCCAGGCCCCGGCGAGGAGCGCGGCGAGCACGACGCCGGCGAGCAGTGCGAGATCGTACGGGGTCAGGCCGCCGAGCTCCATCGCGACGCCGAAGCGCCGCTCGAGCCAGGGGCCCGCCGCCGCGCGGGCGCCATACATCAGGCCGACGCCGAGGATGGCCCCGGCGAGGGCGAGCAGTCCCGCCTCGAGCACGAGCAGCAGGAACACGTCCGTCGGTCGCGCACCTACGCTGCGCAGGATCGCCATCTCGCGGCGCCGCTCGCCGAGGCTGGTGAGGATCGCGCTCAGCATGCCGAGCAGGCCGGCGACGACGACGCACGCGGCGATCGCGAGCAGCGCGCCCTCGGCGGCGCCGAGCAACTGCCACAGCTCCGTGAGCGCGACGCCGGGGATGACCGCCGTCAGCGGCTCGCCGCGATAGTCCTCGAGCGCGCGCTGCATCATGAACACGGCGCCGCGCGAGCGCATGCCGACGACGAAGGCCGTGACGCGCGACGGCGCCAAATCCGCGCGACGCGCGTCCTCGGCGGTGGTGCGGGCGCCGGGCGGGGGCGGGGCGCCCGAGTGCCAGTCGACATGCATCGCCTCGAGGCCCTCGAGCGAGACATGCACGGTCCTGTCGACCGGCGTGCCGGTGCGGGCGAGGATGCCGGCAATCCGGAACGGCTTGTCCGCATGCGTCGCGAAGCTCACCTCGCCGAGACCATGGGCAAGCACGATCGGGTCGCCGAGGCGGTAGCCGAGGCGCTCGGCGACCTCGGCCCCGATCACGGCGTCGTACAGGTCCGCGAAGGGGCCGCCGCGCGCGAACTCGAGGCGGTGGCCGCGGCCGTAGTGCCAGTGCTCGAAGTAGCCTGGCACCGTGCCGAGGACGCGGTAGCCGCGATGCGAGTCGCCGAGCGACAGCGGCAGGACCCAGGCGACATCCGGGTGGCGCGCGACGCGCTCGACGATCTCCATCGACACCGGTCCCGTCGCGTCGCCGATGCGGAACACGGTGTAGAGCAGGAGGCTGACGGGCGAGCTGCGGCTGCCGACGACGAGGTCGGCACCGGAGACCGTGCTTGCGAAGCTGCGGCGCGCGTCATCGCGCAGGTGCAGCACGCCGAGCAGCAGCGCGACGCTGACGGCGATCGAGAACACGCTGAGCGCCGCGGTGCCGCGCCGGTTCCACAGGCTCCTCGACGCGAGGCCGGCGAGCGCCCTCACGCGGCGGCCCTGGCGCGATTGAGTTCGCCGAGCTCGACGCTGCGATCGAAGCGCGGCGCGAGCGTGCGGTCGTGGCTGACGAACAGCAGCGTGCTGCCGGCCGAGGTGCACTCGGCCAGCAGCAGCTCGAGGAACTGGGCGCGCGCGTCCCAGTCGAGCGAGGAGGTCGGCTCGTCGGCGATCACGAGCGCCGGGCGCCCGAGCAGCGCACGGGCCGCCGCGACGCGCTGCTGCTGGCCGATCGAGAGTGCGCCGACGCCGCGCCCGAGCAGGTCCTCGCCGCCGAGCCCGAGCGCCGTAAGCAGCCGCGCGGCCTCGGCGCGCGGGTCCGGCAGGCGCGCCCGCCGCGCCGGCGAGAAGCGGGTCGGCAGCAGCACGTTGTCGAGCACGGACAGGTACGGCAGCAGGTTGAACATCTGGAAGATGACGCCGATCCGCGCGCCGCGGAAGGCGTCCCGGTCCGCACCGCGCAGGCCGGCGAGGTCCGTGCCGAGCACCTCGACGTGGCCGGCATCGGGCGCGAGCACGCCGGCGACGAGGCCGAGCAGCGTGCTCTTGCCGCTGCCGCTCGGCCCGGCGAGGAACACCCGCTCGCCCGTGGCGACGCTGAAATGGTCGACGTCGAGCACGGGCCGGCCGGGCTCGTAGCCGTGGCGGACGGAGTCGAGCAGGATGGCGGCCGGCGCGGTCATGGGCGGCACCTTAGCAGCCCGTCCGGGACGACGCCGGGGCGCTTGCCCGGCCCCGGCGCCGGTGTGAGACTCCACCCCCCAAGCCCGTACCCAGGAAGCGCCATGCGCAGTCTTGCCGTCTGGACGATGCTCGCCACCCTCGCCCTCGTCACCCCGGCGCTCGCGGCCCCGGCCAAGGACGCCCCCGCGCCGGTCGCGGTGGTGCCCGACAAGACTGCCGATGCGGTCCGCGACGAAGTCTCGAAGACCGCCGGCAGCGTCACGATCGGGGCGCACGCGCTCGCGTACCAGGCCGAGGCCGGCATGCTCGTCGTGCACGCGGCGGACCCGTCGGAGGAGGATCCGAGGCCGGCCGATGCCAAGGGCCCCGCTGCGGCGGCGGCCGGCCTGTCCTACGTCGCGTACTTCCTCGGCAAGGACGCGGATCCGAAGCGGCCGATCACGTTCGTGTTCAACGGCGGCCCTGGATCCTCGACGGTCTGGCTGCACATGGGTGCGTTCGGGCCGAAGCGCGTGGTGGCCGGTGACGGTGAGCACGGCCCGGCGGCGCCGTACCAGCTCGTCGACAACGCCTACACGCTGCTGCCGGACACGGACCTCGTCTTCATCGACGCGCCCGGCACGGGCTTCGGCCGGCTGCGTGGCGCCGACAAGGAGAAGGCGTTCTGGGGCGTCGACCAGGACTCGCACGCGTTCGCGAACTTCATCGTCGAGTTCCTGTCGCGCCACGGCCGCTGGAACTCGCCAAAGTACCTGTTCGGCGAGAGCTACGGCACCACCCGCGCCGCGGCGCTGTCGCTGGTCCTCGAGCAGGAGAAGGGCGTCGACCTCAACGGCGTGATCCTGCTGTCGCAGATCCTGTCGTTCGACAACAGCGTGGACAACCCGGACTCGAACCCCGGCGTCGACCAGGCCTATGCGCTCGCGCTGCCGACCTATGCCGCGACGGCCTGGTACCACCGGACGCTGCCGACCCCGCCGGCCGCGCTCGAGCCGTTCCTGGCCGAGGTCGAGGCGTTCGCGAGCGGCGACTACCTGACGGCCCTGGCGGCCGGGCGCCGCCTGCCCGAGGCGCGCCGGGCCGCGATCGCTGCCAAGCTGCACGAGTACACGGGCCTGTCGGTCGACTACCTGCTGCAGGCGAACCTGCGCATCACGGGCGGGGTGTTCACGCGCCACGTGCTCGGTGGTGGCGCGACGGCCGGGCGGCTCGACACCCGCTTCCCCGGGGATGCGCTCGATCCGCTCGGCAAGGACGCCGACTACGACCCGGCGATGTCCGCGATCCTGTCGCCGTACACCGCCGCGTTCAACGACTACGTTCGCCGCGAGCTGCACTTCGGCGAGGGCCGCACGTTCAAGGCCATCGGCGGCTTGTGGGCGAAATGGGACTTCCTGCACCAGCCGCCGGGCGCGCCCATGAAGATGCCGCACGCGACCAACGTCATGCCCGACCTCGCCGCGGCGATGACCATGAACCCGCACCTGCAGGTGCAGATGCATGGTGGCTACTACGACCTCGCGACGCCGTTCTACGCGGCGACCTTCGAGCTCGAGCACCTGCCGATCCCGGCCGCGCTCGCCTCGCACATCGAGACGAAGTTCTACGAGTCGGGGCACATGGTCTACGCGCACGAGCCCTCGCTCGCGGCGCTGACGGCGAACACCGCGGCGTTCATCCGCCGCACGTCCGGGGCTGGCGCGGCGCGCTGATGCCGCTCGTCCCCGAAACGCTGCCGCGCGCCCTCGAGGGCCCCCTCGCGCCGGCCTGGCTCGTGGCCGGCGACGAGCCGCTGCTGGTGGGCGAGGCGACCGACCTGATCCGTGCCCGCGCCCGCAAGGAGGGCTACACCGGCCGCGAGGTGCAGTTCGTCGACCGCAGCACCGACTGGGACGCAATCCTGGGCGCGCTCAAGTCGCTGTCGCTGTTCGCCGAGCGACGCATCCTCGAGCTCAGGATGCCCTCGCCGAAGCCGGGGACCGAGGGCTCCAAGGCGCTGGTCGCGGCGCTCGCCGATCCGTCCCCGGACGTGCTGCTGCTCGTGATCACCGACAAGATCGAGTACGGCGATCGCTCGGTCGCCTGGCTGAAGGCGTTCGAGGCACACGGCCAGTGGGTGGATGCCGAACAGCTGCACCCGGACCGCCTGCCGGCCTGGCTTGGCGCGCGGCTGAAGCGCCATGGCCTCGAGCCCGAGCCCGAGGCGATCCAGCTGCTCGTCGAGCGCTGCGAGGGCAACCTCGTCGCCGCCCACCAGGAGATCGAACTGCTGGCGCTCTTGGTCGGCCCGGGGCCGCTCAGCGCCGAGACCGTGGCGGCGTCCGTCGCCCACAGCGCCCGCTACCACGTGTTCCAGCTCGGCGAGGTCATGCTCGCCGGTGACGCGGCACGGGCCGTGCGCATCCTCGACGGCCTCGCGGCCGATGGCGAAGGGCTGCCGCTTGTGCTGTGGTGCATCGCCGAGGAACTGCGCTCGGTGCTGCAGTTCGCGTCCCCGCCGCCCGGCTACACGCTGCGCCTGAACCGCGGTGGCCGCTCCCGCAAGGAACTGCTCGCCCGGGCCGCGCGCCGCGTGCCGCGCCCGGTCGTGCTCGAGCTGCTGGTCGCCGCCACCCGCGCCGATGCCATGGTGAAGGGCGGCCGCAAGGACGAGGCCTGGGGCGAGCTGACGCGGATCGCGACGGAGTTTTGCATCGCGCCCCGAAATCGGGCAGGGTGACGCCCGATGTCGACGACCCGAGCAAGCGCGGCCTTCCCGGCGGGCGCCGTCAGCGGTCCGATGGGGATCTTCGGCGGTACCTTCGACCCCATCCACTACGGGCACCTGCGGACCGCCTACGAGCTGCTGTCCACGCTGCGCCTGCCGGAGATGCGGTTCATGCCGGCCGGCAATCCGCCGCACCGCGACGCCACCTTCGCCAGCAACGATCAGCGCCTGGAGATGGTCCGCGCCGCGACGGCCGGGCAGCCGGGGTTCACGGTCGATGACCGCGAGATGCGCCGCGAGGGGCTCTCCTACACGGTCGAAACCCTCGCGGAGCTGCGGGCCGAGGCCCCGCACCGGCCGCTGTGCCTCGTCGTCGGCATGGATGCCGTCCTCGGGCTGCCGAAGTGGCACCGCTGGCGGGACCTGCTGTCGCTCGCCCACCTCGTGGTCGCGCACCGGCCGGGCTGGCGGGCCCCCTCCATGGGGCCGCTCGGCGAACTGCTCGTCGACCACGGCACCGGCACGGTGTCGGACCTGCACGACCTGGTGGCGGGGCGGATCTACATCCACGCCGTGACCCAGCTCGAGATCTCATCGACCGATGTCCGGGCCCTGATCGGTGCCGGACGCGATCCGCGCTACCTCATGCCCGAGGGCGTGCGGCGTATCATCCTGGAATCGGGCTGTTATGCCCGGAAGGAAGTTGCAAGGGGATGACCGTCAAGACTGCACCGAAGAAGACCGCTCGCAAGACCGCCAGGCCCGCCGCGAAGGTGCCGGCCCGTGCTCCGGCGACGGCGAAGAAGAAGGCCGCCGCACCGAAGAAGACTGCCGCCCGGAGCAAGGCCGCGGCACCGAAGAAGGTCGCCGCGACCGGGCTCACCGCGATCGTCGCCGCGGCGCTCGACGACATGAAGGCCCAGCACGTGATGGTGTTTGACGTGCGCGGCGTCACCGACGTCACGGACACGATCATCGTCGCCTCCGGCACCTCCGACCGGCACGTGAAGTCGCTCGCCAACAACGTCGTCGCGAAGGCCCGTTCCGCGGGCTTCCGGACGCTCGGCGTCGAGGGCGAGCGCGAGGGCGAGTGGGTCCTCGTGGACCTGCAGGACCTCATCGTCCACGTGATGCTGCCGCGCATCCGCGAGTTCTACGCGCTCGAGAAGCTCTGGGACGTGCGCTCGACCGAGCGCGGCGCCTGAGCTGACGCCCGCCCGGTGCGCGTCAGGCTCGTCGCGGCGGGAACCCGGCTGCCGGCGTGGATCAACGCCGGCTACGAGGAATACGCGCGGCGGCTGCCGCCGGAGTCGCCGCTCGAGCTCGTCGAGATCGCGGTGCCGAGGGGCGCCGCCCAGGGCGCCCGCGAGCGGGCGACCCGCCAGGAGGGCGAGAAGATGCTCGCCCACCTCTGCGCGAAGCACTGGGTCGTGGCGCTCGACGTCGCTGGACGGGCGCCGGACACCGTGGCGTTGTCGCGCTGGTGGGCCGCCCGCCAGCGTGATGGACGGGATGTCGCGTTCCTGATCGGCGGACCGGATGGGCTCGCGCCGGCCGCGCTCGAGCGGGCCGACGAGCGCATGTCCCTGTCGGCGCTGACCCTGCCGCACGGGCTCGTCCGGGTGGTGCTCGCCGAGCAGCTGTACCGCGCCGTCAGCCTGCTGAAGGGGCATCCGTACCATCGCGAGTGACGGGCGCCGCGCGCCCGGGCTGGGCTCTCGCGTAAGCTGCGGAATTTGTGGAAAATTACCATCTGCGACGAGGGCCGGCGGGCTATGCTTCGGGTCTTCCCCCCGCGAGCCCGAGGGGCCGCCCGCCGATGAACCTGCACGAGTCCATCTTCCTCGCCTCGGCCTCGCCCAGGCGCCGTGAACTGCTTGCGCAGATCGGCGTCCGGCACGAGGTGCGTCCGGCCGACGTCGACGAGACGCCGCTGCCGGGCGAGCTGCCCGCCGCATACGTCGGCCGCGTCGCTGCGGCCAAGGCCGAGGCGGTCTGGTCGGTCGCCGCCGGCGCACCGGTGCTCGCCGCCGACACGAGTGTCGTGCTCGGCGCGGAACTCTTTGGCAAGCCCAGGGATCAGAGCGAGGGCCTCTGGATGCTGCGCGAGCTCGCCGGGCGCACGCACGAGGTGCTGACCGCCGTCGCGGTGCGCTCCGAGCACGGCCTCGCGGCCGCGCTGTCGGTCAGCGAGGTGACGTTCCGCGCGCTCGGCGAGGACGAGTGCCTACGCTACTGGCAGACGGGCGAACCGCTCGGCAAGGCGGGCGGCTACGCGATCCAGGGCCTCGCGGCGACGTTCATCACGCGGCTCACCGGCAGCTATTCCGGCGTCATGGGGCTGCCGCTCGCCGAGACCGCGACCCTGCTCGCCGACGCGGGCGTACGTATCTGGAACTGCGGCGCGACGGGCGCCCGAGAGCGCGCAGAGGTGACGGAGTGACGGCAGAGATCCTGGTCAACGTGACGCCGCGCGAAAGTCGTGGCGCGTTCCTCGAGAACGGCGTTCTGCACGAGGTGTACATCGAGCGCGCCAACCGCCGCGGCATCACCAGCAACATCTACAAGGGCCGGGTGTCGCGCGTGCTCCCGGGTATGCAGGCCGCGTTCATCGACGTCGGCCTCGAGCGCACCGCGTTCCTGCACGTGTCGGACATCGCGCGCCGCGAGGACGTCGGCGTCGAGTTCGAGGCCCCCCCGACCGACGACATCCGCGCGGCCGTCACCGAGGGCGACGAGCTGCTCGTGCAGGTCCTCAAGGATCCGCTCGGCACCAAGGGTGCGCGACTGACGACCTTCATCACGCTGCCGTCGCGCTTCCTCGTGTACATGCCGCAGGGCCGCGGCGTCGGCGTGTCGGCGCGCATCGAGGACGAGGCCGAACGCACGCGCCTGCGCGGCCTGGTCGAGTCGTTCCTGCCGGCCGAGCGCCCGGGCGGCTACATCATCCGCACCGTGGCCGAGGGCGCGGAGCCCGAGGCGCTGCGTGCCGACATGCTGTTCCTGCAGCGCCTGTGGGGGGTCGTCTCGGAAGCCGGCTTCCGCGCGCCGGCCGGGACCCTCGTGCACGAGGACCTGCCGCTGCACGTGCGCATGCTGCGCGACCTGCTCGGGCAGGGCGTCGAGCGCGTCCAGGTCGATGCGCCCGCGGCGCACGAGCGCATGCTCGAGTTCGCCCGCACGTTCATGCCGGAGAGCCTCGGCAAGATCGAGCTGTACCGCGGCAACCGCCCGATCTTCGACCTGTACGCGGTGGAGGACGAGATCCAGAAGGCGCTCGATCGCAAGGTGCCGCTGAAGTCCGGCGGCTACCTGATCATCGACCAGACCGAGGCGATGACCACCATCGACGTCAACACCGGCGCCTTCGTCGGCCATCGCAACCTCGAGGACACGATCTTCCGCACCAACCTCGAGGCGGCGGTGGCGATCGCCCGTCAGCTCAGGCTGCGCAATCTCGGCGGCATCATCATCATCGACTTCATCGACATGCAGGACGAGGACCATCGCAAGCAGGTGCTGCAGGCCCTCGAGAAGAGCATGGCGACGGACCATGCGCGCACCCAGATCTCGTCGGTGTCGCCGCTCGGCCTCGTCGAGATGACCCGCAAGCGCACCCGCGAGAGCCTCGAGCACCTGATGTGCCAGGTGTGCCCGACCTGCGAGGGCCGCCGCTTCGTCAAGAGCGCCGAGACCGTCGTCTACGAGATCTTCCGGGAGACGCTGCGCCAGTCGCGGCAATTCGAGGTGCAGGGCCTCATGGTCCTCGCGCACCAGGACGTCATCGAGCTGCTGCTCGACGAGGAATCGGCGGCACTCGGTGAGCTGGAGGTGGTGGTCGGCAAGCCGATCCGCCTGCAGACCGAGGCGCTGTACGCGCAGGATCAGTACGACGTGGTACTGCTGTAGGCTCGGGAATGAGCCGCCTGCGCACGATCCTCAAGTGGTTCGCCCTCGCCCTCGCCGGCGTCGTCGGGCTGCTTGCGCTCGCGGTCGTCGCGCTGCACTTCTGGCTCGCCAATTCCCCGGACCTCGGCCCGCGCCTCGTCGCCCGCGTCGAGGCGCTCACCGGCCTCACGATCCGGTACGCCAAGCTCGACACCCGTCTCGGCGCATATGGTCCCGAGCTCGTGTTCCGCGACGCGGCACTGTCGATGCCGGGCCAGAAGTCGCCGATCGTCTCGGCGCGCGCCGGCCGCGTCGGCCTCGACCTGTTCCACATCCTGCGCACCGGCCGGCTCGCCTCGGTGCGGGTCGTGCTCGAGGGCGCGCAGGTGTATGCGTTCCTCACCGAGGAGGGCGTCGAGCTGCGCGGCCAGGGCGTGCTGAACCAGGGCGGCCACGTCGCGCTCGCGGACCTGCCGGTCGGGCACGTGCGCATCGAGGACGCGAGCATCACGGTGCAGGACCTGCGCACCGACGAACGACCGTGGCAGCTCGCCGGCGTCGAGCTCGACCTCGAGCGCGACCCGCGGGCGCTCGCCATGCAGGCGCGCATCAAGCTGCCGGACGCGCTCGGCGCGAGACTCGAGCTCGACGTCCAGCTGGACGGCGACCTCGTCGCGACCGACGAGCTCGCCTGGAGCACGCAACTCGTGCTGCACCACGCGGCGCTTGGTGGCTGGACGGCGCTGGTGCCGCAACTGTGGTGGCTGCCCGTCGCGGGCCACGGCGACCTGCGCGCACAGGTGCGCGGCCGCGGCGCCCGGCTCGACCACGCGGAGGCGCTGGTCGATCTCGCGGACGTCGCCACGCGGGCGCCCAAGGGCGGCGCGGCGGGGCACCTGCGGGCCCTGTCCGGCGTGCTGAACTTCACGCGCCACGACGACGGCTGGGTCGCGGCCGGCCACAACCTCGCGATCGATCCCGGCCACGATGCGTGGACGCACGGCGAGTTCGAGGCCCGCTTCGAGCCGCGCGGGGCGGTCGGCGGCCTCTACACGCTGCGCTCCCCGGAGCTGCACCTGGACGGCATCGCCGCGCTCGCGACGCTGCTGCCGGACGGCGCGCTGCGCGAGGCGGGGCTCGCGCTCGCGCCGCGCGGCACGCTGCACGGCGTCGAGGTGCGCGCCGGGCGTGGCGCGCTGCCCGGGGAATGGCGCCTCGATGGCGGGGTCCGGTTCGCCGGCCTCAGCATCGGCGCATGGCGGGCAGTGCCCGGGATCGGCCCGCTCAACGGGGAGTGGACGGGCAAGGGGGATCACGGGCGCGTGCGGATCGCGGCGACGGCGCTGACGATCGACCTCGCCCGCGCGCTGCGCGAACCGCTGCATGGCGATCGCATGGGCCTCGTGCTCGACTACTGGTGGCAGCCGGACGGCTGGCGCCTGTCGGCCGACGACGTCTCGTACTCGAGCCCGGACGTCACGCTGAAGGGGCTCGCGCGGCTCTGGCTGCCGGCGGACCCGGACGTCTCGCCGCGGATGGTGCTCGACTTCCATGCCACCGGCATCGAGGCGACCAGCGCGACGCGCTACCTGCCCGGTCGCATCCTGCCCGCGACCACGATGAAGTGGCTCGACCACGCCTTCCTCGCCGGGCGCGTGGCGGACGCGCACATCGAGTTCGCCGGCGAGACCCGGCGCTATCCGTTCCGCGACGGTGGCGGGCTGTTCCGCATCCGCTTCCCCTACCAGGGGCTGCGCATCCACTACCACGATGAATTCGCCGACATCGAGGACGCCAGCGGCGAGGCCGAGTTCAAGAACGAGGGCTTCACGGCGCATGCCTCGACGGCCACGATCGACGGCCTGCACGTGAGCGACGCGACGGCGGGCATGGCGGACTTCCGTGACGCGCAGCTGACGGCACACGCCGAAGTCGGTGGCGACGTGCACGACGCACTCGGGTTCCTGCAAGGCTCGCTGGTCGGGCCGAAGCTCGGCGAGTTCTTCATGGGCATCACCGCCCGGGGCCCGTTCACGGCACGTATCGACCTCGGCTTCCCGTTCCGGCACTTCGCGGATCGCTCCATCGGCGTGGAGGGCACGATCCGGCATGCGAGCGGGCACGTCCCGGGGCTCGAGGACCCCGTCCGCGACGTCACGGGCTCGTTCACGCTGATCAACAAGGAACTGACGGTGCCGGGCGTCACCGCGATCGTGCTCGGCGGTCCCGCGCGGCTGAAGGCGCGCACGGTCGCCGGTCCCTCCGGTCGCCCGGGCGATCGCGTGCTCGTGGTCGAGGGCCAGGGGCGCGCGCTCGGCGAGCGGGTCCAGTCGGCGATCGGCATCACGCGCGGCGAGTGGCTGGTCGGGGCGACGGACTGGAAGCTCGCGGCCCAGGTGCCGAGGCTCGAGTGGCGCCCCCCCGCCGATCCCGTGCCCGCCGACGCGCCGCTCGATGCGGTGCCGCTCGTGCACGAGGTGGAGACGCGCTACCTGCCGGCGTCCGTGCACCTGGAAGCGCCGCTCGCCGGACTCGCGCTGGCGTTCCCCGCGCCGCTGGCGAAGCCCGCGGACGAGGCGCGCGGGCTGCGCATCGACCTCAACATCGACCCGGGCGTCGATCCGGACGAGCCGCGCCCGCCCTGGATCCCGAAGCGCCGCGACCCGGCGCGGCCGCCGGCGCTCGGTGCACGCCTGCAGCTCGGCCGCGACGCCGGTGCGCTCGAGTGGCGTCGCGCCGACGCCTGGCACCTGGCGCGCGGCACCCTGCAGTTCGGCGGCGGCCAGGCGCAGCTGCACGATGCGCCGGGCGTCTGGGTGGATGGCCGGATCCCGGACTACGACCTGTCGGCGTGGCTGCGCGTACGGCTCACCTCCGGCCCGAGCCATGGCCTCGGCGAGGTGCTGCGCGGCGGTTCCGTGCGCATCGACCGCTTCGGGATCTTCGGCTTCCACTTCGCCGACGTGAAGCTGGGCCTCGAGGCGCGCGATGAAGCCTGGATCGCCGACATCGACGGCCCCGCGGCACGCGGCCGCATCGTCGTGCCGTGGGCGCTGCCCGGGAGTCGCCCGCTGTCGCTCGACATGGAGCGGCTGGTCGTCGGCGAGTACGGCGGCGCCGCGGGCAGCGCGGACGCCGAGGATCCGACCGACCCGTCGCAGCTCCCGCCGCTCTCGGTCCGCGTCAAGAGCCTGGAGATCCAGAAGCGCAAGTTCGGCTCGCTCGAGGCGGACCTCTCGCGGCTGCCGGACGGGCTCCGGCTCGATCGCGCGCAGATCCATGGTGCGTCATTCCAGGCGAACGCCCACGGCAGCTGGGTCGTCGCCAACGGCGCGCAGGCGAGCACGCTGTCCGTGTCGCTCGAGAGCACGGACGTGCAGGACACGCTCAACGCGTGGGGCTTCCAGCAGACGCTGACCGCGAAGGCCGGGCATGCGAGCGCCGAACTGCGCTGGCCCGGCAGCATCGATGCGGACCTCTTCTCGCGCGTCACCGGCACCGTCAGGCTCGCGCTCGAGCAGGGCCAGGTGCTCAGCGTCGATCCGGGCGCGGGCCGGGTGCTCGGCCTGATGTCGGTGACCGCGCTGCCACGGCGCCTGACGCTCGATTTCAGCGACCTGACGGAAAAGGGCTTCGCGTTCGACAACATCCGCGGTGACTTCGAATTCCGCGATGGCAACGCCTATACGACCAACCTCGTGCTGAAGGGGCCGGCGGCGGAGATCGGCATCGTCGGCCGCACCGGCATCACGGCCCGCGACTACGACCAGACGGCGAAGGTCACCGGGCACATCGGCGGCCCGCTTGCGGCGGCCGGGGTGCTGGCCGGGGGACCCGCGGTCGGCGCGGCGCTGCTGCTGTTCTCGACCGTCTTCAAGGAGCCCCTCGGCGGCATCGCGCGAGGCTACTATCGCATCACGGGCGGCTGGGACAAGCCCGTCGTCGAGCGCATCGGCGCCGCCGAGGCGCGCGAGGCCGACAAGGCGAACGCCGTCGAAGTCCCGCACTGAGGAAGTAGTCGTGAGCATCTTCGCCGCCCTCCAGATGACCTCGGGCCCCGACGTGGCCGCCAACCTCGCCGCCGCGGGCAGCCTCATCGATGCCGCCGCCGGCGCCGGTGCCGCGGTCGTGCTGCTGCCGGAGAACTTCAACTTCATCGGCCGGCGCGATTCGGACAAGCGCGAGGTCGCCGAGGCCTTCGCTTCGGGCCCGACCCAGGACTTCCTCGCCGAGGCCGCGACGCGCAACAAGGTCTGGATCATCGGCGGCACGCAGCCGCTCAGGTCCGCGGAACCGGGTGCGCGGGTCACCAACACCTGCCTCGTGTACGACGCGTCCGGGCGCTGCGTGTCGCGCTACGACAAGATCCACCTGTTCGACGTCGACGTCCCCGGCAAGCCGGGGGAGACCTACCGCGAGAGCGCCCACGTCCAGCCGGGCAAGGACGTCGTGCTGGTCGACACCCCGGCCGGTCGCGTCGGGCTCTCGGTGTGCTACGACATGCGCTTCCCGGAGCTGTACCGGAAGCTGTCCGCCGCGGGCGCCGAGATCCTCGTGATGCCGGCCGCGTTCACGGTGCCGACCGGGCGCGCCCACTGGGAGACCCTGCTCAGGGCGCGCGCGATCGAGAACCTGTGCTACGTCGCGGCCGCCGCGCAGTCGGGCCTGCACCCGAACGGGCGCGAGACCTACGGCGACACGCTGATCATCGACTGGTGGGGCCGGATCGCCACGCGCCTGCCGCGCGGCGCCGGGTTCGTCAGCGCCGACATCGACCGCGACGCGATCGCGAAGGGGCGCGCGGACTTCCCGGCGCTCGCGAACCGCGTCCTCCACTGCTGACAGGAACGCCCATGGCCGCCGTCCCCAAGGAGCGCGACGCGCTCGCACTTGCCACCGACGCGATCCTCGCGCCGGCCGGCCTCGATCTCGCCGGCCTCGAGCGCACGCTCGGCGTCATGCACGAGCACGCGCTCGACGAGGCCGAGCTCTACTTCCAGCTGGCCCGCGAGGAGTCCTGGTCGCTCGAGGACGGCATCGTCAAGGACGGCGCCTACAGCATCGACCAGGGCGTCGGCGTGCGCGCGATGTCCGGCGAGCGCACCGGCTTCGCGTATTCGGACGAGGTGTCGGCCGCCGCGCTCGACGAGGCGGCGCGCGCGGCGCGCGCGATCGCCCGGCACGGTGGCGCGGGGGCGGCTCCCGGTGCCCGCGGGCTCGCCGTGCCCGGCCGGGGCGCCGCGCGCCTCTACCTTCCCGACGATCCGCTCGTCACGGTCGCCGACGCCGACAAGGTCGCGTTCCTGCAGGCGCTCGACGTCGCGACCCGCAAGCTCGATCCGCGCGTGAAGCAGGTGATGGCGAGCCTCGCCGGCGTGCACGAGGTGGTGCTGGTCGTGAACTCCGCCGGCGTGCTGGCCGCCGACGTGCGTCCGCTCGTGCGCGTGAACGTCAGCGTGATCATGGAGTCGGACGGCCGTCGCGAGCAGGGCTACGCCGGCATGGGGGGGCGCTACTCGATGGCGGAGCTCGTCGCGAGCGAGGAGGTCCAGGACCTGCCGCGCCAGGCCGTGCATGCGGCGAGCGTCAACCTCGAGGCCGTGCCGACGCCCGCCGGCACGATGACCGTGGTACTCGCCGGCGGCTGGCCGGGCGTGATGCTGCACGAGGCCGTCGGCCATCCGCTCGAGGGCGACTTCAACCGCAAGGGCACCTCGGCGTTCTCCGGTCGCATCGGCGAGACCGTCGCGAGCACCCTGTGCACGGTCGTCGACGACGGCACGCTGGCACGCCGGCGCGGCTCGCTGAACATCGACGACGAGGGCACGCCCACCCGCTGCACGACGCTGATCGAGAAGGGCGTGCTGACCGGCTACATGCAGGACCGGCTCAACGCCCGGCTGATGGGCGTCGCGCCCACCGGCAACGGCCGGCGCGAATCGTTCGCCCACGCGACGCTGCCGCGCATGACCAACACCTACATGCTGCCCGGCCCCCACGATCCGGCGGAGATCATCGGCTCGGTGGCGCGGGGCCTCTATGCGGTGAACTTCGGTGGCGGCCAGGTGGACACGACGAGCGGCAAGTTCGTGTTCTCGACGAGCGAGGCGTACCTGATCGAGGACGGGCGGGTGACGCGCCCGGTCAAGGGGGCCTCGCTGATCGGCTCCGGTCCCGAGGTCCTGCAGCGCGTGACGATGCTCGGCAACGACCTCAAGCTCGATGCCGGCATCGGCAACTGCGGCAAGGAAGGCCAGACCATTCCGGTGGGCGTCGGCCTGCCGACGGTCAAGGTCGAGGGCCTGACGGTCGGCGGCACCGGCTGAGGCCGGCCGCGCGGCCTAGGAATTGGTGTCGGTCGGTGGCACCGCGAGGTAGGTCAGCGTGTGCTGGCCCACCGAGACCACGTCGCCATCCGCGAGCACGTGCCGGCGGATCCGTTCGCCGCGGACGTGGATGCCGTTGGTGCTGTTCAGGTCCTCGACCACCGCGCCCTCCGCGGACACCGTGATCTGGCAGTGATGCCGGCTCACGTACTTCGAGTCGATCTGCAGGTCGTTCTCGCTGGTCCGGCCGATGATGACGCGACCGTGCCTGAGCTCGAGCGCCGCCACGATGCGCCCGTCGTGGGACACCTGGACGTAGCCGAGCGCCTCTTCACGGGTGCTCTCGGGCAATGCCGGCGCGACGGGTGCGGGCACCGGAACGGGCTCCGGGAACGCCGGCGGCAACCGTCGCGGCGCAGGTCCCCGGGCCGCGTACTCCACCCATTGCAGCGCATCGACCGCGGCGCGCACGTGCGCGGCGCTGGCCGGCAACGAGTGCTGTTCCCAGGCCTGCATCAGCGCCGTGTCGCACAGCGTGTTCAGCAGCCGCGGAACCCCGCCCGTGTAGCGGCGGATGAGCTCGAGCGCCTCGTCCTCGAAGAACGTGCGACCGTCCGCGCCGGCGATGTCGAGGCGGTGCTGGATGTAGGCGCCGATCTCGGTGCTGGGCAGCTGCGCGAGGCGCACGTGGCCGCGCACGCGCGCCGCCGTGGTCGCGACCGCCGGCGCCTCGAGCAGGTCCGCGAGCGCCGGCTGTCCGGACAGCACGATCGCGATCGCCTGGCCCGCACCGCCCTCGAAGCCGCTCAGGCGAGCGACCTCGGCAAGGACGTCCGGGGCGAGGTTCTGCGCCTCGTCGACCACCAGCAGCACGCGACGGCCGGCCGCCTGCTGCGCGGCGAGGAATGCGCCGATCGTCGCCAGCATCTCGGCGTGGGTCATCGTGAACGGCGAGAAGCCGAACTGCACGAGCAGACCCTGCAGGAACCCGGTCGCCGTGACCTGCGTCTGGTTGAGGCGGGCGACGACCACCGAGGCATCGAGGGTGGCGAGGAACCCCTCGATGACCGTCGTCTTGCCGGCACCGGTGTCCCCGGTGATCACGACGATGCCGTCCGGGCGCTCGACGGCGGCGGCCATGCTGGCGCGGGCTTCGTCGTGCGGTCGCGACGGATAGAGGAACGACGCGTCCGGGCTCAGCCGGAAGGGCAGTGCCTTGAGCCGGAAGAGGTCGAGGTACATCGGGGCCGTGCCTGGAGTCGCTAGAGTCCGTTCAATCCAAGACTATACGGCATCCATGCCATGCGCCCCAGCGCGCCCGCGCCCGCGCTCAGGCGAGGCGCCGCAGCCGTGCGAGGAGCAGGTCGCGCGCCCGTGCGGTCGTCGCAACCACGGTGCCGTGGCCGAGCTTGCGGCCGGGCCGCGCCTCGCGCTTGCCGTAGTCATGCAGGTGCAGGCCGGGGATCGCGAGCGCGCCGGCGAGGGCCGGCATGCGGCCGACGAAGTTGACCATCGCCGCGTGGCCGCGGGCGGCCGTGCTGCCGAGCGGCAGCCCGGCGATGGCGCGCAGGTGGTTCTCGAACTGGCTGGTCTCGGCGCCCTCGATCGTCCAGTGCCCCGAGTTGTGGACCCGGGGCGCCATCTCGTTGGCGACGAGCTTGCCGTTCTCGACGAAGAACTCCATCGCCAGCACGCCCACGTAGCGATAGCGCTCGAGGACCGCCTTCACGTGGCGCTCCGCCGTGCGCTGCAGGGCCGAGGAGCGGGGGGCCGGTGCGCGCGTCTCGGCAAGGATGCCGTCCACGTGGACGTTCTCCGCGAGCGGATAGCAGGCGGTTTCGTCGCGCGAGCTGCGCACGGCCACCAGCGAGACCTCGCGAGAGAAGCGCACGAAGCCCTCGTAGATCAGCGCCTCGCCGCCGAGCGCCGCCCAGGCGGCGTCGATGTCGGCGCGCGTGCGGATGCGGGCCTGGCCCTTGCCGTCGTAGCCGAGGCGCCGCGTCTTGAGGATGCCCGGCATGCCGATGCGCCCGATCGCCGCCTCGAGGTCCGAGCGCAGGTCGACCGGCGCGAACGGGGGCGTCGGGATGCCGAGGTCGCGGAACAGGGTCTTCTCGAGCAGGCGATCCTGGGCCACGGCGAGCGCCGCGGGCTGCGGGTAGATCGGCACGAGGCCGGCCAGCGGCTCGAGCGAGGAGACCGGGATGTTTTCCCAGTCGAACGTCAGCACGCCGGCGCGCGATGCGAACTCGGCGAGCTTGGCGACGTCGTCGAACTCACCGGTGGTGATCGGACCGACCTGGCCTCCCGGCGTGTCGGCACTGCGGTCGTAGAATTCGCAGCGGATGCCGAGCGGGTAGCCGGCCAGCGCCAGCATCCGACCGAGCTGGCCCGCGCCGATCACCGCCACCTTCATGGACGGGCGGTCCGCGGGTCCGGGCGCTCGAGCACGGCGTCGGTCTGGGCGGCGCGGTACGCCTCGAGGGCGGTCGCGACGGCCGGGTACTTGTTGGCGAGGATCGCCGCGGCGAGCAGCGCCGCGTTGGTCGCGCCGGCCGGCCCGATCGCGAGCGTCCCGACCGGGATGCCGGCCGGCATCTGCGCGATCGACAGCAGCGAGTCGATGCCCGACAGCATCTTGGATTGCACCGGCACGCCGAGCACCGGCACGGACGTCTTGGCGGCCGTCATGCCCGGCAGGTGGGCGGCGCCCCCGGCCCCGGCGATAATCACCTCGAGGCCGCGCCCGCGGGCGCTCGCCGCGTACTCGAACAGGAGGTCGGGCGTGCGGTGGGCCGACACCACCTGGACCTCGTGCGCGATGCCGAGCCGGGTCAGCGTGTCCGCGGCGCCCTGCATCGTCTCCCAGTCGGAAGACGAGCCCATGATGATTCCGACGAGTGGCTTCATAGCAGGGGCGATCTTACGGGTTGGCGCTGCCGGGGGCGAGGGCCTCGCGCAGCCAGCGGAACAGTTCCCGGGCCGCCGCCGGCGGCCGGCCGAGGGTGGCTTCGTGGCGGGCCGTGTCGACCAGGCGGCGCAGGTGGCCGCCATCGAGGCCGGGCTCCGTGGCGAGCAGGGCGGCGAGCGCCGGCTCGCCTTCGGCCAGCAGCCGGTCGCGCCACGTCTCGATGCGATGGAATTCACGGGCTTGCAGGCGCAGGTCGAGCTGGCGGCGCTCGATGGCCGCACGGATCACCTCGACGTCGGTATGGCGCAGGATCTTGCCGATCAGCTGGCGCTGCCGCGCGGCACCGCCGTGCGCCGTGATGCGCCGGGCGAGCTCGATCGCGTCGCGCAGCTTCTCCTCGAGCGGCAGTGCCGCCAGGTCCGCCTCGGGCAGCTGCACGAGCTCGACGCCGAGCTCCTTCAGGACCGCGGCCTCGCGCTTGCGCCGGCTCCGGCCGCGTCCTTCCTCCTCGAAGATGGTCTCGTCGTCATGCTCCGCCATGGCCCATCCTAGCCTAGAATGTGGGCCCATTTCCGCGCTTGGGAGCGCCATGAGCCCGACCGCCCCCGATCGTGCCGATCTCGCCGCCCTGGTCGAACGCGCCCTCGCCGCTGCCCGCGCGGGCGGCGCGACGGCGGCCGACGTCGGCATCAGCATCGACACCGGGCTCGCCGTCACGGTGCGGCTCGGCGAGGTCGAGACGCTCGAGTACCAGCGCGACCGCGGCATGGGCATCACCGCCTACGTGGGCGGCCGCAAGGGCGCGGCGACGACCGGGGACCTGACCTGGCCCGCGATCGCGGCGACCGTCGACAAGGCGATCTCGATCGCCCGCTTCACCGCCGAGGACGAATGCTCGGGCCTGCCGGATCCCGGTACGCTCGCCACCGACGTGCCCGACCTAGACCTGTCGCACCCGTGGTCGATCGATGCCGAAGGCGCGATCGAGCTTGCCCGGCGCTGCGAGGCCGCGGCGCTCGCCGCCGACACGCGCATCACGAATTCCGAAGGCGCGAGCATCAACACCCATCGCGCCGAGCGCGTCTACGGCAATACGCTCGGTTTCCTCGGCGGCTACCCGTCCACGTACAGCAGCATCAGCTGCGTTGTGATGGGCCAGCAGGGCGAGCAGCAGGAGCGCGACTACTGGTACTCCGCGGCCCGCGACTGGCGGCGCCTGGAGGATGTCGAGGCGATCGGCCGCGAGGCCGCGATCCGCACCGCGCGCAGGCTTGGCGCCCGGCGCATCGCGACGACGCGGGCGCCGGTGCTGTTCGTGCCCGAGCTCGCGCGCGGCCTCGTCGGCCACTTCCTCGCCGCGATCCGCGGCGGTGCCCAGTACCGGCGCAGTTCGTTCCTGCTGGACGCGGCGGGGACGCAGGTCTTTCCCGCGTTCTTCGGCATCTCCGAGCGGCCGCACATTCCCGGTGCGCTCGGCAGCGCGCCGTTCGACAGCGAGGGTTGCGCGACGCGCGATCGCGAGCTCGTGGCGGCGGGCGTGCTCGGCGGCTACGTGCTGAACACCTACGCCGCGCGCAAGCTCGGGCTGACGACCACCGGCAACGCCGGCGGGACCCACAACCTGCTGGTGCATCCGGGGACGGACGACTTCGCGGCACTGGTCGAGCGCATGGGCCGGGGCCTCGTCGTCACCGAGCTGATGGGCCAGGGCGTGAACGGCGTGACCGGCGACTACTCGCGCGGCGCGACCGGATTCTGGGTCGAGGGCGGGCAGGTCGTGCACCCGGTCAATGAGATCACGATCGCCGGCAACCTCAGGGACCTGTACCGCAACCTCGTCGCCGTCGGCGCCGACGTCGACGAGCGCGGCTCGCTGCGCACCGGATCGATCCTGGTCGAGGAGATGACGATCGCCGGTGAGTGACGGCGCGGTGCGGCCGGTCCGGTCGCCGGTTCACGGGGGGAGGTTCACGCGATGGCCGATACGTACCACAAGCGCACCGTCGGCGGTCGCACGCTGTCCCCGGTCACCCAGATGATGGGTTTCGGCTACGACCCGACGCTGTCCGAGGGGGCCCTCAAGCCGCCGGTGTTCCTGACCTCGACGTTCGTGTTCCAGACGGCGCAGGACGGCAAGGACTTCTTCGACTACACCTCCGGCCGCAAGCCGCTGCCGCCCGGCGCGCCCGGCGGGCTCGTCTACTCGCGCTTCAACAACCCGAACCTCGAGGTGCTGGAGGATCGCCTGGCGCTGTGGGACGACGCCGAGTCGGCGGCCGTGTTCTCCTCCGGGATGAGCGCGATCGCGACCACGTTCCTCGCGCACCTCAAGGCCGGTGACGTGCTGCTGTGCTGCGAGCCGCTGTACGGCGGCACCGAGACGCTGATCGCGAAGGCGCTGCCGAACTACGGCATCCGCCACGTCGGCTTCCACGACGGCCTGTCACGGGAGGTCGCGACGGCCGCGGCCGAGCGCGCGATGGAACTCGGCCGGGTCGGCCTGATCATGACAGAGACGCCCGCCAACCCGACCAACGCGCTCGTCGACCTCGCGATGATGGCGGCTCTCGCCGACGAGATCGGTCGTCGCCAGGGCTATCGCCCGCTGGTCGTCACCGACAACACGCTGCTCGGGCCCGTGTACCAGAACCCGCTCGAGTGCGGCGCCGACCTCAACGTGTACTCGCTGACGAAGTATGTCGGCGGGCACTCCGACCTCGTCGCCGGCGGCGTCACCGGTCCGCGCGCGGTCGTGCAGCCGATCCGCCAGCTGCGCGGCGCGATGGGCACCCAGCTCGACCCGAACACCGCCTGGATGCTGCTGCGTTCGCTCGAGACGCTGAAGCTGCGCATGGACCGGGCCTTCCAGAGTGCGGGCGCGGTCGCCGCGTTCCTCGCCGCCCACCCGAAGGTGACCGGCGTGAATTACCTCGGCCTGCTGCCCGAGGGTGATCCGCGCCGGGCGCTGTTCGAGCGCCAGTGCGGCGCCGCGGGGTCCACGTTCTCGTTCGACGTCGTGGGCGGGGAGGCCGGCGCGTTCCGGTTCCTGGACGCGCTGTCGGTCATCAAGCTCGCGGTCAGCCTCGGCGGCACCGAGAGCCTCGCGAGCCACCCCGCCTCGATGACGCATTCCGGGGTGCCGGCGGCGCTGCGCGCCGAGCTCGGCATCGGCGAGTCGATGATCCGGCTGTCGGTCGGCATCGAGGAGCCCGCCGACCTCGTCGAGGACATCCGCCAGGCGCTCGAGGCCGTCTAGGTCCGATCGGCGAATTCGCGCAGCGTGATGCGGCCGAGTTCGGTGCGGATCAGCGCATCGACGCGCGCGCACGCGTCCTCGGCCGGCGCCGAGATGACCGCACGGCTCAGCATCATCGCCCGCCCGCTGCGGCCGTCGCGCACGGCGGCGAGCACCTCGTCGAGCGTGATCGAGCCCGGGTCGCGCCCGGGCAGGAGCTGCTCGCCGTCGGTGGTCTCGAGGAGCCCGGCGAGCGCGAGGGCATCGACCACCGGGCCGAGCGCGATCGAGGGGACCTCCAGCTGCTCCGCCAGCGTCGCGACCCGGCAGCGCGGCTCGTTGCCGATGAACGCCCGAGTCACGAGGTACATCACGCTCAACGCCAGCCGTTCGCACAGCCGCGCGGTCGGGACGAGCTCGCGCTGGCCCGGCCGCAGGTAGCCCGGGTTCTGCAGGTAGAACGCGAACAGGGCGCCGGTCAGCAGGATCAGCCAGTTCAGCCACAGCCACATCAGCGCCAGCAGCACGATCGCGAAGCTCGCGTACACCGCCATCATCTGCGTCGAATAGGCCACCAGCGCCGTGAATGCGAAGCCGGCGGCCACCCAGGCCGCGGCGGCGGCGAGGCCGGCCACGAACGCGACCCGCAGCCGCACGCGCGTGTTGGGGATGAACGAGTACAGGAACGTGAAGCCCGCGGTCACCACCAGCGTCGGGCCGAGGCGGCCGAGCATCAGCACCAGCGTGCCGAGGGGTTCATGCGCGCTCAGCCAGGCGACGCTGCGCTCGGTGCCGAGCGACGCGACGAGCCCGAACGCCGCGACCATCAGGATCGGGCCGATCACCAGCACGCCGAGGTATTCGCTGAACCGCCGCGCGAAGCTGCGCGCCTGCTCGACGTGCCAGATGTGGTTGAAGCAGTCCTCGACCTTCTGGATCACCGAGACGACGGTCCAGATCAGGAAACCGAGGCCGAGCGACCCGAGCACGCCGCCTTCCATGTGGTCGACGAAGCCGAGCACCCGCTGGGTGAGCTCGTCGGCGCGATCGCCGAGCGGCCGGAAGAATTCGGTGAGCAGGGGACCGAGGTCGTGGTGGAAGCCGAGCCCCTTCACGATCGAGAACGAGAACGCGCACAACGGCACCAGCGACAGCAGCGTCGTGTAGACGAGGCTCATCGCGCGCATGTTGAGATCGCCGATGACGAGGTCGCGGACTAGCGCGTAGACGTAGCGCAGCACGACCTGCAGCAAGGCGCCCGCACGGCCGAGCGAGGCCGCGGCGGGCTCGAACAGCAGGTCCTCGAGGCGTCGGAGCTGGGGAATCATCGCGCGGTGCCGTGTCGCGCGCCGGGCGGCTCAGGCCGTCAGCCGGGCCAGCGCCTCGCGGTAGTTCGCCGCGGTCTTGCCGATCACTTCCGCCGGCAGCTTGGGGCCCGGGGCCTTCTTGTTCCAGGTCAGCGTCTCGAGGTAGTCGCGCACGTACTGCTTGTCGAACGACGGCGGGCTCTGACCGGGCGCGTAGCGGTCGGCGGGCCAGAACCGCGACGAGTCCGGCGTCAGCACCTCGTCGATGAGCACGAGCTCGCCGGCATCGTCGACGCCGAACTCGAACTTGGTGTCGGCGATGATGATGCCGTGGGCCCGTGCGTGCTCGGCGGCGAACGCGTAGATCGCGAGCGCGGTGCTGCGCACCTTCGCCGCCAGGTCCGCGCCGATCGTGCCGGCGATCGCCTCGAACGAGACGTTCTCGTCGTGCTCGCCGACGGCGGCCTTGGTGGCGGGCGTGAAGATGGGCTCCGGCAGCCGGTCCGCCTGGCGCAGCCCCTTCGGCAGCGCGATGCCGCAGATCCCGCCCGTGGCCTGGTATTCCTTCCAGCCCGAGCCGATCACGTAGCCGCGCACGACGGCCTCGACCGGCAGCGCCCGCAGGCGGCGCACGACGATCGCCCGGTGCTCGAGCATGGCGCGTTCGACGGGGTCGCTGACGAAGTCCGCCACGGGCAGGCCCGTCAGGTGGTTCTGCACGATGTGGCGCGTGCGCGCGAACCAGAAGTTCGAGATCTCGGTGAGCACCCGGCCCTTGTCCGGGATCGGGTCCGGGAGCACGACGTCGAAGGCGGACAGGCGGTCGCTGGTGACGATCAGCATCCGCTTCGCATCGAGCGCGTAGACGTCGCGGACCTTGCCACGGTGGATCAGCTCGAGGCCCTTCAGCGAGGTCTCGAAGACGGGATCGGACGGGGATGCGTTCATGAGGACGGCGCCTTGTCGCTGCTACCATGTCCGGGAGGGGCCGTCATGGTCCCGGGCATTCTTGCAGCGGGCGGAAAGCAGGGTCAAGGAACTCGATGCGTTGGACCGGAAAGCTCATGGGGGCCCTGCTCGGTGCAGTGGCGGGGGGTGGCCCGATCGGGGCGGTGATCGGGGCCGTGCTCGGCCACGGTTTCGACGCCACCGAGGAGGAACGCGCGAGCCGCGACCCCCGGGTCCTGCAGGCGTTGTGGTTCGACACGGCGTTCGCCGTCATGGGGTTCCTCGCGAAGGCGGACGGCCGTGTCTCGGAACGGGACATCGACGCGGCGCGCGGAGTCATGCGCCAGTTCGGCCTCGGCGAGGAGGATGTCCGGCGGGCGATTGAGGCGTTCACGCGGGGCAAGCAGCCGGACTACCCGGTCGAGGAGTCCCTGGCCCGCCTCGCCAAGCTCTGCGGCCGGCGCCATCCGGCGCTGCAGGCCTTCCTGGAGGTGCAGATCCGGGCGGCGCTGGCCGGTGACGGGGTGGACGGGCGGATCAGGGCCCTCCTGGTCGGGATCGGGGCGCGGTTCGGCTTCGCCGAGATCGAGGTCGTGCACCTCGAGGCACTGCTCCGGGACCGTGCGGGTCCGGGGGCGGGGGGCGGCGCGGGATCCGGGCGAGCGGGCCGGGGGGCGTCGCTGGAGGAGTCCTACGAAGTCCTCGGCATTGCGGCCAGCGCCAGCGACGCAGAGGTCAAGAAGGCGTATCGTCAGCAGATGAGTGAGAACCATCCCGACAAGCTCGCCGCGCGCGGGTTGCCGGAATCGATGATGGACCTCGCGAAACAGAAGACGCAGCGGATCCGTGAAGCCTACGAAGTCATCTGCGCCGACCGCGGCCTCCGCTGAAGCGAAGCCCGTGAGTGGCGCGATCCCGCCGGCCCTGCAGGGGTTCTTCCGCGTGGCCGACGCGTGGGAACTCTCCGAGATCCAGCAGTGCAAGCTGCTGCGCTGCCCATCGGGTGCGGTGCTGCGCCGCTACCGCGCGGGCCAGGGCCCGCGACTGACGCCGGCCCAGCAGAAGCGCATCCAGATCGTCACCGGCATCCACGCGGCGCTCGCCAAGAGCGGCATGGCCGGCGAGCGCGGCTTCCGCTGGATCCACGAGCCACGCCGCGAGGCGCCGTTCCGCGGCGAGACGCCCGTGCACTACATGATGGACGGCGGAGTCGACGCGCTGGTGGCGGTCGCGCACCTGCTGTCCGGTCGCTAGCTTCCCCCATCCTCCGCCAGGGTCCTGCCGGCATGCAGCCACTCATCGCTCCGTCGATCCTCTCCGCTGATTTCGCACGCCTCGGCGAGGAGGTCAGCCATGTCCTCGCCGCCGGCGCCGACATCGTCCACTTCGACGTGATGGACAACCATTACGTCCCGAACCTGACGATCGGGCCGCTGGTCTGCGAGGCCCTGCGCAAGCACGGCATCACCGCCCCCATCGACGTGCACCTCATGGTGAAGCCCGTCGACCGGATCATCCCGGACTTCGCGGCCGCGGGCGCCAGCTGGATCACCTTCCATCCGGAGGCCAGCGAGCATGTCGACCGCACGCTCGGCCTGATCAAGGAGCTCGGCTGCAAGGCCGGCCTCGTGTTCAATCCGGCGACGCCGCTCGACTACCTCGATCACGTGATGGACAAGCTGGACGTGATCCTGCTGATGTCCGTGAACCCCGGGTTCGGCGGCCAGAAGTTCATCCCGACGGCGCTGACGAAGCTCGCCATGGTCCGCGAGCGGATCGCCGCGTCCGGCCGCGACATCCGCCTCGAGATCGATGGCGGGGTGAAGGTCGACAACATCGGCGCGATCGCCGCCGCCGGGGCCGACACCTTCGTCGCCGGCTCCGCGATCTTCGGCTCGAAGGACTACGCCGCGACGGTGCGCCAGATGCGCGCCGAGATCGCCGCGGCAACCGCCGCCTAGGGCCCCAGACGACGACGCCCCGCAGGGGCGGGGCGTCGGTGCGCGGGATGACGGGGTCGGCCCGTCATTCGTCGTCCTCGTCGTCCTCGTCGTCGGCCCGGCTGCGCGCAGCCATGCGGTCGCGCACTTCCTTCGTCGGCACGATGACCGGACGGGTCTTCACCTTCGGACGCGCGCCGAACACGACGATCGTCTTGCCCGTCGCCTTCAGCAGCCCCTGGTCCTCGAGGACCTTCAGCACGCGGCCCGCCATCTCGCGCGAGCACCCGACGAGGCGCGACAGCTCCTGGCGGCTGACCTTGATCTGCATGCCCTGCGGGTGGGTCATCGCGTCCGGCTCGCCGCACAGGTCCATGATCGCGTGCGCGACGCGGCCGGTGACGTCGACGAAGGCGAGGTCGCCGAGCTTCTTGTTGGTGCGATCGAGGCGCGTGGCGAGCTGGGTCGCGAGCTCGAAGATGAGGCCCGGGCTCTCGGCCGCGATCTGGCGGAAGCGCGCGTAGGTCATTTCCGCGAGTTCGCAGCTCTGGCGCGTGCGCACCCAGGCGCTGCGATGCGAGCCCTCGGAGAACAGGCCCATCTCGCCGAAGAACTGGCCCTTGTTGAGGTACGCCAGCACCATCTCGTTGCCTTCCTCGTCCTCGATCATCACCTCGACCGAGCCGCTGATGATGTAGTAGAGGACGTCCGGCAGGTCGCCCGCGTGGATCAGCACCGTCTTCGACGGCACCGTGCGGATGCGGCAGTAGCTCAGGAATCGATTGATCGCCGGAAGGTCGCTGAGCGGCTTGACTGGCACTTCCATCATTCGGTCCCTCGTGACGTCGCTATCCGAAGCGCTGCGATCCGGCAGGTATAGAACATAACTCACGCGACCGCAAGCCAGCGCACAGACGCCGAGCGCTATACCCAGTAGGCGCTGCCGGTCATGACCTTGGCGACGGCGCGCATCAATCCGCGCACCGGGGCCGGCAGTTCCTCGCCGCCGCGCGCGAGTGCGTGGTCGCGGTGCGTCGCTTCGTCGGCCTTCATCTGCTCGACGATCGCGCGGCTCGCGCCGTCGGTCGCCGGCAGGCGTGCGAGGTGCGTGTCGAGATGCCCTTCGACCTGGCGCTCCGTCTCGGCGATGAAGCCGAGGCTCGCGCGATCACCGGCGAGTCCGGCGAGCGCGCCGATCGCGACGGAGCCTGCGTACCACAGCGGGTCGAGCACGCTCGTGCGGGAGCCGAGTTGCGCGAGGCGCGTCGCGCACCAGACGAGGTGATCGCCTTCCTCGCGTGCCGCGCCGAGCAGGAAATCGCGCACGGCGGGCTCGCGCGCGACCAGGGCCTGGCCGTGGTAGAGGGCCTGCGCGGCGACCTCGCCGGCGTGATTGACGCGCATCAGGCCCGCCACGTGACGGACCGTCGCGGGGTCAAGGGGGGTCGATTCCGCGGTCGGGAGGGGGGCCGGCACCGGCCGGCCGGTCGAGGCGACCGTTCCGGGTCCCGCGGCTGAGATTCTAAGCCCTTGATCTATAACGGATAATATCCGGTCAAGAGCGGTCAGGTGGCGGAGCGTGTCGGGCATCGGTGGCTCTATTATACGAATCCGTCCGGTCCGCCGGCTTGTGTGCCGACACCCTTTCCAAGAGCGCCCCGGGCCGGTACACTTCGCGGTCTTTCGCCGCCCCCATAGACCCTTTCCGAGTAGATCCATGAGTACGGTTCACGAAAATGCACAGACCGTGCGCCGCGACTGGCTTGTCGTCGACGCGTCCGGCAAGACCCTTGGTCGCCTGGCCACAGCGCTCGCGATTCGCCTGCGCGGCAAGCACAAGGCCTCGTATACGCCGCACGTCGACTGCGGTGACAACATCATTGTCCTGAATGCCGAGAAGATTGCCGTCACCGGCGACAAGCTCCGCGACAAGATTTACTACCACCACACCGGCGCGATCGGCGGCATCAAGGGCATCGCGCTCGGCAAGATGATGGCGGAACACCCGGAGCGCGCGATCGAGATCGCCGTGAAGGGCATGCTCCCGAAGGGCCCGCTGGGCCGCAAGATGTTCAAGAAGCTGCACGTCTTCGCAGGCGACAAGCACCCGCATGCTGCCCAGCAGCCGCGTGCCGTCGACCTCGCCTGACGCCATAGAAGATCCAAGGTAAGACCATGCCTGCTACGACCTATTACGGAACCGGCCGCCGCAAGACCTCGAGCGCCCGCGTCCACCTCACGCCGGGCTCCGGCAAGATCACGATCAACGAGCGGACGATCGAAGAATTCTTCGGTCGCGAGACCGGCCGCATGATCGTCCGCCAGCCGCTCGAGCTCGTCGAGATGGCGGCCCGCTTCGACGTGAACGTCTCGGTCGAGGGCGGTGGCATCACCGGCCAGGCCGGCGCGATCCGCCACGGCATCACGCGCGCGCTGCTGCAGTACGACGAGAACCTGCGCCGTCCGCTGCGGACCGCCGGCTTCGTCACGCGCGACGCCCGTGAGGTCGAGCGCAAGAAGGTTGGTCGCCGCAAGGCGCGTCGCGGAACGCAGTTCTCGAAGCGCTAACCGCGTGCGGGTATCGCCGGGCCGCAAGGTCCGGCGACGCCGGTCTCCGCTGGACCGACGCAACCGCACACTCGGACGTCCCGGTTATTGGGGGATCGTCTAACGGTAGGACAGCGGACTCTGACTCCGTCAATCTAGGTTCGAATCCTAGTCCCCCAGCCAAACAAAGAGGCCCGCGAAAGCGGGCTTCTTCGTTTCTGGGGAGGGAGACAGTCGCGGCCGCGGACTGCCCGCGAGGCGCGACGCCGATCTAAAAGAAAAGGGCCCGCATCCTTGCGGGCCCCTGTCCGGCTCGATGCGCGATCAGGCCTTGATGCGGCCGTAGACGTTGCGCAGGATGATCAGCAGTGCGGCGCCCGCCGCCAGCGCGCCGATGTTCGCGATGATGGCCGTCAGCGACGGACCGGCGACCGGGATGCCGCCGAACGTGCCGGACAACGCCGCCAATGCGACGGCGGAGACGATGACCCGGACGCTGTCCTCCGTGGCCATGCCCCAGCCGACGACGACGCCGAGCACGGCCAGCGCCACCCCCGCATAGGGAATGGCGACGAACGCCGCGACGATGGCAAGCACGACGCCAATCAATCCCGCGATCTTGTAGATGCTCACTGAGTGTCCCCCTCGATTGTTTTATTGATCGTCCATGCCTGATTCCGAACGGCATCACTCCGTCTGACCAGAGCCGGGCGACGCCGTGCGCGATCGTTCCATCGCGCGGTGGCGTCGGGGTCCGGGCCCTCATGGACGAGGCCATGCTATACCGGCGGATCGGGTTATGGATACATACCCTGCAGTTTTGCGATGCATACACCGGCACATGGGCCGGACGGCGGCGACGCTGCCGCTGTTGTGCGTTGCGGCAGGGCTCCGCGACGAGGGCTCCGCAACCGATCGCCCCGCGTCCGGCGGGTGGCGCGATGGATGGCCGGGCGCGCCGCCTCGGCCACGGCGCGTCGCGGGGGCGACTCGGTTCACCGCAACGGCGGTTGATCCGCGACGTCTCGCCTCTACCTTCCCCCCGAAGCCACTCACCAATCCCGACGGACAATATTTCCCTCGCTCGCACGTCTATCCCTCCATGCCCGACGCAATCTCACTGCCCCGTCTGACCATCGAGGACCAATCCCGGTTCGCCGCCACCGTGGCCGAGCAGGGCCCGCGGCTGCGGGCCTTCGTGCGCCGACAGGTGGCGGATCTCGGCGAGGTGGATGACATCGTTCAGGACACCTTCCTCGAACTCGTGTCCGCGTCCCGACTCGTCGAGCCGATCGAGCACCTCGCCGCCTGGCTCGCGCGGGTGGCACGCAACCGGATCATCGATCGCTTCAGGTCACGCTCCCGTGAGTCCAAGTGGGTCCAGCCCGCGACCGGTGACGACGAGCCGTCGGCGGAATCCGAATTCGTCTTGGATGAATGGCGGATCTCCGGCGCCAGCGACCCCGAGGCCGGCTATGTCCGCTCGGTGCTGTCGGACGAACTCATCGCCGCGATCGAGGAGCTGCCGCCGGAGCAGCGCGAGGTCTTCGTCGCCCATGAGCTGTACGGCCTCAGCTTCAAGGACCTCGCGGCCGAGACCGGCGTCGGCGTCAACACGCTGCTGGGCCGAAAGCATGCAGCCGTCCGCCACCTGCGGCAGCGGCTCGACCACATCCGTTCTGAACTCAACTTCTAGAGGACACCGTCATGAAACGATTCTGGATCTTCAAAGGTCTCAAGTTCCTGGCGTTCGGCGCGCTCGCCATCGCAGGCTTCGGCTACCTCGTCATGTCGCTCTGGAACTGGGTGATCCCGACCGTGACCGGCTGGCACGCGTTGACCTTCGCGCAGGCACTCGGCCTGCTGGTGCTCTCGAGGGTCCTGTTCGGGGGCCTGCGCGGTCACCGCGGGGGACTGCATTGGCGCCACCGGATGCAGCACCGCTGGGCCGAGATGAGCCCCGAGGACCGCGAGCGCCTGCGCAAGACGCTGGGTCGCCGCCATCACTGCGGACCGCGCGGCTCGGGGGGTCCGCCGTTCGCGCAGGCGGGATGACGGACCGCGGCAATCCGGTCCCTCGGCCGGTCGATCCCGGCGCGTGATTCCAGATCAGTCAGGACGCCAGGGCGATGACCCGCCGCAGGCATACACGGCCCAGGTTCGCCGCGGTCTCGTGTGGGATCACGTGCAGGCGAACCGTGAGCCGACCCGCCAGAAGGGAGCCGCCGCGGTTGCCCGCAGACCGGCCATCAGCGCCGGCGGTTTCGCCGAGAGCGGCACGGCGTTGCGCTGGATCGCACAGGGCCAGCAAGGCTGGACGACCGGCGGCCGCGTCGCGACGGGCGCACGCGGGCAGCGCCCGCAGCGGGCCTGCCGGCTCCCGACGCTAACGGATGCGATCCAACGCGGCCGTCAGGCTCGCCAGCGTCCGGGGGATGTCGAGCAGCTTGTCGAGGCCGAACAGGCCGATGCGGAAGGTCCTGAAGTCCGGCCCCTCGTCGCACTGCAGGGGAACCCCGGCCGCGATCTGCAGGCCGGCCTGCGCGAAGGCCTTGCCTGACTGGATCGCGGGCTCGGTCGTGTAGCTGACGACGACTCCCGGCGCCGCGAACCCATCCGCCGCCACGCTACGAAACCCTCGCTTCGAAAGCATCTCGCGGACCTGCGCGCCGAGGGCCCGCTGGCGCTCGGCGATCATTCCGAAGCCGAGCTTCTCGGTCTCGAGCATGACGTCGCGTACGACCGCGAGCGCGTCGGTCGGCATCGTCGCGTGGTAGGCGTACGCGCCCGACTCGTACGCCTCCATGATCTGCAGCCACTTCCGCAGATCGCACGCGAAGCTGGAGCTCGTCGTCTCGTCGATCCGCGCCCGGGCCCGTTCGCCGAGCGCCACGATCCCGCAGCAGGGCGGACCGCTCCAGCCCTTCTGCGGCGCGGAGACGAGGACATCGACGCCGGTCGCCACCATGTTCACCCAGACCGTTCCGGAGGCGATGCAGTCGAGAACGAACAGCCCGCCGACCTCGTGGACCGCCGCCGCGACTGCCGCCAGATAGTCGTCCGGCAGGATCATGCCGGCCGACGTCTCGACGTGCGGCGCGAACACGACCTGCGGCCTGAACTCCCGGATCGCGGCGAGGGCCTCGGCGAGCGGGACCGGCGCGAACGGCGCCTCGGCACCCTCACCGGACCGGCGAGCCTTCAGCACCCGCGTGTCGCTCGCGATCCGACCCGTCTCGAGGATCTGCGTCCAGCGGTAGCTGAACCACCCGTTGCGGATGATCAGGCAGCGCTGGTCGGTGGCGAACTGGCGTGCGACCGCTTCCATGCCGAAGGTCCCGCTGCCCGGCACGATGACCGCCGAGCGCGCGTGATAGACCGTCTTCACGATCCGGGAGATGTCCCGCATCACGCCCTGGAAGCGCAGCGACATGTGGTTGAGGGCCCGGTCCGTATAGACGACGGAGTACTCGAGCAGTCCTTCGGGGTCGGGCTGGGGCAGTAGCGCGGTCACGGTAGTCCTCGTTCGTCGGGTTGAGCGAGCCGTTGCGGCCGGCCGGGCTGCCGCGCTGAGATTGTAGCGTGACACGCTCGGCCGGCTCGCGGTCAATCGAACTCGCCGCGTCCGGCGCTGCCTGGCTGATTGGCGGTGGCGACACGGAGGTCCAGCGCAACCTGCGGGTGCTCGGGCCGCACGTGCCAGGGGTTCCCCGGCGACTCCGGCGTCGCGCTCGGGCAGAATGCGCCCACTGCCAAGCAGGTGCGCCCGTGCCCAAGATCCCCAGGGGCCCCGTTCGCGGGTCCGTCGTCTTCCTCTGCGTCGTGCTCAACACGCTGGCGATCGGCGTGCCGCTCGTCATCCTCGCGCTGCTGCGCCTCGTCGTGCCGGTCGCGGGCTGGCGACGGCTCACCGGTGTCGTCCTGGTCCGCATGGCGGAGGGGTGGATCGCGGTGAACACCGCGATGCTGCGCGCGACGCAGCCGACGGCCTGGGACGTGCGGGGCCTCGATGGGCTGAGGCCCGACGGCTGGTACCTCGTGATCGCGAACCACCGCTCGTGGGTCGACATCCTCGCGCTGCAGGGCACGCTCAACCGGCGCGTGCCGTTCCTGAAGTTCTTCATCAAGGACGAGCTGCGCTGGGTCCCGGTCCTCGGACTCGCCTGGTGGGCGCTCGACATGCCGTTCATGAAGCGCTACTCGAAGGAGCAGCTGGCTCGCCGCCCCGAGCTGCGTGGCACCGACATGGAGGCGACGAAGAAGGCCTGCGAGAAGTTCCGGCACCATCCGACCTCGGTCATGAACTTTGTCGAGGGGACGCGGTTCACGCCGGCGAAGCGCGCATCCACCCGCTCGCCCTACCGCCACCTGCTGAAGCCGCGAGCGGGCGGCATCGCCTTCGTGATGGAGGCCCTCGGCCCGATCCTGACGGAGATGCTCGACGTCACGATCGCCTACCCTCAAGGGGGTGGCGGGTTCTGGGACCTCGCCTGCGGGCGCATCCCGCGGATCGTGGTCGAGGTACGCCGTCGGACGCTGCCGCTGCGCAATGCGGCGGGCGACTACACGGCGGACGATGACTTCCGCGGGCGCTTCCAGGACTGGCTGGCGAAGGTCTGGGCGGAGAAGGACTCGCGCCTCGATGAACTGCTCGGCGAGGAACCGCCGATCCCGCGCTGAGGCGCGGTCAGGGGCGCCGCAGGCCGCGGCGCCCTTGTTCTTCAGGGCTTCAGCGTATCGACGCCGGAGTCCGTGCCGACCAGCAGCAGGTCGGCGCCGCGTCTCGCGAACAGGCCGTTCGCGACGACGCCCGCGACCTGGTTGATCTCGCTTTCGAGCGCCGCAGGGTCGGTGATCGCGAGGTTGTGCACGTCGAGGATCGCATTGCCGTTGTCCGTCGTGACGCCGGCGCGCAGCACTGGCTGGCCGCCGAGGCGCACCAGCTGGCGCGCGACGTAGGAGCGCGCCATGGGGATCACTTCCACCGGCAGAGGGAAGCGGCCGAGCACGTCGACCACCTTCGAGCGATCGACGATGCAGACGAACCGGCGGGAGGCGGCCGCGACGATCTTCTCCCGCGTCAGTGCCGCGCCACCCCCCTTGATCAGCGCGAGGTGGCGAGTCGCCTCGTCCGCGCCGTCCACGTACACCTCGAGGTCGCCGGTGGAGTTGAGGTCGAGGACCTCGATGCCGCCGTCACGCAGGAGGCGGGTGCTCGCGTCGGAGCTCGAGACCGCGCCGGCGACGCGGATGCGGCTCTTCACCAGGGCCGCGATGAAGTGATTGACGGTGGAGCCCGTGCCGACGCCGAGGACGCAGCCCTCGGGTACGTGGGCCAGTGCCGCTTCGGCGGCGCGCCGCTTCTGGTCGTCGCTCGACATCGCTGCGAACCCCTTATATCCAAGCTGTTTGCGCATCGCGGGGCCCGAGCGCGAATTTTTGCGGGGGCCAGAAACGACTGTGCCCGCTTGCGCGGGCACAGTCAGTGAAGAGCTTAGGGTTGGTCGGTGACCTCGAGATCTTTCGATCTCACCCTGGCTGCTTCGAAGGCTTACTTCTTCTTCGCGGCCTTCTTCTTCGTCGCCTTCTTCTTAGCAGCCTTCTTCTTGGTCGCCATAGTAGTTCTCCATGTCAGGTTAGTCCGGGGGCTGAGTATATACACAAAAAGTCAAATTACAAGCAAGCGTCTTTCTGTTGTGCTAGCTGCTCGCTCATCACGCGTGATGGAAGGACGCATCGACGTCGACGAGGAGTGCGTCGCTCAGCGCGCGAGCTTGGTGACTTTCTGCCACTGCGCCGCGGTCACCGGCGTGATCGAAAGACGATTGCCGCGACGGAGAATCAGCAGGTCGCTGAGCTTGTCCGCGTTGGCCTTCAGCATGTCGAGCGTGACGGGCGTCGCGAATTTCTCGACGAGCTCGACGTCCACCATGTACCAGGTCGGGTTCGCCGGATCGCTCTTCGGATCATGGTGATCGTGCGTCGGATCGAAGGCCGTCGGATCGGGATAGCCTTCCTTCACGATGCGCGCGATCCCGACGATGCCGGGGACCTCGCAGCTCGAGTGGTAGAAGAACGCGAGGTCCCCCTTCTTCATCTCGTCGCGGATCATGTTCCGCACCTGGTAGTTGCGGACGCCGTCCCAGTGGGACCGCTTGCGCGGCGCCCGGGCCAGCGAGTCGATCGAGAAGACAGCCGGTTCGCTCTTCATCAGCCCGTACTGCATGGGGGCCCCGGATACGAAAACGCCCACCCCCGGGAAGGGGCGGGCGAGCGTGGAAAGGAAGTGGCGCCGTCCGCCTGTGCCGTCACAGATCGTTGCTCCCGAGCCAGAGCAACAAGTGGGGCGTGCTGCCGCACCTTAAGGCTTTCCGCTCGAAGGCGGACTTGCACAAGGGTGCTGCAAGCACAGTGCCCCGGGGGTTTACACATTAGGGTCGGGAGGTCTTGACCCATGTCGAACACCGCAGGCGGCGCCGACCACAGACTACCGCATCGCGCGCAGCAGGCAACAGTGCATAGATCACCGATGGGCGGGGCCCCGCCGTGGCACGGATCGTGCCGACCTCAGAGGTCGAGCTGCTGGCCGCGCTCGAGCGAGGATTCGACCCGCTCGCGCAGCGAGCGGAGCCGGTGCACGACGTCGGTGTCGAGCGACGTGTCGCGCGAGCGCGCCTTCAGCAACTCGTTGGCCATGTTCAGGGCCGCCATGACCGCGATCCGGTCGAGGCCGATGACCTTGCCGCTGTCGCGGATCTTGCGCATCTCGTTGTTGAGGTGCTCGGCGGAGTCGAGCAGCGCGGCGCGTTCGTCCGGGGCGCAGGAGAACTGGTAGTCCTTCTCGAGGATGCGCACGCTGACCCGGGAATAGGGGGTATCGCTCATGCGCCGTGCTCCATGGACTTCAGGCGGCCGATCATCGCCTCGACGCGCGCGCGGACCTGTTCGTTCTTCTGCAGGAGAGCCGAGCGTTCCGCCGACAGGCTGTCCTGGCGGGTCTTCAGCGAGCGGTTCTCTTCCTTGAGGTGCTCGACGGTCGCCATGAGCTCGTCGAGGCGCTTTTCAAGCCTCTTGAGCTCCAATTCGACGGCCGAGCGTGGCGAGGATTCAGTCATGCGCGCACTATAGGCGCGGCCCGTCCCGTGGGTCAACGCGGTAGAATCCCACTCCAAGATGCAGACCGTCACCTACGACGAACTCGATTCCACCCTCGCCGAATGCGAGGCCACCGTGGCCGCAGCCGAGGCCCACGGCTCGTTGTGCGGTGCGCTCGCTGCCATCCCGGGCTACTCGGCCGAGGACTGGATCGGCGACCTGCTGGTCAATGCCGGCGCCGAGGCGGAACCCAGGGCGCGCGAGCTCCTGACGACGCTCTACGGGGAAACGCACGCCGCGCTCGCCTCGGGGCTCATGGAACTCGAGCCGCTGCTGCCGCCCGACGACATCCCGCTCGACCAGCGCACAACCGCGCTCGCGGACTGGTGCAACGGGTTCCTGTTCGGACTCGGCGGCGGCCTGCCCCAGGCCGGCGGCTGGCCGGACTCGGTCCAGGAAGTCGTCACCGATTTCAGCGAGATCGGTCGCGCGTCGGTCGGCGACGAGGAGACCGAGGAGACCAACGAGGTCGCCTACGTGGAACTCTTCGAATACCTGCGGGCCAGCGCCCAGCTCGCCTACGACGACCTCGTCGAGCATCGGGCCCAGGGGGGCGCGCCTTGAAGCGAGACGAGTTCGCGCGCCGCCGCCGCCAGCTGATGCGCATGATGGGCAAGGACGCGATCGCGATCCTGCCGGCCGCCCCGGTACGGCGCCGCAACGGCGACACCGACTACCCCTACCGCCAGGACAGCGACTTCCATTTCCTCACCGGCTTCCCGGAGCCGGAGGCCGTCGCGGTGCTGATCCCGCAGCGTGCGGAGGGAGACTACGTCATCTTCTGTCGCGACCGCGACCCGTTGCGCGAGCTGTGGGACGGCGCGCGGGCGGGCACCGATGGCGCCGTGGAGCGCTACGGCGCCTCGGACGCGTTCCCGATCGGCGACATCGACGAAATCCTCCCCGGCCTGCTCGAGAGCCGCGCGCGGGTCTATCACACGATGGGCCTGCACCCCGAGTTCGACCAGCGCGTGATCGGCTGGGTCAACGGCCTGCGGGCCCAGGCCAAGCACGGGCTGCACACGCCGCAGGAGTTCGTCGCGCTCGACCACCTGCTCCACGACATGCGGCTCTACAAGAGCCGGGCCGAGCTCGCCACGATGCGTCGCTCGGCGGCGATCGCGGTCGAGGCGCACCGCCGCGCGATGCGGCTTGCGGCACCCGGGGTCATGGAATACGAGCTCGCCGCGGAGTTCATGCATGAGTTCCACCGGCACCACGCCGAGATCGCCTACGAGCCGATCGTCGGCGGCGGCCGGAACGGTTGCATCCTCCACTACCGCGAGAACGCGGCGCCGCTCCTCGACGGGGACCTCGTGCTGATCGACGCCGGCTGCGAGCTCGATGGCTACGCCTCGGACATCACGCGGACGTTCCCGGTCAATGGCCGCTACAGCCCGGCGCAGCGCGCCCTGTACGAGGTCGTCCTCGAGGCGCACGGCGCCGCGATCCAGGCGTGCGTCCCGGGCAACCACTGGAACGACCCGCACGATGCCGCGGTCCGCACGATCACCCAGGGGCTCGTGTCGCTGGGGCTGCTGAAGGGCAAGGTCGCGAAGCTGATCAAGGACGCGGCGTACCGGGATTTCTTCATGCACCGGACAGGGCATTGGCTCGGCCTCGACGTGCACGATGTCGGTGACTACAAGGTCGGCGACGCCTGGCGGGTGCTGGAGCCCGGCATGGTGCTGACCGTCGAGCCCGGCATCTACGTGGCCCCCGGCAACCGCAAGGTCGCCAAGGAGTTCCGGGGCATCGGCATCCGCATCGAGGACGATGTCGCCGTGACGCGAGGCGCGGCCGACGTGCTCACCGACGCGCTGATTCGCCACCCGGACGACATCGAGGCCTTCATGGCCGCATCGAGGGCCGCGGAGCCGCGCCGGAGCCGCCACGCATGAGCGCCGCGGCGCCGGCCACCGTGGCGGACGTCGCGATCGTCGGCGGCGGCATGGTCGGGGCGAGCCTGGCGCTCGCGCTGTCCGCCCTGCCCCTCGAGGTCGTGGTCGTCGAGGCGACGCCGCCGGAGGATGGTGCGCAGCCGAGCTTCGACACCCGCACGACGGCGCTGTCGAACGGCACGCGCCGGATCTTCGAGGGACTCGGGGTCTGGGACGAGATCGTCCGCGAGGCGACGCCGATCCGGCGCATCCACGTCTCCGATCGGGGTCGATTCGGGTCCGCCGTCGTCGATGCGGCGGAGCAGGGGATCCCCGCGCTCGGCTACGTCGTCGAGAACCGCGTGGTGGGCCGTGCGCTGTGGCGCCGGCTGCGGCTGTGTCCGCGCATCCGCCTCGTGTCGCCCGCGACCGTGACCGCGGCCCGGGTCACCGACGCGGCGGTCCACCTCGACCTCGACGGTGCCGACGCCCTCGTCGCGCGTCTCGCAGTCGCGGCCGACGGCGCCGGCTCGCTCGTGCGCGAGGCGGCGGGTGTCGCCGCCGAACGCTGGGACTACGACCAGACCGCCGTGATCTGCCAGGTCACGCCCGACCGCTTTCACGACCACGTCGCCTACGAACGCTTCACGCCGAGCGGGCCGATCGCCGTGCTGCCGGCCCCCGACGGGCGCGTCGGCCTCGTCTGGACGCTCTCGCCCGGTGAGGCCGCGCGCGTGATGGCGCTGGCGGACGCGCCGTTCCTCGCGGAGCTCCAGGCCGCCTTCGGCTGGCGCCTCGGTCGCTTGCGGGCCGTGGCGCGACGGGTCGCCTATCCGCTTGCGCTGACGCGCGCGGCCTCCTCCTCGGCCCCCCGCACGGCGATCATCGGTGCGGCCGCGCAGGGCATGCACCCGATTGCGGGTCAGGGCTTCAACCTCGGGCTGCGCGATGCGGCGACGCTCGCCGAGGTCCTGGCCGATGCGCAGGGCGAGGACCCGGGCGGCGCCGCGCTGCTCGAGCGCTACGCCGAGTGGCGGCGCATGGACCGGCGCGCACTCATCGCGTTCACGGACGGCCTCGTGCGGCTGTTCGGGATTCCGTGGGAGCCGGTGAAGCGCGCACGCGGTCTAGGCCTCGTGCTGTTCGATCTCAGTCCGCCGGCGAAGTCGGCGCTGTCCAGGCTGTCGCTCGGCTTTGCCGGTCGACTGCCGCGGCTCGCACGGGGGTTGCCGCTGGTGGGTCCCGTGTCATGAGTCCGAAGCGCGACTACGACGTCCTCATCGCCGGCGCCGGCATGGTCGGCGCCGGCCTCGCCGCCTGCCTCGCGACCGGCGAGGTGACACGGCGCCTGCGCATCGCGCTCGTCGATCCGAACCCCGCGCTGCCGCCGCTGGCTGGAGAGCCGCTCGACCTGCGGGTCTCCGCCGTGTCCCGCGCCGGCGAGCGACTGCTGCGCGCGACCGGCGCCTGGCCGCTGCTCGAACCGCGCGGTCCGTGTGCCTACGAGCGCATGGTGATCTGGGATGGCGCCGCGGCGCCCGGTGGGCCGGACACGCTGGTGTTCGACGCCGCCGAGGTCGGCGAACCGAACCTCGGGCACATCGTCGAGAATCGCGCGATCGCCGCCGCCCTCGTCGAGCGTGCGGTCGCGGCGGGTGTGACGCTCGTGCGCGGATCCGTCACCGCGCTCACGCTCGGTCGTGATGTCGCGACCGCGACACTCGCCGGGCGCGAGGTCCCGGTCGGGCTCGTGGTCGCGGCCGACGGCGCCGATTCGCCGCTGCGTCGGCTCGCGGGCCTCGGCGGCGACCTGCTCGCTTATCCGCAGGAGGCGATCGTATGCCACCTGTCGGCGGCCCAGCCGCACCACGGCACCGCCCACCAGCACTTCCTCGACGAGGGTCCGCTCGCGCTGCTGCCGCTGGCGGACGGGCGCGTCTCGATGGTCTGGTCGACGACGCCCACAGCCGCCGAGGCGCTGGTCGCGCTCGACGACGCGGCATTCGCCCAGGCGGTGACGCGGGCCAGCGATGGCGTGCTCGGCGCGCTCGCCCCGACCACGCCGCGACTGAAGTTCCCGCTGCGACGCTTCAACGCCGCGACGTACTCGGCCGCGCGCTTCGCGCTCGTGGGCGATGCCGCGCACACCGTGCACCCGCTCGCCGGGCAGGGCGTCAACCAGGGCTTCCTCGATGCCACCGCGCTCGCGGCCGAGCTCGGTGGCGCGCTCGCCCGCGGCGGTGATCCCGGTGATCCGGGCCCCCTCGGGCGCTACGCGCGTGCGCGCCGCGCCGACAACGCGCTGATGGGCGCGGCGCTCGATGGCATCTACCGCGCCTTCACCGATGCGCGGCCGGCCGTCATGATGGGCCGGCGCACGGCACTGCGGCTCGCCAACCACGCCGGTCCCCTCAAGCAGTTGCTGGTCAGCCGGGCGCTCGGCTGATGGGCGCCGCGGCGGTCCTCCCGCGCGCGCTCGCCGCCGGCGCCGCGGCAGGCCTCGTGGCCGGCGCCGTCGCGGTCGTGCCGGCGCTCGGCATCGCGGGGGACACCCGCCTCGCCGACTACGCGGCGCTCCTCGTCGTGATGCTCGGCACGCTGGGTGGACTGCGGTCCGTCGTCGATGCGCGGCCGGCCGCGTCGTTCGCGGACCGGCTCGCGGCGATGTCCGCCAGCGCCGCGTCCGCGAGCGCCGTGCTCGCGATCGCGCTGTGGAAGCTGTATGCGGCCTGGCGCCCGGCGCTGCTCGAGATGCGCTACCGGTCCGTCGTCGAGGCCGCCACCCGGCGCAGCGACCCTGCGCTCGTCCAGGCCGCGCTCGCCGATCTCGTGGCGCGCAGGGCCCAGTATCTCGATCCGCTGTTCCAGGCGCTGTCCGGGGCCGTCACGGCGCTCTTCTTCGCGATCCTGGTCGGGGGTTATGCCGTGTTCCGCTGGCGTGTCGCGGCGCGGATTGCCGCGGCGCGAGCCCCACGGCCCCGCTAGAGGCGATCGATCTTCGCGGCGCAGATGAAGTCGTTCTCCGACAGCCCGCGGATCGCGTGCGTCGTATACCGCACCCGGCAGTAGTCATAGCCGAGCTCGAGGTCCGGGTGGTGGTCCTCGGCGTTCGCGATGTGGGCGAGCGCGTTGACGAAGCTCATGACGCGGAAGAAGTTCGTGAACCGGTAGTCGCGCGAGATGTGGCGCGCATCCGCATCAAGGCGCCAGGCCGGATCGAGCGCCGCGAGCGCCCGGCGTGCCGCGGCCTCGTCGAGCGGCTCGACCCCGCCCTCGCACGGCACACAGCGCCGATCCGCCAGCGGCGTGCTCACGGTGCCTCGCGGCGCGCGAAGTGGCGTGCGACGTAGGCCTCGACGACGTCCTGGAACTCCTCGGCGATCCGCTCGCCCTTCAGGGTCACGGTCTTCTCGCCGTCCTCGTAGACCGGGGCGACCGGGCGCTCGCCGGTGCCCGGCAGGCTGATGCCGATGTTCGCGTGCTTGCTCTCGCCGGGGCCGTTGACGACGCAGCCCATCACGGCAACCGTCATTGCCTCGACGCCCTCATGGGCCTGGCGCCACACGGGCATGCGTTCGCGCAGATGCGACTGGATGCGCTGGGCGAGCTCCTGGAAGTAGGTGCTCGTCGTGCGGCCGCAGCCGGGGCAGGCGATGACCATCGGCGTGAACGCCCTGAGGCCCATCGTCTGCAGGAGCTCCTGCGCGACCAGGACCTCGCGCGTGCGATCGCCACCCGGTTCCGGGGTCAGCGACACCCGCACGGTGTCGCCGATGCCCTGCTGCAGGAGCACCCCCATCGCGGCGGCGGAGGCGACGACGCCCTTCGTGCCCATGCCGGCCTCGGTGAGCCCGAGGTGCAGGGGGTAGTCGCAGCGTTGGGCGAGGTTCGTGTAGATCGAGACCAGGTCCTGCACGCCGCTGACCTTCGCGGACAGGATGATCCGGTCGTGCGGCATGCCGATCGACTCGGCACGGCTCGCGCCCTCGAGCGCGGACACGACCGTCGCCTCGCGCACGACGTCCATGACGTCCCACGGCTGGCTGCGTGCGGAGTTCTCGTCCATCAGGCGGGTGAGGAGGTCCTGGTCGAGGCTGCCCCAGTTGACGCCGATGCGCACCGGCTTCTCGAAGCGGCAGGCGATCTCGATCATCTCGGCGAACTGCGGGTCGCGCTTCGAGCCGCGTCCGACGTTGCCCGGGTTGATACGCAGCTTCGAGAGGGCCTCGGCGCAGGCCGGTTCGTCCTTCAGCAGCTTGTGGCCGTTGAAGTGGAAGTCGCCGACCAGCGGCACGGCGATGCCCGCGCGGTCGAGCGCGTCGCGGATCCGCGGGACCGCGGCGGCGGCTTCCTTCTCGTTGACCGTGACCCGCACGAGCTCGGATCCGGCGCGGGCGAGCGAGGTGACCTGGGCGACGGTTCCGGCGATGTCGGCGGTGTCGGTGTTGGTCATCGACTGGACGACGATCGGGGCGGCACCCCCGACCGTGACGGAACCGACGATGACGGGGACGGAGCGGCGACGGACGGGAAGCGGCATGGGCGGGCCTCGACGGATACCTCGCCATCTTATCGCGGGCTCCGGCACGTGGCGGGTCGTCGGCGAGCCGGCTCGACCCATCATCGCCGGCGCGTCCCTAATAGTGTGTGCCCCGGCGGCTCGACGGGCGTTGCTAAATCGCAACATTTGGCCTTCGCCGGCGCCTTGCGGACGACGCGGCGATGGGCCGGCCGGGCGCTCGGGCCGTGCGTTGCCACATCCCGCGCGGCAGGCGCCCGCATTGCCCGCGCAACCGAATCGCGGCGGATTGAACGCCCAAGTAGCCGGTGCCGGGCGCCGAACGTCCGCTCGCCCGGCATCCAGGCCCCTGAAATGCGAGTCATTCTTACCAGCCTTTTACTTTCAGGGGTTTACGATCGGGCGGCCGTTCCGTGGGGCAGATTGATCGGAGCTCCGATGCCAGTCCCGGCGGCGGGCGTCGCCGAGGGCTCGGCGCGTGTCGTTAATTTGACAATCAAGGCCCCGGAGGGTCTAAATTCCCGCACGCGCGACTAGGGTGGCAGTGCGGTATGACCCATTGAGTAGTGTTCCGGAGACGATCGGCAGTCTCGCCGTCGCGTTGGCGCACACGCAGCGTCTGCTCGAGCGCGAGCCGGCGATGGCGATCGTGCAGGCGCGGGAGATCCTGAAGTCCGCTCCGGGCCACCCGCACGCCCGCCTCCTGATCGCGACCGGGCAACGGCTCACCGGCAACATCGACGCCGCCCTCGACACGCTCGAGGCGCTCGCCCGCGAGCAGCCGCAGTCCGCCGCCGTCCAGCTTGAACTCGGTGGCGTACTCGGCGAGCAAGGCCGCGCGGCTGAAGCCGTCACGGCGCTGCGGCGCGCGGTCGCGCTGAAGCCGGAACTGCCCGATGCTTGGCGCCTGCTCGCGGACCAGCTTGAGGACGGCGGAGAGCTCGAGGCCGCGCACTCGGCGCGCATGGAGTTCCTGAAGGTCGCGAATCGCGATCCGAGGCTGATGGCGGCCGGCGCCGCGCTCTACGCGAACCGCATCCCCGAGGCCGAGGCGCTGCTGAGGCAGCATCTCAAGATCCATCCGACCGACGTGGCGGCGCTGCGCATGCTCGGCGAGGTCGCCGCCCGGCTGCGGCGCTACGCCGACGCCGAGGACCTCCTCGGCCACTGCCTCGGGCTCGCACCGGATTTCGACGCGGCGCGCCACCAGTACGCGGTCGTGCTGTTTCGCCAGGCCAAGATCGAGCTTGCCCTGCCGGAAGTCGAAGGCCTCCTCGGGAAGGAGCCGCGCAATGGCGGGTACCGCAACCTCAAGGCGGCGATCCTCGCGCACCTCGGCGACTATTCCGACTCGATCGAGGTCTTCGAGGAAGTCCTGCGCGAATTCCCCGAGGCGGCCCAGGTCTGGATGAGCTTCGGCCATGCCCTCAAGACTGCAGGGCGACTGGACGACAGCATCGCCGCCTACCGCCGCACGATCGAGCTCGCCCCGCACCTCGGCGAGGCGTACTGGAGCCTCGCGAACCTGAAGACGGTCCGCTTTTCGGAGACGGACCTGACCGCCATGCGGAGCATGCTCGTGCGGGACGACCTGCGCGACGAGGATCGCCTCCACTTCGAGTTCGCGCTTGGAAAGGCGCTCGAGGATGCGGCCGACTATGCCTCGTCCTTTGCCCATTACGATGCGGCCAGTGCGATCCGGCGCAAGCTGCTGCCCTACGAGGCAAAGCAGACATCCGCCTTCGTCCGGCGTTCCAAGGCGGCCTTCACCCCCGAATTCTTCGACGGTCGGCGCGGTGCCGGTGCCGCCGCCCGCGATCCGATCTTCATCGTCGGGATGCCGCGAGCCGGCTCGACGCTGCTGGAGCAGATCCTGGCGAGCCACCCGCTCGTCGAGGGCACGATGGAGCTTCCGGACATTGGGCGGCTCGCTCGCGAACTCGCGGGCAGTCGCAGCGATGAGGAGGACGAGGACGCGCGCTATCCGGGCCTGCTCGCCTCGATCGACGTGGCGCAGTTCAGGGTGCTCGGCGAGCGATTCCTCGAGCAGACCCGGGTGCAGCGCAAGTCCGCGGCGCCATACTTCATTGACAAGATGCCGAACAACTTCCTGCAGATCGGGCTTATCCACCTGATCCTGCCGAACGCGCGCATCATCGATGCCCGTCGCCATCCGCTCGGCTGCTGCTTCTCGAACTTCAAGCAGCATTTCGCGCGCGGCCAGGGCTTTTCGTACTCGCTCGACGATGTCGGCCGGTACTACCGCGACTACGTCGAACTGATGGCCCACTTCGACGATGTGCTGCCCGGGCGCGTCTATCGGGTCATCTACGAGCAGTTGATCGACGACACCGAGTCGCAGGTCCGCCAGCTGCTCGACTACTGCGGCCTGCCATTCGACGAGCGTTGCTTGCGCTTCTACGAGAACACGCGTGCCGTTCGTACCGCGAGTTCCGAGCAGGTTCGCCGTCCGATCTATCGCGATGGCGTCGACCACTGGCGCCACTACGAGCCCTGGCTCGGGCCGCTGAAGGCGGCACTCGGCCCCGTGCTCGACGCCTATCCAGAAGTTCCGGTTTTCTGAGAGTTCGACATTTCGACGTGTACATATCCGTGTTTAATTGCAAAGAGCAGGGGAGCGAAGACATGAATTCAAGCCGACGTAACAACGACCCGCTGGCGATCAGGCGGGCCCGGGCGCTAGGCCCCATTCCGCTCGCGGCCGCGATCTCCGCGGTGCTCGCCGGCGCGCCGATGGCCCATGCCGCCGACAAGGTCGAGACGGGCGGTCTCGACGAGGTCGTCGTCACGGCCCAGAAGAAGAGCGAGAACATGCAGGACGTGCCGGTCGCGATGGTCGCGCTCGGCACCGAGAAGCTCGAGGAACTGCGCATCCAGAACCTCGACGACTACGTAAAGTACCTGCCGAGCGTGGCGTTCAGCCGCGGCGACGGTCAGGGCAGCAATGGCCAGCCGGGCGCCTCGCACGTCTACATGCGTGGCGTGGTCAGCGGTTCCAACGAGAATCACTCGGGCTCGCAGCCGAGCGTCGGCACCTACCTCGACGAGCAGCCGGTCACGACGATCGACGGCACCGTCGACGTGCACGTCTACGACATCGCGCGGGTCGAGGTCCTGGAAGGCCCGCAGGGCACCCTGTACGGCGCGAGCTCACAGGCCGGTACGATCCGCATCATCACGAACAAGCCGGATCCGACCAAGTTCGAGGCCGGCTACGACGTCTCGGCGAACAGCATCAAGCACGGCGGCGTCGGGTACTCGGCCGAGGGCTTCATCAACATCCCGCTCTCGCCCATTGCGGCGGTTCGCCTCGTCGCGTGGGACGAGCACACTGCGGGCTTCATCAACAACGTCGCGGGCACCAACGCGTCCGCCGGCATCGTGAATGGCGTCCGCACGTTCCCGACGTGGTGCGCATTCGCCAATGGCGGCTCGACGGCATCCTGCCCGGTCGGCGCCGGCTCCATCAGCAACGCCGCCTACGTCAAGGACAAGTACAACACCGCCGATACGCGCGGCGCTCGCGCGGCACTGAAGCTCAAGATCAACGACAGTTGGACGGTGACGCCGACCGTCATGGGCCAGTCGGTCACCAGCGAGGGCTTCTTCGGCTACGACCCGGTGATCGGCGACCTCCAGGTCTCGCACTTCGCGCCGGAGAGCTCGACGGACAGCTGGATCCAGACGGCACTGACGGTCGAAGGCAAGATCGGGAACCTCGACATGACGTATGCCGGCGCCTACATGAAGCGCAATACGGCCTCGATCGCGGACTACAGCGACTACTCCTACTTCTACGACGCGAACTACCACTACGGCACCTACTGGGTCGGCAACCACAACCTCCAGAAGGATGCCAACGGCGTCGTGACCGGCGGCGAGCCGATCATGCCGCAGCAAATCGTGATCTCGAAGGGCGCGTTCGAGAAGTGGAGCCATGAACTCCGCTTCAGCACGCCGCAGGACCAGCCGGTCAAGGCGACGTTCGGCCTGTTCGTGGAGCGCCAGCTGCACAATATCTACGAACAGTACGCGGAGCCGGGCTACGGCTTCTCCGGCATCAGCAACTACTGGCTCCCGAACCAGGCGAACGGCTTCGCCAACTACCTGTCGATCCCGACGCTCAACAACACCACCTGGCTCACGGACGAGCAGCGCGTCGATCGCGACCAGGCTGCGTTCGCCCAGGTGACCTGGGATGTCAACGAGAAGCTGTCGGGCCAGATCGGCTATCGGTACTTTAAGACCGACAACTCGCTGCAGGGCTACTACGGCTATTCGTCGAACTTCCAGAACTGGTTCGGTGGTCCGGGTGCGAACGGCATCTCGCTCAACGGCACGATCGCGAATGCATGCGCGCCGGGGGCGCCGGCGGACCTGCCGGTCAAGTGGGTACCGTGCATGAACCTGGACAAGCGCGTCGGCGAGACCGGCCACGTGCCGCGCTACAACCTGACCTACAAGTTCACGCCGGACAAGATGGTCTACGCGACGGCATCGAAGGGCTTCCGGCCCGGCGGCGTCAACCGCAACGGCAACCTCGGCCCCTACCAGGCCGACTACCTGAAGAACTACGAACTGGGTTGGAAGACGAGCTGGATGAACCACCACCTGCGGTGGAACGGATCGCTGTTCTGGGAAGACTGGAACGACTTCCAGTTCTCGTTCCTTGGCCAGTACAGCCTGACGATCATCGCCAACGGCGGCTCGGCCAGGATCAAGGGCATCGAGAACGACCTCGAGTGGGCGGTGGGCAACGGCCTGACGTTCTCGCTGAACACGCAGCTGCTCCAGGCCCGCCTGTCGACCGACTACTGCGGCGTGGTCGGCGTCACGTCCTGCGCCAACCCGAAGGCGCCGGCGGGAACCGACATGCCGATCTCGCCCAAGTTCAAGGGCAATTTCGTGAGCCGCTACACGTTCGGCTTCGGCGATGGTTGGGACGGCAACGTCCAGGCGGCGATGGTCTATCAGACCAGGACTGCCCAGGCGCTCAAGCTCGCGGACGCGGCGCTGGTCGGCGATACGCCGGCCTACGGCTTGCTCGACCTGTCTGGTGGCGTCGAGAAGAACGGCATGGACATCCAGCTGTTCATCAACAATGCCACCGACAAGCGTGCCGAGGTGTCGCGCTTCGTGCAGTCGGGTTCGTCGCTGCAGCCCTACGTGATCCCGATGCCCCCGCGGACCATCGGTATCAAGTTCGGCCAGAAGTTCTAGGCCTCGTCGATTCCCGGCGGACCCTTCGGTCCGCCGGGACCCCCTCCCGGCCGTCCTGGCCGGGGTGGGCGGCCGGGTACCCCCTGGCCCACCAAAACCCTGCCTCCACCCGTACGCCGGACTTGCTCCGGCGACGCCGTGTTATATTATTGTTCCCACATTAAAAAAACGGCGTGCCCTCGGCGCGCCCATTCCTGGAGCTGCCGATGAGACAGGTCAAGACGCTGGGACTTCTCGGGACCGGGGTGATCGGCGGCGGCTGGGCCGCGCGCGCCCTGCATTTCGGCATCGACGTGATCGCCGCCGACGTGAAGCCGGAGATGGAGGAGTGGATCCGCGGCTCGGTCGCGAGCGCCGAACCTGCGCTCGCGAGCCTGACGAACGCGCCGCTGCCGCCGAAGGGCAAGCTGACGTTCACGACCGACCTCAACGAGATGGCGGCCAAGGCCGATTTCATCCAGGAAAACATCCCGGAGCAGCTGCCCCTCAAGCAGCGCATCCTCGCGCAGGTCAGCCAGCACGCGCCGGCGGACGTCATCATCGCCTCGAGCACCTCCGGGCTGATGCCGTCGGACCTGCAGAAGGACATGCGCTTCCCCGAGCGCCTGATCGTCGGCCACCCGTTCAATCCGGTCTACCTGCTGCCGCTGTGCGAGCTCGTGGCCGGTGCCAAGACCGATCCGAAGAGCATCGAGGCGGCGGCCGAGTTCTACACCTACATCGGCATGCATGCGCTGCGCGTGCGCCGCGAGGTGCCGGGGCACCTCACCGACCGCCTGCAGGAGGCGCTGTGGCGCGAGATCCTGCACATGGTCAACGAGGGCGTCGCGACCACCCGCGAGCTCGACGAGTCGATCATCTACGGTCCCGGCCTGCGCTGGGCCGGCATGGGCACTAACCAGATCTACCACCTGGCCGGTGGCGAGCCGGGCATGCGCCACATGCTCCACCAGTTCGGCCCGTGCCTGAAGTGGCCGTGGACCAAGCTCAAGGCCCCCGAACTGACCGACGAGCTGATCGACCGGATGGTCGAGGGCACCGCGGAGCAGGCGGCGGGCCGCTCGATCCGCGAGCTCGAGCAGCTGCGTGACGGCTACCTCGTTGCGGTGCAGCAGGCGCTCAAGCAGTTCAACATCGGCGCCGGCGCCACGCTGAATGCGCTCGAGTCCCGGCTCTACAACGCCGCCGCCGCCAACGCGCCGAAGGCCGCCGCCGCGGCCGACGGCCCGCGCCGCCTCTACGAGACGGCGATCCGCCCGGAGTGGATCGACTACCACGGGCACCTGACCGACTTCCGCTACCAGCACGTGTTCGGCGATGCCGTCGACGTGCTGTTCCGCGAGATCGGCGTCACGGATGCCTACCGGGCCGCCGGCCACGCGCCGTACACGATGGAGGCGCAGGTCCGCTACCTCGCCGAGGTGCGCCAGACCGACTCGGTCTACGTCACCGCGCAGGTGCTCGACTCCGACGCGAAGCGGTTCTGGCTGTACCTGCGCATGCACCGGGCGAGCGACGACAAGCTCGTCGCCGTGGGCGAGCACCTCTATGTCCACGTCGATGCCAAGGCCGGGAAGTCCGCGCCGATGCCGGCGGACATGCAGGGCAAGCTCGCCGCGCTGCGCGACGCCCACGCCAAGCTGCCGCGCCCGGCCGACGCCGGCCGCGGCATCGGCTTCGGCAAGCGCTGAGCCCCGATGCCGAAGATCGTCGACCACGCGGCCCGACGCGACGAGATCGCCCTCGTCGCGTGCCGCGTCGTCGCGACCTACGGCTTCGAGAACGCGACCGTCGTGCGCATCGCCCGGGAGGCGGGCTACACGACCGGGATGATCGCCCACTACTTCGACTCGAAGCAGGAGATCATCCTCGCCGCCCTCAGGCTCGTCCTGAAGCGCATGGACGAGCGGCTCGCGAGCCCCGCGGCGCACGACGCGACGCTGCTCGAGCTGCTGTCCGAGTCGCTGCCGCTCGACGCGCGGCGCACGACGGAAGCGGCGTTCTGGACCGCGTTCTGGGGCCAGATGTCCACCGACAAGCGCCTGAAGCGCATCAACGCCTGGGTGCACCGCGAATACATGCGCCTCTACACGCGCTGCCTCGCCGGCCATTGGCCCGAATGGGACAGCTGGCCGGAGACGGTGCGCGCCGAGGTGCTCCGCGCGGTCTCGACGTTCCTCAACGGGTTGACGGCCAATGCCGTGATCAGCCCGTCCGAGTGGCCGGCGGCCAGGCTGCTCCGGCAGCTCGACCTTCAGCTCGTGCTGTGGCGCACCTGGGCCGCGCGGGAAGCGCTGGCGCCGACGCACCTAGACCTGCCCAAACCCGCGCGCCGGCCCCGCCGTGCGCGGGCGCCGGGCGCCTGATACCGACGAGGGGGATCCATGGACTTCGCACTGACCGACGAGCAGCGCCTGATCGTCAAGACGACGCGCGACTTCGTCACCAACGAACTGATGCCGCACGAGGCCGAGATCGAGGAGACCGGGATCCTCCGTCCCGAGCTCCACCACGAGCTCAAGGCCAAGGCCATCGACGCCGGCCTCTATGCCGCGAACATGCCGGCCGAGGTCGGCGGCGCCGGCCTCGACACGGTCACCTGGGTGCTCTACGAGAAGGAACTCGGCCGCACCGGCTATGCGCTCCACTACAACTGCGTCGGGCGCCCGTCGAACATCCTGTGTGCCTGCGAGGGCGAGCAGCGCGAGCGCTACCTGTTCCCGTCGGTGCGCGGCGAGCGCGTGGATTGCCTCGCGATGACCGAGCCGGGCGCGGGCTCCGACGTCCGTGGCATGAAGGCGACCGCCGTCGAGAAGGGCGGTGACTTCATCATCAACGGCACCAAGCACTTCATCAGCCACGCGGACCACGCCGACTTCGTGATCCTGTTCTGCGCGACGGGCGAGGAGACGGGCCCGCGAGGCACCAAGAAGCTGATCACGGCGTTCCTGGTCGACATGGGCACGCCGGGCTTCGAGGTCCGCAAGGGCTACAAGAACGTCTCCCACCGCGGCTACAACAACTGCATCCTCGAGTTCAACGACTGCCGCGTGCCGAAATCGGCCGTGCTGGGCGAGATCCACCAGGGCTTCGAGGTGGCCAACTCCTGGCTCGGCGCGACGCGCCTGCAGGTCGCAGCGACCTGCCTGGGACGTGCCGAGCGCGCGCTGGAGGCCGCCATGCAGTGGTCGGTCGAGCGCAAGCAGTTCGGCCAGCAGATCGGCAAGTTCCAGGGCGTGTCGTTCAAGCTCGCCGACATGGCGATGGAGCTGAAGGCCGCGGAGCTCCTGACGCTCGACGCCGCGTGGAAGTTCGACCAGAAGCAGGCCTCGGACATGGACATGGCGATGGCCAAGCTCAAGGCCAGCGAGACGCTGGCGATGGTCGCCGACGAGGCGCTGCAGATCCACGGCGGCATGGGCCTCATGTCCGACCTGCCGCTCGAGCGGATCTGGCGCGACGCGCGCATCGAGCGCATCTGGGAGGGCACCAGCGAGATCCAGCGCCACATCATCTCGCGCAGCCTGCTCAGGCCGCTCGGCGGCTGAGCCTTGCGCGGCGCGGCCCTCGCGGTCGCGCCGCGGTTTCCATGGCGGCGGGGTCCCCCGTCCGCTAGCATCGGGTGAGCCTACAGGGGAACCCGGTGACCACAGCCTCCCAACGTCCGGCGCCGTCGCAATGGCAGCTGATCACGCTGCTGACCGTCGTGCTGATGATCAGCTACGTCGATCGCGGCAATCTCGCGACGGCGGGCCCGCTGATCCAGAAGGAGCTGGGCTTCGACGAGGTGCAGTTCGGCAAGCTCGCCTCGGCGTTCTACCTGACCTACGTCCTCATGATGTTCCCGGCCGGCTGGGCGACCGAGCGCTTCGGTGCGCATCGCGTGCTCGCGGTCGGCGTCGCGATCTGGGCACTGGCGACGCTGTTGACCGGGTTCGTGGCGAGTGCCGCGACCATCCTGCTGCTGCGGCTGCTGCTCGGCGTCGGCGAGAGCCCGGTGTTCCCCGCGAGTTCGAACCTGCTGGCGGCGAACCTGCCGCGCGACCGGCTCGGTGGCGCCAACGGCATCATCAGCTTCGGCTACCTCGTGGGACCGGCGATCGGCACCTGGGTCGGGGCGATGCTGATGTCGTCCGTCGGCTGGCGGCCTGTGTTCATCCTGTTCGGGGCGCTGTCGCTCGTCTGGCTGCTGCCGTGGATGCGCTACGCCCGCCGCACGGCCGCCAACGCGCCACCGCCGGCACTGGTCGAGGGGGCGCCGAGTTCGTGGCGGATCCTGAAGGAGCGCGGGCTCTGGGGTGCTGCGCTCGGCCATTTCTCCAGCAACTACAACTGGTACTTCATCCTGACGTTCCTGCCGCTCTACCTCGTCAACAAGCGCGGCATGTCGATGATCGAGATGGGCAACGTGGCGTTCTGGGCCTATGGGCTCAACTCGCTCGGCTCGGTCGCGGCGGGTCTGTACACCGACCGCTGGATCCGCATCGGGCGCTCGCCGACCGTCATCTACAAGTTCTTCATGGTGACCAACCACGTCGTGTCGATCGCGGCGATGGCGGGCATGGTGCTGCTGCCGCTGAACGCGTCGCTTGCCTGCCTCTACGCGTACCAGGTGTTCCTCGGGCTGTCCTCGCCCGGCGTGTTCGGCATTGGCCAGATCCTCGCAGGACCCCTCGCCACGGGTCGCTGGATCGGCATCCAGAACTGCCTCGGCAACATGTCCGGCATCATCTCTCCAGCCCTCGGCGGCCTGCTGATCCAGTGGAACGGCGGCGACTACCGGTATGCGTTCGGCGCGGTCTGCCTCGTCAACGTGCTCGGCATCTTCGGCTGGGGCGTGATCCTGCCGAAGGTCGAGCCGATCGACTGGACCCGGGACGCACCCGCCCGCTGATCCCCGGCGCGATCAGCCGGGGATGACCTTGCCCGGGTTCAGGATGCCGCGCGGATCGTAGAGGGCCTTGAGCCCGCGCATCAGGTCCTGCTTCGGCGCCCCGGCGAGGCGCGCGAGCGTCGCCTTCTTCTCGAGTCCGATCCCGTGCTCCGCGGAGAACGAGCCCCCGACCGCGGCGAGCCCGTCGGTGACCAGCGGCGCGATCTCCTCGTACCGCGGCGTGATGGGCGTCGCCGCGTTCACGGTCACGTGCAGGTTGCCGTCGGCGAGGTGGCCGATCAGGACGAGGCCGAGCGCGGGGTCGTGGCGGGCGAGGCGGTCCCTGAGCTCCGCGACGTACGCGGGCAGGAGCGAGAGCGGCACCGAGATGTCGTACCAGAGGCCGCCCGGGCGCTCGCGGTCGATGGCCCAGTCCTCGCGGACGCGCCACATCGTATGGCGCTGCGACTCGTTCTGCGCGACGGCGGCGTCGAGCACGAGGCCGCCCTCGACTGCGGCACCGAGCAGGTCGACCAGCGCCGCCTCCGCGGCCGCGGCGGAGGCCGAGGACAGCTCGAGCAGCACGAGATACGGGGCTGCGGCGAGCGATGCGAAGTCATCCAGCGCCAGAGCCCTGCAGACGGCCGCGGCGTGGTTCCCGGACATGACCTCGATCGCCGTGGGGGTCGCCGCCGGCACCGCCTGCGCGCGGTCACAGAGCGCCGCCGCGGCCTCGAGGCCGTCGAGCGCCACGAGCGCGGTCGCCACCGGCCCGTCGGCCGGCACCAGCGCGAGCGCGACGCGCGTGATGACGCCGAGCGTGCCCTCGGCGCCGATCAGCAGGCGCTCGACGGCGAGCCCCTCGTTGCGCTTGCGCACCTGGCCGAGTTCGCCGAGCACGCGGCCATCCGCGAGCACCGCCTCGAGGCCGAGCACGCGCTCGCGCATCGTGCCGTGGCGGAAGGCCGCGACGCCGCCGGCGTTGGTCGAGACCATCCCGCCGACCGTCGCCGAGTCACGCGCACCGAGGTCGATGCCGGGCGCGAGCCCATCGAGCGCCGCCCGGGCCGCGAGCGCGCCGAGCGTGACGCCGGCACCGACGATGGCGACGCGGCTCCGTGCATCGAAGGAGTCGATCTGGTTCAGCCGGGCCAGCGACAGGGCCACCTGGCCGGCCACCGTGGCGGCGCCCCCCGACAGGCCCGTGCGTCCGCCGTGCGGGACGACCGCGATCCTGTGCCGGTTGCAGTAGGCGAGCACGGCTGCGACCTCGGCCGTCGAGCCGGGCTGCAGCAGCACGTCGGCGCGGTAGTTGTGGGGGTCGATCCCGGGGTCCAGCGCCGCGAGATCGGCGCCGGTGCGGACGTGCGCGGCCCCGACGAGGCGGGTCAGCGAGGCGAATTGGTCCGCGGAGAGCAGCATGGCCGGCCTGGTCGCAGCAGCGGGACCGGCATTCTGGCGGCTCGCCGCGGCCGGCGTCAAAGCGCCGGCCGCGGCTGCCACCCGCGTCGGATCAGGTGCGCATCCGGGCGCCGGACGGGTCGAACGCGGGCTCCGCGAGGCGCACCGCGCCACGCACGTCGCCCATCAGCTCGACGCCGAAGTCCTGGGTCTCCCCGGCGACGTCGTTGTTGACGTAGCCCATGGCGAGCGACTGGCCGACCGTGTGGCCGTAGCCACCGGAGGTGACCCAGCCGACGACCTTGCCGGCGTGGTAGATCGGCTCGTCGCCGATCGCATCGGCGTCCTTCGCGTCCACCGCGAGGGTCACGAGCTTGCGCACGCCGCCGCTCGCCTTCTCGGCCTCGGCCGCCGCGCGGCCGATGAAGTCCGGCTTCTTGAGGTCGACGAAGCGGCCGAGACCCGCCTCGTACGGCCCGTAGATCGGCCGGTACTCGCGCGCCCAGGTGCCGAAGCTCTTCTCGAGGCGCAGCGAATTGAGCGCCCGCCCACCGAGGTGGCGCAGGCCCACCGTCCGGCCGGCCTGCGTCAGCAGTTCGTAGAGCGCCCGCTGGTAGTCGCTCGTGACCCACATCTCGTAGCCGATGTCGCCGGTGAACGAGACGCGGCCGACGAGCGCCGGCACCATGCCGACGTCGACCTTGCGGAACGACATGAACGGGAACGCGGCGGTCGACAGGTCCTCGGCGACGAGCGACTGCAGCAGGTCGCGCGAGCCCGGTCCCGCGACCGACAGGCCCGTGTATTCCATCGCGCAGGGCCGGACCGTGACGCCGGAGGCGGGCAGCGTGCGCTCGAACCAGCGCATGTAGAACACCTCGGCGGCGTAGGTGCCGACGACGAAGAAGCGCTCCTCGGCGAGGCGCGCGATGGTGAAGTCGCCGATCAGCCGGCCGGCGTCGTTGAGCATGGGCGACAGCACCATGCGGCCGATCGCGGGGACGCGGTTCGCCATGACCTTGCCGAGCCATTCGGCGGCCTTCGGGCCGGTGACCTCGAACTTGCCGTAGTTGGAGATCTCGAGGAGGCCCACGCCGTCGCGCACGGCGCGGCACTCGGCGCCGACGTGGGCATGCGCGTTCGAGCGCCGGAACGTGATCTGTTCCTTCGGCTCCGTGCCCTTCGGCGCGAACCACAGCGCGTGCTCGAGGCCGCAGTAGTCGCCCATCACCGCGTTCTCGGCGACGAGCTTGTCGTAGACGGGCGTCGTGCGCAGCGGCCGTGCCGCGTCCAGCTCCTCGTTCGGGAAGCGGATGCGGAAGCGCCGCGAGTAGTTCTCGCGGACCTTCGCGTTCGTGTAGGCGAGGGTGGCCCAGTCGCCGTAGCGCGCGACGTCCATGCCCCAGATGTCGGCGCCGGGGTCGCCGTTGACCATCCACTGCGACAGCGCGAGGCCGACGCCGCCGCCCTGGCTGAAGCCCGCCATGACGCCGCACGCGACCCAGTAGTTCCTGAGGCCGCGCACCGGCCCGATCAGCGGATTGCCGTCCGGGGCGAAGGTGAACGGACCGTTGACGATCTTCTTGATGCCCGCGCTCTCGAGGCGCGGGAAGTGCTGGAAGCCGACTTCGAGGCTCGGTGCGATGCGCTCGAGGTCGTTCGGCAGCAGATCCTGGCCGAAGTCCCAGGGGGTCGTGTGCGTCGACCAGGGCACGCCCGCGCGCTCGTAGGTGCCCATCAGCATGCCGCCGCGTTCCTGGCGCATGTAGATCTCGCCCTCGAAGTCGATGCAGTGCAGCTGCTCCTTCTGGCCCTTGAACTCCGGGATGTCATCGGTGATCAGGTACTGGTGCTCCATCGCCAGGATGGGCAGTTCGATGCCGACCATGCGGCCGACCTCGCGCGCCCACAGGCCACCCGCGTTGACGACGTGCTCGGCGTGCACGGTGCCCTTCTCGGTGATGACGTCCCACGTCCCGTCCGTGCGCTGGCGCGTCTCGACGACGCGCGTCTGGCGGACGATTTCGGCGCCGCCGATCTGCGCCGACTTCGCGTAGGCATGGGTGACGCCGTAGGGGTCGACGTGGCCTTCGATCGGGTCGTACATGGCGCCGACGAAGTGCTTCTCGTCGAGCAGGGGGAACAGCTTCTTGGCCTCGGCGACCGAGATCAGGTCGAGGTCCATGCCGAGGTAGCGGCCACGGGCCTTCGCCATCTTGAGCCAGTCGAGCCGCTCCGGCGTCCCGGCCAGCATGATGCCGCCGGTGATGTGGACGCCGCAGGACTGCCCCGAGATCTCCTCGATCTCCTTGTACAGGTTGATCGTGTACTGCTGCAGCTTGGCGACGTTGGGATCGCCATTGACCGTGTGCATGCCGCCTGCCGCGTGCCAGGTGGAGCCCGACGTCAGCTCCGAGCGCTCGATCAGGAGCACGTCCTTCCAGCCCGCCTTGGTCAGGTGGTAGAGCACGCTCGCCCCGACCACGCCGCCGCCGATCACTGCCACCTGTACGTGGTTTCGCATACTCATCCTCGACTCTGTTTCTTGAACGGAATGGCCGCGGCGCCGGCTGCGGCACCGCGGCGTGATTCGAGTGGACTCAGCTCACCGGCGGCGCGCCGCCCTCGGCCTTGCGCCGTTCGACGAACGCATCGATCGATTCGCTGACGCCGGGGTCGCGTTCCGGTGCGACGTGGCTCGCGACCGCCTGCTGCCAGATGTCGTGTGCGCGCTCGGTCGCCGTGTGCGCGCCCGCGTCGGTCCACTGGCCGAAGTTGCGCCAGTCGGATACGAGCGGCGCGTAGAACGCCGTGCGGTAGCGTTCCATGGTGTGGGCGCAGCCGAAGAAGTGGCCGCTCGGGCCGACCTCGGCGATCGCCTCGAGGGCGAGGTCCGCCGGCGTCGCGCCGACCGGCTGGAACGTCTCGGCGAACATCTGCAGCATCTCGACGTCGAGGATGAACTTCTCGTAGGACGTCGTCAGCCCGCTCTCGAGCCAGCCTGCGGCGTGCAGCATGAAGTTGCAGCCGCCCATCAGGGCGCCCCACAGGCTCATCTGCGATTCGTAGGCCGCCTGCGCATCGGGCGTGTTCGACGCCGTCGCATTCGACGAGCGCCATGGCAGGCCGATGTGGCGCGCGAGCTGGCCGGCGCCGAACGAGGACTTGACGTACTCGGGCGTGCCGAAGGCCGGCGAACCGGATTTCATGTCGACGTTCGAGGTGAAGCTGCCATAGACGATCGGCGCGCCCGGGCGGACGATCTGCGCCAGCACGAGGCCGGCGAGCGCCTCGGCGTGGGCGAGCGTCAGCGCGCCCGCGACCGTCACCGGTGCCATCGCGCCGGCCAGGGTGAACGGCGTGATGATCGAGACCTGCCCGGCCGCCGCGAAGTCGATGATGCCTTCGGCCATCGGGATGTCGAGCTGCAGCGGCGAATTCGTGTTGATCACGCAGAGCGTGTGCGGGTTGGCCTCGAACTGCTCCTGCGTCAGCCCATAGGCCATGCGGATCATCTCGAAGTTGTCGAGATTCTGTCCCGTGCCGCGGGCGTAGACGAACGGGATCTTGTCCGTCAGTGCCAGCATCGCGCGCGTCGTCTCGAGGTGCCGCACGTGGATCGGCACGTCCTGCGGCTCGACGCAGCCGCCGAGCGTGTGGATGACCTCGTACGCCTGGCAGAGCTTGAGGATGTTCGTGAAATCCTCGAAGGTGCCGGCGCGGCGGCCGCGCTTCAGGTCCATGATGTTCGGCGGCCCGGACGTCGGCGCGAAGACCACGTGCTTGCCCGAGAACGGCTGGTTCCGGTCCGGCGTTCGGCCGTGGACCGTGAAGCCGCGCGGGACGGTGGCGAGCGCCTGGGCGACGAGGCCGCGGTCGAAGCGCACCATCATCGTCGCCTCGTCGACGGTGGCGCCGCCGGCGGCGTATCGGCGTCGCGCCGGTTCAGACAGCACCCGCATGCCGTTGTTCTCGAGGACCAGCAGGGCCGCCTCGTGGATCGAGGCCACCTCGTCGTCCGAGAACACCTTGAGGGGCTCGAACGGGTTCGTGAGGTGGCGGTACGCGCGGCTGCGATCGACGCTCGCTTCGCTGCTGGTGGCGCGGGCCGGGCGGCGGCGGCGTTCGATCCGATCTCCACGTTCTGACATGTGTCTTGATGCTCCGGCAGGGGCGGGGTGTCTTGGGAAGGGCCGCGACGGCGGCCCCCGGGGGTCAGTCACTCGTTCCGGCGATCGTGGCCTCGGTGGCGGCGGCCGACTTCTGCGGGCCGAACTGTTCGATCAGCCAGGAGCGGAACAGGGCGATCGCCGTATCGCTCAGGGCTTCGGGATGCGTCACGAGGTAGTAGCCGTAGCCTTCATCGAGCGTCAGTTCGAAGGGCTGGACGAGCCTGCCGGCGGCGATGTCGTCGCGGAACATGTGCAGGTCGACGAGCGCGATGCCCTCGCCGGACAGCGCGTACTGGACCGCGAGCATCGACGTGTCGAAGACCAGCCCGCGATCGAAGTTGAACGGCCCGAGGTTGGCCTGCTTCATGAATTGTGCCCAGACGTGGTGTCGCGGCAGGTCCGCGATGCGCACGTGGATGAGTTCGTTGTCGCGCAGGAACGAGGCGAGGTCCTTGCCGGCGTGGCGCGCGGCGACGTCCGGATGGCAGAGGATCCCGAGCCGCACGGGCCAGAGCAGGTCGGAGACCATGTCGGTGACGGTGGGCTGCGAATAGACGACGGCGACATCGACGTCGTTCGGTGGCGGTCCCACGCCGTACGGGCTGACCAGATCGATCTCGACCTCGCTGTTGGCGCGCCGGAAGTCGCGCAGGATCGGTACCGCGAGATGAACGGCGAAGCTCGGCGGCATCTGCACGCGCAGCGTGCGCAGCGTCGGTGCGCCGGCGTGGCGGATCTCGTCGAGGGCGTACTCGAGGCGGTCGAGCGACTTCGACACGACCGGCAGCAGGTGCTGGCCTGCGGGCGTCAGCACGAGGGCGTGCGGCCGGCGGTCGAACAACTGCACGCCGATCAGCTTCTCGAGCGAGATCACGTGCCGGGACAGGGCGCTCTGCGAGATCAGCAGTGCGTTCGCCGCGCCGGTGAAGCTGCCGTGTTTGGCGACCGCCTCGAAGGCCCGCAGCGCGTTCAGCGGCAGCCATCGTCGGTCGATCCGAACTCGGTCCATCCTCGGGCTCCTGGGGGCGGGGTCGGGCCTGGCGCCCGGCCGGCCATTGTAAGGGGTGCGCGTGGTTCCGGGGGTTCCCGGCGCCGCCAGCGTGGGGCAACCCCGTGCGTGTTGCCAATGCCTTTTTCCGATCCGGCGATCCACTTTCTCGGCTTCAAAGGGGCCGCCCGGTGTGGAAGTCTCCGCCATGCCGGGACCACCGTCCGGGCCTCGCGTAAGCTCGGTTCGCGCGCCGGGGTGCCCGGCCGCGGACCCGGGGTGCCAAGGGGCAGGTACCGGGTCCCCGTCCCGCGTGGGAACTCCCCGCCAATCCGTCCCCAGAAGAGGCCGCCATGTCCATCGTTTCCCTCGCCCGCGTCCCCGAGATCGTCCAGGGTCCAGGCTCGCTCGATACCCTCGGCCAGACGCTGGTAGGCCGCGTGCCGGCCGGCAGCGCCGTCCTGCTCGTCGCGGATCCGGGCCTCAAGGACGCCGGGTTCATCGACAGCGCGAGTGCCTCGCTGAGCGCCGCCGGGTTCGGGGTCGTCGCGTTCAGCGACATCAAGAGCGACCCGACGATGGCGCAGGTCGACGCCGCCACCGATGTCGCCCGGCGCGAGAAGGCGACGGCCGTCGTCGCCCTCGGCGGCGGGTCCGCGATGGACGTCGGCAAGACGATCGCCGGGATCGCCGGCGGTCCGGCCGGCGCCGCGCACTACGGGCTCTGCGCGAACCCGTTCCCGGCTTCGCGGCTGTATTCGGTCTGCGTGCCGACGACGTCCGGAACCGGTTCCGAGGCGACGCGAACCGCCGTGCTCGCCGACGCCAACCACGCCAAGGTCTGGCTGTGGGGCGACGAACTGAAGCCGGCCCTGATCCTTCTCGATCCGGTGCTGACGACCGGCCTGCCGGCGAGCCTGACTGCAGCGACGGGCATCGACGCGCTGGTCCATGCCCTCGAGGCATCCACGAACGCCAACGCGCACGCCGCGAACGACCTGTACTGCCACGTCGCGATCCGCCTCGTCGTGAAGCACCTGGTGCGCGCCGTCGAGAAGCCCAAGGATCTCGAGGCCCGTGCTGGGCTGCAGTGGGCCGCGACCCTGGCCGGCATGGGCATCGACAACTGCGGCACGGCGATCGCCCACAATATCGGCCATGCGCTTGCCTCGCTCAGGCCCATCCACCACGGCCGCGCGGTCGGGCTCGCGCTGCGTGCGACGCTCGCCTGGAACGCCGAACACGACCAGGATGGTCGCTACGCCGCGATCGCGGGCCTGATGGGCGAGACGCGCGAAGCCGCCAAGCTCGCGCCGGCTTTCGATCGGCTGCTGCGTGCATCCGGCGTCAAGGTGTCGCTCGCGGGCGAAGGCCACGACCACGTCACCCCGGCCGATCTCGCCACGCAGATGGCCCGTCCGGAGAACGAGGCGATGCGCCGCTCCAACCGCCGCCCGGTCGCCGACGCCGACCTGCTGACCTTCGCCACCGCCGTACTCTCGGGACGCTGAACATGACCGCCAATCTCCACGGCCGGGACCGCGCCGCCTGGGCCGCTGCAGCGGCTGCACTTTCCATCGAGGGCCGTTCGTTCATCGACGGCCGCCTCGTCGACGCCGCGAGCGGCCGCACGTTCGAGCGCATCAGCCCGATCGACGGGCGCGTGATCGCGAAGATCGCCCGCGGCGAGGCGGCGGACGTGGATGCCGCGGTCGCCTCGGCGCGCACCGCGTTCGAGCGGGGCGACTGGCGCCGCACGGCCCCCAAGGAGCGCAAGCGGGTGCTGCTGCGCTTCGCCGAGCTGATCCGCGGCGATCTCGAGCGCCTCGCGCTCCTCGAGACCCTCGATGTCGGCAAGCCGATCCTGAATTCGGTGAACGTCGACGTGCCCTTCGCCGCCGACTGCATCGCCTACTACGCCGAATTCGCCGACAAGCTCTACGACGAAGTGGCGCCGACGGCCGGCAACGAACTCGCGCTCGTGCGGCGCGAGCCGCTCGGCGTCATCGGCGCGATCGTGCCCTGGAACTACCCGCTCATCATCAGCGCCTGGAAGCTCGGACCTGCGCTGCTGGCCGGCAATTCCGTGGTCCTGAAGCCGGCGGAGCAGTCGTCGCTCTCCGCGATCCGGCTCGCCGAGCTCGCGTTCGAGGCGGGCCTGCCGCCCGGTGTCCTCAACGTCGTCACCGGCTATGGCGAGGAAGCGGGCAAGCCGCTCGCGCTGCATCCGGACGTCGACATGATCAGCTTCACGGGCTCGACCGAGGTCGGCAAGCTGATGATGCGCTACGCCGGCGAATCGAACATGAAGCGCGTCGCGCTGGAGTGTGGCGGCAAGAGCCCGCACGTCGTGATGGCGGATGCCGACATCGAGGCCGCGGCCTCCGGCATCGCCTGGGGCATCTACTACAACATGGGCGAGACCTGCCACGCCGGCTCGCGCGTCATGGTCCACGAGAGCGTGCGCGGCAAGCTGATCGCCGCCATCGAGAAGGTGGCGGCGACCATCACGCTCGGCCACCCATTCGATCCGGCGACGCAGATGGGCGCGCTGATCGACCAGGGCCACATGCAGCGCGTGCTCGGGTACATCGACTCCGGCGTCGGCGAAGGCGCCAGGGTCGCCTTCGGCGGCCGCCGGGCCTTCGAGGCGACGGGTGGCTACTACGTCGAGGCGACCGTGCTCGACGACGTCACGCCGTCCATGCGCGTCGCGCGCGAGGAGATCTTCGGACCGGTGCTGGTCGTATCGCCGTTCAAGACCGAGGCGGAGGCCCTCGCGATGGCCAATGACTCGATCTACGGGCTCGCCGCGGCCGTGTGGACCGCGGACATGAACGTCGCGCACCGGATGTCGAACGCGCTTCGCGGCGGCACCGTGTGGGTCAACACCTACGACCGCTCGTCGCTCGCGACGCCGTTCGGCGGCTTCAAGCAGTCCGGCTTCGGCCGCGACCGCTCGCCGCACGCGATCGACAAGTACGTCGATTTCAAGACGATCTGGACGGCGTACAAGTGAGCGCGCAGCACCGCATCGCGTCGATCTCGATCAGCCAGCACAGGCTGCCGCTCGCCCCGCCGTTCCATGCCAGCTGGGACACGAAGCCGCGCGTGCACTTCGACGCGACCGTGACCCGGGTGCGGACCGACACCGGGCTGGAGGGCGTGGCGTCTGGCGACCTGATGGTGGGGTTCGCCGGCCACGAATCGCTGTTCATCGGCCAGGACGCGATGGCGATCGAGCGCCACTACCGGGTGCTCTCGCACATCGATTTCCACTACGGTCGTTGCTGGCCGCTCGACCTCGCGCTGTGGGACCTGGCTGGCAAGATTACCGGCCAGCCGTGCTGGAAGCTGCTGGGCGGGCTGTCCGGCCGCGTCCGGGCCTATGCCTCCAGCGGGACGCTCAGGAACCCGAGCCAGATGGCCGATTCCGCGGAGCGCTACCTCGCGGAAGGGTTCGCGGCGCTCAAGGTGCGCTTCCATCGCGGCGACTGGCGCGAGGACATCCGCGCGCTCGAGGCCGTGAGGGCCCGCGTCGGCGATCGACTCGAACTGATGGTCGACTGCAACCAGGGCTGGCGCATGCCGTGGGACACGGCGCCGCCGTGGACGCTGAAGGACGCCATCAAGGTCGCGCGGGAGCTCGAGCGCCTGCAGGTCTACTGGATGGAGGAGCCGCTGCACCGCGCCGACCACGAGGGCATGCGCACGCTGCGCGAAGCGGTCGACGTGCGCATCGCCGGTGGCGAGATGACCCGGACGATCCCGGAATTCCGCGATCTCGTCGCCGGCCGCTGCCTCGACGTGCTGCAGCCGGACGTGGCGCTCGTGGGCGGCATCACGGGGCTCAGGCGAGTCGCCATCATGGCGCAGGAGGCGAACCTGATCTTCACGCCGCACACCTGGACGAACGGGATGGGCGTGCAGGCGAACGCGCACCTGAGCGGTGGCTGCACCGATTCGCCGTTCCTTGAGTTCCCCTACGATCCGCCGGAGTGGAGCCTCGCGAGGCGCGACTTCGTGATGCAGCAGCCCCTCACGGTCGGCAAGGACGGCTGGATCGATCTCGGCGATGCACCCGGGATGGGCTACGCGCTCGACGAGGACGCGCTCGAGCGCACGCGGATCGGCTGACTCAGTCGACGATGGACTGGTAGACCAGCGTCGTGAAGTAGTCGAGCAGCGCCCGGTCCTCCGGGAGCTGCTGCTCGAAGTACATCGCCACCAGCTGCTCCTTCGGGTCCATCAGCACGGTCGTCGTCGCGTAGCCGCTCCAGCCGAACTGGCCCGGCGAGCCCAGGTTGCCGTTGCGCACCGGGTCCGTGACGATGCCGATGCCGAGGCCGAATCCCCAGCCCGGATAGCCCTCCGGAATGCCGGCCGGCGCATGCTGGTCGGTCGTCATCAGCTCGACGGTCTTGCGCGACAGGATCCGCGTCCCGCCGAACGTGCCGCCGTTCAGCAGCATCTGCGCGAAGCGCAGGTAGTCCGCCGGCGTCGAGGACAGGCTGATCCCGCCCATCGGGCGCGTCGTGTAGCGCGCATAGGCCTCCTGGCCCGGAAACGACGCGAGACCACCCTTCGGGTTCGGACTGTAGGTGACCGGGAAGCGCGCGGCGACCGATCCCGGTACGCCGAACGCCGTGTCCTTCATGCCGAGCGGCGCGAAGATCACGCGCTGGCAGTAGCGGTCGAACGGCTCGCCCGACAGCACCTCGACGAGGCGCGCCAGCACGTCGTGGGAGAAGCTGTAGCGATACTGGGTGCCGGGCTGGCTCAGCAGCGGCACGGTCGCCATGCGATCGACGAGATCGGCCAGCGAGTCGACCTTGTTGTAGTCGATGCCGGCGTCGCGATACGCGACGTCGACGGGGGAGTTGCCGAAGTACCCGTAGCTGAACCCGGCGCTGTGGCGAAACACGTCCTGGATCGTGATCGGGCGCTTCGGATCCTCGTAGCGCGGCGTGCCGTCGTCGTTCTTGCCCGCGTACACCTTCACCGAGGCGAACGCGGGCAGGTACTTCGACAGCGGCTCCGTCAGCTGGAACTTCCCCTGTTCGTAGAGCGTCAGCAGCGCGACCGCGGTCACCGGCTTCGTCATGGACATCAGCCGGAACCAGTCGTCGGTACGGCTCGGGCGGCCCGAGGCCAGGTCCGCGGAGCCGATCGCGTGGAACCACGCGACCTTGCCGCGTCGCGCGATCAGCACGACGCCGCCAGCCGTGCGTCCGGCCGCGACCTGGCCCTTCAGGTAGTCATCGATGCGCGTCAGGCGCGCGCTCGAGAGCCCGACGGATTCCGGGGACGCCGACGGGAGCGGCGCGGGCGTGCTCGCCGGCGCAGCCATGGCAGCGGACGTGACGAACGCGAAGGTGAGTGCGGCAGCCGCCGCAAGGCGTCGGGGCAGTTTCATGCCCCGACTCTAACCGTTTCAGTAGCGGATCGACAGGCAGCTCAGGCCGCCATCCATCTTGCGGAACTCGGACATCGGCAACGGCAGCGGATCGTAGCCGAGCCTGCCTAGCGTGTCGGTGAAGCGCGGGTACCCGTCAGCCACCAGCACCCGGTCGTTGATGCGCAAGCAGTTCGCCGCGTAGCTCTCTTCCGGCGCGAGGATCACCAGTTCGTAGCCGGCGAATGCGGCGTAGTCGGGCAGGCCCGGCGCGACCGCGAGGCGCCCGTCGCCAAGGTAGGAGATCCCGCTCTTCAGGTGCAGCAGTCCTGCACAGCCGCGGATATCCAGAACTGTCGAGGCAATGCCGAGCGATCCGAGCCAGCCACCCAGCTGGCGAGCGCCTTCCTCGTTGGTCCGGTGCGAGACGCCGATCAGGACGCCGGCGTCGGTCTCGCAGATGTCGCCGCCATCGACGGTGCCCGGCGCCGCGATGCAGGCCAGCGCCGGATAGTCCGTCGCGAGCGCAGCCGCGATCGCGGTCGGTTCGTGGAGGCGGGCGTCGGCGCCGGGGCGGGTGATGATCGCGCCGTGCTGCGTCGCGATGGCGGTGTCCTCGACGAACGTGCCATCCGGGAAGCGTTCGTCGGCCTCCAGTACCCGAGTCCTGAGGCCGAGGGACTCCAGCGCCGCGAGATAGAGGGCGTGCTGGGCGAGGGTGGCGGCGAAGGAGGGCGCGCCCTCCGTCGATGTCGAGATCCCCGCGGCGAAGTTGCGCCCGGGCAGGCGCAGCAGCGCACGCGTGAACCGCGTGCTCAACTCAGCGGCCTTTCCACTGCGGCGCACGCTTCTCCGAGAAAGCCCTGGCGCCCTCGACTAGGTCCTCCGAGCGCAGCACCTTCTGCACGGCGCCGAGCGCGTCGTGCAGCTCGAAGGCCGGGTTCGTCGCGACCATCTCGCTGTGCTGCAGCAGCTGCTTGATCGCCGGGAACAGCAGCGGCGGGCCGTCGGCCAGCAGCTTCGCGACCTCGCGTGCCTTCGCCATGCCCTCGCCCTTCGGGACGACCCAGTTGGCGAGACCCCAGTGCTTGGCCTCCGTCGCGTCCATCGGACGGCCGACCATCAGCATCTCGACCGCGATGTGGTACGGGATGCGGCGGCGTAGCTTGATGGTCGCCGCATCCGGCAGCACGCCGACCTTGATCTCGGGCAGCGCGAACTTCGCGTGCTCCTCCATCACGATCAGGTCGCAGCCGAGCGCGAGCTCGAAGCCGCCGCCGTAGGCGATGCCGTTGACGGCCGCGATGACCGGCTTGTCGAGGTTGCGCGGGTGGTTGAGGCCGCCGAACCCGCCCGGACCCCAGTCCGAGTCGCTGGCTTCGCCGTCGGCCGCGCCCTTGAGGTCCCAGCCCGGCGAGAAGAATTTCTCGCCGGCGCCCGTCAGGATCGCGATCCGCAGCGTCGGATCCTTCTGGAACGACGTCCAGATCTCGTTCAGCTGCAGGCTCGTCTTGAGCGAAATCGCATTCGCCTTCGGGCGATCGATCGTGACTTCGAGGACGCCATCGCGGGCCTCGGTACGGACTCCTCCATCGATGCTCATGCTTTTTCTCCAAGGCGGACCAGTGCGTCCACGGCGACGACGCCGTGGCCGAGCGGACGGACGATGATCGGGTTGACGTCGAGCTCGGCGAGCGTCTCGACGTGGCTTGCGGCATAGCGGGCGACTGCGAGCACGGCCTCGACCAGCGCCGGCACGTCGCCGGCGGGCTTGCCCCGGAAGCCGGCGAGCAGCCTGGAGACGTTCAGCCGGCCGATCGCGGCCTCGACGGTGGCCGCCGTATAGGGTGGCAGCAGGCTCGTGCTGTCGTGCCACAGCTCGGTCATCACGCCGCCCGCGCCGAGTACCAGCACCTGGCCGAACTGCGGATCGACCGTGACGCCGACGAGGATCTCGGCGACGCCGTCCGTGACCATCTGTTCCACCAGTACGCGATCGCTGAGCGCGGCCAGTCGCTCGCCGGCGGCCGAGGCATCGGCGGCGGTCCGGACGTTCAGGACGACGCCACCAACGTCCGACTTGTGCGCGAGGTCGGCACTGACCGCCTTGATGACGACCGGGAAGCCGATCGCCGTCGCGGCGGAGGCTGCCTCGGTGCAGGCCACGGTGCGCGACTGCGGCACCGGCAGCCCGAACGCCGAGAGCGCGGCCTTGCCTTCATCCTCGGTCAGCGTGCGCACGTTGCGGGGCGGCGCGGACGGGCGGGCGAGCGCCACCGGCGGGTTCGTCCGCCAGGTCTCGCCGATCGTCGCTGCGTTGGCGAGTGCCTCGAGGCCTTCGCGCTGGCCCTGCAGGGGCACCACGCCGTTGACGGTGCAGTGCTCGCGGATCTCCTCGTAGAACGTGTCCGGGAGCGACGACAGCATCGCGGCGCGCGCCTTCGAGGTCCGCGCGACCTCGACGAAGTTGCGGATCGGCACGTCGAATGCCCTGACGTCCGCCCGATCGACCGGCGGACAGTCGAGCATGAAGGCGACCGCGTCGTACTCGGTGTTGAGCACGGCCTGGAACAGCGCGCGCATCTTCGGTTCGTTGAACCAGATGTAGGTGTGGAAATCGAACGGGTTCGAGATCGTGACGCGGGGTCCCACGGCGGCCGCGACCTCGGCGGTGGCCGCCGGCGTCATCGGCGGGAACTCGAGCCGCAGGTCCCGGGAGACGTCCGCGGTCATGGCCATGTCACCGCCCGAGGCGCCCATCACCAGCACCCGCCGGCCCGCGAGCGGGCCACCGGCATGCAGCACCTTCAGCGTCTCGACCAGCGTCGAGAGCGTGTCGCAGCGCGCGATCCCGGCGTCGCGGCAGAAGGCGTCGAACACGGCGTCGGCGCCGGCCATCGCGCCCGTGTGGGTCGCGGCGGTCCGGGCCGCGGCGGCGGTGCGTCCTGCCTTGACGAGCGCAATCGGCTTGCCTGCGTTGCGTGCCTTGGCGACGGCCTCGGCAAATCGGCCGGCATCCTTGATGCCCTCGACGTACAGGCCGAACGCGGTCACGCGCGGGTCGTCCGAGAGGATCTCGATCAGGTCCTCGAGCGCGAGCCGGGTCTGGTTGCCGACGCTGATGACGTAGCCGACCGGCAGCGACCGCTGGTTGAACATCAGCGTGAGCGCAATCGTGCCGCTCTGGCACAGCAGTGCGACGCCGCGGTCGCCGCGGGCACCGCCGACGACCTGGTCGGGCCAGAGCGCGACCTTGTCGAAGAAGTTCACGAGTCCGTAGCAGTTCGGGCCGGTGAACGGCAGGGTTCCTGCGTTGGCGACGAGATCGCGCGTCAGCGCGCGGCCCTCGTCTGTGGCCGTTTCGTCGAATCCGGAGGCGAAGCAGACGAAGCCGCCGGCGCCGCGGCGCGCAAGCTGGCCGGCGGCCGCGGGCACGTCCGCGGCCGGGGCCGCGAGGAATGCCGCGTCCGGGGCCACCGGCAGGTCGTCGATCGACCGGTAGTAGGTCGTCGTCGCGTCCGACTCGCGGTTTGGATGGACGCGGTACAGGTCGCCGGTGAAGCCGACCTGGCGGCTGGCCGCGGCGACGGCGTCGCACCAGGCGCCGCCGACGAGGGCGATGCTGCGCGGCGCGAGCAGTCGCGAGAGGGGATTGGAGGCCATCTCAGCGCTTGGCCAGGGTCAGTGCGCGGGAGCGGGGTCCCGCCCATTCGACGCCGCCGTCCGCCGCCTTCAGCGCCTCGATCTTCGCCAGCACGTCCGGCGGGAACGAGGCGGCGCCGGCGTTTTCGCCCTGGCGGTAGTGCAGCAGCATGTATTCCGCCGCCGCCGCGACGGTCGACGAGCCGGCAACGCGCAGGTCGAGGGCGAGGTGCAGCCGCTTCGAATCGTAGGCGAGCACGTGCGCATCGACCTCGACGGTCACCCCGAACTTCACCTCGCGCAGCCAGTGGATGTGCGATTCGAGCGAGTACAGGGTGCAGCGGGTCCGGGCGCGGTATTCCGGATCGAGGCCCAGATGGTGGTCCATCAGGGCATCGGTCGCGGTACTGAAGATGACCCCGTAGTACGCGTCGCGAAGGTGATCGTTGTAGTCGATCCAGTCCCTCGAGAGCTCGGTGCGGTAGATCGTCGTCCCGGGCATGCGCGCGTCCTCAGCCGATCTTCAGGCGCTCGCGGACCTCGCTCGGCGAGAGGATCCGGGCTCCCATCGCCTCGACGATGTCGCGTGCCTTGGTCACCAGCTGCGCGTTCGACGCGTAGACACCCTTGCTGAGGTACAGATTGTCCTCGAGGCCGACGCGCACGTTGCCGCCGACCAGCACCGACTGCGCCGCCCACGGCATCTGCATGCGGCTGATCGCGAACGACGTCCACACCGCGTCGGCGGGCATCGTGTTGATCATCGCCAGCAGGTGGCCCGTGTCGGCCGGCATGCCCCAGGGGATCCCCATGCACAGTTGGATCAGCGGTGGCGGCAGGACGAGGCCCTCCTTGATCATCTGGCGGACGAACCACAGGTTGCCCGTGTCGAAGATCTCGAACTCGGGCTTGATGCCGAGGTCCTTGCAGATCGCCGCGCCCTTGCGCAGGTAGTTGGGCGTCGACACGTAGGCGCGATTGCCGTCGCCGAAGTTCAGGCTGCCGCAGTCGAGCGTGCAGATGTCGGGCCGGTACAGGCCCTCCTGGCACAGGTCGATGACATGGCGCATGCGATCTTCCTGCGAGCAGAAGTCGCTGCCCGGGGCCGGCGTGTCGGCCAGCCCGTTGTCGCCGACGGCGATGTAGCCGCCCATGCCGCAGGTCAGGTTGACGAGGACGTCGGTGCCGCTTTCCTTGATCGCCTTGACGACCGCGCGGTAGTGCTTCGTCTCCATGCTGAACGCGCCGGTCTCGGGGTCGCGCACGTGGATGTGGACGATCGCGGCGCCCGCCTTGGCGGCCTCGATCGCGGCGCCCGCGATCTCGGTGGGGGTCACCGCGCAGTGCGGGCTCTTGGTCACCTTGGTGTCGTCGCCGGTGATCGCGCAGGTAATCATCACATCGGTGTTCATCGGGCTCCCCCTGAAGGCCAGTTCCGTCATATTATCGCGCCCATAATATTTCCACCACCGCCGCCGGCCACCGCCGGGCCGCTGGTGTGAGAGACTCCGCGCTGGGGGTGATGCATGAAAAAGACACTCGGAACCTACCTGATCGAGGCCCTGGAGGCGCAGGGCGTCAAGCACGTCTTCGGCATTCCGGGCGTGCACAACCTCGAGCTGTACCGGGGACTAGCGGCCTCTGGCATCCGGCACGTCGCGGGTCGCCACGAGCAGGGCCTCGGGTTCATGGCCGACGGCTACGCCCGGGTGTCCGGCGGCCTCGGCGTCTGCTTCACGATCACCGGCCCCGGCGTCACCAATATCCTGACCGCGATGGGCCAGTCCTACGGGGATTCGGTCCCGGTCCTCGTGATTGCCAGCGAGAACCGCCGGGGCGAGATCGGCACCGGCCGCGGCTTCCTGCACGAAGTCCGCGACCAGATCGGCATGGCGCGCCACGTCGCCGGGCTCGCCGAGCGCATCACGGAGCCGGAACAGCTCCTGCCGGCGCTCGAGCGCGTGTTCCGGTCGATCCGCACCGGTCGTCCGCTGCCGGCGTACCTCGAGATCCCGCGCGACGTCCTCAAGCTCGACGCCTCGCACCTGCCGGTGCCGATGCGGTTCGCGGAGGCGCCGGTGCCGGTGCCGCCGGCGGCGGCGATCGCCGATGCGGCGCGTCGCCTCGGCGCGGCGCGCAATCCCGTGATCCTGGCCGGCGGCGGTGCCGCCCGGGCACCCGCTCAGGTGAGGGCACTCGCCGAACGCCTCGGCGCACCTGTGGTCATGACGATCAACGGGCGTGGCCTGCTCGCCCCTGGCCATCCGCTCGCGGTGCCTTTCAGTCCGTCGCTGGAGCCCGTCCGGGCGCTGCTGGCGGGCGCCGACGCGGTACTCGCGATCGGTACGGAGTTCGGGCAGACCGACTACGACATGTACGCCGTGTCCGATTTTCCGCAGCCGCGCGGGCTGATCCGCATCGACGTCGACCCCGACCAGCTGCAGCGCAACCTGCGCCCCGAACTGGGCCTGCTCGGCGACGCGGGCGCGACGCTCGAGGCGCTGCTCGCCGCGGACCTCGGTTCACCGCCCGCCGGTCGCGGCGTCGAGGCGGCTGCGGTCGCCCGGGCGGACGCCTTCGCGGCGTTGCCGCCGCCTTACCAGCGCGAGGTCGGGTTCCTCGAGGTGATCCACCGCGCGCTGCCGTCGGCGATCATCGTCGGTGACTCGACCCAGGCCGTCTACGCCGGCAACCTCGGCTACGCCTCGCCGCGGCCGGGTGCCTGGTTCAACAGTTCCTCCGGCTACGGCACCCTCGGCTACGCGCTGCCGGCGTCCACCGGGGCAGGGCTCGCGGCACCGGACCGCCCGGTCGTGTGCCTCGTCGGCGACGGCGGCCTGCAGTTCACGCTGGGTGAACTCGCGGTGCCGCGCGACGTCGGCGCCTGGACCGCGGTCATCGTCTGGAACAACCGCGGCTATGGCGAGATCAAGACCTCGATGCTCGCGGTCGACATCGAGCCCGAGGGCGTCGACGTCGGGCCGCCGGACTTCGAGCCGCTGGCGCGGGCCTATGGCTACGCGCACCGGGTCGTCGACACCCTCGCGGGCCTGGAGCAGGCGCTCGCCGAGTTCGGGGCCAGGCGCCAGGTCGTGCTGATCGAAGTTCGTGCGGAGGCTTTCGAATGACGCGTCGTTTCTCGCCCCTGGTGGATTGGATCGCGGAAGAGGGAAGCGATGCGTGGGCCCTCCACTGGGAAGCGCGCAACGCGCTTGCACGTGGCGAGGACGTCATCATCCTGAGCGTCGGTGACCCCGATCTCGACACGCCGCCGGCCGTCGTCGACGCAGCGGTGAAGGCGATGCGCTCCGGTGACACGCACTACACGGAAAGCATCGGTCGACCGGCGCTTCGCGATGCCGTCGCGGCGATGCATGTCGCGCGCACGGGCCAGGCCGTCACCGCGGCCAACGTGGCCGTGCTCGCGGGCACCCAGAACGGCCTGTTCGTCGCCTCGCTCTGCCTCGCCGGGCACGGCGAGGACGTGGTCGCGCTCGACCCGATGTACACGACCTACCCGGCCGCGATCGGGGCCTCTGGTGCGACGCTCGTCCGTGTCCCGGCACCCGCCAGCACCGGCTTCCATCCGGACCTCGCCGCGCTCGAGGCGGCGATCACGCCGCGCACGCGCGCGATCTTCCTCGCGACGCCGAACAACCCGACGGGCGTGATCCTGTCCGAGGCCGACTGCGACGGCATCGCCGACATCGCGCGCCGCCACGGGCTCTGGATCGTGTCGGACGAGGTCTATGCCGGCATCGCCGAGGGAGGCCGTGTGCCGAGCCTCGCGGCGCGCCTGCCCGAGCGCACCTTGACTCTCGGCAGCCTGTCGAAGAGCCACGCGATGACGGGCTGGCGCGTCGGCTGGGTCATCGGGCCGGAGGACTTCATCGTCCACGCGGAGAACGTCGCGCTGTGCATGCTGTACGGCCTGCCGGGGTTCATCCAGGAAGCGGCGCTCGCCGCCCTCGCGATGCGGGAAGAGGCCGAGTCCTCGATCCGCGACTACTGCCGGGTCCGGCGCGACCTGATGTTCCGGGAGCTCAAGGACACGCCGGGCATCCGCCTCTCGTGGCCCGACGCCGGGATGTTCATGCTGATCGACACCCGCGCGACCGGACTGTCGACGGGCGACTTCGTCCGCGGCCTGTTCGACACCGAGCGCGTGTCGCTGCTCGACGGCGCCGCATTCGGGCGCGAGACCGAGGGGTTCGTGCGGGTCTGCTTCGCGGCCGAGGAGGCCCAGCTCCTCGACGCCGCCGCGCGCATCAGGCGCTACTGCGCCCGGATCGCCGCCGGCTGACGGAGTCAGCCGGCGGCCTGCCACCTACAGCTTGTAGGTCACCGTAATGCCGATCGTCCGCGGGCGGAACGTGTAGGCGTTCTGCTGCGGACCGTCGTACGCGTTCGACTGGCCGAGCTGGTAGTTCGTGATCGTGTGCGTGTCGAACAGGTTGTCGACGAACACGGCCGCGTTGAAGTTGCCCATCGTCACGCCCGCGCGCAGCGACGCGAAGCTCGTCTTCTCGAGCGAGTAGACATACGGGTTGTACTGCACCGAGGTCGGCTCCTGCAGCGCGGCGAGCCACGGGTTGCGGCTCGCGTACTCCCAGTCCATGCGCACGTACGCGTCGTGGTCCTTCAGCGCGAAGTTGTACTGCGCACCGAGCGAGACCGTCCACGGCGGGTTCGTGGCGGGGCTGTTGTCCGCCGCGCCCTCGCCGGAGATCGCATCGCCGGAGGCCACGAGGCGCGGCCGGCAGTTGGCCGGGTCGGGGCCGCACGGCGTGTCCGCCGTGTAGCGTGCGCTCGTGTAGCCAAGCGACGCATCGAGCGACAGTCCGTGGCCGAGCACCATCTCGGCCTGGACGTCGAAGCCCTTCGCCACCGCCTGGCCGAGGTTGTCCGTGAACTGCAGTCCGCAGCCGCCGGCGACGTAGATGCTCTGCTGGATGTCGTTCCACTTGATGTAGTACACGCTCGTCGCGATCCTGAGCGACCGCCCGAAGCTGTTCTTCGAGCCGACCTCGTAGCTCTGCGTCGTGTCCGACTTGTAGGTGAGCGGCGCGCCATTGGGGTAGCCGACGCTCGCGAGATCCGGGCCGCAGAAAGAGGGCAGCGGCGCGTTGCCGCCGCCCGCCCGGAATCCCTTGGCGTAGGTCGCGTAGTACATGTTGTCAGGGTCGGCCTGGAACGAGACGCCCAGCTTCGGCGTGAACGAGTTCTCGTCCTGATTCGCCGAACGCGTCTCGTAGCCAAAGTTCTCGAGGCCATCGCCAACGTGGTCGAGCGAGAACTTCATCTTCGCGTAGCGACCGCCCGCGGTCAGGCTGAGCCGGTCCGTCAGCTTGATCGTGGCCTCGCCGAACACGGCCGTCTGCTTGTCGTTCACCGTATTGCTGTTGTAGTAGATATCGCAATTCGGCAGCGTCTGCGTCTGGTCGCCCTGGCCGTTGCAGCGGTAGAACGTGCCGCCGAAATAGTCCGACGGGCTGGTGCCGTACAACGCGTTCCAGAGGGCATAGATGTTCGGGTCGTTCAGCTCTTCGGTGCTGCCCTCCTTCGAGGACGAGTAGAACGCACCGACCGTCCAGCGCAAGCGGTCGTTGCTGTCGTCCGACTGCAGGCGAATCTCCTGCGTGAAGGTCTGCTGCGTGTTCGTGATCTTGTTCGGCGTCGAGTAGCCCGGGAACAGCGGGGCGCCCGTGACGGGATCCTTCGGCATGTGGATGCCGTGGGAATCGATCAGCGGGTACCAGGAACAGTTGCCGGTGGTCGGATCTGGCGTCGCGGACGACGCCGCGCTGCCGCAGCTGCCGATGTTCGCCATCTGCTCCTGGTAGTAGGACAGATCGTAGACCGTGCCCTGGTAGCCGGAGGTTTCCGTGCGGTGGTAATAGGAGGTGTTCGAGATCAGGCGGGTCTTGCCGAGCGACGCCTCGATCTTGAGCGCCGGCAGGTAGAACTCGTCCGGCACCGGGATCCGCTCCGGCGTCGCATTGTAGAAAGTGCCGGAGGACATGTTGGAGTACGCCGGCCAGAACGTCGATTCGTCGTGCTTGCGGGAGTTCTGGTAGATGATGCTCGGCGTCACCTGCACGCCCTCGGCGGGCTGCCACAGGAACGCGAGGCGGGCATTCATCGTGTTCGCGCGGTTCGCGTGCCGGTCGGTGACGGCCAGCGTCTGCGGGTCCATGCGGTCGATCCAGCCGCCGTCGTAGCGATACCAGACGCTGGCGCGGTAGCCGAGCGTCCCGTCGATGAGCGGGCCGCCGTGCGCGATACCGGCCTCGTAGCTCGGCTCGCCGCCGCGGGTGAACGACATCTCGCCGCGCGCGTAGGTCGACTCCTTGGTCAGGCTCGGCTGGTTCAGGATGTAGCGGACCGTGCCACCCTCCGATCCCGAGCCGAACAGCGTGCCCTGCGGGCCGCGCAGCACCTCGATGCGATCGAGGTCGAAGGTCTTCGGCAGCGTGTCGTCCGGGTTGAAGCCGACGGCGCGCATCTGGATCGGCGTGTCGTCGATGTAGATGCCGGTCGTGCCGGCGCCGCCGGAGGAGGCGATGCCGCGGATCGAGATCGCGTTCGTGCCGGAGTTGTCGATCGTCACGCCCGGCGTGAACCGAACGATGTCCTGGAAGTCCTTGATGCCCTTCGTGTCGAGCGACTCCTGGCTCATCGCCGTGACGCTGATCGGGACCTTGCTGAGCGACTCCTCGTGGCGCGTCGCGGTGACGACGATTTCCTCGAGCTGGCCTGTCGACCGGTCGGCCGCAAAGGCCGAGACGGTGACCGCGCAACAGGCGCCAGCCATCAGCAATCGCGTCGCGTGTCGGAACTGGTCTGTTACCGTCATCTCAATCACCCCCGTGATTTCAGCGGTCGTTCGTGACCGTAAAGGCTTCGCCCAATCACGATTCGAGCAGCACGGACGCCTGCGCGTCCCAGCTGAGGTAAACCTCGTCGCTCCAGTCGATGCGCCAGTCGAGCGTGCGGCGTTCGTTCTGGGCGAACGCAGTCACGATCTTGCCGCTCGAGGTCTTCACCTGGTAGACGGAGCGGTTGCCCAGGTAGCCGAGCTCCCACACGACACCCTTCAGGTGGTTGCGGCCGAGTGTCTCGTCCGCAGTCTTGCCGAGCCGGATCTTCTCCGGGCGCACCGCCATCCACACCGCATCGCCGGGCCGGTGCTTGCCGCAGTCCTCGGCCAGCAGGTTGCAGCCGAGCTCCGGTGCGGTGACCGTGAGCTGCCGGCCGTCCGCAGCGGCGACCGTGCCCTCGATGAGGTTCGCCGTGCCGAAGAAGTCGGCGACGAAGCGGGTCTTCGGGAACTCGTAGACCTCGGCGGGCGTGCCGACCTGCACGACCGAGCCGCGGTCCATCACCGCGATCCGGCTGGAGAGCGCCATCGCCTCGTCCTGGTCATGGGTCACGACGATGAACGTGATGCCGACCTCGGCCTGGAGGTCCATCAGCTCGAACTGCGTGCTCTCGCGGAGTTTCTTGTCGAGTGCGCTCAGCGGTTCGTCGAGCAGCAGCACCTTCGGTCGCTTGATCAACGCGCGGGCGAGCGCGACCCGCTGGCGCTGGCCACCGGACAGCTGGTGCGGCTTGCGCTGGCCGAGGCCGCCGAGCTGGACCATCTCCAGCGCCTCGTCGATGCGCCGCGTGCGCGTCGCCCGGTCGAGGCCATCCCGCTTGATGCCGTAGCCGACGTTGTCGGCCACCGACATGTGCGGGAACAGGGCATAGGACTGGAACATCATGTTGACCGGCCGCTCGTAGGGCGGCACGTCGGTCATGTCGACGCCGTCGATCGTGATGCGGCCGGTCGTCGGCGTCACGAACCCGGCCAGCATGCGCAGCAGCGTCGTCTTGCCGCAACCCGAGGCGCCGACCAGCGCGAACATCTCGCCCTTGTGGATCGAGAGGTCGACGCCGCCGACGGCCTTGAAGTCGCCGTAGTTCTTGCCAATGCCCTCGAGCACGATCTGCGGCCGGGCGGCTGCATCCAGCCATGGCCGGTCGGCGAGGTTTTGCCGCTGCGAGGTGATCAACGCCCCGATCCCCGTGTGCCCGCCCTCGACGGGGCGGCGCTTCCCCGAGCGTACTCCATCCAGAGGACAGTCGGGGACCGGGCCGTCATCGATCGGCGGGGGGCGTGAGGCGCCGGCGGTCCGGCGCGAAGAACGGTCGCTCGACGACGCGGGCGGCGACCATCCGTCGCTCCCAGACGAGTTCGCGGTTCAGGTAGATGTCCGCCCAGACGGTGGACCCCATCGCATGGTGCGGCGCGTCGATGATGGCGAGCGCGAGGTTGCGCTTGCAGGTGGGCGACCACAGCGCGGACATCACGCTGCCGACCTCGTGGTTGCCGTCCCGATCGCGGTACAGCAGCGCGTTGTGGGCGGGCTTGTTGCCCTCGACGTCGATACCGACGAGCAGGCGCGACAGTCCCCGGCGCTGCTGCGCAAGGAGCGCGCGGCGGCCGGTGTAGTGGGGCTTGTCGAACTCGACCAGCCACCCGAGCCCGAGCTCGAGCGGCGTCCGGTCGCGGCCTATGCGGACCGTGTGCTCGGCCGACACGAAGTCGACGTTGGGCATCAGGAAGCCGGCTTCGATGCGCGCCATGTTGAGCGCCTGCGAGCCGATTGCGCGCAGCCCCCGGGTCTGCCCGGCCGACATCAGTTCGTCCCAGGTCGTCAGGGCATGCTCCGGGTGCATCCACAGTTCATACCCAAGATCGCCCGTGAAGCCGGTGCGCGAGACCATGATCGTGCCTCCGCGCACCGTGAAATCGCGCAGCTCGAACGGCTTCAGCGTCTCGATGCCCTCGAGTCCGAAGCGCTTGAGGATGTAGCAGGACGTCGGTCCCTGCATCGACAGGGCGGCGATGTCCTCGGTCACTTCCTCGACGACGACGTCGAAGCCGATTGCGGAATCGAGCAGCCAGTCGAGCTGGCGCTCGGCGGTGCACACCCGGAAGTCATTCGGGCCCAGCCGGAACAGCGTGCCGTCGTCGATGATGTGCCCGTCGTCATTGCACCAGACGACGTAGCTGACGCGTCCGACCCGCAGCTTGCGAACGTCGCGGGTGACGAGGTGATTGAGGTAGCGCTCGGCGTCCGGTCCCGCAACCCGGTACTTCACCATCGGCGTGATGTCGTACAGCGTCGAGGCGTTGCGGATCGCGAAGTATTCCTGCTCCGCTGACGTGAACACATCGACGGTCGTGTAGCCGGCCCACGGCACATAGCTGTCGTGCTGCGACAGGGCCCGGGCGCGGGCGTGGAACGGCGTCTCGAGCAGCGGCTTGAGGAAGTGCGGCACGGAGTGCTCGGTGCTCATGGGGTGTCTCCGGCGTCGAGCATGCGTCGCGCGGCATTGAGTCCGGCGAGGCCCATCACGCCGCCTCCCGGGTGGCAGCTCGCCCCGCACAGGTAGAGTCCTTGCAGTGGTGTCGCGTACTGGGAAGCGCCGGGCACGGGCCTGACCATGTAGAACTGGTCGAACGCGAGATCGCCATGGTGCCAGTGCCCGCCCGGGACCCGGAACTCGCGCTCGAGGTCCTCCGGCGTGCTCAGCTCGCTCGCGACGATGCTGTTGCGCAGCCCCGGGGCGTAGGCCTCGAGGCGGGCCAGGATCGCCTCGAGGAACGGGCGCTTCTCGGCGGCCCAGCCGGCCTTCGGCGCGTACGGGGCGTACTGCACGATCGCCGAGAGCACGTGGTGGCCGGCCGGGGCGAGCGACGGATCGGACACCGTCGGCAGGGTGATCTCGAGCGCGGGGGACGAGGGCCATTCGCCGTACTTGCTCGGGTTGAACGCGCGCTCGAGGTAGTCGAGCGAGGGCGAGACGACGAGACGACCGCCGAGGGCTGCGGGCGCCGTGCCGCGGAAGCCGGGCAGCCGGTCGAGGGCGAGGTGCAGCTTCGCGGCGAGCCCGCTGGTGCGCACGTGATCGACCCGGCGCACGAAGCCGGTATCCAGGTGCTCGGGACCGAGCAGCTTCAGGAACGTCGTCTTGACGTCGGCGCTCGACACGACCCGGCCTGCGCCGATGGTCTCGCCGGAGGCGAGCACGACGCCCGTGGCGCGATCGTCCGCGACGAGGATGCGCTCCACCGGGGAGGCCGTGCGGATCGCCGCGCCCGCGGCGGTCGCGGCACGCGCGAGCGCCAGCGACAGGGCGCCGAGCCCACCGCGTGGCAGCGCCAGCGGCATCGGCCCCGCTGCCGATTCCGCGGCGAGCCGGTAGAGCAGCGTCAGCACCGTGCCGGGCGCGCGCGGGCCGAAGTTCGTGCCGAGCACGGCGTCGAGGCCGAGGGCGCCCTTCAGCAGCGACGATTCGAACTCGTCTTCCAGCAGGTCATAGGCATTCATGCCGACGATGCGCAGGAACTCGCGCATGTCCCGCCGTCCGAGCAGCCGTAGCCGCAGTCCGACCTTCGCGAGCGCCACCTTGTCCGTCCACGCCTCGGTGCCGAGCCGCGGTGGCGGTGCCGCGAGCAGCGTGTGCAGCAGTCGCGCGAACCGGGCAAGGCGGCCCTGCCACGCGGGCCAGGCGGCCGCATCCCGGGCGGTCCAGCCGGCACCCGGCGTGCCGCCGCAGGCGAGCGCAAGGCCCGTGCCCTCGTCGCCCAGCGCAGTCGTGGCAAGCGACGTGGCTGCGAATTCGAGCCCGTGCCCGGACAGGTTGAGCTCGCGCATCAGCGCGAGCGGCATCTGGTGCAGCAGGTGTGCGCCGGAGGAGACGCGGTAGCCCGGCGCGAATTCCCGGGTCACGGCCATGCCGCCGACCTGGTCGGCGGCTTCGACGACGAGCACGGAACGGCCCGCGCGCGCGAGCGTCGCGGCGCAGACGAGGCCGTTGTGGCCGGCACCGATGACGATGACGTCGTACTGGTTCGAGGATGGAGTCGCCATGATCAGGCGCTCCGTCCGAGGTCGGCCAGCACGCGCCGCGCGCAGTTCGCGCCCGGTGCCCCCATCACGCCACCGCCCGGGTGGGTCGAGGACCCGGACAGGTAGAGGCCCTTCACCGGCGTGCGGTACTGGGCGTAGCCCGGGACCGGCCGGTTGAACAGCAGTTGGTCCATCGTCAGCTCGCCCTGGAAGATGTTGCCCTCGGTCAGGCCGACCTCGCGCTCGATGTCCCAGGGCGTGCGGACCTCCATGTGGCGGATCAGACTGCGGAAGTCCGGGCTCTGGCGTTCGATCGCCTGGACGACGGTCTCGCCGAAGGCGGCGCGCTTGGCGTCCGTCCACGGGCCATCGGCGAGCTCGTACGGGCAGTACTGCACGAATACCGACATGTAGTGCTTGCCGTCGGCCGCCATCGTCGGGTCGATCTGCGAGGGCATCAGCATGTCGACGTAGGGTGCCTGCGACCAGCGTCCGTCCTTCCAGTCGTCGTAGGCGCGCTCCATCATCTCGATCGTGTCGGTGATGTGCAGGTCGCCGCGGATCGCGGGCGAGCCCTTCGGGATCGCCGGGAACGTCGGCAGCCCGTCGAGCGCGATGTTGAGCTTGCCGGACGAGCCGCGGATCTTGAAGCGCCGCACGGCCTTCACGAAATCCTCCGGCAGGTGCTCCGCGTCCATAGAATCGAGGAACGTGCGCTTCACGTCCATGTTCGAGACCACGATCTTGGCCCCGATCTCCTCGCCGCTGGCGAGCGCGACGCCGCAGCTGCGCCCATTGCGCACGAGGATGCGCTCGACCGGCGCGCCGGTGCGGACGGCGCCGCCACTGGCCTGCAGCGACTTGGTCAGCGACGCGGTGACCGAACCCATGCCGCCGCGCGCGAAGCCCCAGGCGCCGACGGTCTCGTCGATGTCGCCCATGTAGTGGTGCAGCAGCACGTACGCGCTGCCGGGCGAGCGGGGACCGAGTGCCGTGCCGATGATCGAGCTGCCGGCGAAGTGCGCCTTGACGATCTCGCTCTCGAAGTACTCGTCGAGGAAGTCCGCGGCCGACATCGTCCAGAACCTGAGCGTGTCGTACATCCGCTCCTCGCCCATGCGATGGAAGCGCTGGCCGATGTAGAGCAGTTCCGTGATGTCGCGCGGCTTGAACGACGTCGGATCCGGGGGTTCGCGCAGCAGCAGCGGCCGGATGAACTTGCACTGGCGGATCACGTCGCGCGAATAGCGATCGTAGGCCTCCGCGTCGCGCTTCGAGTGCCGGGCGATCTCGCGACGCAGGGCGTCGTGGTTGTCGTACAGCGCGAGGTGGTTGCCGTCGCGCATCATCGTGCAGCCGCCGTCGTAGGGAATGATCTGCAGGCCGTAGCGGGGCAACTCCAGCGTGCGCATGATCTCCGGACGCAGCAGGCTGCAGACGTAGGAGCAGTTCGAGTAGGTGAAGTCCTCGTACAGCTGGCGGCTGACCGCCGCGCCGCCGATGTAGTCGTTGCGCTCGACGACGAGCACATCGAGGCCGGCGCGCGCGAGGTAGCACGCGGCGACGAGCCCGTTGTGGCCTGCGCCGACGACGATGACGTCGTGGCGCTTTGCGGTGGCAGCCATCGGCGCGCCCCCGGGCTACGCCCGGACCTTCTCTGCCGCCCGGTTCTTCAGCGTCGTGTCGACCGCGATCTCGAAGCCGCGCATCGTGTCGGCGAGGCACGAGTCGTCGTGCGCCGCCGAGATGAACCACGGTTCGCGCGAGTCGGGCTCGCACAGCACGCCCTCGTCGTGCAGGACCTGCGCCATCGCGTCGTAGAACGCATAGTCGCTGCTCTTCCACGTGCGGTAGTTGCGCGGCGGCTCGGCGTCGAAGTACAGGCCCGTCATCGACGGGTGGCCGACGAAGCTGTGCGGGATGCCGCGCGCCGTCAGGATCTTGGACATGCCCGCCATCATCCGCGTGCCGTAGTCGGCGATCCGGTCGAGCGCGTCGGTCTCGTCCAGGATCTCGAGGCACTTCTCGGCGGCTGCGAGCGACACGGAGTGCGCGGTGTAGGTGCCGCCGTGGGCGACGCCCCGGCCGAGCTTGCGCATGATCTCCTCGCGGCCCGCCAGCACCGAGATCGGATAGCCATTGGCGACGGCCTTGGCCAGCGTCGTGATGTCGCCGTGCACGCCGTACAGTTCCTGCACGCCGCCGCGACCGACGCGGAAGCCCGTCTTCACCTCGTCGATGAACAGCAGCACGCCGTGCTTGTCGCACAGCTCCCGCGCGGCGCGCAGGTACTCGGGCTCGGCGGCGATGCCGAGGCAGTTGCCCATGATCGGCTCGATGAGCATGCAGGCGATCCGGCCGGCATTGCGCTTGAACGTGTCCTCGAGCTGGTTGGCGTCGTTGGCCTGCACGAAGTGCGCGTAGCCGCGCGCGCCGAGCGGGATGCCTTCGCTGTAGGGCTTCACCTCGGGCTCGCCGACCTGGCCCCACTTTTCCATCGGCGTGTACCACATGGCCGCGTCGAACAGGCCGTGGTAGCTGCCCTCGAGCAGGATGTAGTCGTCCTTGCCGGTGTAGGCGCGCGCGAGCCTGAGGCCCGCCATCACCGCCTCGGTGCCGGAGTTCGAGAAGCGCACGAGTTCGGCGGCCTTGACCATCTTCGAGATGCGATCGGCGACGCGGAACTCACGTTCGGTCGCGAGCGCGAACACGCCGCCGACCTCCATGCCCTCGCGGGCGGCTGCGTCGACCTCGGGATGGGCGTAGCCGAGGATGGCCGGGCCGTAACCGAGCCGGTAGTCGACGTAGTGGTTGCCGTCGATGTCCTCGATGCGCGCGCCGCGACCCTGCTTCACGTAGATCGTCCGGTCTTCGCCCCAGTAGCGGAAGTTCGAGGCGACCCCGAGCGGCAGCTTGGTGACGGCCTTCTTCCACTGGGCATTGCTCTTGGTCAGGTCGCGCGGCATGGCCGTTCTCCGGTGTCTCGAAACGGGAATCGGGGAGCACGCTAGCAGAGCGTTTTGGCGCCGTCCACGGAAATTTATATGTCCATATAGTTTTCGATCGTGCGGCGGCGCAGCATCGGTGCGGATCGTGCCCGGGGCAACGCGACTCTCTATCAAATGATTGTAAATAAACAATAAAATAGAAGTTCAGGGCGTCCCTGAAGGCGCGGAACTGGACACCCGGCCGCTTGCCGGCGAGCGTGCTACGGGCGTAAATTGAACGTGCATATAGGCCAAGGAGGGATTGACATGACGACCGCCCCGACTGCTGCGGGACGGCCCCGCTTGGCGCTGCCGGCGTGGGTCTACAACCACCCGGAGATGACCCGTCTCGAGACCGAGCGGGTGCTGCGGCCCAGCTGGCAGATCGCCTGCCACGTCAGTTCCCTGCCGGCCTCCGGCGACTACGTGGCCTTCGACCTCGGCGCGGACAGCGTGCTCGTGCTGCGCGACCGGGACGGTGCGATCCGCGCCTTCCACAACGTCTGCCGCCATCGCGGGGCGCGGCTCGTCGACGGCACCGGCCACTGCCCCGGCGCCGTGACCTGCCCGTACCACGGCTGGTCGTACCGCTTCGACGGTTCGCTGCGGGCCATTCCGGGGGCCGAGACGTTCCCGGGCCTCGACCGTGGCGCGCACGCCCTGAAGCCCGTCCACGTCGAGGTCCTGCTCGGCTTCGTGTTCATCAGCTTCGCCGACGCGCCGGCGCCGCTTGCGCCCCAGTGGGCACCAATCCTCGATGAGTTCGCGCCGTACCGGATCGAGGAGATGGTGCCGCTCGGTCCCGTCGGCTACGAGGACTGGGAGGTCGACTGGAAGGTCGCGATGGACAACTACCTCGAGTCCTACCATGTGCCCATCGGGCATCCAGGCCTCTACCGCCTGTGTACGCCCGACTACGAGGACCAGCGGGGCATCCCGGGCATCGCACGCGGCACGGGCTGGCTGCGCGACGCGCCGTCGCCGCGCTGGTCCGAGCGCATGTACCAACAGCTCGTGTCGCGGGTCGTCACCGACCTGCCGGAGCCGAACCGGCGCGCCTGGCGTTCCTACAGCGTGCTGCCGAACCTCGGGATCGACGTCTACCCCGAGCAGATCGACTTCTTCCAGATCCTGCCGCGTGGCCCCGGGCGCTGCCAGATCCGCTATGCGCTCTTCGGCCTGCCGGATGCACGGCGCGAGATGCGCGTGCTGCGTGCACTCGGGCAGCGCATCAACGCGGCGGTCAACGAGGAGGACCGGGCGCTGTGCCTGCGGGTCCAGCGTGGGCTCGCCTCGCCGAGCTACACGCCGGGGCCACTGTCGGCGATCGAGACGTGGATGGGCGAGTTCCACGACCTGCTCGAATCCAGGATCCCGGAGCTGCGGCTGGCGCAGCCACCGTCGCATTTCGGGCCGGCGCCTGCACGGGATGCCGCATGAATGCCACGCCCACCGACGACCCGACCGCAGGGGGCTTCAACGGCCTGAAGCGACTCGAGCACTCATTGCCGAGCAGGTGGTACCACGACCCGGTGCAGTACGCTCGCGAGCTCGATGCGATCTGGTATCGCCGCTGGGTGTATCTCTGCCGCGCCGCGACACTGCCCGAATCGCGCTCGTTCCGGACGTTCACGCTCGGCACGCAGCCAATCCTGCTGGTGCGGGACGAGCAGGGCGAGCTGCGCGCGTACTACAACACCTGCCGCCATCGCGGCGCCGCGCTCTGCCAGGAGCCCGAGGGACGCGTGCCGGCCGGAGGGATCACCTGTCCGTACCACGGCTGGAACTACCGCCTGAGCGGGGAACTCGCGCGGATCCCGTCGGCCGGCCGCGCGCACTTCGTCGAGCGCGCCGAGCACGGGCTGTATCCCATCGCGATGCGGGTCTGGCGCGGCTTCGTGTACGTGAACCTCGCGGGCGACCAGGGCCCCGCGTTCGACGACAACTTCAACGGCAACACGCGCCAGTTCGCGAACTGGCCGGTGGAGGGCCTCGAGCTCGGCCACCGGATGACCAAGCGTGCGCGCTGCAACTGGAAGGTCTTCTGGGAAAACTACAACGAGTGCCTGCACTGCCCCGGCGTGCATCCGGGCCTCGTCGACATGGTGCCGATCTACCGGCGCGGCATCATGGAGGAGCGCGACGACCCGGCGTGGGCGACGCATCCGCCGGGCGACGATCCGCTGCATCGCGGCGGCCTCAAGCGCGGCGCGGTGACCTGGACCGCGGACGGCAAGTCACTCGGCAACGACTTCAGCCAGCTGACGGACGAGGAACGGCGCGTCGGCTACCACTTCCTGACGAGCTTGCCGTCGCAGTACATCGTGTTCCACGTCGACCACGTGCGCTCCGCGCGGCTGCTGCCGCTCGGCCCGGAGGAATTGGAACTCGAAGTCGAATGGCTGTTCCCGAGGGCCACGCTCGCGGACCCCACGATCGACATCATGAAGGCCTGCGACTTCTCGGCCGGCGTGATGCTCGAGGACGCGGCGATCTGCGAGGTCGCCCAGCGCGGACTGCACGCCCAGCCCCACGTGCGCGGCGTGCTGATGCCGGAGGAATACGACGTCTGGCGCTTCCAGCGCTGGGTGCTGGAGGCACTGGGCGCCGGCTGAGCGCCGGCGCCCCGGGGCGTCAGCCGAGGTGCACCCAGGCGGATTTCGTCTGGGTGTAGCCGAGCAGGCTCTCGAGGCACTTGTCGCGGCCCTGGCCGGACTGCTTGTAGCCGCCGAATGGCTGCGTCATGTCGCCATGGTCGAAGCAGTTGACCCAGATCACGCCGGCCTCGAGATCGCGCACGGCCGTGTGGGCCGTGACGAGGTCGCGCGTCCAGACGGACGCGGCGAGGCCGTAGATCGAGTCGTTGGCGATCGCCAGCGCGTTCTCGAGGCCGTCGACGACGATGGCGGCCGCGACGGGCCCGAAGATTTCCTCGCGCGCGATCGTCATGCGGGCGCTGACGCCCGAGAACAGCGTCGGGTTCACGTAGCTGCCGGGCAGTTCCGGGCGGCTGCCGCCGAATTCGAGCTTCGCGCCTTCCTGCTTCGCACCTTCGATGTAGCTGACGACGCGCGCGCAGTGCGAGCTCGTGACCAGGGGCCCGAGGTTCGTGGACGGGTCCAGCGGGTCGCCGGCCCGGTAGGCATCCCGGCCGCGCTCGACGAAGCGGGCGATGAACTCCTCCGCGATCGGCCGGTCGACGAGCAGGCGCGAGCCGGCGTTGCACACCTCGCCCATGTTCCCGAAGATGCCGTTGATCGCGTAGGTCACGGCGCGGTCGATGTCGCCGAGGTCGGACAGGAAGATCTGCGGCGACTTGCCGCCGCACTCGAGGCTGACGCGCTTCATGTTCGACTGGCCCGCGTAGACCAGCATCAGCTTGCCGACCTCGGTGGATCCCGTGAACGCGACCTTGTTGACGTCCATGTGCAGGGCGAGCGCGGAGCCGACGGTCTCGCCGAGGCCGTTGACGACGTTGAACACGCCCGGCGGTCCGCCAGCCTCGATGAACAGCTCCGCCATCACGAGGGCTGACAGCGGCGACTGCTCGGCGGGCTTCAGCACGACCGAGTTGCCGGCCGCGAGCGCGGGCGCGACCTTCCAGGACGCCATCAGCAGCGGGTAGTTCCAGGGCACGATGCAGCCGACGACGCCGAGCGGCTCGCGCAGGATGTAGTGGAACGCATCCGCCGCGGTCGAGGTCACGGCGCCGTCGACCTTGTCGATGAGCTCGGCGAAGTAGGTGAAGGTCTGCACGGCCGACGGGATGTCGATGTTCAGCATGTCGCTGATCGGCTTGCCCATCGTCAGCGTGTCGAGCAGCGCGAGGCGCTCCGCATTCTCCGACAGCAGGCCGGCGAACCGGGTCATCACGGCCATGCGGTCGCGTGGCGCCATGCGCCGCCAGGCGCCGCTCTTGAACGCGCGGCGACCCGAGGCGACCGCGACGTCGATGTCGGCGGCGGTGCCGGCGGCGACCTCGCACAGCGGCTGGCCCGTGGCCGGGTTCGTGACGACGAAGCGCTGGCCGGCCCTGGCGGGCACGTGGCTGCCGTCGATGAAGTGGCCGGTTTCGTAGCGCAGCGCGGCGGCGCGCGCATGCCAGTCGTGGGTCGAAAGGGTCGTCATGGGCGGTCTCCAGGGGAACGGGCGCTGCCCGGCAGCAGCCGGGCGATCGAGCGACGGAAGGCCTCGAGCGCCGGTGGCGTCGAGGCGGATGTCTCGGGACGGTAGGCGGGCGATTCTAAGCCGCGCTGCACCGACTCCGCGAGCGCGAGCTCGCCGGCGAGCGCAGGGCGGGGTGCCGCGCGTGTCGCGGCGGTGGACGGGCGGGCGTAGTCGTGGATGCGCAGCCGGGACCGGCCCGCCGCGACCGGGATGACCTGCAGCACGAGCAGTCCGGTCGCCGTGGACCGAAGCAGGTGATTCGGCGCGACGAAGCTCGTCGTCGCCCCGGCTTCATCGCCGACCTCCGCACCGCCATCGACTGCGAGGGCGGGCCGCTCCAGCCAGTTCTCCACCACGACCTTCCAGTCCGCCGCGACCTCGATCTCGTCATGGCTACCGCCGGCGAGCCCGGCAACCTGGGCGGCGGACATCGCCCGCGCCGCCGGTGGCGGCCCGGCCGCGCCACTGCGCACCCACAGCAGGTCATCCACGACGGCCAGTGAGAGGCCGTCCAGCGGCCCGCCCGGCGTGTCGCCGTGGGCTTCGCCCGCGAGCCCGTAATGCAGCCCGTGCAGCTCGCAGCGGATGCCGTCGGTGAGCCGGCCGGCCGGTGCCGGGACGAGCAGGTGGGGGCGCTGGCGGCAGACATTGCGCAGCGCCCGCAGGGCGCCGTCCGTGCCGCGAACGACGAGCGCCCGCTCCACCGGTCCGTCGATCACGACGTAGTCGCCTGCGGCGGCGAGTTCGCCGGCAAGGCCCGCGAACTGCCAGCTGTCCCGGTACAGCGCGTCGAGCTCGAGCGCGAACACGGCCGGCGCCGCGTAGGCGGCGGGCGGGAGCGTCGGCGCGCGTCCCTCGCCCGCCGGCACGAACGCGGTCGGGAATACCGAGCGCAGATAGCCGAAGGCGCGGCGTCGCGCGCCGGCCCGGTCGATGGTCGACTCCGTCTGGAACGCGAATCCCTGCCAGAGCATCTCGAGCACGCCGATCAGGCCCAGCGCGATCGCGTCCGCGTCCAGGTGCAGCAGCCGCTCGCGATCGATCACCGCCGCGACGAGGTCGCGCACCAGGGTCTCGAACTTGCTGTCGCGCGTGCCACAGATGTCGTAGTACTCCTGGCGCGAGCTCGCCTCGCCCCAGAACGAGTACCAGACCGACACCTTGCGGGCGCTCGCGATCTCGGGTCCCAGGTACAGCTCGACCAGCCGGGCGAGCGCCTCGACCGGCCGATCGCGCAGCGCGGCGACGGGGACCAGCACCTGCTCCTCGAATTCGGTGGCCAGGAACTCGAGGGACGCGACCAGCATCGCGTCCTTCGACTCGAAGTAGAAGCGGACGATGCCCGGCGACAGGTGGGCGATCGCCACGACCTTCTCGACGGTCGTCTTCGACGGGCCGTGCAGGTGCAGCGCCGAGATGCAGGCGTCGATCAGGCGCTGGCGCTGGCGTGCCCGGGAGGCCCTCGGCGCCGCGGGTGCCGGCGTCCCGTCCGCGGGGCGGCGTGGCCCGGTCATGCCCCGTCCCCGCACCGCGCGAGGGCGCGCGCCCTTCCCGGCCGCGTCACGCTCGGGCAGACTCGATCGCTGGACGGCGTGTGCCGGCCTGCACGGAGTCTGGTGTGGTGGAACGAACTGGCGGACAACGGCCCTCCCTCGGGGCGTTCGTGGCGCGTTACGGCCGGTGGCTGATCATATTGCCGCCGCTGGCGTTCCTGGCGGTGTTCTTCCTGATCCCGTTCGGCTTCGCGCTCAAGATCAGCTTCGCCGAGGCGGCGCTCAGGATCCCGCCGTTCACCGAAGTCTGGACTGTGACGCCGGACCACCACCTGCATTTCGCGCCGAGCCTCGCCAACTACAAGTACCTGCTGACCGACGAAGTTTATGCCGTTTCCTACTTTTACTCGATCCGGACCGCATTCTTCTCGACCCTGATCTGCCTGCTGATCGGCTACCCGATGGCCTACGCGATGGCCCGCTCGTCGAAGGCGACGCAGGGCATCCTGATGCTGGTGATCATCCTGCCGTTCTGGACGTCGTTCCTGCTCAGGGTGTATGCCCTCGAGGGCATCATCCGTGACAACGGCCTGCTGAACACGGCCCTGCTGTGGCTCGGGGTCATCGATCATCCGCTCAAGATCATGCGGACGACGTTCGCGGTCTACCTCGGGATCGTCTATTCCTACCTGCCGTTCATGGTGCTGCCGCTGTACGCGACGCTCGAGAAGCTCGACCTCACGCTCTTGGAGGCGGCGTCCGACCTCGGCAGCCGGCCATGGCGGGCGTTCGTCGATGTGACGCTGCCCCTGTCGATGCCCGGCGTGATCGCCGGTTCCATGCTGGTGTTCATCCCGGCCGTCGGTGAATACGTGATCCCGGCGCTGCTCGGCGGTCCCGACAACCTGATGATCGGCCGGGTCCTCTGGGACGAATTCTTCGCGAACCACGACTGGCCGGTGGCCGCGGCGGTGTCGATCGCGTTCCTCGTGCTGCTCGCGGGGCCCATCGCGCTGCACCAGCACTACCGCGTCGGCCAGATGGAGCACTGACCTTGGGTACCCGGCCGTCCACATTCCTGATCTCCGTGCTGTGTCTTGGCATCGCGTTCCTGTACCTGCCGATGGCGGCACTCGTCGGCTACTCCTTCAATGCCTCGGCGCTGGCGAGCGTGTGGGGCGGATTCTCGACGCAGTGGTACGTCGCGCTGCTGCACAACCGGCAGGTCCTCAGCGCCGCGGGGCTGTCCCTCGAGATCGCGGTGCTCGCCTCGACTGGCGCGCTCGTGCTCGGCACGCTCGCGGCGACCGCACTCGTGCGCTTCCGGAAATTCCGCGGGCGCCTGCTGCTGACCGGCATGGTGAATGCGCCGCTCGTGATGCCCGAGATCATCACCGGCATCACCCAGCTGCTGCTGTTCGTGTCGATGCTGCAGCTGATCGGCTGGCCGGCCCGCGGCGTGACCACGGTCGTGCTCGCGCACATCGCCTTCTGCACGGCCTACGTCACGGTCACCGTGCAGTCGCGCCTGCAGAGCGCGGACCGCTCGCTCGAGGAGGCCGCCATGGACCTCGGTGCGACGCCGTTCCGGGCGTTCATGGACGTGACGCTGCCGATCATCGCGCCGGCGCTCGTCTCCAGCTGGCTGCTCAGCTTCACCCTGTCGCTCGACGACCTCGTGATCTCGAGCTTCGTCTCCGGCCCGCGTTCGAGCACGCTGCCGATGGTGATCTACTCGAAGGTGAAGCTCGGCGTGAGTCCCGACATCAACGCGCTCGCGACGCTGATCATCGCCATCGTCGGCAGCTGCGTGCTCGTGGCCGGTTACCTCGTGCGGCGCGGTGAGCGCCAGCGCCTCGCCGACGCACAGCTCGCGGCGGGCTGACCCCCGTCCGGTCAGGCGGGCTGCGGTGCGAGGAACGTCAGGTCGTGGGCCGGGCGCGTGAAGATCGCGCGCACCATCGGCTCGAAGCGCGACAGCGGCTCGGTCGGGAAGTCCGGGTCGAACGAGGACTGGTCCCAGCGTTCGCAGAAGTCCACGCACCCCTGGTACCAGGGGTGGTCGCGGAAGCGATCGCGCCCGTTCCGGTTCCGGTCCTGGTGATGGGCGTAGTAGTAGCTCTGGAACAGCGCGTGCTGCTCGACGATCCACGTGACTTCGGCGCGCACGTATGGCCTCAGGATCGCGGCGGCGACCGCCGCGTGGTTGAAGGGTGACAGGTCGTCGCCGATGTCGTGCACGAGAGCCGCGACCACCAGCTCGTCGTCGGCGCCGTCCCTGAGCGCGCGCGTCGCGGTCTGCAGCGAATGCGCGTAGCGACTCACGGGATAGCCCTGCAGCCCGTCGTCGAGACGCTTGAGCGCGATCAGGATGCGATCCGGCAGCGCGGTCGCGTATTCATGCTCCAGTCGCGACAGCAGCGCGTAGTCGGCGCGGGTGCCATCCTTCATCTGGTGGAAGCTGACGGTCTCGGACATGGGCATCTCCAGGCTGGGCTCAGTCGGACAGGATCAGGTCGGCGGCCTTCTCGGCCACCATGATGGTCGGCGCATTCGTGTTGCCTGAGGTGACGGCGGGGAACACCGAGGCGTCGGCGACACGCAACCGGCCAAGACCATGCACGCGCAGGCGTGCATCGACGACCGCGGCGGACGGATCCGGCCCCATCGAGCACGTGCAGGACACGTGGTAGACGGAGCCTGCGCGGTTGCGGAAGTCCTCGAGCACGGCATCGTCCGAGAGCACGTCCGCGCCCGGCTGGTACTCGCGCTCGACGACGTCGGCGAGCGGTCGCGCCGCGGCGAGCCGCCGCAGGAAGCGGGCGCCATCCTGGACGTCGGCGAGGTCCTCCGCGGTCGACAGGAAATTCGTGCGGATCGCCGGTGCCGTGAACGGGTCCGCCGAGCGGATCGCGACCGAGCCGCGGCTCGTCGGGCGGCAGGTGTTGAAGGACAGCAGGAACGCCGACCACGGGTCCGGGCTCGTCAGCTTGCGGCGCGGGCCCTTGGCGGCCGTGTAGCTGAGCGGGTTGAAGTAGATGTGCAGGTTCGGTCGCTCGAGCCCCGGGCGGCTGCGTACGAACGCGCCGGCCTGGTTGACGCTCAGGCTGAGCGGGCCCTTGCGCGTCAGGACGTAGCGCACGCCGGCGCGCAGCTTGCCGAGCAGCGGGTAGAGCTCGTCGTTGAGCGTCGGCACCCGGGAGCGGTAGTAGTACGACACCGCGAGGTGGTCCTGCAGGCCCGCGCCGACGCGCGGTGCGGCGTGGACGAGCGGGATGCCGAGGCCGCCGAGCACGGCCGGATCGCCCACGCCCGACAGCTGCAGCAGCTGCGGCGAGTTGATCGCGCCCGCTGCGAGCACCACCTCGCGGCGCGCGGTGGCGACGTGGCGCGTGCCGCCGCGGAGGTACTCGACGCCGGTCGCCTCGCGGCCCGCGAACAGGATCCGCGTCACCTGCGCGTGCGTGAGCACCGTGAGGTTCGCGCGACGCCGTGCCGGCGCGAGATACGCGGTCGCCGTTGAGACGCGGATCCCGCCCTGGATGGTCAGGTGCCACAGGCCAGCGCCTTCGCTGCGGGCGCCATTGAAGTCATCGGTGCGCGGGATGCCGAGCCCGTCCGTGGTGGCGAGGAACCGCTCGCACAGCGGGTGCGCCTCCTGCTCGATGCCGCGGATGTGCATCGGTCCGCCCGCGCCGTGGTACTCCGAGGCGCCGAGGACGTGGTCCTCGACCTTGCGGAAGTAGGGCAGCACGTCCCGGTAGCCCCAGCCCGGGTTGCCGGCCGCGGCCCAGTCATCGAAGTCGCCGGGCTGGCCCCGCACCCACACCATCGCGTTGATCGAGCCGGAGCCGCCGAGCACCTTGCCGCGCGGGCACAGCGCGCTGCGATTGCCGAGCGCCGGATCCGGTTCGGTCTCGTACATCCAGTTCACGGCGGGATCCGTGAAGGTCCGGCCGTAGCCGATCGGCATCCGGATCCAGGGGCTCGCGTCGGACCCGCCGGCCTCGAGCAGCAGCACGCGCTGGCGCCCGTCGGCGCTGAGGCGCGCGGCCAGCACGCACCCGGCTGATCCGCCGCCGACGATCACGTAGTCGAATTCGGTCACGTTGCTGTCCTTCGAGGGGCCAGATTGCCGCCCGGGCGGGGCGGCGGGGCCGACTGTGTCCATGGGCGGCGTCCTGATAGTCTAGCGGCCCGCCGGATCCCGGTGCCGCCGGACGCCCGGATCGGCCGCTCGGCCCGCGAGGAGGTTCCGTGTCCGCCAAGATCGACCTGCGCAAGCTGCCACCCCTCAACGCCCTGAAGGGCTTCGAGGCGACGACGCGGCGACAGAGCGTTCGCGAGGCAGCCGACGAGCTGTGCGTGACGCACCCGGCCGTCAGTCACCAGATCCAGCTCCTCGAGAACGACCTCGGCGTCGCGCTGTTCTCGCGCGAGGGGCGCAGCATCGTGCCGACGACCGAGGGCAAGCTGTTCTACACCTACGTCCGCAAGGCACTCGACATGCTGATCGAGGGCTCCGAGAGGCTGCGCCGCTCGCAGGCGGAACGGCCGCTGCGCGTGCAGACCTACGTCACCGCGTCGATCCGCTGGCTGACGCCCCGGCTGCCCGCCTTCATGGCGGCGCACCCGGACGTCCGGCTGCTGCTGTCGACCTGCGCCCCGGAGTGGGACTTCGACGAGTCGCTCGGCGACGTCGGTCTCGTCTACTGCGAGGCGCCGCCGGGCCCCGAATATTACTGGGTGCCGCTGTTCGACTACTCGGTGTTCCCCGTGTGCAGCCCGGCGCTGCGCGCGCGACTGCCGGAGAACCCGGAGCCGCGCGACCTGCAGGGGCTGCCGCTCGTGGTGATCTATTCCGAGACGCGCAACTGGGACATCTGGTTCGAGTCGGCCGGCGTGTCCTTCGTGCCCGACAGCCAGGTCGTGGTCGATACGCTCGCCATCGCACTGCAGATGGCGCTCGACGGCACCGGCATCGCGCTCGTCAACGGCCCGTTCGCGGAGCAGGAGCTGAAGGACGGGCGCCTCGTACGGCCGGTGGCCCATCAGGTGCGCTGCCCGGGCAGCTGGGGCCTGATCTGCCGGCAGGACATGCGCGACAACGACCGGGTGCGCGTGTTCATGGATTGGTTCGCGAGCAACGCGGCCGCGCCCGGCGCGACCTGACGCCCGCGCGCGCGGTTCAGCCTGCAGGCTGCGTCCGGTTGCGCGGCACCACCTCGTAGCCTGCCTCCTTCGGCTTGTCATCCGTCATCAGCGGCGGGAAGCCGACGCCGAGCACCTTCACGCCCATCGGCTCTTCATAGCGGCGGATGATGTTCGGCGACAGTTCGCGCGGCCCGAACTGTTGCGCGCCATCCTTGAAGATGTTCAGCACGAGCGGCGACAGTTGCAGCGGGACCTGCTTCGACTTCGCGATCGAGTCGAACAGGCCGACGTCCTTGATCACGAGGTCCATCGTGAAGCTGATGTCGCGGCTGCCGTTCAGGATGACCTGCGACTCGGTCTCGTGCACGAAGGAGTTGCCCGAGGAGATCCGGATCGCCTCGTAGACTGTATTCATGTCCATGCCGACGACCTTCATCGTGGTCAGAGCCTCGGCGAGCGCGACGAGGTGCACGGTGCACAGGTAGTTGGTCATGACCTTGAGCACCGACGCCGAACCCAGCGGGCCCGTGTGCAGGATCTGGCAGCCGAGGATCGACAGGATCGGCAGCACGCGCTCGAACGCGGCACGGTCGCCGCCGGCGAAGATCGCGATGTTGCCGGTCGCGGCACGGTGGCAGCCGCCGGACACCGGGCAGTCCATGGCGGTCGCGCCCTTCGCCTCGACCAGTGGCGCGAGGCGCTTCACCTCGGCTTCGTCCGTCGTGCTCATTTCCAGCCAGATCTTGCCGGCGCTGAGGCCCGCGAGGATGCCGTCGGCGGACTCCATCACGGCGGCGGTGGCGGCCGGCGAGGGCAGGCAGGTGATGACGACGTCGCACCGCTCGGCCATCTCCTTCGGCGAGGCGGCGCTCTTGGCGCCGTCCGCGACGAACTTCGCGACGAGATCGGGGTTCAGGTCGCGGACGGTCAGGTCGACGCCGCTGCGCAGGAGGTTCCCGGCGAGGCTCGCCCCGACGTTGCCGAGCCCGATGAAGCCGATGCGGATGTTGTTCAAGTAATGCCGACCTGTGCTGTGGGGCCGTGCCCGACAGGGGGCCCGCGTGGAGGATGGAGCGCCACCCGGCGACCCGAACCCCGAGGAGGCTAGCGGCTCTGGAAAAGCGCCAACAAGTCAATTTTTTTGCGCATTGGCGCAAAAGTCTTTGGCCCGGTTCCGGCCCTCCGAACTAGGGGGGTGCCGGCGGAATTCCTCAGGTTATGATGGCCTCGGGCGGCCGCAGCGGACGGAGCCGCCCGACCGACCGCCCGTCCGGGCGGGGCGGGGGTATCGTCGAGGGGGCCAGCACACGATGGGCAGCGCAGCTACGACGCTCAAGGCGGACGTCGAGAACACCACGTCGGCGGCCGTCCGCTGGTACGTCCTGATCATGATGGTGCTCGTCTATACGCTCAGCATCGCCGATCGCTATGTCGTGTCGCAGGTGCTCGAGCCGATCCGGCTCGACCTTCACCTGTCCGAGTGGGGAGTCTCGAATGTCACGACGCTCGGCCTGGCGCTCTTCTACGTCGTCTTTGGCTTCCCGATCTCGTATCTGATCGACCGCTACAGCCGGCGCAATATCATCGCGATCTCGCTGGTCGTCTGGTCCGCGATGACCACCTTGACCGGGCGCGCGATCGGGACCTGGACGTTCCTCTGCACGCGTATCGGCGTCGGCATCGGCGAGGCCGGCGGGACCCCCGGCGCGAACTCCATCCTCTCGGACTATTTCCCGGCGATACGCCGGCCCATGGCGTTGACGATCTTCTCCCTGGGTGCGCCGATCGGTGCCTTCGTGGCGGCTCAGGTCGCGGGCCAGATCGCCGATCACTTTGGCTGGCGAGCCGTGTTCCTGTGCTTCGGCGTGCCAGGCATCGTCGTGGCGCTGCTCGTGTACTTCACGGTGCCGGAACCGAAGCGCGGCATACTCGATCACAAGGACGATGACCGCTCGCCGAGCTTCCTCGAGACGATGCGGTTTCTCTGGCTGCAGCGCTCGGCGGTGCACGTGATGGCCGGCAGCGCCGTCACCGCCCTGTGGGGATGGGGCCTCATGTTCTACATCCCGACGTACATGCTGCGGCGCTTCGGCCTGTCACCGGGCGGATCCGGCGACATCCTGGGGCCCATCCACCTGATCGGCGGAATCGGCGCGACGCTGTTCACGGGCTGGTTGCTCGTCTGGCCGAAGATGGCCGATCCCCGGCGCATCGTTCGACTCCTCGGCGCGTGGGTCGGGCTGGCGACGATTGCCTCGATTGCGATCCTGCTCACGCAGTCGCTCCTGATGGTGAAGATCCTGTGTTGGATCTTCATCCCGTCGATCTACTTCTATATCGGGCCCTGCTTCGGCGTGCTGAACAACCTGGCACAGCCGAAGATGCGGGCCATCTTCTGCGCGTCGACCCTGTTCGTCGCGAACGTCGGCAACCTGATCATCGCCCCGCAGATGGTGGGCTTCCTGGATGACTTCTTCGCGGCGACTGCAGCCGGTCCCGACGCGGCCTCGATGCGACTCGCGCTCCTTTGCCTGGCCCCGACCGGCTTCTGGGCGACGGTTCACTATTTCCTGGCCGTGAAGAATATCTGCGCCGACCAGGAACGAGCGACGGGCGTACCCGTCGGATAAGGACTCCATCGCGCGATTCGTGGCCGCTGCGTGACGCTCCGTCCCCGCGCGGCACGACGTCCATAGGGCCCTCACGGGTGCGCTTGAAATGTACGACGGAGCAGGAGAACCCCGTGAAGACCCTGCAGCACTATATCGCCGGCCGCTTCGTCAGCCCCATCAAGGGTGGCGGCCTCTTCGACGTCGTGAATCCCGCCACCGAGGAAGTCGTCGCCCAGATCGAGATGGGCACCGCCGAGGATGCGAACCTCGCCGTCGAGGCGGCGGCGAAGGCCTTCCCGGCGTACGCCGCGACCTCGCTCGAGGAGCGCATCGCGCTGATGGAAAAGCTGCGCGCGGCCTACGCACGCCGCTATGCCGAGATGGCCGAGGCGATCACCGCGGAGATGGGCGCGCCCAAGGATTTCTCGTTCAATTCCCAGGCCGAGTGCGGCACGGGCCACATCGACCAGACCCTTGCCGCGGCGCGCGAACTCGACTGGGAGGCGAAGAGCGGCAAGCGCGGCAACGTCGTGCGCGAGCCCGTCGGCGTCTGCGGCCTGATCACGCCGTGGAACTGGCCGATGAACCAGGTCGCGGCGAAGGTCGTGCCGGCACTCCTGTCCGGCTGCACGGTCATCCTGAAGCCGAGCGAGATGAGCCCGCTGTCGGCGCAGATCTGGGCCGAGTGCGTGCACGAGGCGGGCTACCCGGCTGGCGTGTTCAACATGGTCCATGGCACCGGCCCCGCCGTCGGCAGTGCGCTGTCCGTGCACCCGGACGTGGACATGATGTCGTTCACGGGTTCGACCCGGGCCGGCATCGCGGTCGCGAAGGCGGCCGCCGACACCGTCAAGCGCGTCGCCCAGGAACTCGGCGGCAAGTCGCCGAATATCGTGTTCGCCGACAACGACCTCGAGAAGGTGATCAAGCGCAGCGTGCTGCACTGCTTCGGCAACACGGGCCAGTCGTGCAACTCGCCGACGCGCATGCTCGTCGAGGCCTCGGTCTACGACAAGGCGGTTGAGATCGCGGCACGCGTCGCCAATTCGGTGAAGGTCGGTGATCCGTCGCAGCCGGGCAATCACCTCGGGCCCCTCGCGTCGAAGATCCAGTTCGAGCGGGTCCAGGGGCACATCCAGAAGGGCATCGCCGAAGGGGCCCGCGTCGCCGCGGGCGGTCTCGGCCGGCCGGACGGCCTCACCAAGGGCTACTACGTCCGCCCGACTGTGTTCGCCGACGTGAACAACCAGATGCACGTCGCCCGCGAGGAGATCTTCGGGCCCGTGCTCGTGATGATCCCGTTCAAGGACTACGAGGACGCGATCGCGATCGCGAACGACACGCCGTACGGACTCGCCGCCTACGTGCAGACCGAGGACTGGGACAAGGCGCGGCGCATCGCCCGCCGCCTGCGCGCCGGCAGCGTGTACCTCAACGGCGTCGGCCAGGAATACCCGTCGCCGTTCGGCGGCTTCAAGCAGTCCGGCAACGGTCGTGAGTGGGGCAAGTACGGGCTGCTCGACTTCACGGAGTTCAAGGTCATCAACGGCTTCCACGAAGCCTGAGGTCGGTGCGATGAAACTTCGCGACATCCAGACGTTCGTGGTCGGGAACCCACCGCCGCACTACGGCGGCCGGTACTTCGTGTTCGTGAAGATCACCACCGACGGCAACGTGTCGGGCGTCGGCGAGGCGTACTGCGTGCCGTTCGCGCCGCACCTCGTGGCAAAGATGTGCGAGGACATGTTCCATCGCTACATGGCAGGCGAAGACCCGCACAACATCGAGCGCATGTGGCGCCGGGTGTACTCGGCGGGTTTCACGCAGCACCCCGACCTGACGGTGATGGGCGTCATGTCGGCGCTCGAGATGGCGTGCTGGGACATCATCGGCAAGGAGGCGGGGCAGCCCGTCTACAACCTGCTCGGTGGCAAGGTGCACGAGCGGCTGCGTTCGTACACCTACATCTATGCCCGTCCGGGCGACAAGGTGGATGTCTACCAGGACCCGGAACTGTCGGCGGAGCGGGCCCTCGAATACGTGAAGCAGGGCTTCACGGCGATCAAGTTCGACCCGGCCGGCCCCTACACGGCTTTCGATGGCCGCCAGTTGTCGCTGCACGCGCTCGACCTCTCCGAGCGCTTCTGCAAGGTGCTGCGCGAGGCGGTGGGGTCGAAGGCAGACCTCCTGTTCGGGACGCATGGCCAGATGACGGCGGCGGGCGCGATCCGCCTCGCGCGACGCCTCGAGAAGTACGACCCGCTGTGGTTCGAGGAGCCGGTGCCGCCGGACGCGCCGGAGGAAATGGCCAAGGTCGCGCGCGCGACCAGCATCCCCATCGCCACCGGCGAGCGGCTGACGACCAAGTACGACTTTGCGCGGCTGCTGTCCGCCGGCTCCTGCGCGATCCTGCAGATGAATCTGGGTCGCGTCGGCGGCCTGCTGGAGGCGAAGAAGATCGCCGGGATGGCCGAGGTGCACCACGTGCAGATCGCGCCACACCTCTACTGCGGACCGATCGTGGGCGCGGCCAACGTGCACCTCGGGACCTGCAGCCCGAACTTCCTGATCCAGGAGAGCATCGAGCGCTGGGAGGGCTTCCATTCGGACATCCTCAAGAAGCCGATGCGCTGGGAGGAGGGCTACATCATCCCGCCGACCGAGCCTGGGCTTGGCGTCGAGCTGAACGAGGAGTTCATCGCCAAGTTCCCGTACACGGACACGCCGCTGCACCTCGACATGGCGTCGCAGCCGGCAGGCTGACGGGGCGATGAGCACCGAGCTGACTCGCGGCGGATGCCTCTGCGGGGGTGTGCGTTACGAGATCGAAGGGCCGCTGCGCGACATCGTCGCGTGCCACTGCTCGCAGTGTCGCAGGACCAGCGGGCACTACATGGCGGCGACGAACGCGCCACGCTCGGCGGTGCGCCTGACCGCATCCGACACGCTGCGCTGGTATCGGTCGTCCGACGCCGCCGAGCGCGGCTTCTGCGCGCGCTGCGGCGGAAACCTGTTCTGGCGCATGCTGCCGCCCCATGTCGAGACGATCAGCATCGCGGCCGGCACGCTCGACGGGCCGGTGACGGGGCTCAGCATCAGCCGGCACATCTTTGTCGCCGACAAGCTCGACTACTACCAGCTCGAGGATGGCGCGCCGCAGCACCCGGGCGACGGCTGAGCGTCAGCGCGTCGCCGCGTCGCCGAGTGCGGCCTTGAGGGGTCCGAGCCAGGGTTCGAAGTGCTTCCACTGGTCGAGGCCCTCGCGGAAGATCGGGCGCCGCACCTGCTCGGAGCTCGCGGTGCGGACGCTGCGCTCGGTCTTGTGGAACTCGAGGCAGGCCTGCTCGAAGGGCAGGCCGCAGTACTCGAGGATCCGGCGGACGTTGCCCTCGAGGTCGTCGACGACGTCCTCGTGCTGGATCCTGAGCACGCGGCCGGGCAGCACGGCGTCCCAGTGCGCCATCAGTTCGACGTAGGTGCGGTAGTAGCGGGCGATGTCCTCGAGGCTGTAGGTGAACTCCTGGCCGGAGGCGAACAGCTGCTTGAAGTTGCTGAAGCAGCAGGCCATCGGCTCGCGACGGGCGTCGATGATCTTCGCGTTCGGCAGCATCAGGTGGATCAGCCCGACGTGCCGGAAGTTGTTCGGCATCTTGTCGATGAAGTAGGGCCTGTCCGTCCGGTACGCGCGTGTGTCGGTGAGGTACTTCTCGCCGATTCGGCGGAAGTCCTCGGCCCCGAGTGCGGCGAGCACGCCGGGATAGCGGCGCGCGTCTGTGCCGCGGCCCTCGAGCTCCACGACCGCCGTCGCGATGTCGGCGAGCTCCATCGTGCCCTCGACCATCGAGTGCGAGGCGAGGATCTGTTCCAGCAGCGTCGACCCTGAGCGTGGCAGGCCGACGATGAAGATCGGATCCGGTTCCGGCGCACCCCAGCCGGCCCGGGTGGCGAAGAATTCCCGGCTGCAGACCGACTGCTGCGCCGTCGTGTTCGCCTCGATCTCGGCGATGTCGAAGCGGCTCTCCGATCGTCGCAACGCATTGCCGCGAGCGTAGTAGTCGAACGACCGCGCATGTTCGCCCCGGTCCTCGAGCGCCTTGCCGAGGGCGAAGCACAGATGGTACCGGTCGACCAGCGTGACCCCTGCATCCGCTTCGGATGCGGCCATGGCCGCCAGCTCGGCGTCGGAGAAACGGTAAGTCTTGAGGTTGGCGAGGCTCCAATACGCGTCGCCGAAATGCGCTCGTGCCGCGGCCGCGTCGCGATAGGCGGCGATCGCCTCCTCGGTCCGGCCCAGCGTCTTCAGAGAGTGGGCGATCGACAGGTGCAGGTCCGCCGGCTGAGTCGCGCCCTCGAGCAGGCCGCGGTAGAGCGCCAGCGCGAGTTCGTGGTGGCCGAGGCCGACGTGGGCGGTCGCCCGGGTCGTGCGATAGGTGCGATTGTCCGGCTCCTCGGAGACGAGGCGATCGAGCTCGGCGAGCGCCGGGGCGTACTTGTGGCGTCGGAGGAGGGTGCGGGCGTAGTCATAGCGCGCCGCGGTGTAGTCCGGTGCGATCTCGGTGATGGTCCCGAGCAGCAGCTCGGCGTCGTCAAGGACGTCGAGGTCGAGCGCGATCTTCGCGAGCAGGCGCATCGCCTCCACGTCGTCGCCCTTGCGCAGCAGGTAGGCGCGGACCAGGTTCTCCGCCTCGTGCAGGTCCCCGTCCGCGTGCAATGCGGTCGCGGTGAGGACCTCCGGCGCGATGCGTGCCGTGGCCTCGACGTGCGCCATGGCGATGCGCGCATTCTCGGCATCGCCGACCATCCCGTAGAGCGCCGCGAGCTGGCGCCAGCTGGCCACCAGGGCCGGATTCCGCTGCACGGCCACGCGGTAGGATGCGATCGCGCGCGGCGCATCCTTGAGCGTGAAGTAGCAGTGCCCGCGCTCCTGGTGCACGCCACTGAAGTTCGGGTGCTGGCGCTCGAGCACGTCGAGGGTGTCCAGCGCCTCTGGAATCCGCCGCAGGTATCGCAGGCAGGCGGCGAGCATGTAGCCGGCGTCGCGGTGTCCCGGGACGCGGGCCGAGAGCGCCTGGCTCGTCGCGAGCGCGTGGTCGAACTCGCGACGCGCGATCATCGCGCGCACCTCGGCGAGTTCCGTGGCGATCGCGGTCGATTGTGTCTCGGGGGGTGTCGTGGCCATCGTGGATTCCGGCGACGGGCCAGGTCGCCCGTCACGTCATTCTACCCATGCGCGCCTGAGGTACCGTACATCCGGCCTCACGCAGCTTCAGTGCGGGAGCGCGTCGCCGAGTGCGGCCTTGAGGGGTCCGAGCCAGGGCTCGAAGTGCTTCCACTGGTCGAGACCCTCGCGGAAGATCGGGCGTCGCACCTGCTCGGAGCTCGCGGTGCGGACGCTGCGCTCGGTCTTGTGGAACTCGAGGCAGGCCTGCTCGAAGGGCAGGCCGCAGTAGTCGAGGATCCGGCGGACGTTGCCCTCGAGATCCTCCACCACGTCCTCGTGCTGGACCCTGAGCACGCGGCCGGGCAGCACGGCGTCCCAGTGCGCCATCAGCTCGACGTACGTCCGGTAGTAGCGGGCGATGTCCTCGAGGCTGTAGGTGAACTCCTGGCCGGAGGCGAACAGCTGCTTGAAGTTGCTGAAGCAGCAGGCCATCGGCTCGCGCCGGGCGTCGATGATCTTCGCGTTCGGCAGCATCAGGTGGATCAGGCCGACGTGCCGGAAGTTGTTCGGCATCTTGTCGATGAAGTACGGCTTGTCCGTCCGGTACGCGCGCGTGTCGGCCATGTACTGGTCGCCGAAGCGCGTCAGGTCCGCCGGCGTGAGGTCCGGGAGCACCGCTGGATAGCGGGACTCCTCGTCCGTCATCTCCCGGCCGGAGAGCTCGAGCACGACGCGCTGGATATCGGCGAGCTCCGCCGTGCCTTCGACCATCGAGTGCGAGGCGAGGATCTGCTCGAGCAGCGTGGATCCCGATCTCGGCAGCCCGACGATGAAGATCGGGTCCGGTGCAGGATTGCCGCTGCCGGAAAACCTGGCGAACAGGTCCGGCGTGCAGACCCGCAGCTGGTCGCGCGTGTTGCGCTCGATCACGCCGACGCGGTATCCGCTCTCGGCCTTCTTCAGGGCATTGCCTCGCTCGTAGTAGCCGAAGGATTCCTCGTATCGGCCCCGGTCCTCGAAGCTCTTCCCCAGCGCAAAGCACAGGTGGTAGCGATCGGCGAGGCCCGTTCCCTCGGCGGACTCGGCCGACTGCATCGCCTCGATCTGCGCGGGATCGAATTCGTAGGTCTTGAGGTTGGCGAGGCTCCAGTATGCATCCCCGAAGTCCGGGCGCACTGCGGCCGCGGCCCTGTAGGCCTCGATCGCCTCGTTGCGCCGACCCAGCGTCTTCAGCGAATGCGCGATCGAGATCCGCAGCATCGCCTCCTCGCGTACCTGCATGCGCCGCACGCCAGCATCGACGTGCTCGGCTGGCGCCTGCCCGAGCATCTCGTTCAGGAGGGCCTCGTAGATCGCGAGCGCCCGGTCGTGGTCGCCGAGCCCCACGAGGATGCCAGCCTCGGCCATGCGATAGTTGCGGTTGGCCGGGTCCACCGCGAGCAACAACTTGATCTGCTGCTGCGCCGCGGCATGCTTGTGGCGCTTCAGAAGCGCGCTGACATAGTCGAACCGCGCCGCATGGTAGTCGGGGGCCAGCTGCACGACCGCCTCGAGCAAGAGCTCGCCATCGTCGAGTACGTCGAGCTCAAGCCCGATGCGGGCGAGCAGGCGCATTCCCTCGACGTGATTGCCGTTCTTGAGCAGGAACTGGCGGACGATGCCTTCCGCGAGGACGAGGTCGCCATCGGAAAAAAGGCCGGTCGCGACGACGATCTCGGGCGGCAGCTTTGAAAGCGCCGCGACATGCTCCGCGGCCATGCGGGCGTTGTCGGCCTGGCCGGTCATCCGGCTCAAGGCTTCGATCTTCTGCCAGCTTGCCGGCAGTGCCGGGTTCAGGTTGACCGCCCGGACGAAGGCGGCCAGTGCATGCGTGGCGTCACGCTGCATCACATAGCAGTGCCCGCGCTCCTGGTAGAGCCGGCTGAATCCAGGATGCGTCTGCTCGAGCCGCTCCAGCGTTGCGAGGGCGTCGGGGATGCGCTGCAGGTACCGCTGGCAGACTGCGACCATGTACAGGGCATCGCGGTTGCGCGGATGCTTGCCGAGGATCTGGGCCGCAGCGTCGAGCGCCTCCGCGAAGTGGCCCTGCTCCATTCGACCCCTGACGCGGTTGATCTCGAGCTCGACCGCCGACGGGGTGGGACGGGGGGTGGGTTCCATGGTCGCGTCCAAAAAAAAGGCGGGCATCGCTGCCCGCCTTTGAGTCTACTGCAATCGGCCGCCGTTGCGCGCGGCCGACGACAGGGTTGTCGATTAGAACTTCATGCCGACCTTGACGCCAAGGACGCGCGGACGAAGCGGCACTTCCGCCTTGATGAACTGCGCCGTCGACGTGAACACCGAGGCGTTCTCGTTCGACAGGTTCTGCCCGTAGAACTGCACGCTCCAGGCGTCCTTCGAGAAGCCGAAGGATCCGTCCCAGGTGCTGTAAGCAGGCTGCTCGTAGCGCCACAGCGTCGAGGTGACCGGCTTGCCCTGGTTGGCCGGCAGGTCGCCGTTGATGCTGGGGTCGGTGTTGGCGTTGTTGTACATGTGACCGATGTGGTTCATGCCAATCTGCCAGAACGCCGAGTAGTCGCCGACCTGGAAGTCGTACCGCGCGCGCACGTTGTACTGCAGGGGCGGCGAATACGCGGTCGGCACGCCGGTGGCGCCGAACGTATTCGAGATCTGCACCACGTGGCCCGAGGGGTCGATTTCCGACGTGATCGGCTTGCCGAAGTCCACGCTGGCCGGGTTGTTGTTGATGAGGTTCGGCGAGGTGACCTGCTTGCTCTGGTTCCAGGAGCCCGAACCCGTGATCGTCAGGCCCTGGGTGACGCGCGCCGTGACCTGCAGCTCGAGGCCGCGAACCTGGTAGTCCGCGCCATTGACGCCGAAGGTCGTGTTGCCGAAGAGCTGCGGATTGAAGATGCCCATCTGGACATTCTTCCACTTCTCCTCGTACAGCGAGCCGTCCACCTGGATGCGACGATTCATGAACTCGGTCTTGAAGCCGACCTCGTTGTTCGTCAGCTCATCCGGCGACACCGTGAGCGGCTTGATGAACTGCTTGACCGGCTTGCCGTTGGCATCGACTTCCGTCGCGCTCGGCGCCACGCCGCCCGACGAACGGTTGAAGCCACCCGGACGGTAACCCTCGGAGTACGTGTAGTACACCATGGTGTCCGGCGTGATGTGCCAGGTCAGGTTGCCACGCTTCTTGGTGCCCTTGTACTCGGCGTTGCGCTGCGGGTCCGACGGGTTCCAGCCGGCGCTGTACGTGAAGTTCGTGCAGGGGCCGGGCGTCGCCGTCGCGGCGTAGTTGAAGCAGTCGAAGCTGCTGACCACCGTGCCGCCGAAGTCCATCTTGTAGTCGTAGTGACGCGCGCCGAGGGTCGCGGTCAGCACCTTCGGGATGATGTCCGCATCGACCGACGCGAAGAACGCCGTCTGCGTGTAGTTGCGGGCGGTGTCCTCGAAGAACGCGACGTTGTCGTTGCGCGGGTTCGGGTTGCCGACCGGCGAGCCCGGCACCGGCTGCACGTTCTGGAAGCAGTACGGATCGCCGCCGGCCACGCAGGTCGGGACCGTCTTGTACGACCAGGAGGTGTCGTCGGTGATCTTGAAGTCTTCGTGGAACGCGCCGGCGACGAAGCGGATGCGCCAATCGTCCGGCGAGCTCACGCGAAACTCGTGGCTCTGGTGCGTGTTCTTCTCGTTTTCCTGCCAGCTCGCGCTCGGCGAGAAGCAGGTCGGCGTGCCGCCCGAGTACAGGCCATGGCACTGGTAGTAGTCGGCATACACGCCACGCGAGTAGTTCGTGTAGTCGTTGACCTGCTCGATGTTGCGGACCAGGTAGCCGCCCGAATACACGACCTTGAAGTCGCCGATCTTGCCGTTGATCGTCAGCGCGGTGTTGGTGAACCGGTCCTTGTCGTAGGCGTTGTTGAACACCGACGTCTCGAGCGGGTTCAGCGGCACGTTGTCGGAGCTCAGCGGCAGCTGGTAGAACACGCCGTCGGCCTGCATGTTCTGGTAGCTCTGCACGAGCAGCGCGTTCCAGTCGTCGTTGATCTGCCAGAGCAGCGACGTGCGCAGACCCTGGTAGCGAACCGGGTTCTGCGCGCGCTTCGCGATCGCGTAGTTGTTGATCGCGGCTGCGTTCGGCGGCACGCCGAACGTGCCGGTGGCCGGGTTGATGTAGCCCGCGTAGTAGATGCCGTAGTCGGTCGCACGGCGCGTGAACGTGCTCGGCACGTTGTCGATGTAGCCGCCACGATCGTCGCTGTAGACCACCGCGCGCAGGGCCAGCTTGTCGTTGACCAGCGGCAGGTTCAGGGTCGCGTTGATGGCGGTGTTCGGGTCACCGTGCGCCGTCGTGCCGTAGCTCGCCTCGGCATTGCCCTCGAACTTGTTCAACTTCGGCTTATTGGTGATGTAACGCAGCACACCGGCCTGCGCGCCACCGCCGAACAGGGTGCCCTGCGGGCCCTCGAGGACTTCGACGCGCTCGAGGTCGACCGCGATGATGTCGAGGTTGCGGCTCGGGATCTGGCCCGACTGCTCGTCGAGGTAGACCGCGACGTTGGGGAAGCCGCCGATCGTGCCCGACGACTGCGTGCCGGCGGAGCCGAGCGCGAGGCCGCGCATGAAGATGTTGCCCTGGCCGGGACCGTTGGTGGCCAGCGAGACGTTCGGCAGGTACTTGATCAGGTCGTCGAACGACGAGACGCTCAGCTGGCTCAGGGTCTCAGCGCCGATCGCCTGGATCGTGATGGGCACGTTCTGGATGTTCTCCGAACGGCGCTGCGCGGTGACGACGATGTCGGCGATCTCGAGGCCCGAGGCCTTTTCTTCTGCCGGTGCCGCAAATGCGGTAGCACCGTGCGCACTGAGCACGGCCATGACCGCCAACGACAGCTTGTGATTGAGTTTCAAGCGACTATCCCCCTTGATGAAATTCCAAACTCAGGCCTCGCGGCAAACTGCAGCGATAGCTGAAGGCCGAGTTTGCTCCGGCGTGTTGCCCGTACGCAAATGCGATTATTTTGCATCATCGGTCAAAAATATTTTACGCGCCTATGGTTCCCGGCACTTTTGGCAGGATCGATGCGGGGCGCGTGGCCGATTTCCATTGTTGCAGATTTGCCACATTCAGTAGGTCCTGGACCCCCCGGCCGCGCCGACGGCCCGCCGAGGCGCCTGTAGGGCGGCAGGACGGGCGTTCGGCCGGTCCGACCGTCCCGGTCAGGCCCCGACACCCACGCGGTCAGGCGCCTCCGGGTTCCAGGCGTCGGGTTCGCCACCTTGCATGGCTCGATCCGGGCGGAGGCCCGGCGACGGGACGCTGCGTGCCGCTGGGGCACCCGCTTAAGGGCGAATTGTCGCCGTCCTCGCGGCCCAGCCGGGCGCGCGCGCGGCTCAGGCGACCGGGCCCGCCTCCAGCGCGCGGCGCAGGGGCGTGAGCCAGGGCTCGAAGTGCCGCCACTGGTCGAGCCCCTCGCGGAAGATCGGCCGACGGACCTGCTCGGAACTCGCGGTGCGCACGCTGCGCTGCGTCTTGTGGAAATCGAGGCAGCCGGCCTCGAACTCGAGCCCGAGGTAGTCGAGCATCCGGCGGACGCTGCCCTCGAGGTCGTCGACGACATCCTCGTGCTGGATCCTGAGCACGCGGCCCGGCAGCACGCGGTCCCAATGGTCCATCACCTCGACGTAGGCGCGGTAGTAGCGGCCGATGTCCTCGAGCCCGTACGTGAACTCCTGGCCGGTCGCGAACAGCTGCTTGAAGTTGCTGAAGCAGCACGCCATCGGTTCGCGGCGTGCGTCGATGATCTTCGCGTTCGGCAGGATCAGGTGGATCAGGCCGACATGGCGGAAGTTGTTCGGCATCTTGTCGATGAAGTACGGCTTGCCCGTCCGGTAGACCCGCGTGTCAGCGAGGTATTTCTCGCCGAATTCCCGGACATGGTCCGCCGTCAGCTCGCGCAGCACGCCCGGATACCGCGCCGCCGGGTCCGACGCGTCGCGGCCGTTGAGGCGTTGTGCGAGCCGGGCGACGTCGGCGAGTTCCATCGTGCCCTCGACGCACGAATGCGACGAGAGGATCTGCTCCAGCAGGGTCGATCCCGCGCGCGGCAGGCCGACGATGAAGATCGGATCGGGGCTCTGGCAGCCCCAGCCGCGACGTGCCGCGAAGAAATCCGCCGTGCACACGACCCGCTGCTCGTCCAGCGTCCGCTCGATGACCCGGGCCTGGTATCGGCTCTCCGATTTCTTCAGCGAGTTGCCGCGCTCGTAGTAGCGGAAGGACTCCTCGTACTCGCCACGGTCCTCGTACGCCTTGCCGAGCGCGAAGCACAGGTGGTACCGATCGACGAGGCCGACGGAGTCGCGTGCCTCCTCGGTGCGCATGCGTTCGAGCTCGTCGTCCCCGAACCGGTACGTCTTGAGATTCGCGAGGCTCCAGTAGGCATCGCCGAAGCTCGGTGCCGCGGCGGCGGCCGCGCGATACGCCTCGACGGCCGCGTCACCGTGGCCCAGGGTCTTCAGGGCGTGCGCGATCGACAGGTGCAGGTCGGCCGTGGACGCGGCGCCAACGAGCAGGTCGCGGAACACCGCGAGCGCCTCGTCATGGCGGCCGAGGCCGACGAGGGCATTGGCCTTCAGGATCCTGAACGCGCGGTTTCCAGGCTCGATGCCGAGGAGCGTGCCCGCCTCCGCGAGGGCCTGCAGGTGCTTGTGCCGCCGCGACAGGACCGTCGCATAGTCGTATCGGGCGGCGTGGTAGTCCGGCGAAAACACAAGCACGCTCTCCAGCAGGAACTCGGCGTCGTCGAGCACGTCGAGCTTCACGCCGATCTGCGCGAGCAGGCGCATCGCCTCGATGTGGTCACCGTGTTCCTGCAGGAAGCGCCGCACGATCTGTTCGGCGAGGAGGACATCGCCTTCGGCGAACAGGCTCGTGGCGGTCACGACCGGTGGTGGCAGGCCGCGCACATAGTCGAGCACGGACTGCGCGGTCTCGGCGTCCGCAGACCGTCCCGCGGCCCGGTGCAGTTCGGTCAGCGCCTTCCAACTGGCGGGTAGCGCCGCATTCAACGCGACCGCGCGCTGGTAAGCCTGCGTCGCGCCGTCCTCGTCGCCGCGGCGCCGAAGGCAGTGTCCGCGTTCCTGGAAGAGGCGGCCATAACCAGGATGGTGGCGCTCGAGCCGCCCAAGGGTCGTGAGTGCGTCGTCGAGGTCATCCAGGTAGCGCGACGCCACCGCGCGGGCGTACAGCACGTCCCGGTTCTCGGGCACCTGCGCCTCGAGCTGGATGGCGATCGCGCGCGCGTCAGCGTAGGCGCCGCGTCCCAGCAGTGCTTGAGCGCGCTTGACCTCAGACTCGACGGAAGGCGAAGGAGGAGGCGTGGACATCTGGCCTTCCGGCGGGTCCGGTGGCTGCAATAAAAAAGGGCGGGCACTGCTGCCCGCCCTTGATCTTAACCGAGCCGGACCACCGGGTCTCCCCGGCGATCCGTTCGGGACGCGTCAGAACTTGTAGCCGAGGCGCAGGCCGATGGTCCGCGGCCGGGAGACCGTATCCATCTTGATCCACTCGTTGTAGTTCGAGGCGACGATGCTGCGCTTGTCGGTCAGATTGCTCGCGTAGATCTGCGCGCTCCAGGCGTCCTTCGACACGCCGGTGGAGGCATCGAGCTGCGAGTACGACGGTTGCAGGTAGGCGATCGAGTTGTTGTTGAGGTCGCGGCTGAGGCGGTCCGTCGTCGAATACGACGAGCCGTGGTACTGCGCCGCGATCTGCCAGAAGGCCTCGTAGTCGTTCAGGCTGAAGTCGTAGCGCGCGCGCACGCTGCCCTGGAACTTGGGTGACTGCGACAGCGGATCGCCGAGCACACCGAACGGGTTGCGAAGCGGATTGCCGTTGCGATCCGTGAACGCGGACCAGTTGATCGGATTGCCGCTCAGATCGTTGAAGTTGACCTCGCGAACCAGCTCGCTCTTGTTGTAGGAGCCCGCGGCCTGCACGGTCAGCTCGTGCGTGATCTTCGCGACAATCTCGAACTCGGCACCCTTGACCTTGTAATCCGGGCCATTGGTCGTGAAGGTCAGGTTGCCGGTCACGCCCGGGTCGAAGATCGAGATCTGGACGTCCTTCCAGTCCTCCTCGTAGACGGCGCCGTTGAACTGCAGGCGGTGACCCAGCCACTGCGTCTTCCAGCCGAGTTCCTTGTTGACGAGCGTATCCGACGAGAACGCCGCCGGCGGCGACCAGATGCTGTTCAGTGGCGAACTGGAGCCGACATTGCCGGGACCGCGGTTGAAGCCACCGGGGCGGAAGCCCTGCGACCATGTGGCGTAGGCGAGCGCATCCGGCGTGATCTTCCACGTCAGGTTGGCGCGGCTCTTGAAGCCCGTGTAGGTCTTCTGCAGCCCGAGCGCATCGAGATTCTTCGCGCTGTAGCCGTTGACGCACGGGTTCGGGACGGCCACGCCACCGTAGTTCGAGTACAGGCCGCCATCGCGGCAGCCGAAGCTGCCGACCTTGGCGCCCAGTTCGTACGTGTCCATGTTGTAGTAGCGCGACCCGAGCGTCAGCGTGAGCGTCTTCGGCAACAGGTCGAAGTCCATCGACAGGAACGCCGCCTTCTGCTTGTAGCCGCGCGTCACATCGTCGAAGAACGCGTCGTTCGGGCCGCGCGTGTTCGGATTGTTGACGGTGGCGCCGGTGGGCGGTGCGATCGGGCTGAAGCCGACCGTCGGGTCCTTGTAGTTCCAGTCGGACTGGTCCTCGATCTTGAAGTCTTCCCAGAACAGGCCGCCGATTGCACGAACGCGCCAGTCGTCCGGCGTGCTGAGCCTGAACTCGTGGCTCTGGTGGATATTCTTCTCGATGACCTTGAAGGTCGCCGACGGCGAGCCGCAGCGGCCCGGGTTCGTCGGATCGAGCGAGGTGTGGTAGCTGGGGGCATTCGCGTTGTACACGAACGGCGAGCCGGGGAGCACGCACTGGTAGTAGTCCGCATACACGCCACGAGCGTAGTTCGTGTAGTCGGCGACCTGGTCGACGTTGCGGACGAGGTAGCCGCCGGTGTACACGGCCTTCAGTGCGCCGATGCGGCCGTTCACGGTCAGCGCGGTGTTGGTGAACTTGTCCTTGTTATAGGACGGGTTGAACAGCGTCACCGAGAGTTCCGGGAGCTTCTGGCCCTCAGAGCCGTAGGCCATCTGCGAGAAGACGCCGTCCGCCTCCATCGCCTGGTACGACTGCGTCAGCAGTACATTCCAGTCCTCGTCGATCTGATAGAGGCCCGACAGGCGCATGCCCTGGTAGGTGACGGTGTTGATGCCCTTGCCGACATTCGCGTAGTTGTTGATCGACGGTGCGTCCGCCGGGACCACCCCGCCGAAGTAGCTCGCAATACCGACGTCGGTTGCACGGCGTGTGAACGTGCTCGGCACGTTGTTGATGTAGCCGCCGCGCGCCTCGTTGTAGATCACCGCGCGCACCGCGAACTTGTCCGGGATCAGCGGGAGGTTGATGGTCGCGTCGAGATTGCTGCTCGGGTCGCCGTGGGCCGTCGTCGAGTAGCCGCCGTTGAAGATCGTCTCGACCTTGTTGAGCTTGGGCTTGTTCGTGATGTAGCGCACGACGCCCGCCTGGGCGCCGGCGCCGAACAAGGTTCCCTGCGGGCCCTCGAGCACCTCGATGCGCTCCATGTCGGCCGCGTAGATGTCGAGGTTGCGGCCGGGGAGCTGGGCCGACTGCTCGTCGAGGTAGACGGCGACGTTGGGGAAGCTGCCGGTGGCGCCGGTGGACTGGGCGCCATCCTGGGTGGTGGATAGGCCGCGCATGTAGATCTGGCCGATGCCGGGCATCTCGGCGCTGGTCGTGACGTTCGGCAGGAACTTCGCGTAGTCCTCGAAGGTGGTCACGTTGAGCTGGGCGAGGGCCTCGCCGGTCAGCGCCTGGATCGCGATCGGGACGTTCTGGATGCTCTCCGAGCGGCGCTGCGCGGTGACGACGACGTCCGCGATCTCGCCCGTGTTCTTCGCGTCCTCGGCTGCGATCGCGCTGCCGGCATGGGCGCTCAGCACGGCCATGATCGCGTACGTGAGCTTCTGGTTGGCTTTCAAACGTCTCTCCCCATTCTGGATATTGTTGTCGCGGGCGTTCCGGTCGGCGTCACCGCCGCATCGGAGCCGGACCACGAGTGTGCTCTGCGTCGTTGCCTCGTCGCAAATCGCTGCTGCCCGCCGGAACCTCGCGAATCGCACCCTTCCCCGGGAATTGCCGGATGCGACCGGTGGCCGGACGCTCCTCGGCGACATCCCGCGGGTGGTGGTGCTTCCGCCACACTAGAGTCCGCGTCCCGGATTCCCGCTCCGCCGACCGAGCGTTCCACAGGCCCGCATCCCGTCCAAGACGAAAAAATGAATCGGCGTATCTCAAAAAAGCATGGCGCTGTCCGGCGTTGGCGAGCGGATCCGACCGAGCCGGCCGGTCACCGGAGCCAAAAATTTTCCCATTGGTCAAAAATCTGTTCTTTTTCAAAATGGTGGTCATGCGACGCTTGGGGCGCCCGAGGATCCCCGGCCCGCCCAGGTGGGCCGGCGGCTGCCCGAGGCGCGCCGGCGTTCCGGCCGGTCCAAACAAGCGAGTGCCCTCGGGCACGGGAGCAATATCTTGAGTGACGAGTGTCAGACCAAGGCCCGGCGGTCCGGACGTGATGCGCGGCGTGCCCTGCGTGCCGGGCCCCTGCCGGATCACCTGCGCCCGGTGACGCCCGGGATGGTGTCGGGCCGGTACCGCCCGCTGAGCGACCAGGACATGGTCGAGATCCACCGCACCGCGTTGCGGCTGCTGGCCGAGGTTGGCCTTGCCGACGCGCCGCCGTCCGGCGTCGAGATCCTGACCCGGGCCGGCTGTACGGTGTCCGATCGTGGCCGCCTGCTGTTCCCGAAGGCGCTGGTCGAGGACACGCTGGCCAAGGCCGCGCGGCATTTCCCGCTCTACGCGCAGAACCCGCGCTTCGACCTGGAGCCTTGGGGCAAGAAGTCCTATTTCGGCACCGCCGGCGCCGCGGTCAACATGGTGAACGCGGACGGGACCTACCGGGAGTCGACGGTCCAGGACCTGTTCGACATCGGTCGCATCGTCGACACGATGGACCACATCCATTTCTTCCAGCGCGCGGTCGTGCCGCGGGACCTCCCGGACCCGTTCGAGATGGATTTCAACACCTGCTATGCCGCCGTCTCGAGCACCACCAAGCACGTCGGTTCGAGCTGGGTGCTGCCGGAACACCTGAAGGCATCGCTCGAGATGCTGCACAAGATCGCAGGCAGCGAGGCAAAGTGGCGCGAGCGTCCGTTCGTCAGCCAGTCGAACTGCTTCGTCGTGCCGCCGATGAAGTTCGCGACCGACGCCTGCAAGTGCCTCGAAGTCGCCGTAGAGGGTGGCATGCCGGTCCTGCTGCTCTCCGCCGGCCAGGCCGGCGCGACGGCACCGGCGGCGCTCGCCGGCGCACTCGCACAGGAAGTGGCCGAGTGCCTCGCGGGTCTCGTCTACGTGAACGCGATCAAGCCGGGGCATCCGGCGATCTTCGGGACCTGGTGCTTCGTCTCCGACCTACGCACCGGCGCGATGTCGGGCGGCAGCCCGGAACAGGCGCTGCTGTCCTCCGCCGCAGGGCAGATGGCGCATTTCTACGACCTGACCGGTGGCACGGCCTCGGGCATGACCGACTCCAAGACGGCCGATGGCCAGGCCGGCGCCGAGAAGGGCATCAACCACGCGCTCGTCGGCAACGCCGGCGCGAACCTGATCTACGAGTCGGCGGGCATGCACGCGAGCCTGCTCGGGTTCTCGCTCGAGAGCCTGATCATCGACAACGACACGATCGGCATGGCCCAGCGCACGATCAAGGGCATCGACGTCACCGAAGAGAAGCTGTCCTTCGAGACGATCAAGGACGTCTGCCTCAACGGGCCCGGCCACTACCTCGGCTCGAGCCAGACGCTCGAGCTGATGCAGACTGAGTACATCTACCCGGGCGTCGGCGACCGCCGCAGCCCGAACGAGTGGATCGAGCAGGGCTCGACCGACGTCATCCAGCGCGCCCACAAGAAGGTGCGCGAGATCCTCGCGTCCCACTATCCCAGCCACGTGCCGGAGAGCGTCGACGCGGAGATCCGTGCGCAGTTCCCGGTGCGCCTGCCGCGCGAGAAGATGCGCCCCTGAGGGCGCGTCAGCCGACCTCGTCCGGCATCGTCGCCTTGCGCGACTGCACGTAGGCGACGAGGGCCTCGTCGGTCGCGGAGTCGATGGTCGGCGGTTCGTACGAGGCGAGCAGGGCCTTCCAGCGCCTGTTCGCCCGTGCGAGCTGGTCGTGCGATCCCTCGAGGCTCCACTGCTCGTACGGCGTGTTGTCGGCGAGCTCGAAGTCGTAGAACGCCGTCTGGTAGTTCGACAGCGTGTGCGCGGAGCCCAGGTAGTGCTTGCCGGGCCCCACCTCGCGAAACGCATCCATGCCGAAGCCGTTATCGTCGAGCGAGATCCCGCGGGCAAGCGTGTGGAACGCGCCCAGCTGGTCGGCGTCCATCACGAACTTCTCGTAGGACATCGCGAGCCCGGCCTCCAGCCAGCCGGCGGCGTGCAGCATGAAGTTCGCGCCGGCCATGAACGACGGCCACAGCGAGTTCGCGCTTTCGGACGCCGCCTGCGCGTCGGCGACCTTGGAGGCGCACAGGTTGCCGCCGCAGCGCAGCGGCACGCCGAGGCGGCGCGCGAGCTGGCCGATCGCGAGGTAGGCGAGCGCGGGCTCCGGCGTGCCGAAGGTGGGCGCGCCGCTGCGCAGCGACATCGACGAGAGGAAGTTGCCGAGGATCGCCGGCGACCCGGGGCGTTCGAGCTGGCCGAGCGCGACGCAGAAGGTCGCCTCGGCAAAGCACTGCGCGAGTGCCCCGGCCGTCGTCACCGGTCCCATCGCGCCACCCAGTATGAACGGCACGCACACCGGTGCCTGGTTCGCCGCTGCGTAGACCCGGATCACGCGGCTCGCCTCGCCGTCGAGCACGAGCGGCGAGTTCACGTTGACGTTGCCGAGGATCACGCAGTGCTCGTCGACGAACCCGGCGCCGAAGAGGATGCGGCACATCTCGATGGAGTCGCGCGCCCGCGCCGCGGTCGTCACCGAGCCCATGAACGGCTTGTCGGACAGGCGCATGTGCGCGTAGAGCATGTCGAAGTGGCGCTTGTTCACCGGCACGTCGACCGGCTCGCACACGGTGCCGCCCGAATGGTGCAGCCACGGCGAGGCGTAGGCGAGCTTCACGAAATTGTGGAAGTCCTCGAGCGTGCCATAGCGCCGCCCGCGGTCGAGGTCCGAGACGAAGGGTGGACCGTAGGCCGGGGCGAACACGGTGTGCCGGCCGCCGATGCGCACGTTGCGCGCCGGATTGCGCGCATGCTGCGTGAACTCCCGGGGCGCCGTCCTGCGCACGATCTCCCGGGCGAGTCCCGCAGGCACGTGGACGCGGCAGCCAGCGACGATCCGTGCGCCGGCGCGGCGCCACAGCTCGATAGCCTCGTCATCACCGCGGATCTCGAGCCCGATCTCCTCGAGGATCCGGTCCGCATGAGACTCGATGCTCGCGAGTCCCTCTTCCCCGAGCAGTTCGTAGGGCGGGATCTCGCGCGTGAGGTAGGGCGGCGCCGTCGGCGTGAGCGCGCGCTGGCTGCGACGTGCATCCCGCCCGCTCGGGCGGGCTCGCCTCGGAGCGGGGTCGGCGGGTTCGTTCATGTACGTTCTCCGGAACTCAGGCGTGCGACCGCGCATGGCCATTGCGGGCGTGGTACGGGCCCGCGCTCGCCGGGGACGAGCTTGCGCCAGCCGGGTTTCACCCGCTGGCAGGGGACGCTGCTGCCCTTGGCCCCAGCGCCGATCACGGCAAACTGGGCGTGGTTCTCGATGGCGCGCACCCGTGCTCCTGAGCCTCGATCTGGCAGCACCTTATCCGGAAAGGTACCCGACCCGGGCACGCTGGTCGCGGCAATCCTTCAAAACGCTGTGCAACCGCCATGGCGGCTCCTGTGGACGCCGCCGCAACGAGGCGGCTGTCGTCAACTGGATAGTGCACGCCGCAATCCGGCAATTCGGAAAATTCGCGGCACTTCGGCCTGTGAAGGCAACGTCCGGCAGTTAGAATTGCGGCCCTTCCAGATTGCCGCCCGCCGAGGCAAGAGACCATGACCGCGCGAATCATCGATGGCAAGGCCGTAGCCAAGAAGCTGCGCGCCGAATACCACGGACGCCTCGAGCACCTAGTGGCCGAGCATGGCCTCACCCCGGGTCTCGCGGTGATCCTGGTCGGCAGCAATCCTGCCTCGCGCCTGTACGTCAACAACAAGGTCAAGGCCTGCGCCGAGGTCGGCATCCGCTCCGAGCGCATCGAGATGCCTGTCGACGTCGCCGAGGATCTGGTGCTCGCCGAGATCGACCGGCTGAATGCCGACCCGACGGTCCATGGCATCCTCGTGCAGCTGCCGCTGCCGCCGCACATCGAGATCCGCCGCGTGCTCGAGCGCATCTCGATCACGAAGGACGTCGACGGGTTCCACCTCTACAACGTCGGCAGCCTGCTCGCCGGCTCGACGATCTTCCCGCCGTGCACGCCGTATGGCGTGCAGAAGCTGCTCGAGCACGAGAACGTGCAGATCGCCGGGCGAAATGTCGTCGTGGTCGGTGCCAGCAACATCGTCGGCAAGCCGGTCGCGATGATGCTGATGGCGCAGGACGCCACCGTCGCGATCTGCCACAAGATGACCCGGGACCTGGCGATGTTCACGCTGATGGCGGACATCCTGGTCGTCGCCGCGGGCGTGCCGAACCTGATCGTTCCGCAGATGGTGCGCACCGGAGCTGTCGTCATCGACGTCGGCATCAACCGCCTGACGGATGGCCGTGTCGTCGGCGACGTCGACTTCGAGGGAGTCCGCAAGAAGGCATCGCTGATCACGCCGGTGCCGGGCGGCGTCGGCCCGATGACGATCACGATGCTGCTCTACAACACGCTGCGCTCGGCCGAGCGCACCGTCGGCATCGGCGACCCGACCGAGGCGCTGCTCTCGGCCTGAATCAGGGCACGAGCACGATCTTGCCGACGTGGCGTTTCGCGAGGAACGCCTCCTGCGCTGCGGCGATTTCGGCGAGCGGGTAGGTCGCGGCAACGAGCGGGCGGATCTCGCCGCGCTCGATGTAGCTCACGAGGTTCCCGAAGACTTCAGAGTCCTGGATCGTGCCGCCGAGCAACGCCAGGTCCTTGAGGTACAGCGTCCGCAGGTCGAGCGTGACGATCGGGCCTGCGATCGCGCCTGATACCGCGTATCGGCCGCGCGACTTCAATACCGCGAGCAGCGCCGGGAACTGCGGCCCGCCGACGACATCGATCACGACGTCGACCGAGTCCGCCCCGAGTGCGGCCACGAGGTCGGCGTCGCGTCCGAGGACGCGATCGGCCCCGAGCTCGGTCAGCGTTGCCGCCTTGTCCGCGGCGGCGAGAGCCACGACGTGCGCGCCGCGTCGACGCGCGAGCTGCACCGCCGCCGAGCCGACGCCGCCGGATGCGCCCGTCACGAGTACGCGTTCGCCGCCACCGAGGAGAGCGCGTGTCAGCAGGTTCTCGGCGGTCGAATAGGCGCACGGGAAGGACGCGAGTTCGACGTCGCTCAAGGTACTTTCGATGCGCACGGCGTTCGCGGTGGGCACCTTCGTGTATTCGGCGAACGCGCCGTCGCATTCGGATGCGAAATATCCGGCGGGTCCGTACGCAGGGCGCAGCACGGGGTCGACCAGGACGCGTTCCCCGACGCGACTGGAGGGCACCGAGGCGCCGACCGCAACGATGCGCCCGCAAGCATCCGTGCCCTGGATCCGGGGGAACGACAGCGCGCCCGTCCAGCCGCCCTCGTCCGTGGCTCCAGCGACCACGGCCGAGTCGGTCGAGGTGGACACCGACTTCGAATACCAGCCGATCCGCGTATTGATGTCCGTGTTGTTGACGGCGGCGGCGCCGATTCTGATGAGCACTTCGTTGTCCCGCGGGATCGGGATCGGCACGTCGTCCCGGAGTTGCAGTTGGTCGAGGCCACCGTGCCCGGTGAGCAGCACTGCACGCATGGTGTTCATGTGGAGCGACTCTGGCCTGGGGGAGATATGACTGTCGACTACCGCTGCTGTCGAGACCGAGCGCCGCGTTAGCCGAGCACCAGCGTCACGCCGGCGGCGCGCGCGGCAGTTGCCAGGTCACTGTCGAGTGTCGCCAGTGGCAATCTCTCGCGGCAGGCGAGTTCAAGGTAGGACGCATCGTAGCTGGAGAGCCGGTATCGCCTGGCGAGCGCCAAGGTTGCCGAGAGCGCGAGCTCCGCAGTCGCCGGGTCCACCTCGATCGGCGCTCGCAGTAGCAGATCCAGGAATGCGCTGCTGTCGGCCGCGGTGGTCTGGCCGCGGATTTCCGCGCGCACCACCACATTGGCGATCTCGAGGCTCCAGGTCGCCGGAACCCGAATTTCAGTGTCTGGCCGCGCCAGCCACTCGACGATCGCAAATGCCGCACCGCCGTCGGCGGCATCGCGAAGCAGCCAGGTCATCGCGACCGACGCGTCCAGCACGAACCTCATTCGCGGCCTTCTTCAATCAGCGCCCGGATGTCAGGACGCTCGGTGCGCGGGTTCGCAGCTTTGAATTCGAGGAAGCGGGCGACGGCGGCCGCGGCATCCGGGCGTGCGTCCCTGACCGGCCCGAGTTCAGCGACAGCGCGCCCTCGATGCGTGATCGTGAACCGCTGTCCGGCCGCGACTTGCCGCAGCAACTCCGGAAGCTTGGTCTTGGCTTCGTAGGCGCCGATTTGGAGTTTCATGCAGGGTTCCTTCGATTTAGACCAGTCTATCATCTGGTCTAATATCCGCAACCAAGGGAAAGGTTTGCCAGTAACGTGAAAAATTGACTCGGATTTTCACCCTTGTGAATATTTCAGCGAATAGAATTGCGGTACTCCGGTGCTCGACCGGCTGCCGCGAACGGAGGGATCGTGAGCAAGACCGCACCAAATCTCACGGGTGTCCCCGATGCCACAGCGTCCGCGCTCAATGACAGCCCGCTGGGGCGCCAGATCCGCGACCTCCGCGAGGCCCGGCGTGTGACCCTCGCTGGCCTCGCGACCTCGATCGGCAAGTCCATCGGCTATGTCAGCCAGATCGAGCGCGGCCGCTCCGAAATCTCGATCTCGACGTTGAAGTCGATCAGCGAGGCGCTCGGCGTCAACATCAGCTGGTTCTTCCAGGGCTACGACCCGAGCGAACCGGCCGAGCATGGCTACGTCGTGCGCCGCGAGCATCGTCGCCCCCTCAACTTCCCCGGTACCGGCATCGAGGAGGAACTGCTCTCCCCGACGCTGTCCGGCGAGGCCGAGATGATCCTCAGCACCTTCGCGCCGGGCGCGAGGAGTGGCGATGAGCAGGTGTCGCGCATGGCCGAGCAGTCCGGCTACGTGATCAGTGGCGAGCTCGAGCTGCTCGTCGGCGACCGCAGATTCGTGCTGCGCGCGGGAGATGCGTTTCGCATCGGCCGCGGCGAACCCTTCACGGCGCACAACCCCGGCACGGACACCTCCGTGTCGCTGTGGGTGATCGCGCCGCCCCGTTACTGAGAAAGAGTCCCCGGAGGACGTCCAGGATGTCACTTCCCCACCACGCGAACGTGGTCATCGTCGGCGGCGGCATCGCCGGCTGCTCGGTGGCCTACCACCTGACGAAGCTCGGCATCACCGATGTCGTGCTGCTCGAGCGCAAGCAGCTGACCTGTGGCACGACCTGGCACGCCGCCGGGCTGGTCGGCCAGCTGCGCGCGACGCGCAATCTCACCGAGCTCGCGAAGTACACGGCGGGCCTGTATCACTCGCTGGAGGCTGAGACCGGCCAGGCGACGGGCTTCAAGCAGAACGGCTCGGTCAGCGTCGCGAAGACCGAGGAGCGGTTCGAGGAGCTGAAACGCGGCATGTCGATGGGCAAGACGTTCGGCCTCGAGGTCGAACTGCTGACGCCCGCCGACATCAAGCGCCACTGGCCGCTGCTCGAGGTCGGCGACGTCGTCGGCGGCATCTTCCTGCCGAAGGACGGCCAGACCAACCCGATCGACACGACCCAGGCGCTCGCCAAGGGAGCGAAGATGCGCGGCGCGAAGATCCTCGAGAACACCCGGGTCGTGCGGATCCTGGTCGAGAACGGCCGCGCGGTGGGCGTCGAGACTGCCGAGGGCACGATCAAGGCCGATACCGTCGTCCTGGCAGGTGGCATGTGGTCGCACGGGCTCGCCGCCGAGGTCGGCGTCGCGGTGCCGCTGCACGCCGCGGAGCACTTCTACATCGTCACCGAGCCCGTCGCGGGGATTCCCTCGAACCTGCCGGTGCTGCGCATCCCGGACGAGTGCGCGTACTACAAGGAGGATGCCGGCAAGATCCTGATGGGCTGCTTCGAGCCGATCGCGAAGCCGTGGGGCATGAAGGGCATCTCCGAGGACTTCTGCTTCGACACGCTGCCCGAGGACTATGACCACTTCGAGCCGATCCTGAACGATGCGATCAGGCGCGTACCGGCGCTTGCGACGACCGGCATCCAGCTCTTCTTCAACGGTCCGGAGAGCTTCACACCGGATGATCGCTACTACCTGGGCGAAACGCCCGAGGTAAAGGACCTGTTCGTCGCGACTGGCTTCAATTCGGTCGGCATCGCCGCGAGCGGTGGCGTCGGCAAGGTGCTGGCCGAATGGATCGCGAAGCGCCATCCGCCGCTCGACCTCTGCGACGTCGACGTGCGGCGCGTGCAGCCGTTCCAGAAGAACCGCAAGTACCTCCACGACCGGACGGTCGAGACGCTCGGGCTCCTGTATGCGATGCACTGGCCGTACTACCAGTACAAGACGGCCCGCAACGCGCGCCGCACGCCGCTGCATGATCGGCTCGTGGCGGCGGGCGCCTGCATGGGCGAGCTCGCCGGGTGGGAGCGCCCGAACTGGTACGCGGAGCCGGGATCGAAGCCGGAATACCAGTATTCCTACGGCCGCCAGAACTGGTTCGACGCCTGCCGCGTCGAGAGCGTGGCGGTGCGCGATGCGGTCGGTCTCTTCGACGAGACCTGCTTCGCCAAGTTCCTCGTGCAGGGCCCGGACGCACTCGCGCTCCTGGACCGGATCTCGGTCTCGAAGGTCGATGTCGCGCCGGGCAAGCTCGTCTACACCCAGTGGCTGAACGAGCGCGCGGGCATCGAGGCGGATCTCACGATCACGCGCCTCGCGGCGGACGAATTCATGGTCGTGACGGCGGCCGCCTGCCAGACGCGCGACCTCGCGTGGCTGCGCCACCAGCGCGAGGCGCTAGGCCTCAAGAGTTGCTGGGTCACGGACGTGACGCCAGGGATCGCGATGCTGGGCCTGATGGGCCCCAACAGCCGGCCGCTGCTCGAGAAGCTGACCGGGCTCGACTTCTCCAATGCCGCGCATCCCTTCGCGTGGTCTCGCGAGGTCGAGATCGGCTACGCCACCGTGCGCGCGAGCCGCATCACCTACGTCGGCGAGCTCGGCTGGGAGCTTTACGTCTCCGCGGAGCATTGTCTCGACGTCTACGAGCGCATCCTTGAGGCCGGCCGGGAATTCGGCCTCCGGCACGTGGGCTACCACGTCATGGGCGCGTGCCGGGTCGAGAAGGGCTACCGCAGCTGGGGCCATGACATCGCCGACGAGGATACGCCGCTCGATGCCGGGCTCGGGTTCACCGTGGCCTGGGAGAAGCCGGGTGGCTTCATCGGGCGCGAGGCGCTCGTGGCCCAGAAGGCGAAGGGCGTGCTGCCGAAACGCCTCGTGCAGGTGATGCTCCTCGACGATTCGAGCTCTGCACCCCTGATGTACCACGAGGAACCGATCCTGCGGGACGGCGTCATCGTCGGCTCCATCAAGTCGGGCGCCTGGGGGCATCGCATTGCCAAGTCCATCGGCATGGGCTTCGTCGCCTGCGACGCCGGCGTCACGAAGGAGTGGCTCGCGAGCGGCTCCTGGGAAGTCGAGGTGGCGTGCAAGCGCTATGCGGCGAAGGTGCAGCTCGAGCCGCTCTACGACCCCAAGAACGAACGAATCAAGGCCTGAACCGCGACCGCCCGACGAGCGGTCCCGATCAACGCGGCGCCAAGGCGCCCACGGAGCAGAGACAGACATGAAGACGCATGCAGAGGTAGTGGTCATCGGTGGCGGAGCGGTTGGCTGCAGCGCCCTCTATCACCTGACGGAACTCGGGGTGACCGACGTCGTGCTGATCGAGCGCGACGAGCTGACGGCGGGGTCCACGTGGCATGCCGCGGGCAACTGCCCGAACTTCTCGACGTCCTGGAACCTGATCAAGCTGCAGCGCCACAGCACCAAGCTGTACGCCGACCTCGCGCGGCGCACCGGCTACGACATCAACTACCACGTCACGGGCAGCATCCGCATCGCCCACAAGCCCGATCGCGTCGACGAGTTCAAGCACGTCGTCTCGCAGGCACGGGCGCAGGGCATCGACTTCCAGATGATGACGCCGGCCGAGATCAAGGCCCGCCACCCGTACCTCGAGACGGGCGACGTGCTCGCCGGCCTCTGGGACCCGTACGACGGCGACATCGATCCCGCGCAGCTGACCCAGGCGATGGCGAAGGGCGCCCGCGACAAGGGTGCCGAGGTCTACCGCAACACCAAGGTCACGGCCATCACGCGCCTGCCGTCCGGCGAGTGGAAGATCACGACGGACAAGGGCGAGATCGTCGCCGGGAAGGTCATCAATGCGGCCGGCTACCGCGGCGGCGAGGTCGCGGCGATGGTTGGCGTGTATCTCCCGATCGTGACGCTCTCGCACCAGTACATGGTGACCGAGGACATCCCCGAACTCGTCGCGCGCGGCACCGAGCGCCTGCCGCTCGTGCGCGATCCCGACGTCAGCTACTACCTGCGCCAGGAGCGCCACTCGCTGCTGCTCGGCCCCTACGAGTGGCAGGCGACCGCGCACTGGCAGGACGGGATCCCGGAGGAGTTCGCGAACCAGCTGTTCGACGATGACCTCGACCGTCTCGGCAACTACATCGAGGCGGCGATCGGCCAGGCGCCGATCCTCGGCACCGTCGGCATCAAGACCGTGATCAACGGCCCGATCCCGTACGCGCCGGATGGCAATCCGTTGATGGGTCCGGCCCCGGGCCTGCCGGGCTTCTACCACGCGTGTGCGTTTACGTTCGGCATCGTGCAGGCCGGCGGCGCCGGCAAGTCGATCGCCGAATGGGTCGTCAACGGCCATCCCGAGTGGGACATGTGGCCGCTCGACGCGCGCCGCTACCTGCCGCACGCGAACAACAAGTTCACGCTTGCGAAGGCCATCGAGACCTACCAGCACGAGTACGGCATCGGCTACCCGCAGGAGGAGCGCCCGGCAGGCCGTCCGGCGAAGACCTCGCCGTGCTACCAGACGCTCAAGAACAAGGGCGCCAAGTTCGGCGTCCGCGGCGGCTGGGAGCGCGCGATCTACTTCCCGCAGCCGGGCGACAAGGGCGGCACCGACACCTCGTTCCGCCGCCCGCACTGGCACGAGGCCGTGAAGCGCGAGTGCGAGGCGGTCGAGAAGCGCGTGGCCGTGCTCGACCTGCCGGGCTTCACGAAGTTCGAGATCTCGGGTCCCGGCGCTGCGAAGTGGATCGACGGCATGGTCGCGGGCACCGTGCCGAAGGCTGGGCGCACCGCGCTCAACTACTTCTGCGCCCCGAGCGGCGGCATCGTCACCGAGATGACGATCACGACGCTCGGCGACGAGCGCTACTGGCTGATCAGCGCCGCCTCGGGCGAGCTGCACGACGAGCATTGGCTCATCGAGCACCTGCCGAAGGACGGATCAGTCCGTTTCGAGAACCAGAGCGCGCGCTACGGCACGCTGATCGTCGTGGGACCCCGCTCGCGCGAGGTGCTCGCGAAGCTGACGAGCGCGGACCTGTCGAACGCCGCGTTCCCGTGGCTGTCGGTGCGCACGATCGAAATGGGGTACACGAAGCTGCTCGCGTTCCGGGTCAACTACGTCGGCGAACTGGGCTGGGAGCTCCATATCCCGGTCGAGCACGTGCAGTCGATCTACGAGCTGCTGTGGGAGGCGGGGCAGGAGTTCGGCATTGCCGACTTCGGCCTCTACGCGATGGAGAGCCTGCGCCTCGAGAAGTGCTACCGCTCCTGGAAGGCCGACCTCACTACCGAGTACACGCCGGCCATGGCCTCGCTCGATCGCTTCGTGAAGCTCGACAAGCCCGGTGGCTTCATCGGCCAGGAGGCGCTGAAGCGTGAGGCGGTCGCGGGACCCAAGGAGAAGTTCGTGCCGCTGATCGTCGAGGCGGCGGATGCCGATGCGCCGGCCGTGTCGATCGTCTACCAGGGCGACACGGTGGTCGGGCTCGTGACGTCCGGCGGGTTCGGCTACCGACTCAACAAGAGCATCGCGCTCGCGTACGTGCGCACTGATCTCGCGGTGACCGGGACGCAGCTCGAAGTCGAGGTCCTCGGGGAGCGACGCAAGGCCACGGTTGCCGTGGAGCCGCTCTACGATCCGGCGAACGCCAAGCTTCGCGCCTAAAGCTGGAGGGGGTCGGCGCGCCGCGCCGGCTGCCCTTGGCGCCGCACCGCGAGGGGCGAGTGGCTTGACCTCAGCTACTTCCTTACCTTATAGTAAGGAAGTAGTCTAGGAGTCGGAAATGACCACCGCCGCCTTAAGCAGCAAGGGCCAAATCACCATCCCGGCACGCGTCCGTGCAGCGCTCGGAGTCGAAGCGGGGGACCGGGTCGAGTTCGTCGAAGTCGCACCGGGCCGATTCGAGATCAACGCTGCCACTCGGTCCGTGACCGCGCTGAAGGGCATGTTCGGCAAATATGAGGGCCCCGCGGTTTCGATCGAGGAGATGAACGCCGTAATCGAGGCGCGCGGCGCGTCCGCGAAATGATTGGTATCGATACCAACATTCTCGTCCGCTATATCATGCAGGACGACGTTGGTCAGGCGCGCGCCGCGAATCGCTTCGTGGATTCGCTTTCGGCAGAGGCACCCGGCTTTGTGCCGATCGTTGTGATCGTGGAACTCGCCTGGGTACTGGGCTCGGCCTATGGGCTCGATCGCGCCCAGCTCATGTCCGCAATCACGGGGATCCTGAGTACGAAGGAACTCGTCGCTGAGCAACCCGAGATAGTGTGGAAGGCGGTGCGGGCATTCGAAGCCGACGGGGCCGATTTCGCTGATTGCCTGATTGCGCAGACTGCGATGGCCGCTGGCTGTTCCGGGGTCATGACCTTCGACCGCGGAGCGGCCACGCGTGCCGGGATGTCGCTACTCGCGTGACAGGTAGGCGCCATCCGCGCGAGATGTCCGTAAATCAATGTGCCGTCTTGATCCTCGTCCACGTGCGCGTGACGACCCGTTCCGTCGCCTGACTCACTTCGTTGCTCAGGAACATCCGCCGGCGCACTTCCGGGGTCGGGTAGAGCGTCGGGTCGTTGCGGATCTCGGGCTCCACCAGCGGGTTCGCGGCGATGTTGTCGTTGCCGTAATGCGTGTCGTTGGTGATCGCGGCGATCACGTCCGGCCGCAGGATGTAGTTCAGGAATTCGTAGGCCTCGGCCACATGGGTCGAATCGGCCGGGATCAGGAACGCGGAATAGTCGACGTTCGTCCCTTCCTTCGGCACGGTGAACGCGAGGTGGACGTCGAGGCCGGCGGCCTTCGCGCGCGCTATCGAGATCGCATAGTCGCTCGACCAGCTCATCGACACGCAGTACTCCCCGTTCGCAAGGGAATTGAGGTATTCGGAGGAATCGAAGTTCTTGATGTAGGGTCGGACCTTCATCAAGAGGTCCTCGGCGGCCTTGAAGTCTTCCTTGCGCGTCGTGTTGGGATCGAGGTGCAGGTACACGAACGCGAGCTGCAGCACGTCCCGGGATGAATCCAGGAACGTGACGCCGCAGTCGGCGAAGCGCTTGACGACGTCGGGCTTGAACAGCATGTCGAGGCTGTCCACGGGCGCGTTGGGCATCCGCTCCCGGATCTTGTCGACGTCGTACGCGAAGCCGTTCAGGGAGTGCAGGTAGGGGACCGCATGCTCGTTGCCCGGGTCGAAGCGGGCATAGAGCGCGAGGATCTCGGGATCGAGGTTTTTCAGGTTCGGCAGCAGAGACTTGTCGAGCTTGCGGTAGGCGCCGGCCTTGATCTGCCGGCTGAACATCAGCGTCGAGGTCTCGACGACGTCGTAGCCGGAGCCGCCGGCGAGGATCTTCGCCTCGAGCGCCTGGTCCGAATCCATGATGTCGTAGTCGACCTTGATGGCCGTGTCGCGCTCGAAGTCGGCGATGGTGTGCTTGCCGATGAAGTCCGCCCAGTTGAGGACGCTGACGACGCGCTCCGGCTGGGTGGGCTTGGAGCAGCCGGCGAGGGCGAGGAGGGCCGCCGCGAGTGCGGCGCCCCCGAGGGCCGCGACGAACCGTGCCGCGACCCGAGGTGACCTCAAGCGGTGAGTTCCAGGGCGGACTCTTCGAGCATCCCGACGACGTACTCGGCGAACGATCGCCAGATCTCGAGGCGGAACGTGTCGGCACCGGTGCGCCACAGCGTGATCTCGGCCTTCAGGTACACCGTGCGCGTGCACATGCCGACCGGGAACTGGCTGGCATCGAGGTCGAGCGGGCAGCCCGCCTGCAGCAGCCATTCGGCGTCGGGCCCCTTCACCTCGAACGCGACCTGCCGGTGGCTGATGTCGACGATCGAGTGCGGGATCGACTCGAGCGCCGCTGCAAGCGCCGCACGGGCGGCCGTGGCGTCGCCCTCGGGTGCGATCAGGAGTTGCTCGTCCGGGCCGAGCCAGAGTGCGGCGCGGGCGCCCGCCACGTTGGCGCGGCAGGCCGTGGCCGGCAGTTCCACGCCGAAGGCGCGGGATGCCGCCTGGGCGGCGGCGGCGCCACCGCGGAAGATGAATCGCGTCGCCGCGGGCAACGGTGCGAGCCAGGCGCGGGATTCGATCCGCGGCGGCTGCCTCTTCGGGTCAGACATTGATGCGAGCCCCTTGCGGATCGTAGAACACGGGCGAGACCACCTTGACGGGGATGTCCCCGCCCGGCATCGCGACCCAGATCGTCTCGCCCATGCGGGCGCGACCGTTGGCGACTGCGGCCATCGCGATCGAGCGGCCGAGTGCCGCGCTGCGGTACGAGCTCGTGACGTAGCCGATCATCGGGAACGGGATCGGGCGATTGGGTGCATCGACCACCTGCGCGCCTTCCTCGAGCACGACCTTGGGGTCGATGGTCTCGAGCCCGACGAGCTGCTTGCGCCCCGGGGCCGTCAGCGCCGGCCGGGTGAGGCCGCGCTTGCCGATGAAGTCCGGTTTCGTCTTGCCGATCGCCCAGGCGACACCGGCGTCGTCCGGGGTCATCGTGCCGTCCGTGTCCTGGCCGACGATGATGTAGCCCTTCTCGGCGCGCAGCACGTGCATCGCCTCGGTGCCGTACGGCGTGATGCCGAACTCCTGGCCGGCGGCATGGATCGCCTCCCAGACCATCGTGCCGTAGTCGGCGGGGACGTTGACCTCGAAGCCGAGCTCGCCGCTGAAGCTGACCCGGAACAGCATCAGCGGCACGCCGCAGATCTCGCCGTTCGCGATAGCCATGTGCGGCAGTGCCGCGGGTGACAGGTCGATGCCGGTGACGAGCTTCGCGAGCACGTCGCGCGCCTTCGGGCCCTGCACGGCGACGACTGCCCACTGCTCGGTGGTGGAGGTGATCCAGACCGAGAGGTCCGTCCACTCGGTCTGCAGGTAGTCCTCCATCATCCCGAACACACGCGCCGCGCCACCGGTCGTGGTCGTGACGTGGAAACGATCCGCCGCCAGGCGACCGATGACGCCGTCGTCGTAGACGAAGCCGTCGTCGCGCAGCAGGATGCCGTAGCGCGCGCGGCCGGGCGCCAGGCTGGACCAGTTGTTGACGTAGAACCGGTTGAGGAATTCAGCTGCGTCCTTGCCCACGACCTCGATCTTGCCGAGCGTCGAGGCGTCGAACATGCCGACCGAGTTGCGCACGGCAAGGCATTCGCGATCGACCGCCGCATGCATGTTCTCGCCGCCGACCGGGAAGAAGCGCGTGCGCTTCCAGAGGCCGACGTCCTCGAACACGCCGCCGCGTGCGACTGCCCACTCGTGGCTCGGCGTCTTGCGCACCGGATCGAACTGGTCGCCGCGGGCCACGCCGGCGAAGCTGCCGAAGGTCACCGGCGTGTACGGCATCCGGTAGGTCGTCAGGCCCACGTCCGGAATGCGCCGGTCGGACGAGGCGGCGACCATCGCCAGCGCATTGAGGCCGGACGTCTTGCCCTGGTCCGTCGCCATGCCGGTCGTCGTGTAGCGCTTGATGTGCTCGATCGACTCGAAGCCCTCGCGCTGGGCGAGCGCGATGTCGCGCGTCGTGACGTCGTTCTGGAAGTCGACGAACGCCTTGGCGGGCGGTACCGGCGTCGCCGGTTGGGCAAGCGCGCCCGGTGTGCCCCTGATGTCGGCATCCAGCGTCTGCGCGGCGTAGGTGCGGCCCGTCGCCGCGAATCCGGCGGCGGTTGCGGCGGCGGCGCCCGCCGCGGCGCCATCTCCGAGCGTGGCCGCGAGGCCGGACACGCCGCGGCAGTTGCCGGCCGAGCGAGTCCGCTCGGCGGCGGCCGCCGGGACGAACCCGCCGAACGCGTCGTCCCAGGCGAGCTTGCCGCGGGACTGCGAGTGCAGGTGCACGCTCGGCGTGTAGCCGCCGGACATCAATACGACGTCGCAGGCATGGGTGACCGATGGCACCACTGTGCCGTCCGAGGCGACGCGTCCGAGGCGGATGCCGCTGACGTGGAGCTTGCCGGTGGTGCCGAGCACCGTGTTTCCGGTGCTGATGGGCAGGCCGGCCGCACGGGCTGCAGAGGCGGCAGGGCCGTCGTTGCCCGTGCGCACGTCCGCGATCGCGACGATCGTCACGCCCGCGGCCGCGAGATCGAGTGCCGCGGCGTACGCGGCATCGCTGCCGGCGACGATGACGGCGCGCTCGCCGACCTTCGTCCCGTAGCGGTTCGCGTAGGTGCGCCCGGCGCCGGCGAGCATGACGCCCGGACGGTCGTTGCCCGGGAAGATCAGCGGCCGTTCGATGGCGCCGGTCGTCAGCACCACCTCGCGTGCACGCACCTGCCACATCCGCTCGCGCGGCTGCTGGCTGCCGGGCGATGCGAGATGATCCGTGATCCGCTCGCAGAGGCCGATGTGGTTGTGCGGGAAGTAGCCGAACGCGGTCGTCCGCGGCAGCAGGCGCACGCGGGGGTTCGCGCCGAGCGTCTTGACCGCCGACTCGAGCCAGGTCGCGACCGGCTGGCCCTCGACCGAGGCGTCGCGCTCGGCGAGCAGCGAGCCACCCAGTTCCTGCTGCTCGTCGCAGAGGATGACCCGTGCCCCGGCAGCGGCGGCCTCGAGTGCCGCGGCGAGGCCGGCGGGACCTGCGCCGACGACAAGCACATCGCAGTGCACGAACTGCTGGGCGTAGCGATCGGGGTCCGGGAGCTTCGGCGCGATGCCGAGGCCCGCGGCCTTGCGGATCGGCGGCTCGTACAGGGCCTTCCAGGCCGACCGCGGCCACATGAAGGTCTTGTTGTAGAAGCCCGCCGGGATGAACGGCGACAGCAGGCTCGTGACCGCGCCGACGTCGAACTTGAGGCTCGGCCAGCGGTGCTGGCTCTCGGCGACGAGGCCGTCGTAGAGCTCGACCTGCGTCGCGCGCAGGTTCGGCGTGTGACGGGCGGCGTCACGGATCACCGTGACGAGCGCATTCGGCTCCTCGGCGCCCGCGGAGACGATGCCACGGGGACGGTGGTACTTGAACGAGCGGTTCACGAGGTGCACGCCGTTGGCAAGCAGTGCCGAGGCGAGCGTGTCGCCTGCGAAACCCTGGCAACGCTGGCCGTCGAACGTGAACGAGATCGCCCGCGTGCGGTCGATGCGGCCACCCTTGGCGGTGCGCAGCGTCATCGCGCACCTCCGGCCGTCGGGGCCGGGCGTGCTTCGCCGGCCTTGTAGGTCACCACGAAGTGATCCGTGGTCGTGTCGCGAATCGCGTTGAAGAAGCGGCCGCAGCCGCGCGCGTGGCGCCAGCGCTCCGCGAACAGGCCGCGGGTGTTGTCACGCAGGTACAGGAATTCGAGCCACTCCTGGTCGCTCGCCTTCGAGGGGTCGGCGGGGCGCGCGATGTGGGCCTGTCCGCCGTAGGCGAACTCGAGCTCCGGCCGTGGGCCGCAGTAGGGGCATTCGATCAACAGCATGGGGGTGCCTTCAGTGCGCGACGGCCGCAGCCGCCGCTTCGTCGATCAGGAATCCTTCGCGGAAGCGCTCGATCGTGAACGGTGCCGCGATCGGGTGCGGCTCGTCGTGGGCGATCGTATGCGCGAATACGTGTGCCGATCCTGGCGTCGCCTTGAAGCCGCCCGTGCCCCAGCCGCAGTTGACGTACAGTCCCTTGACCTCGGTCTTCGCGATGATCGGCGAGCGATCCGGCGTGCAGTCGACGATGCCGCCCCAGTTGCGCAGCATCCTGAGGCGCCGCACCACCGGGAACAGTTCGCAGATCGACTCGAGCGTGTGCGTGTTGATGTGCAACGCGCCCCGCTGGGTGTAGGAGTTGTAGGCATCGGTACCGGCGCCGATCACGAGCTCGCCTTTGTCGGACTGGCTCATGTAGGCGTGGATCGTGTTCGACATCACGACGCACGGCATGATCGGGTCCACCGGCTCAGAGACCAGCGCCTGCAGCGGGTAGCTCTCGAGCGGCAGCTTGATGCCGGCATAGCCCATCACGACACTGGTGTTGCCTGCGGCCGAGACGCCGATCTTCTTCGAGCGGATGTAGCCGCGCGACGTCTCGATGCCCTCGACGGCGCCCTGCGCGTCGCGGCGGATGCCGGTGACCTCGCAGTTCTCGATGATGTCGACGCCGAGCGCGTCCGCCGCACGGGCGTAGCCCCAGGCGATCGTGTCGTGGCGGGCGACGCCGCCGCGCCGCTGCAGCGCCGCGCCGACGACCGGATAGCGGATGTTCTTCTCGATGTTCAGCAGCGGGCAGAATTCCTTAGCCTGCTCCGGCTCCAGCCACTCGTTGTCGACGCCGTTGCCGCGGTTCGCGTGGATGTGGCGCTTCAGCACCTGGATGTCGTGCACGGTGTGCGCGAGCATCATCACGCCACGCGGCGAGAACATCGTGTTGTAGTTGAGGACCTGCGACAGGTCCTCCCACAGCTTTAGCGAATGGTCGTAGAGCCGGGCGCTCTCGTCGAACAGGTAGTTCGAGCGGATGATCGTCGTGTTGCGGCCGGTGTTGCCGCCGCCGATCCAGCCCTTCTCGACGACCGCGATGTTCGTCAGGCCGTGCTCGGCCGCGAGGTAGTAGGCGGCCCCGAGTCCGTGGCCGCCACCGCCGACGATGATCGCGTCGTACTCAGCCTTCGGCGTGGCGCGCCGCCACTGCGACTTCCACCCCTGGTGGCCGCCGAAGGCTTCCTTGAACAGTGACCAGGCCGAGAACTTTTGCATCAGGCCCTCAGATCGTTGTTGTCGGGGTCGTACGGCGACTCGACCAGCACGGTCGCGCGCTTGCGCTCGCCGAGCACCTCGACGACGAGCTCGGTGCCCGGCGTCGCGTAGTCGGGCTTCACGTAGCCGATGATGAGGCTCTTCTTGATCGTGTGGCCATAGTACCCCGAGGTCGCGCGGCCGATCATCTTGCCGCCCTTCTCGAAGATCGGCTCGTTGCCGAGCGGGTCGGCATCGACGACGTCATGGACCTCGAGCGTCACGAAACGGTGCGGCACGCCGTCGGCGAGCTGCTTCTCGAGCGCCTCGCGACCGATGAACGGACCCTTCTTCATGCGCACGAAGCGATCCAGCGAGCACTCGAACGGCGTGTAGTCGCGCGTCATGTCGCTGCCCCACATGCGGTAGGACTTCTCCATGCGCAGCGATTCCATGGCGCGCATGCCGACCATGCCGATGCCGTATTCGGCGCCGGCCTCGAAGATCGCGTCGAACAGGCTGTGCGCGTACTCGATCGGGAAATGCAGCTCCCAGCCGAGCGCGCCGACGAAGTTCACGCGCAGCGCGTAGACGTCGGTCGCATAGCCGGCCTCGATGACCTGGCTCGTCAGCCACGGGAACGACTCGTTGTCGAGCTTCGAGTCGGTGAGCTTGGCCATCAGGTCGCGCGCGCGCGGGCCGCCGATCACGAAGCAGCCACGGCTCGTCGTGATGTCGGTGAGCGTCACCGAGCCGTCGGTCGGCACGCGCTTCTTCAGATAGTCGCTGTCGTAGCGCTCGGCGGCGCCGGCGCTGACGCAGTAGTAGTGGTCGTCCGCGATCTTGGTGATCGTGAACTCGGAGCGGATGCCGCCGCGCTTCGTCAGCGCGTGGCAGAGCGCGATGCGGCCGATCTTGGTCGGCACCTTGTTCGCGACCAGGCTGTCGAGCCAGGCCTCGGCACCGGCGCCCTTGACCTCGTACTTCGTGAACGGGGCCAGGTCGATCACGCCGACCTTCTCGCGCATCAGCGCCACTTCACGGGCGACGTGCGGGAAGTAGTTCGTGCGACGGAAGCTCCACACGTCCTTCGGCTCGACGCCCTTCGGCGCGAACCACATCGCGCGTTCCCAGCCGTAGCGCTGGCCCATCACCGCGCCCATCTGCTTGAGCTTGTCGTAGACGGGGCTCGTCTTGACCGGACGGGCGGCCGGGCGTTCCTCGTCGGGGAAGTGGATCGTGAAGACCTCGCGGTAGGTCTCCTCGTTCTTCTGCACGACGTAGCGCTTCGACGTGTACGAGCCGTAGCGGCGCGGGTCGACGGCGAGCATGTCGATGCCCGGCTCGCCCTCGACGATCCACTCGGCGAGCTGCCAGCCGGAGCCGCCGGCGGCCGTGATGCCGAAGCTGTGGCCCTCGTTGAGCCACAGGCCACGCCTGGTTCCGGCGGGACCGACGAGGGGACTGCCATCCGGCGTGTACGAGATCGGCCCGTTGACGATGTCCTTGATGCCGCAGTGCTCGAGCGCCGGGACGCGACGCTGCGCCGCCTCGATGTGCGGCACGAGGCGCTCGAGGTCACCCTCGAACAGGCTCTTGCCGAACCAGTCGGGCACGCCGTCCGCGAAGCGCGCCGGGGCGCCGTGCTCGTAGGGCCCGAGGATCCAGCCGAGGCGCTCCTCGCGCAGGTAGTAGGACTTGTCCGATTCGCGCAGCACGGCGAGTTCCGGGCCACCCTGGGCGCGGTACGCCTCGAGTTCCGGCGACTTGTCGTAGACGATGTACTGGTGCTCGACGGGGATCGCCGGGACGTTGATGCCGAACATGCGGCCGGTCTGGCGGGCGTAGTTGCCGGTCGCGCAGACGACGTGCTCGCAGGTGATCTCGCCCTTGTTGGTCGTCAGCTTCCACTCGCCCGACGCGGTCTGGGCGACGAAGAGCACTTCGGTCTGCTCGTAGATCTCGGCACCGCCCGTGCGCGCGCCCTTGCGCAGCGCCATCGTCAGGTCGGCCGGTGCGATGTGGCCGTCATCGGGATGGTAGAGCGCGCCGACGATGGGCGGCGTGTCGCCATGCCCGCCGAGGTCGACCAGCGGCCACAGCTTCTTGACCTCGGCCGGCGTGATGACCTGGAAGGGCACGCCGATGGTGTTCGCGGTGCCGCAGTACTTGTAGTACTCGTCCATGCGGTCGCGGTTCGTCGCGAGACGCAGGTTGCCGGTGACGTGGAAGCTCACGTCCTGGCCGGTCTCCGCCGGCAGCGACTTGTAGAGGTCGACCGAGTACTTGTGCAGCTGGCCGACCGTGTAGCTCATGTTGAACAGCGGCAGGAGGCCGGCCGCGTGCCAGGTGGACCCGGCGGTCAGTTCGGAGCGCTCGAGCAGCACCACGTCCGACCAGCCTTTCTTCACCAAGTGGTACAGCGTGCTGACGCCGACGACGCCGCCGCCGATCACCACCACCCGGGCATGAGTCTTCATCGTTGGGGTCTCCGTTCCAGCCGTTCCGGCACCCGGCGGGCGCCGGGTGGGGGTCAGAATTCAAGCCGGAAAGTGTAACGGGAGACCATCCGGGCACGGCTCCATTTGCGACAAATTCTGACGCAAATGCGCCAGTCGGACTTATACTTCGGTTTGTCCCTAAATTTCCGCCGGGGAGGGCACGTGAAGGCCCCACCGCAGATCCGCAAGAGCCGGTTCGCATTCCTGACGCTTCCGCAGTATTCGGCGATCGCACTGACGAACGCCGTCGAACCCCTGCGGATGGCCAACTCGCTGGCCGGGCAGGCCGCCTATGAATGGGTGATCGCGAGCCTGGATGGCCGCAGCATCGTCGCCAGCAACGGGTTGTCGCTGGCGCCGACCGTCGCGCTGGACCAGGTCGGACGGGTCGACACCGTGTTCGTCTGCGGCGGCGTCCAGATCCGGGACGCCGTATCCCCGGCACTTCTCGCGGCGCTGCGGCGCCTGTCGGAGCAGCGGATCGGCCTCGGCAGCCTGTGCACCGGGGGCTATGCGCTCGCCCGGGCGGGGCTCCTCGATCGCTACCGGGCGACCATCCATTGGGAAAACGTCTCGGCGCTGCGCGAGGAATTCCCCAGGATCATCATTTCCGACCAGGTGTTCACGGTCGACCGGAACCGGTTCACGGCGTCCGGCGGGGTCGCCCCCCTCGACATGATGCTGAACCTGATCGAGGAAAAGCTCGGCAGCCGCATCGCCCAGCGGGTGTCCGAGCAGTTCATCGTCGACCGGATCCGCAGCGACAAGGACCGCCAGTACGTACCGCTGCGGGCCCAGGTCGGGGTCTCCCACCAGAGCCTGATCAAGGTCGCTGAGCTGATGGAGGCGAACGTCGAGCGCCCGATGTCGCTCGAGCGGATCGCCCAGGAGACGGGCCTGTCCCGCCGCCAGATCGAGCGCCTGTTCAAGCGGCACCTGAACTGCGTCCCGAAGCGCTACTACCTGGAACTGCGGCTGAAGCGGGCACGCGAGCTGCTGCTGCAGACCGCCATGCCGATCATGGACATCACGACCGCCTGCGGCTTCCAGTCCCCGCCGCACTTCTCGAAGTGCTACCGCAAGCAGTTCGGCTACCCGCCAAGCATCGAGCGGCAGACCCGCCAGAAGGCGGCGCCGGTGGTCGAGGACGACCGGCCGGTGGGGATCTAGCCCCGAAGTCGGTTGTCGGAATGCGACCGAGGGTCGGTCGACCGGGAGGCCGGGTGGCGCGGTCGGTCACAATTTCGCACCGGCTTTAAAAGTAAATTTACTCATACGCCTAGCGAAAAAACGCAGTGCGCCTCATTTGCCCTCGCGCACGCCACGGATCGGGGCCACGGGCGGGACGATGTCGCATGCAGGCATGTGTCGGTCGCGAAACCGCCACTGTCCTAGGCCGTCAGCCCGTACCATCGTGGGCCTGCGTGAACCGCCGCCCGGCGGGGGTCACCGAGTGCACAAATCCTTGGGAGTACGTCGATGGCCGACGAGCAGGAATTCGATCTCAACAGCCTGAACGATCAGGAACTCACCGAGCAGGTGCACGACGACCTGTACAACGGCCTGAAGGACGAGGTCGAAGAGGCCACGCACATCTTCCTGAAGCGCGGCTGGTCGCCGGAGCGGGTGCTCAACGACGCGCTCGTCGAGGGCATGCGCATCGTCGGCGTCGATTTCCGCGACGGCATCCTGTTCGTCCCCGAAGTGCTGCTCGCCGCGAACGCGATGAAGGGCGGCATGGAGATCCTGCGTCCGCTGCTCGCCGAGACCGGCGTCGAGCCGATCGGCAAGATCGTGATCGGCACCGTCAAGGGCGACATCCACGACATCGGCAAGAACCTCGTCGGGATGATGCTCGAGGGCGCGGGTTTCGAGGTCATCGACCTCGGCATCAACAACCCGGTCGAGAAGTACCTCGCGGCAATCGAGGAGCACAAGCCGGACATCCTCGGGATGTCGGCGCTGCTGACCACGACGATGCCGTACATGAAGGTCGTGATCGACACGTTGAAGGAAAAGGGCATCCGCGAGAACTTCATCGTGCTCGTCGGCGGCGCGCCGCTGAACGAGGAGTTCGGCAAGGCTGTCGGCGCCGACGCGTACTGCCGCGACGCGGCCATTGCCGTGGAGACCGCCAAGCAGCTCGTGGCCGCCCGCCGCGCGGCTGCGCACGCGCACTGACCTACCCCCGGGAGGGTGCCGCCGTGGACGCTGCGAGCCGAGTGCTCGTCATAGCCTGCGGTGCACTCGCGAGGGAGATCATGGCGCTCAAGCGCGCCAATGACTGGGAGGGCATGGACGTCACGTGCCTCCCCCCGGAGCTTCACAACCGGCCCGAGCGAATCCCGGAGAGCGTCGCGAACGCCATCCGGGAGGCACGCCAGACCCACTCGCGGATCTTCGTCGCCTACGCCGACTGCGGCACGGGGGGCATGCTGGACCGGGTGCTGGAGGCCGAGGGGATCGAGCGCCTGCCGGGTGCCCATTGCTACGAGTTCTACGCGACGAGCGCTGAATTCATGGCGCTGCACGATGCGGAGCCCGGGACGTTCTACCTGACCGACTTCCTGGTCAGGCATTACGAGAGGCTGGTGACGGTGGGTCTCGGCATCGACCGGCATCCGCAGCTGGCCCGGGAGTACTTCCGCCACTACCGCCGGGTCGTCTACCTGGTGCAGGCGGCGGACGCCGGGCTCAGCGCCCAGGCGGCCGGGATCGCGGCGCGACTGGGGCTCGAATACGAGGAGCGCCGGACTGGCTTTGGCGAGATGGCGACTTCGCTCGCCGACGTCATGCACCGGGCCGGCGTCGAAATGGTCATCGAACCGCCGCGCAGCGTGCGTGGCTGAGGGTCGGGCATGGGTCAGCTGATCGTCATCTCGTGGCGCGACATCCCGGCGCAGGTGATCGCCAAGCGCGGTCGCGAAACCTCCAAGGTGCAGCTGTCGCACCGCTTCCAGGAGGCGGTCGACCGTGCCGCGATGCGCGCCGGCAAGGGCAGCTCGGACGCATATCTCGCGGACTGGAAGCGTGCCGCACCGGTCGCCTGCGATGACGATCTCGCCGCAGCGGCGAGCGCCGCGGCGGCCGAACTCGAGGCGCGCTACACGGACGCCGACCTCGACCGCATCATCCGCAACAAGGGCATCGACGCCAACCTCGCGCCTGCGGCGACGCCCGTCGACCCGCCGGGAGCCGCCTGATGTATTCGGTCCGACTCTGGTCGGTCCGCCATGCCGGCGGCCTCAACCGGTTCTACAACGGCCTCGAGAGCCTGCTCGTCGCGCTCGCGCCGGTGTTCCGCGCGATCGGCTACCAGCGCCTCGAGCGGCCGTTCGCGTTCCTCGAGCGCAACGTCAAGGGCCTGCTGTTCGACTGCAAGATGTGCGGCCAGTGCGTGCTGAGCTCGACCGGCATGTCGTGTTCGATGAACTGCCCGAAGAACCTGCGCAACGGTCCCTGCGGCGGCGTGCGCGCCAACGGCCACTGCGAAGTGAAGCCCGAGATGCGCTGCGTGTGGGTCGAGGGCTGGACCGGCGCCGGCCGCATCAAGGGCGGGCTCGACAAGATCCGCGTCGTGCAGCAGCCGGTCGATCGTCGCCTCGAGGGGCGCTCGTCCTGGCTCAAGGTCGTGCGCGAGCGCACTGACCCGCCGAAGGCGGAGGTGAAGAAATGATCTTCCAGGACGAGCCAGTGCCGGGCTACCCGCTGCCGATCCTGCCGGGCCACACCTCGCCCGGGCGCCTGGAGCGCGTGCTGCGCGCAGGCCACTTCGCGATCACGACCGAACTCGCGCCCCCCGATTCGGCCGACCCCGAGGACGTGTACAAGCGCGCCCGGGTGTTCGACGGCTACGCCGACGCGATCAACGCGACCGACGGCTCGGGCGCCAACTGCCACATGTCGAGCCTCGCCGTGTGCGCGCTGCTGACGAGGATCGGCTACGCGCCGGTGATGCAGATCTCCTGCCGCGACAAGAACCGCATCGCGATCCAGGGCGACATCCTCGGCGGCGCCGCGATGGGCGTGTGCAACATGCTCTGCCTGTCCGGCGACGGCGTGCAGTCGGGTGACCATCCGCAGGCGAAGCCGGTCTTCGACCTCGACTCGCTGTCGTTGCTCGAGATCGGCAGGACGCTGCGTGACGAACAGCGCTTCCAGAGCGGCCGCAAGCTCACCTCGGCGCCGCGCGTGTTCTTCGGTGCCGCGGAGAATCCGACGGTACCGCCGCTCGAGCACCGCGCGATGCGGCTCGCGAAGAAGGTTGCCGCCGGCGCCCAGTTCATCCAGACCCAGTACGTCTACGACATGGCGCGGTTCCGCGACTTCATGCGCGGCGTCGAGGACCTCGGCCTGCTCGACAAGGTCTTCATCCTCGTCGGCGTGGGTCCGTTCAAGACCGCCAAGGGCGCGGAGTGGATGCGCAACAACGTCCCGGGCATGCACGTGCCGGACGAGATGATCAAGCGCCTCGCGGGCGCCAAGGACCAGGCGGCCGAGGGTCGCCAGGTCTGCGTCGATTTGATCCAGGAAGCGCGGACGATCAAGGGTGTGCACGGCGTGCACATCATGGCGTACCGCCAGGAGGAGACTGTCGCCGAGATCGTGCAGCGATCGGGCGTGCTCCAGGGGCGGGTACCCTGGTACCCGGATCGAGACAAGAATTCCGAGAGTTCCGACAGGAAGACATCATGACCGACACCGTGATCAGTTCGGCGACCAAAGAGGTCGTCATCGGCTTCAACCGTCCGTTCGTCATCATCGGCGAGCGCATCAACCCGACCGGTCGCAAGATCCTCGCCGCCGAGATGGCCGCGGGCGACTTCAGCCGGGTCGAGGCCGATGCTCGCGCGCAGATCGAGGCGGGCGCCCACATGCTGGACGTGAATGCCGGGATCCCGCTCGCCGACGAGCCGGCGATCCTCGCCCGTGCCATCCAGCTGGTGCAGTCGATCACCGACGTGCCGCTGTCGATCGACTCGTCGATCGTCGCCGCCCTCGAGGCGGGCCTCGCCGTCTACAAGGGCAAGGCCCTCGTGAACTCCGTGACCGGCGAGGACGACCGCCTCGAGACCGTGCTGCCGCTGGTCAAGAAGTACGGCGCCGCGGTCGTCGCGATCTCGAACGACGAGACCGGCATTTCCGAGGACCCGGACGTCCGCTTCCTCGTCGCCAAGAAGATCGTCGAGCGCGCGATGGACTACGGCATCCCGGCCAGCGACGTCGTCGTCGATCCGCTCGTGATGCCGATCGGCGCCATCAACCAGGCCGGCGTGCAGGTGATGCGCCTCGTCCACCGCCTGAAGACCGAGCTCAAGGTCAACACGACCTGCGGCGCCTCCAACGTCAGCTTCGGCCTGCCGAACCGCCACGGCATCAACGCCGCGTTCCTGACCATGGCGATCGGCTCCGGCATGACCTCGGCCATCACCAATCCGCTGCACATCGAGACGATGCAGGCGGTCATGGGTGCGGACGTCATGATGGGCCACGACCCCGACTGCGCGCGCTGGATCCGCAAGTACCGCGATGTGCCGGCCGCCGGTGCGCCCACCGAAGGCGCCGGTCGCGGTCGTCGCGAAGGCGGCCTGCGCCGTCGTTCGACCCCCTGAGGTTGCCGTGACCGAGCCCGACGCCCTCGTCGTATTCACGCCGTCCGGCAAGCGCGGGCGGTTCCGGATCGGCACGCCGCTGCTGTCGGCCGCCCGCACGCTGGGAGTCGATATCGACTCGGTGTGCGGCGGGCGGGCGCTGTGCACGCGCTGCCAGGTGCTGATCCAGGAAGGTGAATTCGCCAAGCATGGCGTGCGCTCGGCGGCGGATCACCTCTCGGCGATGACGACCCCGGAGCAGCGCCTGTCCAATCGCAAGGTGCTGGCGCCGGGGCGGCGCCTGTCCTGCCAGGCCCGGGTCCAGGGCGACGTCGTCGTCGACGTCCCGGAGACGAGCCAGGTGCATCGCCAGGTCGTCCGCAAGGCGGCCGAGGCGCGGGACATCGAGCTCTATCCGGTCATCACGCTGCACTACGTCGAGGTGGCCGAACCCGACATGCACGACCCTTCGGGCGATCTCAAGCGACTGACGGACGCGCTCGCGAAGGAATGGCAGCTCACGGGCCTTGGCTGCGACCTAAAGGTGCTGCAGGGCCTGCAGCCGACGCTGCGTGCCGGCGAGTGGAAGGTCACGGTCGCGGTGCACAGCCGCTCGCAGATCGTCGCGGTCTGGCCCGGCTTCCGCGAGAAGGTCTATGGCCTCGCCGTCGACGTCGGTTCCACGACGATCGCGGCGCACCTGTGCGATCTCACCAATGGCGAGGTCGTCGCCTCGGCAGGGCTCATGAACCCGCAGATCCGCTTCGGCGAGGATCTGATGAGCCGCGTGTCGTATTCCATGATGAATCCCGGCGGCGCCGCGCAGATGACCGAGGCGGTGCGCACGGCGCTCAGCGACCTCGCGGCGGATGTCTCGCGCCTGGCCGGCATCGAGATGTCCTCGATCCTCGAGATGACGCTGGTCGGCAACCCGATCATGCACCACCTGGTGCTGGGGCTCGATCCGGTCGAGCTCGGCGGTGCGCCGTTCGCGCTCGCGGTCGACAGCGCCACGACCGTCACGGCCGACCAGATCGGGCTCGCGCTCAATCCGAGCGCGCGCGTCTACGTGCTGCCCTGCATCGCGGGCCACGTCGGTGCGGATACCGCAGGCGTCGTCCTCGCGGAACGGCCCGATCTCGCCACCGAGATCACGCTCGTGGTCGACGTCGGCACCAATGCCGAGATCGTCCTCGGCAACCGCGACCGGCTCGTCGCCTGCTCCAGCCCGACAGGCCCGGCCTTCGAGGGTGCCCAGATCAGCTGCGGCCAGCGTGCGGCGCCGGGTGCCATCGAGCGCGTGCGCATCGATCCGGTCACGCTCGAGCCGCGCTTCAAGGTGATCGGTTCGGACCTCTGGTCGGACGAGCCTGGTTTCGCCGAGGCGGTCGCCAAGACCGGCGTCACCGGCATCTGCGGCTCCGGGATCATCGAGGTGATGGCGGAGCTCTACCTGTCCGGCATCATCAACCAGGATGGCGTCGTCGATGGCGCGCTGTCCGCCCGCAACCCGCGCGTCGTCACCAACGGCCGCACGCACGCGTACGTGCTGCATGACGGCGAGCCGCGGCTGATGATCACGCAGAACGATGTGCGCGCGATCCAGCTGGCCAAGGCCGCGCTGCACGCCGGCATCCTGCTGCTGATGGAGCGCCTCGGCGTCGAGAACGTCGAGCGCATCCGGCTCGCCGGCGCCTTCGGAAGCCACATCGACGTCAAGTACGCGATGGTGCTCGGGCTGATCCCGGACTGCGACCTCGCGAAGGTCGCCTCCGCCGGCAACGCGGCGGGGACCGGTGCGCGCATCGCGCTGCTGGATTCGCGCTCGCGCGAGACGATCGAGAAGATCGTGCGCCGAGTAGAGAAGATCGAGACCGCGATCGAGCCGCGCTTCCAGGCGCACTTCGTGGAATCGATGGCGATCCCGCACAAGACGGCGCCCTATCCGAACCTGCGCCGCGCGGTGGACCTGCCTGAACCGAAGGCCGCGGTGCAGCCGGAAGGGCGCGAACGGCGCAGTCGGCGCCCGGTGACGCAGGGCTAGGCCGGGTCGGCGTCGCCATGTACGAGAAGGTGCTTCTCTGGGCGACGCCGGTGTTCCTCGTGCTGATGGCGCTCGAGTGCGTCGTCGCGGCCGTCCGGCGCAAGAGCACGTATCGCCTTGGCGACGCGGTCGCGAGCGTGAGCCTCGGCGCACTGTCGACCTATGTCGGCGTCTACACCCGGCTCCTCAGCTTCGGCCTGTACGTGCTCGTCTTCGACGCGTGGCGACTGACGACGCTCGACGATCGCCTGCCGTGGGTCTGGTGCGCGGCGCTCGTCGCCTATGACTTCCTCTACTACTGGAACCATCGCCTCGGCCACGAGATCAACGTGCTCTGGGCCGCGCACGTCGTCCACCACCAGAGCGAGGAGTTCAACCTCTCCACGGCGCTGCGCCAGACGTCGAGCGGATTCCTGCTGTCGTGGATCTTCTACGTGCCGATGGCGCTCGCGGGCGTGCCGCCGAAGCTGTTCCTCTTCGTGAGCCTCGTCGACCTGCTGTACCAGTTCTGGATCCACACGGAACAGATCGGCTCCCTCGGCGTGCTCGACCGGATCCTGGCGACCCCGTCGAACCACCGTGTCCACCACGGCGTCAACGACCGCTACGTGGACACGAACTACGGCGGCATCCTGATTCTCTGGGATCGGCTGTTCGGTACGTTCCAGCCGGAGCTTGCCGACGAGCCGGTCGTCTACGGCACCCGCGATCCGCTGCGCTCCTGGAATCCGCTCTGGGCGAACCTCCATACGTACGCAGGGCTCGTCCGCGACGCGCTCGACGCGCGCAGCTGGGCCGACCGTGTGCGCGTGTTCGTCGCGCGTCCGGGCTGGCGTCCGCAGGAGGCCATCGCGCGGCGTCCGAAGCCGACCTTCGAGCTGGCAGCGGTGCGCAAGTACGACCCGAGCCTCGAGACGGGTCTCGGCGCGTACTGCCTGCTGCAGGGGTTCATCGTGCTCGCGATCGGTGCGTACTTCATGGCGGTGGCGCCGTCGTGGGACCCGTCCCGCGCGCTGGCGCTGCTCGGCATCCTCGTGGTGTCGCAGTGGATCGTCGGCGGACTCACCGAGGGGCGGCGTGGTTACCTGTGGTTCGAGGCGCTGCGCGTCCCGCTCGTGGCCACGGCGCTGGCCGTGCTGGTTCCGGGCGCCGCACCTGCGCTCGTGGTCTTCCCGATTGTCGCCGGGTGCCTGGTCTGGCTATGGTTCGCTGCGCGGCCGTTGCCGCCAGTGGCTGCCTGAGGAGACGCGTGCATGGCTCGTAGGTTGCAGGACGGTCTCGTCGACGATGCCGTCGTCGAGACGTATCGAGCGGATGGCGCGATCTGCCTGAAGGGACTGCTGACGCCGGGGGAGGTCGCGACGCTGCGGACCGGGATCGACGCGAACCTGGCGGCGCCAAGCCCGCGCGCCAAGATCGCGAGCAGGCCCGGGGATCCGGGGCTGTTCATCGAGGACTTCTGCTGCTGGTCCGAGAACCCGCACTACGAGCGCTTCATCCGAGAGGCGCCTCTCGCAGAAGTCGCGGCGCGGCTCACGGGTAGCCGGGTCATCCGGCTCTACCATGACCACATGCTGACCAAGGAGGCCGGGACGGTGCAGCGCACGCCGTGGCACCAGGACCAGCCGTACTACAACATCGACGGCGTGCAGAACGTCAGCTTCTGGATCCCGGTGGATCCGGTCAGTCGTGCCTCGACGCTGGAGTTCGTGGCCGGATCGCACCGCGGGCCGTGGCTGATGCCGCGCTCGTTCATGTCCAACGAGGCGAAGTGGTTCCCCGAGGGATCGCTCGCGGACCTCCCGGACGTCGAGGCGGAGCGCTCGAAGCACCGCATTCTCGGCTGGGACGTCGAGCCGGGCGACGTGGTGGCGTTCCACATGCTCGCGCTGCACGCCTCGGCGGGCGTCGAGCCCGGCCGCAGGCGACGGGTGTTCTCGCTGCGGGTGACCGGCGACGACGTGACGCACGCGCCACGGCATTGGGTGACGTCCCCGGCCTTCCCGGGCCTCGAGGACGAGCTGCCGGCCGGCGCGCCCCTCGAGCACCGGCTGTTCCCGGTGCTGTGGCCCGCGGCCGGCTAGGACGGCCTACACGTTCGAGTCGGGGAACGAGGCCTTACGACGGTTCATGTAGTCGACGAGTGCCTCGTCGATCGCCGGATCGAGCGCCGGGGCCTCGTACTCGGCGAGCTGCTTCTTCCAGTAGGCGTTCGCGCGCTTGGTCATGTCGCTCGCGCCTTCCGCTTCCCACTGCTCGAAGCTGTTGTTGTCCGTCAGCGGCGAGCGGTAGAACGCCGTCTCGAAGTTCGCCTGCGTATGCGCGCAGCCGAGGAAGTGCTTGCCGGGGCCGACTTCGCGGATCGCGGACATCGCCTGGCCGTTCTCCGACATGTCCACGCCCGACAGGAACGTCTGCATCATGCCCGCCTGGTCGGCGTCCATGACGAACTTCTCGTAGCCCATCGACAGGCCGCCTTCGAGCCAGCCTGCGGTGTGCAGCACGAAGTTGACGCCCGCGAGGCAGGTCGGCAGCAGCGTGTTCGCCGATTCGTACGCCGCCTGCGCATCGGAGATCTTCGAGCCGCAGAGCCCGCCGCCGGAGCGGAACGGGACGCCGAGGCGGCGTGCGAGCGAGGCCATCACGTACAGCACGAGTGCCGGTTCCGGCGTGCCGAAGGTCGGCGCGCCCGACTGCATCGAGATCGACGAGGCGAAGCTGCCGAAGATGACCGGCGCGCCCGGGCTCACGAGCTGGGCGAAGGCCATGCCTGCCAGCGACTCCGCCAGCGTCTGGGCGGCGGTCCCGGCCACCGTGACCGGCGACATCGCGCCGGCGAGGATGAACGGCGTGACGATCGTCGCCTGGTTCGCGCGCGCGTAGACCTTGAGCGCGCCGAGCATCGTCGAGTCGAAGGTCATCGGCGAGTTGGCGTTGATCAGGCTGACCAGGACGGTCTTGTTCTTGCCCGTCAGCGGGTCGACGAAGTCGGGGCCGAAGGCGATCTTCGCCATCTCGACCGTGTCCTCGGCGCGTTCCGGCGCCGTGACGGAGCCCATGAACGGCTTGTCGCTGTACTTGATGTGGCTGTACACCATGTCGAAGTGCCGCTTGTTGACCGGCAGGTCGACGGGTTCGCAGATGGTGCCGCCCGAGTGGTGCAGCGCCGGCGCCATGTACGCCAGCTTCACGAAGTTCCGGAAGTCCTCGATGCGCGCGTAGCGGCGGCCATCATCCAGGCTGCGGATGAACGGCGAGCCGTACGCCGGCGCGAAGACCGTGTTCGGGCCGCCGATGACGACGTTGCGGGCGGGGTTGCGCGCGTGCTGCACGAACTCGCGCGGCGCGCTCTTCTGGACGATCGAGCGGCACATGCCGCGCGGGAAGCGGACCCGCTCGCCATCGACCTCGGCGCCGGCCGTGCGCCAGATCTCGAGTGCCTCCGGATCGTCGCGGAAGTCGATCCCGACCTCGGCGAGGATCGTGTCGGCGTTGGCCTCGATCGTCGCGAGCGCCTCGTCGCCGAGGACCTCGAAGTAGGGGATCTTGCGGGTGATGTACGGGATCGTGACCGCCGAGCGGGCGGCGCGGGCGGCCCGCTTCGCCTCGCGGCCACCGCCACGGTTACGCCGCGCCGAGACTTCCTGCTGTTCGTCCATGGGGCCTGAGCCTCCTGATTCGATGCCGCAGTATGGTCACCGCCCGGGGGCGGGGCTTCTCAGTTTGCGGCATTCGCTTGCTTCGGAGCGGCATCGCCGGTCGACAGGGCGCGAATCACCTCCCCGGGGCCGCAGCTGCCGGCAAAGGCGCCACCCTCGGTCAGCAGGACCGGGTGGCCCGTCTGGCGCTGCAGCTGGATCAGCCAGCGCAGCGGTGCCGAGACGGGCACGACGGCGATCCCGGGACCGGGGGTGGGTGCACCCCCCGGGACGGGGACCGGGAGGAGCGCCAGGGCGCCCCCGGGCCCCCGGACGGCGACCGGTTCGCCGGCCGGACCGAGCGTCACCCGGTAGCGGCCCTCCGGGTCCAGCGCCACGGCACCGTCCTGGGTGCCGAGCACCGCGCGGGGGGTCATCACCATGTGGCCGGTCAGGACCGTGAGGGGGTTCATGTGCTGCACGAACTCGGCGACGTAGCCGTCCGCAGGTCGCAGCACGATGTCCTCGGCAGCGCCGGTCTGGACGATGCGCCCCCCTTGCAGCACCGAGATCTGGTTGCCGAGCTTCAGGGCCTCGTCGAGATCGTGCGTCACGAACAGGATTGTCTTCCTCACGCGCGCCTGCAGCTGGCAGAGCTCGTCCTGCAGCTTCGTGCGGATCAACGGGTCGAGGGCGGAGAACGGTTCGTCCATGAGCAGGACGTCGGCGTCGGTCGCGAACGCGCGCGCGAGGCCGACGCGCTGCTGCATGCCGCCCGACAGTTCGGCGACGTGCCGATCGGCCCACTGCGCGAGCCCCACGAGTTCGAGCTTCTCGTCGACGACCCGCCGCCGGGTCGCGGCGGATTCGCCGCGCAGCTCGAGCCCAAAGCCGACGTTGTCGCGCACCGTGCGCCACGGCAGCAGCCCGAACTGCTGGAACATCATCGCGATGGTGCCGCGCCGCAGCCGGCGCAGCGTCGAGGCATCGCAGCTCGCCACGTCGGTGATGGCGTCGCCGTCGGCGAGGAGGACCCGGCCTCGCGTCACCGGGTTCAGCCGGTTCGCGGCCCGCAGCAGCGTCGACTTGCCGGAACCGGACAGGCCCATCAGCACCGAGATGTGGCCGCGCGAGACGACGAGGCTGGCGCCGGCGACGCCGACGATGACGCCATTCTCGGCCTGGATCTCCGCGCGCGACTGGCCCGCATCGAGCGACTCGAGCGCGCGCCGGATCCGCGTCCGACCGTCGCGGCCGCGCTCCCGCGAGAACAGGATATCGACGTTCTGGAATTCGAGTGCGGTCGTCACTGTGGTCCTGCCTCGTCGGTGGAACGCGTCATTCGATCGAGGATGACCGCCAGCAGCACGATCGCAAGGCCTGCCTCGAAGCCCATGCCGACCTGCACGGCGTTCAGGGCCCGGACCACCGGCACGCCAAGGCCACCTGCACCGACCAGCGCGGCGATCACCACCATCGACAGGCTGAGCATGATGCACTGGGTGATGCCGGCGATGATCGTGGGGGCCGCGCTCGGCAGCTCGACCTTCAGCAGCAGTTGCAGGCGCGTGGCGCCGAAGGCTTCGCCGGCCTCCCGGATCGATGCCGGGACCGAGGAGATGCCGAGATGGGTCAGCCGGATCGGCGCCGGCAGCGCGAAGATGACGGTCGAGATCAGGCCCGGGACGACACCGAGGCCGAACAGCACCAGCGTCGGCGTCAGGTACACGAATGTCGGCAGCGTCTGCATCAGGTCGAGAACGGGGCGCATCGCCGCGTGCAGGCGCGGCCTGCGTGCGGAAGCGATCCCGAGCGGAACGCCAATGATCGTCGAGGTCGTCGCCGCGACGAGCACCAGCGAGAGCGTCTCGAGGGTCGCGATCCAATAGCCCTGGTTGATGATGAACGCGAGCGCGAGCACGACGAAGATCGCGAGCGGGATCGACCGGCGCAGCCACCAGGCGAGCGCAGCCACCGCGAGGATGAGCGCCGGGGCCGGAATGGCGAGGAGCACGGACAGGACGGCATCGATGCTGCCCCTGACCACGACCGAGAGTCCGTCGAAGAACCCCGCGCCATGGTGCTTCACGAACTCGACCAGCGCCGTGACCGCATCACCAACCGGGATCTTGTGCCGGGCAACCCAGCCTTCGAAGCCGGCCGGTTCGCGCTCGGCGGTGCCCTCTGCGGCGAGCGCGAGGGCGGGAGCGAGCGCGGCGAGCGCAATGCTGCCTGCCATGGTGGTTGGCCGGGTTCTCTCGGGGCGCACCGTCGGGTGCCTCAATCCGACCTCCCTTGACCCCGTCGGCGCCGGGTCGGCATCATTCCGGGGAACCGACTGAATAGCTGTTCAATCCGGTCGCTGTCAAGGCCGGCCCGGAAATCTCAACTATTTGATTACAAAGACAAGACATCGCAGACTCGACCGTGGCAGCGGGGCGCCGCTTCGCGGCCTAGAGACCTCTTCGCGAGGTCGGGATGGAGTACAGGGAGCAGTCAGCTGAACAACCAGTCAAGCAAAGGTGGGCCGTCGGATTCCGATCCCACGCGTTCCACCGGCGGCGAGCGCCTCGAGGAGGACCGCCGCGACCAACTGATCGCCGTCGCGATCGACTGCCTGGCCGAACTCGGCTATGTCGGCAGTACGCTCGCGCAGATCGCCGGTCGTGCCGGCGTCTCGCCGGGGCTCATCGCGCACTACTTCGGCGACAAGGACGGGCTCCTGGAGGCGGCATTCCGCCAGTTGAGTCGTCGCGTGCATGCCAACGTGCGCGCCAAGCTCAGGCTCGCGCGCACGCCGCGCGGTCGCGTGCAGGCGGTGATCGACGCGAACCTCGCGCCCGAGGAATTCAACCAGCGCACGGGCAATGCGTGGCTCGCCTTCTGGGGGCAGCTCCGCCACGTCCCGCAACTGCTGCGGGTGCAGCGCGCGTACCAGCGCCGCATGCTCTCGAACCTGCGCCACGCACTGCGTTCGCTCCTGCCCGAAGCCGAGGCCCGCACGCTCGCGGCCATGATCGCGGCGATGATCGACGGGGTCTGGCTGCGCGCGGCCCTGTCCGACTGGGCCGAGGCGGACAGCGAAGCCGCACGGGCGCTGCTGACGGCGTTTGTCGAAGGTCGGTTGCGCGAGCGCGCATTGCACTCCACTGTCGCGGCACCGGTTGCCGGTGCGAGCGCGAGTGGCGCGAGCAGCTTTCGCACGATCAATCCCGCCACGGGCGAGGTGCTCGCCGAGATCCGCATCGATGGCGCCGCCGACGTCGACGCCGCGGTCGCGAGGGCGGCCGAGGGCCAGCGCCGCTGGGCGGCGATGACGGGCACCGAACGCGGCCGGATCCTGCGTCGCACGGCCGACATCCTCAGGTCACGCAATGCCGAGCTCGCCGAGCTCGAGACGCGCGATACCGGCAAGCCGATCCAGGAGACCAGCGTCGTCGACGTGATGTCCGGCGCCGACTGCCTCGAGTACTACGGTGGCATCGCCGCGACCATCGCGGGCGAGCACCTCGACCTCGGACCGGGTGCCTTCGGCTACACGCGGCGCGAGCCGCTCGGGGTCGTCGCCGGCATCGGCGCGTGGAACTATCCGATCCAGATCGCCTGCTGGAAGTCGGCGCCGGCGCTCGCCTGCGGCAACGCGATGATCTTCAAGCCCGCCGAGCTGACACCGCTGACGGCGATCGAGCTCGGCAAGGCCTTCGATGCGGCCGGCCTGCCGCCTGGCGTGTTCCAGGTGGTGCAGGGCAAGGCCGATACCGGACGCCTGCTGAGCCGGCATCCCGGCATCCGCAAGGTGTCGCTGACCGGCGAAGTCGGCACCGGCAAGGCCGTGATGAGCGATGCATCCTCCACGCTCAAGTACGTCACGCTCGAGCTGGGTGGCAAGTCGCCGCTGATCGTGTTCGACGACGCGAAGCTCGACAACGCCGTCGGCGCCGCGCTGCTCGCGAACTTCTACTCGGCGGGCGAAGTCTGCTCGAACGGCACGCGCGTCTTCGTTCACAAGAAGGTGAAGGCCGCCTTCCTCGAGAAGCTCGAGGCGCGCGTCGCCGCGATGCGCGTCGGCGATCCGCTGGATCCCGCGACGCAGGTGGGCGCGCTCATCTCCGAGGCGCACATGGAGAAAGTGCTCGGGTACATCGCGCGCGGGCGCGCCGAAGGGGCGCGCCTGCTCGTCGGCGGGCACCGCGTGACCAGCGGCGACCTCGCGAACGGGTTCTTCGTGGCGCCCACGGTCTTCGACGGATGCCACGACGACATGGCGATCGTGCGCGAGGAGATCTTCGGGCCGGTGATGAGCGTGCTCGAGTTCGAGGACGAGGATGAAGTGGTGGCGCGGGCCAACGCGACGGACTTCGGGCTGTCGGCGGGCGTGTTCACGAACGACCTGACCCGCGGGCATCGCGTGATCGCCCGGCTCGAGGCCGGGACCTGCTGGATAAACCACTACAACATCACGCCGATCGAGCTGCCGTTCGGAGGCCACAAGCGCTCCGGGCTCGGCCGCGAGAACGGCAAGGCCGCGATCGAGCACTACACCCAACTCAAGAGCGTCTACGTCGCGATGGGCGACGTGGACGCCCCGTACTGAGGCAGACGCCGTGGATGACTCGACCTACGACTACGTGATCGTCGGAGCAGGCTCTGCGGGCTGCGTGCTAGCCAACCGCCTGAGCGAGGACGGCCGGAATACCGTGCTGCTGCTCGAGTACGGTGGTTCCGATCGGTCGATCTTCGTGCAGATGCCCTCGGCTCTGGCGATTCCGATGAACAAGGAACAGTTCAACTGGTTCTACTACTCGGAACCGGAGCCCCACCTCAATGGGCGGCGCATCCATACCGCGCGCGGCAAGGTGCTGGGTGGCTCGTCCTCGATCAACGGCCTCGTCTACATCCGCGGCAACGCGTTCGACTTCCAGCGCTGGGAGGCCGAGGGTGCGCGTGGCTGGAGCTATGCCGACGTGCTGCCGTACTTCAAGCGCGCCGAGCGGCGTGCCGAGGGCGGTGACGAATATCGTGGCGGCGACGGCCCGATGGGCACGAGCTACGGCACGGTCAAGAATCCGCTCCACGCCGCATGGCTCGCGGCGGCGAAGGAGGCCGGCTACGCGCTGACCGACGACGTCAATGGCTTCCGGCAGGAAGGCTTCGGCCGGATGGACATGACCGTCGATCGTGGCGTGCGCGCGAGCACCGCGAATGCGTACCTGAGGCCCGCGATGTCGCGCCCCAACCTGCGCGTCGAGACCCGCGCGCTCGCGACCCAGGTGGTGTTCGAGAGCAAGCGGGCGATGGGCGTGCGCTACCAGCAGGGCAGCACCGAGCGGGTTGCCCGCGCGCGCCGCGAGGTCATCGTGTCGGCCGGATCCATCGCATCGCCGCAGCTGCTCAAGCTGTCCGGGGTAGGCCCGGGCGCGGAGCTGCAGCAGCTCGGGATCCCGGTCGTCCACGACCTGCCAGGCGTCGGCGAGAACCTGCAGGATCACCTGGAATTCTTCTTCCAGGTCGCCTGCAAGGAGCCGGTCACCCTGTTCTCCGCGATGAGCCCGTTCGCCAAGCTCAAGATCGGCGTCGAGTGGGTCCTGCTCAAGAGCGGGCTCGGCGCGAGCAACCACTTCGAGACCTGCGGCTTCCTGCGCAGCCGCGCCGGGATCCAGTACCCGGACATCCAGTACCATTTCCTGCCGCTCGCGGTCAGCTACGACGGCAATTCGATGGCCACCGAGCACGGCTTCCAGGCGCACGTCGGGCCAATGCGCTCGAAGAGCCGCGGCAACATCCGCCTCGCGGGCCGCAACCCGCTCGACAAGCCCAAGGTGCTGTTCAACTACATGAGCCATCCGGACGACTGGGTGGAGATGCGCGCGTGCGTGCGGCTGACGCGCGAGATCTTCGGGCAGCGCGCCTTCGATCGCTATCGCGGTCGCGAGATCCAGCCCGGCGCGAACGTGACCAGCGACGAGCAGATCGACGAGTTCATCCGCCAGAAGGTCGAGACGGCGTACCACCCGTCCTGCTCCAACAAGATGGGCGCGGCCGACGATCCGATGGCGGTCGTGGATCCCGAGACGCGCGTCCGCGGCCTCGAGGGGATCCGCGTGGTCGATTCGTCGATCATGCCGTCGATCACCAACGGCAACCTGAACGCGCCGACGATCATGATCGCGGAGAAGGCCGCCGATCATATCCTCGGCAAGCCGCTGCTGCGTTCGGATGCCCCGTTCTACGAGTCGCCGAACTGGCAGACGACCCAGCGCTGACGCGCTGGCGCCGGTCAGGCCGGATCGAGCCCCTCGTCGGCGATCGTCGCCTTGCGGATCTCGCCCTCGATGTCCATCGAGCGGCAGGCGAACACGTAGACGAGCGCCGATACGGGCAGGCCGACCAGCATCGCGACGTCGGCTCCGCCGAGCATCTTCGCGATCGGTCCCTGCCATGACGAGGTGCTGAAGAACGGCACCATCGCCAGGAAACCGACTCCGTAGCCGAGCAGGCCGCGCCAGTTCCAGCGGCCGTACAGGCCGTTCGGATTGAAGATCTCACGGACCGAATAGTGGCCGCGCCGCACCCAGTAGAAGTCGACGAGGTTGATCGCGGTCCACGGCGTGAACAGGTAGAGCAGGATCGCCAGGAACTCGTCGAACGCCGCGACAAAGTCCTTCGAGGCCGACAGCGAGATGCTGACCGACAGGACGAGCGAGAGCACGATCGTGCCGACGCGCTTGCCAACCGTCGCCTTGATGGGCTTCAGCGAGTCCGCCACGCTGAGCAGCGTCAGCGACGCGCCATAGAAATTGAGGGTCGTGATCGTCACGAGGCCGAGCAGCGAGGCGATCAGCAGCGGCTTGCCCGAGCCCGGCAGCAGCTGGTCCGCCGCGGCCTGCAGCGCGGGCGTCAGCTTGAGTGCCGGGAACATCGCGGCCGCGACGGTGCCGACGAGCATGGTCCACGAGCCGCCGATGTACGCGCCGAGCGCCGTCCACCAGAAGGACGGCGCCACGCCGACGTCGCGCGGCAGGTAGCGCGAGTAGTCCGAGACGTAGATCGACCAGGCGAGCTGGTACGACGCTGCCGCGAACAGCTGCACGAGGAACGGGATCGGCTTGAAGGCGCCGGGGTCCAGCTGGACGGGCGTGAAGTGGGCGGAGGTGGCGACGGCGAACGTCATCACCGCGAGGCCCGCGATCAGGATGAAGGCGAGGATGCGCTGGATCCGGTGGATCCAGTCGTAGCCGACGACCGCGAGCAGCGCCGCGATGATCGCGACGATCGGCATCGTCGTGTTGCGGTCGTATCCCCACAGCGTCGTCAGCGTGTCGGCGGCGAGCAGCTGGTTGAACGCATTGAAGCCGATGTAGGTGACCAGCGCCACGCCCCAGACGAGCAGCGCGCCGACGTAGCCGAACTGGGGCCGCGACTGGATCATCTGCGGCAGGCCGAGCTGCGGGCCCTGCGTCGAGTGGAATGCCATGAAGAACGTGCCGAGCGCCGATCCGATCAGGACGGCGATCGTCGTCCAGAGCAGGTTGCCGCCGAGCGCGATGCCGACCGCGCCGGTGGCGATCGTCGCGAGGTGCGCGTCGCCCACGAACCAGACCGGCCACAGGTGCCAGACCTTGCCGTGGCGTTCCTTGAGCGGCACGTAATCGATGGAACGGGCTTCGATGAACGATCGTTCTGACACGGCCACCTCGTCTTGGAGTTCCCCCACGGCGCGACCAAGAATACACGGTGCCGCGGGGGCGGGGATTGCGGGGCCAAAAAAACGGGACCCGAAGGTCCCGTCTCGTGTCCCGAGTCTTCGGCCGGCAGCGGGCAGGCCCGCTGCCACCGGTCCCGGTCAGAATTTCCAGCCGAAGTTCATGCTGAGGACCCGCGGACGCAGCGGCGTCTGGGCCTCGATGAACTGGTCCGTGCTGGTGAACGTCGCCGCGTTCGAGTTGGAGAGGTTCTCGCCGACGATCGACACGTTCCACTGGTCCTTGGAAATGCCGAACGACGCATCGAAGGTCGAGTAGGCCGGGTCCTCGAAGCGCAGCCGGCCGGTGGTGATGACGCCCCCGCTCTCGGCGATGGACGGGTTCGAGCCGGCCTGCGTGTACGAGTGCCCGACATGCGAGGCGCCGCCCTGCAGGAACGCCTCGTACTCGCCGATGGCGAACTGATAGCGCGCCCGCACGCTGAACTGCAGCGGCGGCGAGTTTGCGGTCGGGGAGCCGATCGGGCCGTACGGATTCGTGACCGGCGCGCAAGCGGTCGGGTCGAAGACCGTGCCGCCGCAGCTCGTCGTGATCGGCTGGCCGTTGATGCCGATCAGCTGCGGCGAGTTGGTCTGGCGGCTGCGGTTCCAGGACCCTGCGGCCTGGAGAGTGAGTCCCGGAATCGGCCGGGCGACCAACGACAGCTCGAGTCCCTTCACGTCGAAATTCTGGCCATTCGTGTTGTAGAACACGTTGCCGACGAGGCCCGGGTTGAAGAAGGCGACCTGCACGTTGTCCCACTTCTCCTGGTACAGCGCGCCGTTGAACTGCAGCTTGTGGTTGAAGAATTCCGCCTTCCAGCCGATCTCGTTGTTGTCGAGCTTGTCCGACGTGTACGAGTTCGGAACCGCATACTGCGGATTGCCGTCCGTGCCGATCGCGTGGAGGGCACCGCCGTTCTGGTTGAAGCCGCCCGGGCGGAATCCCTGCGAGAACGTGTAGTACAGCATGACGTCTGGCGTGACGTGCCAGGTCACGTTCGCGCGGCTCTTGTTGCCCGACTCCGTGTCGTTCAGGTTCTGTGCGTTGAGGTTGTAACCCGACAGGCAGCCACCCGGTGCGGTGCCGGACTGGAAGCAGCCTGCGCCGACGCCGCCGGGCGGCGGCGAGGTGGGTGCCAGGGAAATCGCGACGTCACCCTTCAGCGAGTTCTTGAACTGGAAGTGGCGCGTGCCGAGCGTCACGCTGAGCACCTTCGGGATGATGTCGTAGTCGACCGACAGGAAGAACGCAGTCTGCTTCACCTCGCGGACGTCGTCCTGGTAGAAGCCGGAATTCGCGTCGCGGAGACCCGGATTCACGACCGTCGTTCCCGGAACCATCCCATTGATCGAGTAGCAGCCGGTGTTGCCCGGGTCGATGCCCGGCACGCCGTTCGATGTGCACGCCGGCACCGTCTTGTAGCGCCAGTCGCTCTGGTCGTAGAGCTTGTTGTCCTCGATGTAGACGCCGCCGATCGCCCGCAGGCGCCAGTCGTCCGGCGTCGACAGGCGGAACTCGTGCTGCATGTGCTCATTGCGCTCGACTGAACGCCAGACGATGCTCGGCGAGAAGCACTGCGGCGTGACGCCCTGGGCCTGTCCCGTGGACGGGCCGCCGATGCACTGGTAGTAGTCCGCGTACACGCCGCGCGAGTAGTTCGTGTAGTCGTTGACCTGCTCGACCTTGCGGACAAGGTAGCCGCCGGTGTAGACGGCCTTCAGGGCGCCGATCTTGCCGTTCAGCGTCCAGGCGGTGCTCTCGAACTTGTCCTTGTCGTAGGACGGGTTGAACAGCGTGACTTCGAGGGGATTCAGTGCGCCGCCATCCGACGCGCTCTTCTGCTGGTAGAACACGCCGTCGGCCGACATGTTCTGGTACATCTGCGTGAGCAGCACGTCCCAATCGTCGTTGAACTTGTAGCTGGCCTCGACGCGGAAGCCCTGGTAGGTCACCGGGTTGATGGCCCGCCCCGCGATCGCATAGTTGTTGATGCTCGGCGAGCCAGCAGGTACGCAGGAGCCGGCGTTCGGCAGGCCGTCAGGGCACTGGCCCTGATCGTTGGCAGTCACACCGGTCGCGTACGTGCCCGCGTCCGTATTGCGGCGCGTGAACGTCGCCGGGACGTTGTCGATGTAGCCGCCGCGGTGGTCAGAGAAGAACACGCCGCGGATCGCCGACGTGTCCGCGATCAGCGGCAGGTTGAGGACGACGCTGGCACTGGTGTTCGGATCGCCGTGCGCGGTCACGCCGTAGCCGACCTTCACGTTGCCTTCGGTCACGTTGAGCTTCGGCTCGTTGGTGATGTAGCGGATCATGCCCGCTTCGGCGCCCGAGCCGAACAGCGTGCCCTGCGGACCCTCGAGGACCTCGATGCGGTTCAGGTCGATCGCGTAGATGTCGAGGTTGCGGCCCGGCAGCTGGCCGGACTGGTTGTCGAGGTAGATCGCGACGTTCGGGAATGCCGCCGTCGTGCCGCTGCCCTGGCTGGGCTGCGCGCCGGCGCTCAGGCCGCGCATGAAGACCTCGTTCTGGCCGGGGCCGTTGTTGGCCGAGGTCACGTTCGGCAGGTACTTGATGTAGTCGTCGAACGTCGAGATGTTCAGCTCGCCGAGGGCCTTTTCGGTGAACGCCTGCATCGAGATTGGGACGTTCTGGATGCTCTCCGAGCGACGCTGCGCGGTGACGACGATCTCGCCGAGCGAGTCGGATGGTTCGGCGGCAACGGCATTGCCGGCGGCAACGCTGCCGAGGATGGCCGCTATCGCGAACGAGAGCTTCGATTTCATCGGGTGATCCCTCTGTGAGACTGGAAGGTTTGGAAATGGATCTGGGTCGTGGGCGAGCGAGGTGTCAGGACCGGGTTGCGAGGACTCGCGGACTGCGTGGCGAGGTCAGCCGGCCGTCGCGGCGCGCGCCGTGCCCACGCGCAGCGATGCCGTGCGGCTGGACCGATTCATCGCCATGCTGAATCCCCCGATTCGTCGCGCGTGTCGCGCTGCCCTGGCGCCCGCAGGATATTTGGACAATTGAATGTCCGGTCAATGGACATCCCGTCGGCGTGGCTGGAGAGTTTGTCGCAACACCGCGTTGGAAGCAAGATTAACGCGGTGGGATGCGATTCAAATGGAAAACGCAGCACTTTCACACTGATCGTCACACGTGCGGCAGTGGTTGTCAGTTGCCCGCAACAGTCTTGAACGCGCATTCAGCCGCTCGCTCCAGGGCCCTGTCATCGCGTCGCTTGCTGCGCTGCGGCACGGAACCTCCGGCTGCGGCGCGCGCGCGCATTTGCGACGAGACCGTCGTTACGTACTTATTCTTCGGCGACGCGGCAATGGCGCCGCTATGATCACGGCTTCGCGACAAGACCTGTCCGGAGAGATCGTGAGGCTGGGGCAACCCGGTACGCGCGACGCCGAAGGCGCAACCCGCCCGGAAACGCTCAGGCAGAACAACGGCATGGTCTCGCGAACTCTGGAGAGCGATCCGGCGCGTGCGTCAGGATCCACCGAAGGGGTGCGGCACGGCGCAGGCTGTGCTTGATCTCTCAGGTCACAGGACAGAGGGGCGACAGGCGACGGCCTGTCGCCCCTATTTTTTGGGGGTGGCGGGTCGTCCGGTGGCGTCTTCATCGGAGATCCTGATGACCCTCGAGACCCCCCTGCACGGGAGGCACGTCGCGCTCGGCGCCCGCCTCGTCGACTTCGGCGGCTGGGACATGCCGCTCCACTACGGATCGCAGCTGGAGGAGCACCATCGGGTGCGCCGCGACGCCGGCATGTTCGACGTCTCGCACATGCGCGCCGTCGATGTCGCGGGACCGGCGGCGCTGCCCTTCCTGAGGCGGCTGCTGGCCAACGACGTTGCGCGCCTGCGCGAAACCGGCAAGGCGCTCTACAGCTGCATGCTCAACGAGCGCGGCGGCGTGCTTGATGACCTGATCGTCTATTTCCGCGGGCCGGACCGCTATCGCCTGGTGGTCAATGCCGGAACCGCGACCAAGGATCTGGCGTGGATCCGGGCTGCCGCAGCGGCGGAGGACCTCACCATCGTCGAGCGCATCGACGTCGCGATGATCGCGGTGCAGGGGCCCAATGCACGCGAGCGCGCTGCTGGCCTCTGGGAAGGTCCGGAGCGCGCCGCCGCCCTGTCGCTCGAGCCCTTCTATGCGACCGAATGGGGTGGCGACGACGGCGCCTTCGTCGCGCGCACCGGGTATACGGGCGAGGATGGCTTCGAGATCATGCTGCCGGCCGCTGCCGCCGGGCCCACCTGGGATCGCCTCGTCGCGGCCGGTGTCGCGCCGTGCGGGCTCGGTGCGCGCGATACGCTGCGCCTGGAGGCCGGCATGAACCTCTATGGAAACGACATGGACGAGTCCACGACGCCGCTCGAGGCGGGACTCGCCTGGACGGTCGCGCTCGACGGACCTCGCGAATTCACCGGACGCGCGGCGCTCGAGGCGCAACGGGCGGCAGGCCTGCCGCGCAAGCTCGTCGGCCTGCTGCTCGAGGACCGCGGCGTGCTGCGTGCACACCAGAAGGTCTATGCGGGCGCTGCCGGCGAGGGCGAGACGACCAGCGGCACCTATTCACCGACGCTGGAGCGCTCGATCGCACTCGCGCGCGTGCCGGCCGCCACCGGAGCAGCGGTCGAGGTCGACATCCGCGGCAAGCGCCTCGCCGCACGCGTGGTGCGTCCGCCGTTCGTGCGTCACGGCAAGGCCGTGATCGCCTCCTGAATCCCCAAGATCGCTTTACTCATCACTTCCAGTGCAATCGAAGTCCAAGGATCTTCCATGAGCCACAATCTCCCCGCCGATCTGCGCTACACGAAGTCCCACGAATGGGTCCGCCAGAATCCCGACGGCACCGTCACGATCGGCATCACCGACCACGCACAGCATGCCCTCGGCGACATCGTCTTCGCGGAGACGCCGGAAGTCGGCCGCGAGCTCGCGGCGGGCGATGCCTGCGCGGTCGTCGAGTCGGTCAAGGCGGCGTCCGACGTCTACGCGCCCGTCGCGGGGCGCGTGGTGGCGGGCAATGGCGCGCTCGGCGATGCGCCGGAGAAGATCAACACCGATCCCTATGGCGACGGCTGGCTGTGGCAGCTGGCGCCGGCGGACGCCGCGGCGCTCGGCGGGCTGCTCGATGCCGGCGGATACGAGAAGGTGCTGGCGGAGTCTGCGGAATAGGCGAACCCGGAGAAGACCATGGCATTCATTCCGCACACATCGGACGATGTCCGCGAGATGCTGGACGCGATCGGCGTCGGCAGCATCGAGGACCTGTTCGACGAGATCCCCGCGGCGCTGCGCTGCAAGCCGCTCGACGGCATCCCGCCAGCGGCATCCGAGATGCAGATCGGCCGGCTGATGTCCGAGCGCGCTGCCCTGGATGGCCGGCCGCTCAACTTCATCGGCGCCGGCGCCTACGAACATCACATCCCGGCGGCCGTCTGGGCGATCACGACGCGCGGCGAGATCTACACCGCGTACACGCCCTACCAGGCCGAGGCGAGCCAGGGCACGCTGCAGACGATCTATGAATTCCAGACGATGATGGCGACGCTCACGGGCATGAACGTGTCCAACGCCTCGCTGTACGACGGTGCCTCGGCGCTCGCCGAGGCATGCCTGATGGCGGTGCGCGCCAACCGCCGCTCCAAGTCGTCGCGCATCCTGATGCCGAGGGCCGTGAACCCGACCTGGCGCAAGTGTGTGCATGCCATCGCCGACAACCAGGGCCTCGTCTTCGAGGAGGTGCCCTTCGATCCGGCCAGCGGCCAGACCGTGATCGATGCGCTCGCCGCGTACGAGGGCCAGGACATCACGGCGGTCGTGATGCAGCAGCCGAATTTCTTCGGCGTGCTCGAGGACGTCGATCGCGCCACCGACTGGGCCCACGCGCACAGCGCGCTCGCGATCGCCGCGGTCAACCCGACGTCGCTCGCGCTGCTGAAGCCCCCGGGCGAGTGGGGCGAGCACGGCGTGGACATCGCGGTTGGCGACGGGCAACCGTTCGGCGTGCCGCTGTCCTCGGGCGGCCCCTACTTCGGCTTCATGACGACGCGGATGGAGCACGTGCGCCAGATGCCGGGCCGCATCGTGGGACGCACGCTCGACCTCGACGGACGCCCCGGCTATACGCTGACGCTGCAGGCGCGCGAGCAGCACATCCGGCGTGGCAAGGCGACGTCGAACATCTGCACGAACCAGGGGCTGCTGATGACGGCGGCCACGATCTACCTCGCGATCGTCGGCGCCGAGGGGCTGGAGCGCGTCGCCGCGGCGTCGATGGAACGGACCGCAGGCCTCGTCGCGGCGCTCGAGACCGTGCCCGGGGTGAAGGCCGCGTTCAGCGGCACGCGCTTCCACGAGGCCCTGCTGCGGCTCGACAGGCCCGTGGGTCCGGTGCTCGAGGCTCTGGCGAGGCGTGGCATCGCGGGCGGCTACGACGCATCGCGGGACTACCCGGAACTCGGCCATGCGCTGCTGGTCTGCGCCACCGAGACCAAGACCGGCGCTGACCTCGAAGCCTTCGCGACGGCGCTGCGCGCCGTGCTCGCATGACGCAGGAGAACACGATGCACGCAAGCACAGGCGCGCCCGCCGCGCCGCGCGAGCCGACGATTTTCGAGCTGTCGCGCCCGGGTCGCCGGGCCGAGGCGCAGATGCCGCCGCGCCCGACCTCGAATGCGGTGCCGGAGTCCCTGCGTCGCAGGCGCAGGCCGATGCTGCCCGAGGTCTCCGAACTGCAGGCGGTGCGCCACTACACCCGCCTCAGCCAGCTCAACTTCTCGATCGACACGCACTTCTACCCGCTCGGTTCGTGCACGATGAAGTACAACCCGCGCGGCTGCAATCAGTACGCCATGCTCCCGGAGTTCCTCGCGCGCCATCCGCTCGCGCCCGAGTCGCAGGGGCAGGGGTTCCTCGCCTGCATGTACGAACTTCAGGAAATGCTGAAGGAGGTCACGGGCATGCGCGGCGTGTCGCTGACGCCGATGGCCGGTGCGCAGGGCGAGTTCGCCGGAGTCGCGATGATCCGCGCGTACCACCATGCGCGTGGCGATCACGCGCGCAACGAGATCATCGTGCCGGAGGCTGCTCACGGGACGAACCCGGCGACTGCGACGATGTGCGGCATGAAGGTCATCGAGATCCCGGTCAATGCCGACGGCGACTGCGACATCGAGGCGTTGCGCAAGGTGGTCGGGCCGCGCACCGCGGGCATCATGCTCACGAACCCGTCGACGCTCGGCGTGTTCGAGCGCGGCATCGCCCACCTGCGCGCGCTCGTGCACGACGCCGGTGGCCTGCTGTACTACGACGGCGCGAACCTCAACGCGATCCTCGGCAAGGTCAGGCCCGGCGACATGGGCTTCGATGTCATCCACATGAACCTGCACAAGACGTTCTCGACGCCGCACGGCGGCGGCGGACCGGGCGCCGGCGCGGTCGGCGTGGGCGAGCGGTTGCTGCCGTACCTGCCCATCCCGGTCGTCGGCCGGGACGGCGAGCGCTACCGGTACCTCGACGAGCGCGACCTGCCCGCCTCGATCGGTCGCCTGTCCGGCTTCATGGGCAACGCGGGCGTCCTGCTGCGCGCCTACATCTACATGCGCATGGTCGGCCGCGAAGGCATGCAGCGCATCGGCGAGTTCGCGACCCTGAACGCGAACTACCTGCTGGCGCGTTTCAAGCAGGAGGGCTTCGATCCGGCCTACCCGCACCGGCGCGCGACGCACGAGTTCATCCTGACGATGAAGCACGCCGCACGGGACCTCGGCACGACGGCGATGGACTTCGCCAAGCGGCTGCTGGACTTCGGGTACCATGCGCCGACGACGTACTTCCCGCTGCTGGTGCCGGAGTGCCTGCTGATCGAGCCGACCGAGACCGAGGCCAAGGAGGCGCTCGACGGCTTCGTCGAGGCGATGGTCGCGATCCGCAAGGAGGCGACCGAGGACCCGGCCAGGCTCAAGGGGGCGCCGTACACGCTGCCGGTGCGCCGCCTCGATGACGTGCGCGCCGCGAAGAACCTGGACCTGACCTGGAAGCCCCTTGCATGACCCATGATCCCGGCCGCACCTCGGTGCGGCCCGGCGAGAAGCCGACCGGCGCCACTCGCCTCGCCAAGGCGTTCGGCAATACCTGGCAGGGCCTCGCCGGCTGCTGGCGGGAGGAGGAGGCTTTCCGGCAGGAGTGCCTCGGCGCCCTGCTCGTGGTGCCGGCCGGCATCTGGTTCGGCCACACGGGCGTCGAGCGGGCCGTGCTCGTCGCGCCGATGTTCCTGATCCTGATCGTCGAGCTCCTCAACAGCGCCGTCGAGGCGGCGATCGACCGGATCGGCACCGAGCGCCATGCCCTGTCGGGGCTCGCGAAGGACCTCGGCTCGGCGGCCGTATTCGTGTCCTTCGTGCTGCTGGCGGCGACCTGGGCGCTCATCCTGGCAGGCCGCTGAGCCTCTGTGCGGTGGCGGTGACCCGACCCTACCGGTATCGTGCCGCCTTTTGAGCGGAGTTCCCCTGATGAGCGTGATGATCTGCGCCTCGATCGCCTACGACACGGTCATGGTGTTCGACGGGCGATTCAAGGAACACATCCTGCCCGATCGCATCCACATGCTGTCGGTGTCGTTCCTCGTGCCTCAGATGCGCCGCAACTACGGCGGCGTCGGCGGCAACATCGCCTTCAACCTGCGCCTGCTCGGCGAGCAGCCGTTGCTGATGGGCACGGTCGGCGAGGACTTCGACGCGTACGAGGCGTGGCTGCGCCGGCACGGGCTCTCGCTGGCGCACGTGCACCGGATCCCCGACACCTACACCGCGCAGGCGTTCATCACGACCGATCTCGACGACAACCAGATCACGGCATTCCACCCCGGCGCGATGCAGCATGCGGCCGAGTACGCGGTGCCGGCCGATGGCGGCATCTCGCTCGGGCTCGTCGGGCCGGACGCGCGCGACGCGATGATCGGGCACGCCCGGCAGTTCGCCGAGGCCTCGATCCCGTTCATCTTCGACGTCGGACAGGGACTGCCGATGTTCGGCGGCGACGAGCTGGCGGCGTTCATCCGCCAGGCAAGCTGGGTGATCGTCAACGACTACGAGGCGGAGCTCATCCAGGAGCGCACCGGCCTTTCGCCCGAGGCGATCGCGGATCAGTGCCGCGCCTACATCGTCACGCGAGGCGCCGAGGGTTCGCGGATCCATGCCGACGGCAAGGTGATCGACGTCCCGGTCGTCGCGCCGGAGCGCGTCGTCGATCCGACGGGCTGCGGCGACGCCTACCGGGCCGGCATCATCTATGGCCTCACGCACGGGCTCGACTGGGCGACGACCGGGCGGCTCGCCTCTCTGATCGGCGCGATCAAGATCGCCCACCACGGCACGCAGTCGCACCAGTTCACACTTGAGGACATCCAGACGCGCTTCCACGGCGCCTTCGGCTATCGTTTCTGAAGTTCGACCACCGGGGAACGCGAAGATGCGCATCGACCTGATGACGCGGCCGGGCCTTGCCGCCGTGCTCTGGCTGGCTGCCGCGACGGCCATTGCGGCCCCGTCCGCGCGGGTCGTCGCGACGCGCGCCGCCGCCGCGGCGCCGGTGGCGGAGTCCGCGGAGGAGCGCCCGGAGTGGGCCCGCACCCTCGAGCGCATCGCCGCGGGGGTCGTGGCGATCCAGGTCGACCAGACGCGCGCCTTCGACACCGAATGGAACACGACCGCGCAGGCCACCGGCTTCGTCGTCGACGCCAAGCGCGGCCTGATCCTCACCAACCGCCATGTCGTGACGCCAGGCCCCGTCACCGCGCAGGCGGTGTTCGTCAATCGCGAGGAGGTCCAGCTCTATCCGGTCTACCGCGATCCGGTCCATGACTTCGGCGTGTATCGCTACGATCCGGCCAAGCTGCGCTTCATCGAGCCCCGCGAGATCCCGCTGGCGCCGGACGGCGCCCGCGTCGGCACCGAGATCCGCGTGGTCGGCAACGATGCCGGCGAGCAGCTGTCGATCCTCGCCGGCACGCTTGCGCGGCTCGACCGGGACGCCCCTGCCTATGGCGCCGGCAAGTACAACGACTTCAACACCTTCTACTACCAGGCTGCCTCCGGCACCTCCGGCGGTTCCTCGGGCTCGCCGGTCATCGACGTGCGCGGACGGGCGATCGCGCTGAACGCCGGCGGCTCGACGCAGGCGGCATCCAGCTTCTACCTGCCGCTCGATCGCGTGGTGCGCGCGCTGCGCCTGATCCAGAAGGGCAGGCCGGTCACGCGCGGCACGCTCGAGACCGTGTTCGAGTACACGCCCTACGACGAACTGCGCCGGCTCGGCCTCGCGGCGGACACGGAGGCGGACGTGCGTCGGGCGTTCCCGCGCCAGGTCGGCATGCTGGTCGTCAAGGAAGTGCAGCCCGGCTCGCCGAGCGAGGGCCTGCTGCAGCCGGGCGACGTGCTGGTGACCGTCGACGGCCACTACATCACCGAATTCCTGTCGCTCGAGTCCATCCTCGACGATGCGGTCGGCAGCACGCTCAAGCTCGAGATCCAGCGCGGTGGCCAACGGCTGGTGCGCGACGTGCCGGTCGTCGACCTGCACTCGATCACGCCGGCGGAGTACATCGAGTTCGGCGACGGCGTCGTCCACGCGCTCTCGTACCAGATGGCCCGCCCGTTCAACGTGCCGCTGAAGGGCATCTACGTCTCCAACCCGGGCTACGCGCTCGGCTCGGCCGGCGTGCCTCGCGGCGCGGTCGCGACCAGCTTCAATGGCACGGCGATCGAAACGCTCGACGACTTCGAGCGCGTGATCGCGGGCCTCGCCGACGGTGACCGCGCCGCGCTGCGCTTCTACACCCTCGACGATCCGCGCGCACAGCAGCTGCGCGTGGTCCGCGTCGACCGCCAGTGGTTCCCTGCGCGCCGCTGCCATCGCGACGACGTCGCCGGCTGGTGGCCGTGCCGGACGCTTGCCGCGCCGCCTCCGTCCGTGGCCGTGCAGCCCGCCAGCACCACCTTCGCGCAGTCCGGGGATGCGCGCGCCGACCGCGTCGCGCCCTCTCTCGTCTCGATCAATTTCGACATGCCGTATTCCGTGTCGGGGGTCACCGAGCGGGGCTATCGCGGAACCGGCATCGTCGTCGACGCCGCGCGCGGGCTCATCGTCACGGACCGCAACACGGTGCCGATCGCGATGGGCGACGTCCGGGTCACCTTCGCCGGCACCATCGAGGTGCCCGGGCGGGTCGAGTACGTGCATCCGCTGCACAACCTCGCGGTCATCTCCTACGACCCGCGGCTGATCGGCTCGACCCCGGTGAAGGCGGCGCACTTCTCGACGCGCGACCTCGATGCGGGCGAGGAGGTCTGGGTGGTGGGCCTGCGCGCCGACCAGCGCGTCGCGCTGCTGCAGAGCCGCGTCGCCTCGCTCGAGGCCGCGCAGTTCCCCGTGTCGCGCACGCTCGCGTTCCGCGACTCGAACATCGACGTGGTCACGCTCGTCAACGGGCCGACCGACTTCGACGGCGTGATCACCGACCACGCAGGCGACGTGCGCGCGCTGTGGTCGAGCTTCGCATTCGACAATGGCCGCGAGCTGCAGCAGCAGAATTTCGGCGTCCCGGCGGCGGTCGTCACCGAGATGGTCGACCTGGTGCGCAGTGGCCGCACGCTGCGCTCGCTCGAGGCGGAGCTGCAGCCGGTGCCGCTGTCGGTCGCGCGCAAGCTCGGTCTCAACGAGGACTGGGTGCGCCGGATCGAGGCGCACAGTCCGGCGCGGCGCCAGGTGCTCGGCATCGGCCGCCTCGTGGCGGGCTCGCCGGCGGCGAAGGTGCTGCAGTCGGGCGACCTGCTGCTCGCCATCGATGGCAGGATCGTCACGCGCTTCCGCGAGGTCGAAGCGGCGGCGCAGGAACCTCGCGCGCGCGTCACGGTCCTGCGCAACGGCGCCGAGTTGACGGTCGACGTCGAAACCGCCGCGCTCGGCGGCGCGGACATCGAGCGCGCGGTAGTCTGGGCCGGCGCGGTCCTGCAGGCCCCGCATCGCGCGATCGCGGTGCAGCGCGGCGTCGCGCCGGACGGCGTGCTCGTCGCGCTCTACCTGTACGGCTCGCCGGCGACGCGCTACGGGCTGTGGAGCGGCCGGCGCATCGTCGAGGTCGACGGCAAGCCGACGCCCGACCTCGATGCATTCCTCGCGGCGGTCTCGGGACGCGAGGATCGCGCCTCGCTGCGGCTGAAGACGCTGGCCTGGAACGACTCGGTCGAGGTGATCACGCTCAAGCTCGACAAGCACTACTGGCCGACGTACGAGCTGCGGCGGGGCCCGGACGGCTGGAGCCGGCGCGCGCTCGACTGATCCGCCGCCCCGCGTGCCGCGCGTGGCTCCGGGGCGTGACGCGGTTGGTTGCCGCCGGGCGCCGCATTCTTTAAGTTGAAGGTTCCATCGTTCCGGCCAATCCAGTGCTGCCCGACCTCGCCACCCAGTTCGAGCTGTTTTCGACCGGCGGGTCCGATGCCGACCTGATCGGCGTCGCGCCGCTGCCGCCCGATTTCGACCACCTGCCCGGCAAGCTGCCGGACGGGCTCCGGCTCGGGACCTCGAGCTGGTCGTTCCCCGGCTGGGCCGGCCTCGTCTACGGGCAGCGAGTCGGCGAACAGATGCTCTCGCGCGAGGGGCTCGGCGCCTACTCGCGCCACCCGCTGCTGCGCGCCGTGGGCGTCGACCGGACGTTCTACGCGCCGTTGTCGGCCGATGAGTTCCGGCACCACGCCGTGCAGGTGCCGGCGGATTTCCGCTTCGTCGTCAAGGCGCACGCCGCACTGACGACGCCGATCGACCGGCAGGCGCGCAACATCGCGGTGCAGCCGGACGTCGATCGTTTCCTCGACCTCGACTACGCGATCGAGCGCATCGTCACGCCCGCGGTCGAGGGCCTCGGCGAGCGCCTCGGCGCTCTGCTGTTCCAGTTCCCGCCGCTCGGCCTGCCGTACGCCCGCGAGCCGCAGCTGTTCCTCGAGGCGCTCGGTCGCTTCCTCCAGGCGCTGCCGCGCGGCCCGCAGTACGCCGTCGAGCTGCGCAACCGGGAGATGCTCGGCCCGGAGTACGCGGACGTGCTCGCGCGCAACGGCGTCACGCACTGCTTCAACGTGCATCCGCGCATGCCGAGCGTGCTCGACCAGGCGGAACTGCTCGGGGAGCACAGCTGGCTGTCGGGCGCGGTGGTGATCCGCTGGATGCTGCATCCGAGCCAGGACTACGAGGCGGCACGCGAGCGGTACTTCCCGTTCGACCGGATCGTCGACCCGGATGCGACCAATCGCGCCGCCGTGGCCACGCTGCTCGAGCAGATCCTCGGTCGCGGCAACGAGGCGATCGTCATCGCCAACAACAAGGCGGAGGGCTGCGCCCCGCTGACGCTGTTCGGCCTCGCCCGCGAGCTGGTGCGGCGCGCCCAGCCGCCCGAACCGGCGCCGTGACCGACCCCGATCCGATCGCGCACGCCGCCGCGCTGCTGCGGGCGGGCGAGCTCGTCGCGTTTCCGACGGAGACGGTGTACGGGCTCGGCGCGGACGCCCTGAATCCCGCGGCCGTCGCGAAGATCTACGCGCTCAAGGGGCGACCCGCGGCGCATCCCCTGATCGTCCACCTCAGCGCCGGGAGCGCGCTCGAGGCCTGGGCGAGCCACGTGCCGGACGCCGCGCGCAGGCTCGCCGCGCGCTTCTGGCCGGGACCGCTGACGCTGATCCTGCCGCGGGCGGGCGGGGTCCCGGACGCGGTCACGGGTGGCCAGGACACCGTCGGGCTGCGCGTGCCCGGCCACCCGGTCGCGCAGCGGCTCCTCGCGGCGTTCGGCGGTGGCGTGGCCGCGCCGTCCGCGAACCGCTATGGGCGCGTGAGCCCGACCTCGGCCGCGCACGTGCGCGAGGAGTTCGGGACCGCGACGCCCTGCCTGCTGGATGGGGGTGACTGCGAGGTTGGCCTGGAATCGACGATCGTGAGCCTCGCCGGCGAGCCGCTGCTGGTGCGGCCGGGCGGCATCTCCCAGGCGGATCTGGAGGCCGTGATCGGGCCGCTGCGCCGCGCAGCGGCGGGCGAGGGCCCGCGGGCACCCGGCACGACCGTCTCGCACTACGCGCCGGCCACGCCCCTGCGGCTCGTCGAGCGCGCCGAGCGGGACGCCGGCTACGGGCCCGGCGTGGCCGTGCTCGCCGGCCGGCCGGCACCGGCCGGCTTCGCCGGGATCCTCTGGGTGGACGCCGGCACCGATCCTGCCCGCTATGCGCACGACCTGTACGCGAGCCTGCGGCGGCTCGACTGGGTCGGTGCGGAGCTGATCCTGGTCGAGGCGGTGCCGGCGTCGCCGGCCTGGGATGCCGTGCGTGACCGGCTCGGCCGGGCGGCCGCCGCTTGCGCTGCAGACGAATTGGCCTAGAATCCGCGCCCCGCCGAGGAGACCTCCCGAGTGCCCAAGCCCGCCGTGTCGTTCCGCCCGAGAGAGTCCACCACGCCGCTCCGGTTCACGGCTCCGTACGCCCGCGCCGACCTCGAGGCGCTGGTCGCCCGCCACGGCTCGCCGCTGCTGCTCGTCGACTGCGACGTCGTTCGCGAGCGCTACCGCAGGCTCGCCGCGGCGCTGCCCGGCGTCGACCTGCACTACGCGCTGAAGCCGCTCCCCGACCTCGCCGTGATCGCGGCGCTGAAGGAGGTCGGCGGCTACTTCGACCTCGCCAGCGGCGGCGAAGTCGACCTCGTGCGCAGCGCAGGCGTGGATCCGGAGCGCTGCATCCACACGCACCCGATCAAGCGCGACAGCGACATCCGCGACGCGCTGCGCTTCGGCGTGCGCATCTTCGTCGCGGACAACCCGGACGAGCTCGGCAAGTTCGTGCGCCACCGCAAGCGCGTCCGCGTGCTGCTGCGGGTGGCGTTCCGCGCGGCGGACGCCGTGTGCGACCTGTCCAAGAAGTTCGGCTGCGAGCCCGCCGCCGTGCCCGAGCTGCTCGCGCTCGCCAGCAAGTTGGGCGTCGAGGTCGTCGGCCTCTCGTTCCACGTCGGCTCGCAGACGCCGACCCCGGTGATGCACGTGAACGCCATCGAAGCGTGCGGCGCCCTGATCCGGGCGGCGCGCGACTCGGGGCATGCGCTCTCGGTGCTCGACATCGGCGGCGGCTTCCCGGCCGACTATCTCGAGCCGGCGATGCCGATCGAGGAGTTCTGCGCGCCGATCCGCGCCGCGCTCGCCGGCCTGCCGCCCGGACTGCGGCTGATCGCGGAGCCCGGCCGCTACATCGTGGCGCCGGCGGGAACCTGCGTCGCGTCGGTGGTCGGGCGCGCGCTGCGGGATGGCCGCTGGTGGTTCTACCTCGACGACGGCATGTACGGCTCGTTCAACGGGCAGATCTACGACCACGCCAGCTATCCGGTCGTCGCGCTGCGCGAGGACGGCGAGCGCGTGAACGCGGTGCTCGCCGGCCCCACCTGCGACAGCATCGACGTGATCCGCGAGGACATCCCGCTGCCGCTACTCGAGGCCGGCGACCTGGTCGTGGGTCGGAACATGGGCGCCTACACGAGCTGCAGCGCCTCGGACTTCAACTTCATCCCGCGGGCGCGCCGGCTCGCCATCAACGCCCGCGAGGATGTCGCCGGAAGCGGACAGCCTTGAGTTTGGCGGGGGTGTCAGGGAGACTCCGCCCCATGCAACGGACTCCCACCCAGGACGACCCCTGCCCGGCGCTGCTGACGCGCCGGGGCGTGCTCGCGCTCGGCGGGGCCGCGGCGGTCGCATTGCTCGCGCCGCGCAGGGTCCTCGCGGACGTGGCGCCCACGCGCCGCATCGTCCTGCACAATACCCATACGGCCGAGACGCTCGCGACCGACTACTGCCGCGATGGTCGCTATTGCGCGGACTCGCTCGCCGACGTCAGCCGCGTCCTGCGCGACCATCGCAACGGCGCCGAGCATGCGATCGACCCCGCGCTGCTCGACCTGCTGTGCATCGCCGCCACCCGCTGTGGCCGCGACGCTGAGTTCGAGGTGATCTCCGGATACCGCTCGCCGGAGAGCAACGCCGCGATGCACGCCCGCTCGAACGGCGTCGCGGCGCACAGCCTGCACATGGAAGGCCGCGCCATCGACGTGCGTCTCGTCGGCTGCGACCTCGCGCGCCTGCGGGACGAGGGCCACGCGCTGTCGCGCGGCGGCGTCGGGTTCTACCGCGACCTGCAGTTCGTGCACCTCGACACCGGCCGGGTCCGCACCTGGAACGGCTGAGGGTGGGGCCCGCAGCGCTCCGCGCAGGCGTGCTGCTCGCGCTCGCGGGGATGCTGGCCGGCTGCGGGCCGGGGGCGCCGGGACCCGGCGCGAGCGCCGGCGCCCGCGTGTACGCGATGAACTGCCGGAGCTGCCACGGAGCCGAGGGACAGGGCGTGCGCGGCATGCAGCCGCCGCTGGCCGGCACGCCGGTTCCGCTCGGCGATCCCGAGGTGCTGCTGGGCTGGGTCATGTACGGGCAGCGACCGGCCGCGCTGCCGCGCGGCGCCTACGCCGGCGTGATGCCCCAGTTCGCCTACCTGACCGACGCCGATCTCGCCGCCGTGCTCACGCACGTGCGATCCAGCTTCGGCAATCACGCGGCGCCGGTGCTGCCGGCAGAGGTCGCGGCGGTGCGCCGGGCCCATCCGCACGGATGAGTGCCGGGGCGCTGCCGGGAGGATCCGGATGTCGCCGCTGCTGAAGACGATCCTGCTGCTGTCGCTGTCGAACGTGTTCATGACGTTCGCCTGGTACGCGCACCTGAAGACCCTCAGCACCCGCGCGTGGTGGGTCGCGGCCCTCGTCTCGTGGGGCATCGCGCTGTTCGAATACCTGCTGCAGGTCCCGGCGAACCGCATCGGCTATGGCGTGATGACGGTGCCGCAGCTGAAGATCCTGCAGGAACTCATCACGCTCGTGGTCTTCGTGCCGTTCGTGGTCTTCTACCTCAGGCAGGGTCTCAGGCTCGACTACCTCTGGGCGTCGCTGTGCATGCTCGGGGCCGTGTACTTCATGTTCCGGGGGCAGGCATGACGGGGCTGACCACGACCGCGATCCACCGACGCGTCGCCGCACTGCGCGCCGGTTCCGACCCGACCGTCATCGCCCGCCTCGCGAGCGGCTGGGCGGTGCTCGGCGACCCGCAGGTCATTCCGGGCTACTGCCTGCTGCTGCCGGACCCGGTGGTCCCGCACCTCAATGCGCTGGCCGGCGCTGCGCGGGCCGCGTTCCTCGGCGAGATGGCGGCGCTCGGCGACGTGCTGGCGGCCGAGTGCGCAGTGCTGCGCATCAACTACGCGATCTTCGGCAACGTCGAGCCTGCGCTGCATGCGCACCTCTTCCCGCGGCGCAGCGACGAGCCGGCAGCGCTCGTGACGGCGCAACCATGGGCGTGGGACTGGGCAGGTGCGGCGCCGTTCGATGCCTCGGTCCACGGCGCCCTGCGCGAGAAGCTGCGTGCCGCGGTGCTCGCGGCCATCCCCGGCGCGCGCGGCTAGGCCCCGATGCCGTCGCGCAGTCGTCGCACCAGCGCCGGGAACGAGTCGATCGGCGCCTCGCACCGCGTTCCTGCGCACACGTAGGCGACGCCGCCGGCGGTGGCGGACTTCGCGGCGAGCGTGGCCGGGATGTCGGTCGCCTCGGCGGGCAGCGCGATGACGAGGCGCCGCGGGGCATACAGGCGTGCAAGTTCGGCGCGCCACGGTTCGATGACCGACCGCGGACCCCGCAACACCACGATTTCGGTTGGCGCGAGGAATTCCTCGAGCCCGTCGAGCAGTGCCGCGTGCGCCTCCGGTGCCGCCAGCAGCGACGGCCATGCGGCCCTGAGCGCGCGTTCCGCGGCCTCGAGGTAGCGTGGTTCGCCGATCAGGAACCCGAGGCGCAGCAGCACTCGGGCGGCAACGCCGTTGCCGGCGGGAGTCGCCTCGTCCGCGAACGGCTTGAGGCGATGCACGAGGCGCTCGGCGTCGTCGGCCGTGAACCAGAAGCCGCCGCGCTCGCCGTCCTCGAAGTGTCGCAGCATCGCCTCGGCCAGCTCGATCGCGAAGCCGAGGTCCGCCGCGCGCCAGCGGACCTGTAGCAGCTCGAGCAGCGCGTCGGCGAGGAACGCATGGTCGTCGAGGTACGCGCCGCCGCCCGCACGGCCGCCGGCATGGCTCGCCAGCAGGCGACCATCGCGCCACAGCGCCTCGCGCAGGAAGTCGACCGCGCGCGTCGCGGCGACCTCGAGGTCGTCGCGTGCCAGGGCGCGTGCGCCGATCGCGAGCCCGCGCACCATCAGCCCGTTCCAGCCGGTGAGCACCTTGTCATCGAGCGCCGGTCGCTCGCGCCCGTCGCGCGCATGCCGCAGGCGCGCAAGTGCGCTCGCGAGGCGCGCCGCGGTGCCGTCGCCGCAGTGACCGGTGGCCGCGGCCGTGCCAGCGAGCGAGGCGCACGCGGCGAGGTGCCAGCGGCCCTCGAAGTTGGGGACGCCGTCGAGGCCGTACCGGGCGCGCACCACGGCGAACTCGTCCTCCGGCAGCAGCGCCTCGATCTGCTCGCGCGTCCAGACGTAGTAGCGCCCTTCCTCGCCCTCGCTGTCCGCGTCGAGGCTCGAGTGGAATCCACCGCCGGGCGCCTGCATCTCGCGCAGCGCCCAGTCGGCGATGCCATTCGCGGCGTCGGCGTAGAGCGGGTCGCCGGTCGCGACCGACGTCTGTGCATACAGTGCGAGCAGCGCGCCATTGTCGTACAGCATCTTCTCGAAATGCGGGATGCGCCACGCGCCGTCCACCGAGTAGCGCGCGAAGCCGCCGCCCACGTGGTCGCGCAGTCCGCCCTCGGCCATGCGCGTCAGGGTCAGGGTCGCCATGTAGAGCGCCTGCAGGTCCGGCGTGTCGCCGTGCTGGCTGCGAGCCCAATGGCGCAGCAAGCGCTCGATCGCCGCGGGCTGGGGGAACTTCGGCGGGCCACCGAATCCACCGCTGTCGCGATCGAAGCGACGCTCCAGCGCCGCGCGCGCCGCGTCGATTGGCGTGCCGTCGAGGCGCGTGCCCGGCGGCGCGGACTCCGGCAGCAGCGACTCGAAGACCGCCTTCAGCTGCTGGCCCTGCTCGTGGACCGAGCGGCGCTGCTCGCGCCAGTAGCGCGCGACCCGGTTCAGCAGGTCCGCGAAGGCCGGCAGCCCGTGGCGGGGCACGGGCGGGAAGTACGTGCCGCCGAAGATCGGCATGTGATCGTCCGGCGACAGGAACATCGTCAGCGGCCAGCCGCCGCCCTGCTGCGTGATCACCGCCTGCGCGACCTGGTAGACGCGATCGAGATCGGGCCGCTCCTCGCGATCGACCTTGATGTTGACGAACAGCTCGTTCATCAGCTTCGCGGTCGCCGGGTCGTCGAACGACTCGTGCGCCATGACGTGGCACCAGTGGCAGGCCGCGTAGCCGACGGACAGCAGGATCGGGCGGTCCTCGCGACGCGCGCGATCGAGGGCCTCGGGGCCCCAGGGGTACCAGTCGACGGGCTGGTGCGCATGCTGGCGCAGGTACGGGCTCGTCTCGAGGGCGAGGCGGTTTTCGCGGGGGCCGGGGCGGGCGGTCATCGGTGAAAGTCCGGGGCGCGGCGGGCGTGTCGGCTAGAATGCGGCGGCCCGCGCACTATACGCGAGCCCCGCCGCGTCCCGCGGCCGTACCGTCCAGTCGAGACCGCCGATGAACCACGAGCCCGTCCCCCCGCCCGATGCCGACGCCCGGGTCGCCGACCTGCCCGTGCTGCGCCTGAAGCGTCACGAGGAACGGCGTGTCGCCGCCGGGCACCTGTGGATCTTCAGCAACGAGGTCGACACGACGGCGACGCCGCTGACCTCGTTCGCGCCGGGTGCCTATGCGGCCGTGCGCTCGGACCGCGACAAGTTCCTCGGCTACGCCTACGTGAACCCGCATTCGCTGATCGCGGCGCGCATCGTCGGCCGCGATCGCGGGTTCGCGCCGGGTCCCTCGCTCATCGTGCATCGCTTGAACGTCGCGCTCGCGCTGCGCGAACGGCTCTACACCGAGCCGTACTACCGGCTCGTGCATGGCGAGTCGGACGCATTGCCCGGACTCGTCGTCGATCGCTATGGCGACGTGCTCGTCGCCCAGATCGGCACCGCCGGGATGGAGCAGCAGAAGGGCGCGATCGTCGCTGCCCTCGAGAAGGTCGTGAAGCCGCGGGTGATCGTGTTCAAGAACGACTCCGGCGCGCGCGAGCTCGAGCAGCTCGAGAAGTACATCGAGGTCGCGCGTGGCGAGCTGCCCGAGTCGATCACCGTGCGCGAGGCGGGGCTGACGTTCAGCGCGCCGCTCGCGACCGGCCAGAAGACCGGCTGGTTCTACGACCAGGCGGCGAACCGGCGCCAGTTCCTGCCGCTCATGGCCGGCGCCAAGCGCGTGCTCGACGTGTTCAGCTACGTCGGTGGCTGGTCGGTCGGTGCCGCGCGAAACGGCGCCGCGGTGACCGCGATCGATTCATCGGCGCCCGCGCTCGAGGCGGCCGCCCGCAACGCCGCGGCCAATGGCGTCGCGCTCGAGGCGATCCGCGACGATGCCTTCGACGCGATGGAGGCCCTGCACGCCGCCAACGAGAAGTTCGACGCCGTGATCGTCGATCCGCCCGCCTTCATCAAGCGTCGCAAGGACGCGCCCAAGGGCGAGGCGGCCTACAAGCGCATCAACCAGCTCGCGATGCAGCTGCTCGCCCGCGACGGCCTGCTCGTGTCGTGCTCGTGCTCCTATCACCTGGCGCCGGAGCAGCTCACCGATGCGATCCAGCGCGGCGGGCGGCACCTGGGTCGCTTCGTGCAGATCCTCGCCACGGGCTCGCAGTCGCCCGATCATCCCGTGCATCCGGCGATCCCGGAAACTCGTTACCTGAAGGCGTTCCTGTGCCGGGTCACGCACGACTGAGTGCCATCGATGGACGCTGAGCACGCGCTGCGCGCCATTGCCCGCAGCCTCGTGCTGCTGCCGCTCGGGCCCATCCTGCTGGCGAGCTTCGGGTTGTGGCTCGGCCGGCGCCGGCGCCGGCCGCTGGCCGGTCGGCTCGTGGCCGGCGCGGCGCTCGGGCTGCTGCTGGCGTTGAGCCTGCCGGTCGTGGCCAACCGATTGTCGATGCGGGTCGAGGCCTACCCGCCGCTCGACCCCTCGCTCGCGGTCCACGCCGAGGTGATCGTCGTGCTCGGCGGCGGCATGCGGCGCCCGCCACCGCCTGCGGCTGCGCAGCCGAGTCCGGAGACGATCGAGCGGCTGGCCGGGGGTGCGGCGCTCGCGCGACGCACTGGTTTGCCGCTGCTCGTCTCCGGCGGCACGTTCGGTTCGGCGCCTCCCGAGGCGGATGCGATGGCCGAGGCCCTGCGCCAGCAGTTCGGCCTCGAGGCGCGCTTCGTGGAGCGGCGCTCGAGGGATACGCGCGAGAACGCCATCGAAAGCGCGCGGTTGCTGCGCCCGGCGGGCCTGCGGCGGGTGCTGCTCGTCACCTCGGCCGTCCACATGCGCCGGGCGGTGGCCGAGTTCGAGGCGGTGGGCCTCGACGTCGTGCCGGCGCCGGTCGCGCCGGCGTCGGCGTCCGGCGGGGAGCTTGGCGACTGGCTGCCCCATACGGCGGCCCTCGAGACCAGCCACGCGGCGCTCTACGAGCTTGGCGGCCAGCTGGTGGCGGGGATCCGGCGCCATCTCTGACGCGGGTTCCCGGGCGCCTTATTCGTTACAATCCCGGCCATGCTGCACTACCCCGGATTCGATCCCGTCGCGCTGGCGCTTGGCCCGGTCAAGCTGCGCTGGTACGGGATCATGTACGTCGTCGGGTTCCTGTCCGCGTGGGGACTCGCGCGTTACCGTGCGCAGCAGCGGGGTTCGACCTGGTCGGCGCTCGACGTCGATGATTTCCTGTTCTTCTGCGTGTTCGGCGTGATCTTCGGCGGCCGCATCGGCTGGCTGCTGTTCTACGGCCAGCAGGCGCTGCAGCAGGATCCGTCGTACTGGTACAAGATCTGGCAGGGCGGCATGAGCTTCCACGGCGGGCTCGTCGGCGTGCTCGTGGCGCTCGCCATCTTCGCGTGGCGTCGCGGCCGCAAGCTCGTCGACGTGTTCGACTTCGCGGCGCCGCTGCCGGCGATCGGCTTCGGCGCCGGACGCATCGGCAACTTCATCAACGGCGAGCTGTGGGGCAAACCCACCGACGTGCCTTGGGCATTCGAGGTGCACCGCCCGGACGGGCTCGTCGAGGTGCTGCACGCCTCCCAGCTCTACGAGGCGGCCCTCGAGGGGCTCCTGCTGTTCGTGATCCTGTGGTGGTTCACGTCGCGGCCGCAGCCGCGGTGGGCGCCGTCCGGGCTGTTCCTGGTGTGCTACGCGACGTTCCGCATCCTGATCGAGTTCGTGCGCGTCCCGGATGCCGACATCGGCTACCTCGCGGGTGGCTGGGTCACGATGGGCATGATCCTGTCGCTGCCGATGCTGCTCGCCGGCGCCGCGATGCTGGGGTACGCGGCCGTGGCGCGCGTGCCGTCCGGCAACCACGCTCCTGCAGCCACCCAGTCCTGAGCTGAGCATGCGCCAGTACCTCGACCTCCTGCGCCATGTCCGCGAGAAGGGCACGCCGAAGCGCGACCGCACCGGCGTCGGCACGGTCGCGGCGTTCGGCTGGCAGATGCGCTTCGATCTCGCCGACGGATTCCCGCTGGTGACGACCAAGCGCGTGCACCTGAAGAGCATCGTCCACGAGCTGCTGTGGTTCCTGCGCGGCGAGACCAACGCACGCTCGCTGCAGGACGTCGGCGTGCGCATCTGGGACGAATGGGCGGACGAGGCGGGCGACCTCGGTCCGGTCTACGGCAAGCAGTGGCGCGACTGGCTCGCCGCCGACGGGCGCCACATCGACCAGATCGCGGTCGCGGTGGACACGCTGCGCCGCAACCCGGACTCGCGCCGCATCATCGTCAGCGCCTGGAACGTCGGCGAGCTCGAGCAGATGGCGCTGCAGCCGTGCCATGCCTTCTTCCAGTTCTTCGTGGCCGGCGGCCGACTGAGCTGCCAGCTGTATCAGCGCAGCGCCGACCTCTTCCTCGGCGTGCCGTTCAACATCGCCAGCTACGCGCTGCTCACCCACATGATGGCGCAGCAGTGCGACCTCGAGCCGGGGGAGTTCGTATGGACGGGCGGCGACTGCCACGTCTACACCAACCACTTCGAGCAGGTGGACCTGCAGCTGTCGCGTGAACCGTTGCCGCTGCCACGTCTTGCCATCCGTCGTCGGCCGCCGACGATCTTCGACTACCAGTTCGAGGACTTCGAAATCCTCGACTACCAGTACCACCCGGCCATCAAGGCCGAGGTTGCGGTCTGAGGCCGCATCCGATCTTTCCTTCCAGCTGAGTCCGAGGTTTCGAATGAAGAGTTCCAGCGGCTCGCCGCTCATGCGCGTCCGTCGTTCGCGGGTCCACGGTTCCGGCGTCTTTGCCGCCAGGGACATCCGCAAGGGCACGCGTATCGCCGAATACACCGGCGACCGTATTTCACACGCCGAGGCGGATCGTCGCTATGCCCACAAGGCGGATGACGACAACCACACGTTCCTGTTCACCGTCGATGCGCGCACCGTCATCGACGGCGGCGTCGGTGGCAGCCCGGCTCGGTTCATCAACCACAGCTGCGATCCGAACTGCGAGACGGTGATCGAAGACAAGCGCGTCTTCATCGAGGCGATCAGGTCGATCCCGGCCGGCGCGGAAATCGGCTACGACTACATGATCGACCGGGATCCGAGCGATCCGCCGAACATCGACGAGATCTTCGCCTGCCGCTGCGGCGCGACGGCCTGCCGTGGCTCGATGCTGCTGCCGCCGAAGAAGCCGCGTCGCAAGGTCGCGAAGAAGAAGGCGGCCAAGAAGAAGGCGACGAAGAGGAAGGGCACGAAGCCCGCGCCCAGGAAGGCGCCGCGCAAGGCGGCCAGCAAGGTCGCCAAGAAGGCGGTTCGCAAGGCGGCAGGCCGCAAGCGCGGCCGCTGATGCCGCCGGCGGCCGCTCAGGCCTCCACCGAGCGGCTCGCCGCGGCGCTCGCCGGCTCCGGCTACGCGCTGGAGCCGGCGTTCATTTCGCCCGGGGACGTCCTCGCGCTCGTCGACGCGATGCGCGCGCGCGACGCAGCGGGAGAATTCCGCCAGGCCGGGATCGGAGTTGGCACCGCGCGCACGGAACGCCCCGACGTGCGCGGCGACCGGATCTGCTGGCTTGATTCACCGGGATCGCTCGCAGAGCAGCCCGTGCTCGAGTCACTGGACGCGCTCGGGCGGGGCCTCAACCGCAAGCTGATGCTGGGCCTGCAGAGCCTCGACACGCACTACGCGACGTACGCGGCGGGACGTCGCTACGTCCGGCATCTCGACCGGTCGCCGCGCGGCATCGAGCGCGTCGTCACGATCGTGCTGTACCTGAACGCCGACTGGGGTGCGGAGGACGGCGGCGAGCTCGTGATCTCGACGCCGGCTGGCGAGGTGGTGGTCGCGCCGAGGGGCGGCACGCTCGTGGCCTTCATGAGTGCCCGCTTCGAACACGAGGTCCGGGTGGCGCGGCGCGAGCGACTCAGCATCACCGGCTGGTACAGCCGTCGCGTGACCGCCGAGTCCGCCGCCTAGGCTCGCCGGTCGCGCTCCGCGACCGCGTCCAGGAATCGCCCGAGTTCACCGCCGTCGCAGTGCGCGACATTGAAGCGCCAGTACGGCGTCGCCTTGGCGTCCGGCCTGAACAGCTCCCCTGGCGCCAGCAGCACGCCGGCGTCCGCTGCGGTGCGCCAGAGCTTGCCGACGCTTTCGCGCGAGCGCAGGCGACCCCACAGGAACATGCCCGCCGCCGGCCGGAACGCCAGTTCGACGCCGCGCGCGAGCAATGCGGCCTGCACGTTGGCCTGCGATGCCGCGAGGCGGCGTCGCAGCGATTCGAGATGGCGCCGGTAGTGCGGCTGCGTCAGTACGTCGAGTACGAGGCGCTCGGACAGTTCGCTGGAAGCGAGCGCACTCAGCGTCTTCAGGCGCACGAGTCGGGGCGCGATCTCGGCGGGTGCCGCCACGTAGCCGACGCGCAGCGTCGGCGAGATCGTCTTGGAGATGCTCGAGACGTACACGACCCGGCGGCACTGGTCGAGCATCGCGAGCGGCATCACCGGCACCGGCGCGAGGTCCGCGAAGATGTCGTCCTCGACGATCAGCGTGCCGTGCTGCTCGGCGAGTTCGAGGATCCGGCGCGCGACCGGCACGTCCGTGCTGGTGCCGGTCGGGTTCTGCAGCGTGGTGTTCGTGAAGAACGCACGGATGCGTTCACCGGCGAGCGCCGCGGCGAGCGCGTCGGTATCCGGGCCGTTGGCGAGGCGAGGGATGCCGACCAGCCGCACGCCGCGCTCGCGCAGCAGCTCCAGCGTCGGTGGGTACCCCGGGTCCTCGACGGCGACCACGTCGCCGGGTTCGAGCAGTGCGCGGACGACGAGGTCGAGCGCCTGGCTCGCGCCCTGGGTGAGCACGATCCGGTCGGCGGACAGCGCCAGCCCGCGGCCGCGCAGCTGGGTCGCGAAGTGGCTGCGCAGCCCGGCATGCCCGAGGGGCGATCCATAGCCCTCGCCGTGGGCCTCCTCGCGCGCGAGCGAGCGCAGTGCGCTGCGGACGCCGGTCCCGAACTGCCAGGCCTCCGGCAGCCAGCCACCCCCGGCGTCGACGAGGATCGGCTGGGCGTGCGCCTCCAGGCGACGCTCCCACAACGCGTCTGCGCTGACGCCGGGCGCGGGGCCGAGGGGCGCGGGGGGAGGCGCGCCGGCCACGAAGTAGCCGCTGCCCCGGCGCGCCTCGACGAGGCCCGCGGCGGTCAGCAGGTTGTAGACCTCTGCCGCCGTGAAGGTGCTGACGCCCTGCTCGCGTGCGAGCCGGCGCACCGACGGCAGCGCCATCCCGGCCGCGAGTTCGCCCGACACCATTCGCGCATGGAGCTCATCCGCGAGTCGCTGGCGGAGCGTTCGGGCAAGCGGCGGCGTTGTGGCCATGTGTGCTGATTATATGACCTGTACAGTATAGGTCAAATCACCTATCGCCGTGACTGGCCCGCAGCGGTCGCGACGCGCACTCTCGCTGCCGAACCGCACCCGACGTGCGCCCTGAGTTCAGCCAGACCGGTGGAAGCCGGTGAGGAGATCCCTTGAACGCTGCAAGCCCGCTGCATCCCGAGACGAACGAAGAGGCGTTGCGCGCCTGGTGGATGCCGTTCACGCACAACCGCATGTTCAAGGCCGCACCGCGCCTGATCAAGTCGGCGAAGGGCGCCTACTTCACGCTCGAGGATGGTCGCCGGCTGTACGACTGCCTGTCGGGCCTGTGGTGCTCGCCGCTCGGACATTCCCATCCGCGCGTCGTCGATGCAGTCAAGCGCCAGCTCGACACGCTCGATTTCGCGCCGTCCTTCCAGATGGGCCATGAGCCCGCGTTCCGCCTGGCGGATCGCATCGTCAAGCTCGCCGGGCGCCCGAAGGACCGCGTGTTCTTCTGCAACTCGGGTTCCGAGGCGGTCGACACGTCGCTGAAGATCGCCGTCGCCTACCATCGCGCCCGCGGCGAGGCCTCGCGCACGCGCATCATCGGGCGCGAGCGTGGCTACCACGGCGTCGGCATGGGCGGCATCTCGGTCGGCGGCATCGCGCCGAACCGCAAGATGTTCGCGCCGCTGATGATCCCGGGCGTCGACCACCTGCCGCACACGTACAACCCCGCGCAGATGGCGTACAGCCGCGGCCAGCCCGACTGGGGCGCGCACCTCGCCGACGAGCTCGAGCGCATTGTCGCGCTGCACGACGCCTCGACCATCGCGGCGGTGATCGTCGAGCCGATGCAGGGCTCCACCGGCGTGATCGTGCCGCCGAAGGGCTACCTGCAGAAGCTGCGCGAGATCTGCACCAAGCACGGCATCCTGCTGATCTTCGACGAGGTCATCTGCGGATTCGGGCGCATGGGCACCCCGTTCGGTGCCGACTTCTTCGGCGTGCAGCCGGACCTGACGACGTTCGCGAAGGCGGTCAACAACGCCACCGTGCCGCTCGGCGGCGTCATCGCCCGCGACGAGATCTACGAGACTTTCATGACGGGCCCGGCCCACATGATCGAGTTCTTCCACGGCTACACGTACTCCGCGCATCCGCTCGCGATCGCCGCCGGCCACGCGACGCTCGACGTCATGGCCGACGAGAAGCTGATCGAGAAGGCCGCCGCGCTCGCGCCGGTGCTGGAGAACGCGCTGCACTCGCTGAAGGGCGAACCGCACGTGATCGACCTGCGCAACGTGGGCCTCGCCGGTGCGATCGAGCTCGCGCCCGTCGCCGGCAAGCCGGGCATGAAGGCCATCCAGGTGTTCGAGAAGGCGATGGACGAGGGTCTGCTGGTCCGCTTCAGCGGCGATACGCTCGCCGTCGCGCCGCCGTTCATCAGCAGCGCCGCCGAGGTCGAGTCGATGATCGAGGGCCTGCGCCGCGCACTGCGCGCCGTGCCCGTCTGACAGAGGTGACAGAAACATGAGTGCCCAGCCCCAGAACCCCGCCCTCGCGACGCCGTCCCCGGTCGTCACGCACTACATCGACGGCAAGGCCGTGCCGGCGGGCAACGCCCGTCGCCAGGCCGTCTTCAATCCGGCGCTCGGCCGTCCGGTCCGCGAGGTCGTGCTCGCCGAGGTCGCGGACGTCGACGCCGCGGTCAGGAGCGCGAAGGCGGCACAGGTCGCCTGGGGCCGGACGCCCGCACTGACGCGCGCCCGCGTGATGTTCCGCTTCAAGGACCTGATCGTCCGTCACGCGAAGGAAATGGCGAAGACCCTTTCCGAAGAGCATGGCAAGACGGTGGCGGATGCCGAGGGCGAGATCACGCGCGGCATGGAAGTCGTCGAGTTCGCATGCGGCGCGCCGCAGCTGCTCAAGGGCGAGTTCAGCGAGAGCGTCGGCACCGGCGTCGACAGCTTCGGCATCCGGCAGCCGCTGGGCGTCGTTGCCGGCATCACGCCGTTCAACTTCCCCGCGATGGTGCCCATGTGGATGTTCCCGGTCGCGCTCGTGTGCGGCAACGCGTTCATCCTCAAGCCCTCGGAGCGCGACCCGTCGACGTCGCTGCTCATCGCGGACCTGCTCAAGCAGGCGGGGCTCCCGGACGGCGTGTTCAACGTCGTGCAGGGTGACAAGGTCGCCGTCGACGCGATCCTCTCGCACCCGGGCATCGCCGCGGTCAGCTTCGTCGGCTCGACGCCGATCGCCCGCTATATCCAGCAGCAGGCGACGCAGCACGGCAAGCGCGTGCAGGCCCTTGGCGGCGCCAAGAACCACGCGATCATCATGCCGGACGCCGACCTCGATGGTGCGACCGAGGCGATCATCGGCGCCGCCTACGGCTCCGCAGGCGAGCGCTGCATGGCGATCTCGGTGGCGGTCGCCGTCGGCGACGCGACGGCCGATGCGCTGGTCGAGAAGCTCACCAAGCGCATCGCATCGCTCAAGGTCGGGGCGCCGGATGCCGCCGGCGTCGACATGGGCCCGCTCGTCACCGACGCGGCGCGCGAGCGCGTGACCGGCTACATCGACTCGGGCGTAGGCGAGGGTGCGACGCTCGTCACCGACGGCCGAGGCGTCAAGGTGCCGGGCTGCGAGAACGGCTACTTCGTGGGTCCCACGCTGTTCGACCGCGTCCGCCCGGACATGAAGATCTACCGCGAGGAGATCTTCGGGCCGGTGCTGTCGGTCGTGCGGGTGCCCGACTACGCCGCCGCGGTGCGACTGATCAACAGCCATGAGTTCGCGAACGGCACCGCAGTGTTCACGCGCAGCGGCGCGGTCGCCCACGCCTTCGTGCGCGACATCGACGTCGGCATGGTCGGCGTGAACGTGCCGATCCCCGTCCCGATGGCGTTCCACAGCTTCGGTGGCTGGCGCTCCTCGTTGTTTGGGGACCACCACATGCATGGACCGGAGGGCGTGCGGTTCTACACGCGCCTGAAGACCGTCACCCAGCGCTGGCCGGAGCCGGAGGCCATGAAGGCCGACTTCGTCATGCCCACGATGAAGTGATGCTGGCCTGAGTTTTGGTGATGAGCGCCGGCGGCAGCCGGTGGTAGCCTAGCTCCAACAGGTCGCCGTCCGGCGTTGCATCGACGCAACGCCGGTTCCGGCGATGAAACGGATCGGGTTGCAAAGGTCGTCCGCGCCCGCGGCGGCAACCCGTCAGCGACGGGCGCCGTATGGAGCGATCATGACCCGGACCCCCATTTCCCCCGTTCGTCTCGCGCTCGTCGTCGGTGCGACCCTCGCGGGCGCCCAGGCCGCCGAGGGTGCCGCCGCGTCCTCCGTCGAGGCCGGCAAGCTCGAAGACGTCGTCGTCACCGCCCAGCGGCGCGAGGAATCCGCGCAGAACGTCGGCATTGCGCTGTCCGTGCTCACGCCATCCACGCTCGCCGAGGGCGGCGTGGACAAGGTCAACGGACTTGCCAACGTCACGCCGAGCCTGGAAGTGGAGCCCGCCTTCGGCAGTGGCCAGCCGCAGTTCCGGCTGCGCGGCGTGGGCTTCATCGACTACACGTCGAACAACACTTCGGCGGTCGGTGTCACCGTCGGCGACGTGGCCCTGCCCTTTCCCGTGCAGACCCAGGGGCAGCTGTTCGACGTCGCCCGTGTCGAAGTCCTGCGCGGACCGCAGGGCACGCTCTACGGCCGCAATACGACGGCAGGCGCAGTGAATTTCATCGTCAATCGCCCCGGCCACACTGCGGAGGGTGGCCTCAGCCTCAACTATGGCTCCTATGGTGAGTTCACCGCGGAGGGGTTCATCAGCGGCCCGCTCGCCGAAGGGGTGCTCGGGCGACTGTCTGTAGCGACGGAACAGGGTGGCGCCTGGCAGTGGAACCGGCTCAGCGGGCAGAAGCTCGGCGACAAGAACAAGCTGGCAGCCCGTGGGCAGCTCGAATGGGATCCAACGGACGCGATCAAGCTGCGCCTGACGGTGCACGCGTCGACCGACAAGTCCGATGCCTACGGCGCGCAGCTCATCAGCCCGTTCACGACGCCGGGCGGATCCACGATTCCGGCGGACACCAATCCGCATGCGACGGGCTGGAGCCTTAACCCGGCGTTCGCTCAGTTCGTCGGACTGTCACCGAATTCCAAGCCGGGTCTCGATGACAGCAATCACGGCGCGGACCTGAATGCCACCTTCGACCTCGGCAGCGTGACGCTGACCAGCATCACCGCGTACGACAAGCTGGCGCGGAAGGAATTCGGTGACTGGGACGCCACGCAATTCTCCGAGTCCGACATCTACTTCAACGATGAGATCAAGGTGTTCAGCGAGGAGGCGCGGATCGCCTCCAAGGGCCACGGCCCCGTCGACTGGGTTGCGGGCGTCTATTATTCGAACGAGAAGCTATTCGAGAATTTCTACGGCGACTTCACCGACATCTACGGCGCGTCGGCGCTGACCACGTACCATCAGGAAGGCAAGTCGCTCGGCCTGTTCGGCCAGCTTGAGGGCCAGATCAGCGACCGGCTGCGGGGCACCCTTGGATTGCGGCACGAACACGAGACCCGCGACCTCATCGGCCTCAATACGCTGTTCGGAGGCTTCCCGCTCAACGGCCCTCCCGCCAACCGCTCGCTGTCCAACGACGACTACTCGGGGAAGGCCGAGCTCGACTTCCAGCTCGACAAGGGGGTGCTGTTGTACGGAAGCGTGAGCCGCGGCGTGAAGTCCGGTGGGTTCACCGCCCACAACACGACCTCCACCAACCCGACGATTCTCGACCCGTTCCTGCCCGAGAGGCTCACTGCATACGAACTCGGCGTGAAGGCCGACGTCGCGGCGACGGTCCGGCTGAACGCCGCTGTGTTCTACTACGACTATCGCGACCAGCAGATCCTCTCGAAGTATCAGGACTCCGTGACTGGTTCGTACATTGGCCGCTTCATCAACGCGCCCAAGTCGCGGATCGAGGGCGCCGAAGCCGAGCTCACCTGGCTGCCGGGCAATGGTCTCGAGATCTCGCAGTACCTCGGATACAAGTCCGGCAAGTTCACAGCGCTGGTGCTCAACAGTTCTCTGGTCGACTTCAACGGCAAGGACTTGGACTTCCCCAAGCTCAGCTACGGCGGACAGTTTGCGTATGGATGGAGCTGGGGCGGCTACAAGCTCCGTGCGGAGACCAACTACAGCTTCCACGACAAGTACGACCAGCTGTTCCTGCTCGAGAACGTCGACGCGGGCGGAATCGTCGGGCCGCCTCAGTTCCAGATCGATTCCTACTGGCTTGCGAACGCGAGCGTCGCGCTCTTGCCCGCTGCGGGCAAGTCATGGCAGGTTTCGGTCTGGGGTCACAACATCACGAACGAGCGCTACTACGTGACGAAGAACTTCTTCCTGCCGCAGAACAATATCGGGGCGGCGGGCAAGCCGGCCACCGTCGGCGTGCGGTTGGACTGGTCGTTCTGAGCGAGGCGGGACGCGCTGCATGACCACCGCGGGCAGGATTGGCGTCGGACTCGTCGTCGGGCTCGTGCTCGGGTTGGCCGGCGCATGGTCTTGGCTGCGCGGTCCAGACATCCCCTACGAGGAGCTCGAGGCCCGCTACGCGGGCCCGGATTCCGCCTACGTCGACCTGCCCGGTGGGCTGCACGTCCACTACCGGGCGTCCGGCAAGCCCGGGAATCCCACCATCGTGCTGCTGCACGGATACGGCGACTCGTTCACCTCCTGGGATGGATGGACCCCGGTGCTGACTCGGGATTACCGGGTGATCAGCATCGACCTGCCGGGGCACGGACTGACTCGAGCACCCGAGGGCTACGTGCTGAGCTCGGATGGCCATGTCGCCGTCGTCGAGGGCGTCGCGGGCAAGCTGGGCCTCGCGCAGTTCGCGCTCGCCGGCAACTCGATGGGGGGTGGCGTCGCGTGGAACTACGCGGTCCACCACGGCGAGCGGCTCTCGGCGCTCGTGCTGGTCGACGCGGCCGGTTGGCCCAGTGCCCCGCCGAAGGACCTGCCGCTGGCCTTCAAGATCCTGCAGTACCGACTCGGCCGGTGGTTCCTCGCGCACATCGACAACCGTCCGCTGATCGATGCCGGCCTCAAGCAGGACGTCTACGACCCTGCGGTGATCACGGCCGCGTTCATCGATCGCTGGGCCGAGTTCCAGCGCGCGCCCGGACACCGCCCCATCCTCATGTCCGCGAATCCGGCCAGCTTCGCCACGGCGTCGCCGGAGGTCCTCGGCACGATCCACGTGCCGACCCTGGTGCTGCACGGCAGGAATGACACCCTGATCCCGCTCGCGAGCGGCGAGCGCTTCGCCGCCTCGATTCCCGGCGCGAAGCTCTTGACCTACGACCACGTCGGCCACCTGCCGCAGGTGGAGATTCCCGAGCGGTCCGCCGGGGATGTTGCCGCGTTCCTGGCGGCGGTGCTTTCGACCCGATCGCCGTGAGCCACGTGAGCGATTACCTCGGCAACCCCGTCTCGGCGGGTGCACCGGGGACCCTCGCCGCCGTGGACGGCTTCATCGAGGGGTTCATCGGCTACACGCCGCGCATCCTCGAGCCGCTCGCGGCCGCCGATGCCGATCCCGGACACTGCCTCGTCAATGCCTATGCAGGCTGGCTCTGGATGTTCTCCGAGTCCCCGGAAGGGCCGGGGCAGGCGCGGGCGTACCTGGAGCGCGCCGAAGCCGCCGCCTCCGGTGCCACCCCGCGCGAGCGCCAGAATGCCGCGCTGCTCGGCCGCTGGATCGAGGGCGACATCGACGGCGCCACGGCGCTCGCCGACGACATCCTCGCCGCGGCGCCGCGGGACCTCGCGGCGCTCAAGCTTCACCAGTACCTGAACTTCAATCGCGGACGCTGCCCGGAAATGCTGCGGGTCGCCCTGGGCGCGATTCCCGCCGCGGGAGATGTCGCGGAGCTGCACGGCATGCTGGCCTTTGCCTATGAGCAGTGCCACCTGCTGACCGACGCCGAATCCTCGGCGTGGCGCGCGCTGGAGCTGAAGCCGTCGGAACCCTGGGCGCAGCACGCGCTCGCGCACGTGATGGTCACGGAGGGCCGGATCGTCGAGGGCATCGGGTTCCTGGAGGCGCGGACCGCCGACTGGGATGGCCTGACCTCGTTCATGTACACGCACAACTGGTGGCACCTCGCGGTGTTCTACATCTCGGAGGGACGCCTGGACGATGCGCTCGCGATCCAAGACGACCATGTCTGGGCGCGGGATCGCAGCTATTCCCAGGACCAGGTGGGCGCCGTGTCGCTACTCGCCCGCCTCGAGCTCGCGGGCCACTCCGTCGGCGAGCGCTGGACTGCCCTGGCCGACCATCTCGCTGCGCGACGCGCCGACGTGGTCGAACCTTTCCTGTCGTTGCAGTACCTGTATGGTCTTGCCCGCGCGGACCGTCCGGAGGCAGACGAGCTGCTGACGGCCATTTCGGTCCACGCCCGCGAGGCGCCGCGCGCGCGCCGAAGCACCTGGGCCGACGTCGCGCTACCGGCCGCGCGCGGACTCGTCGCCCATGCCCGGGGCGACGATGCCACCTGCCTCGCCGAACTCGGTCCCGCGCTCGGACGAATGCTCGAGACCGGCGGCAGCCACGCGCAGCGCGACCTCTTCGCGCAGATCCACCTCGACAGCCTCGTGCGGTCCGGCGCCTTCTCGGTTTGCCAGCAGCTGCTGGAGCAGCGTCGTCGCGGCGAGCCCGATGGCGTTGCGCTCAACCGCTCGCTCGCCGCGATCTACACGGCACTCGACCTGCCCGTGCAGGCCGCTGCCGCCGCCGCCCGCGCAGTCCGGCCGCGGTCCTGACGGGGCGCCGTGCCGACGCTCGCCCGGCCGGGCCTTGAACTCTACTACGAGGTCGACGGCGACGGTCCGCCGCTGCCGCTGATCGCGGGGCTCGCGAGCGACAGCCAGAGCTGGGCGCCCGTGCGCGCGGCGCTCGCCCGTCGGTTCAGGCTGGTCCTGCCGGACCCTCGTGGCGCCGGGCGCTCGGCGCCCGCGGACGCGGCGGTCTCCGTCGACCTCATCGCCGAGGACTGCGCGGCCCTCCTTGCGCACCTCCGGATCGAAAGTGCCGCCGTCCTCGGGCACTCGATGGGCGGGCTCGTCGCGCATCGGCTCGCGGTGATCGCGCCCGGATGCGTGCGCACCCTCGTGCTTGCGGCGAGCGGTGCGGTCGATGCGCGTGCCGCGCTGCTGCTCGGCGACCTTGCCGCGGCGCGCGAGGCCGGCGTTCCCGCGGAGCTCTGGTTCCGGATGCTGTTCCAGTGGCTGTTCCGGCCAGGGTTCTTCGCGGATCCGCGGCGGGTCGCGGACGCAGCGCGGCTCGCGGCGGCGTATCCCTACCCGCAGTCGATGGGGCCTTCCGGGCGCAGCTCGGCGCGGCCGTCGCGGGGGCCCCGCGCGGCGGTGAGCCCATCGGCGTGCCCACGCTCGTGCTGTCCGGACGGCTCGATCGCCTGATCGATCCCGTCGCGAGCCGGGCGAGCTTCGCCGATGTCCCGGGGGCGACGAGCGTCGAGCTCGAGGATGCAGGGCATTCCCTGCACTGGGACCAGCCGGAGGCCTTCGTCGCGGCGGTGGGTGCCTTCCTCGGGCCGTTCGCGACCGCCGATCGCTGATCGGCCCTGTCGGGTCCCTGGGCCCGGCCCGCTACCGACCGGCTGCTCCTCTCGGGCATCATAGCCGCGGCCCCGCCGGGCCGACGGAGCGAGAGTCGTGCAGAAGATCCTGATCGATGGCGCGTGGGTCGATCCGCTCAGCGAATCGACCCGCGAGATATTGAATCCGACGAACCTGAAGCCGCTCGGCACCGTCGCGGACTGTGGTGCCGCCGACCTCGACCGCGCGGTCGCTGCGGCGCGCGCGGCGCAGCGCGACTGGTGGAAGGTCCCGGCCGTCGAGAAGGCGAAGCTGTTGCGCGAGATCGGCGCGCGCATCCGTGTGCGCGAGCAGGAACTCGCGACCCTGATGACGCTCGAGACGGGCAAGCCGCTCATCGAGGCCGTCGACTGCATCGACTGGGTCGCGGCGTGCTTCGAGTACTACGGGGAGGTCGCGCGTTCGAGCTACGGCAACTCCATCCCGCCCGTTGCCCCGCACCAGGTGAATTTCACGATCAAGGAGCCGTTCGGCGTGGTGGCCGCGATCGCGCCGTTCAACTTCCCGCTGCTGCTGATGGCCTGGAAGGTGGCGCCGGCGATCGCGGCAGGCAACACGGTCGTGTGCAAGCCGCCGCACCAGAACCCGCTTTCCAACCTGATGATGGCCGAGGTCTACGACCTGCTGCCACGTGGCGTCGTCAACGTCGTGACCGGAGGCGCCGAAACGGGCGCCGCGCTCGTCGATCATCCGGGCGTGGACATGATCGCGTTCACCGGCTCGACCGCCGTGGGCCGCAAGGTCGCAGCCGCGGCGGGTGCCGCGCTCAAGAAGGTGAACCTCGAGCTCGGCTCGGTCGACCCCTTCATCGTCTGCCGGGATGCCGACCTCGACGTCGCCGTGCCGGGCGTGGCGTGGGCGCGCCTGCTGAACGCGGGCCAGGTGTGCACGTCGGCGAAGCGCATCTACGTCGATCGGTCGATCGCGGCGGAGTTCGTCGAGCGGCTGCACATGCACATGGGTGAACTGTCGGTGGGCAACCCGATCAACCCCGAAAACGACATGGGCCCACTGATCACCCGCGAGGCCGCGCGGCGGGTCGAGGACCAGGTCGCCAGGTCGATCCGCGATGGTGCGCAGCTCGTCTTCGGTGGATTTCGCTTCCGGCCCGAGGGGCTGGCGGGGCATTTCTTCCAGCCGACGATCCTCGCCAACGTGCGGCACGGCAGCGTGCCGACGCGCGAGGAGATCTTCGGCCCCGTCGTGTCGATCACGCCGTTCGATGACACCGACGAGGCGATCCGCTTCGCGAACGACTCCGAGTACGGCCTCGGCGCCTGCATCTACACCAACGACCTCAAGGTCGCGATGCAGGCGATGGAGTTCATCAAGGCCGGCACCTTCTGGATCAACGATCCGCTGACCGACAACGAGGCCGGACCGTTCGGTGGCATGCGCCACAGCGGCATCGGCCGGGAGCTCGGCGCGGAGGGGCTCGATGCATTCCGCGAGCCGAAGCATGTGCACATGGATTACGTGATGGAGCGCAAGAGCTGGTGGTTCCCCTACCGCGATCGCAAGCGCCCCGGCGGAGGAGGGCACGCGTGAGCAGGCTGGCAGGCTGCTACTGGACGGAGGACGCGCCATTGCCGCTGGCGCCAGCGGCGCCGCTGCCCTCGAGCGCCGACGTCGTCATCATCGGCTCCGGCTACACGGGTCTCGCGGCGGCACGCGAGACGGCGCTCGCGGGACGATCGACGCTCGTGCTCGACGCCGGCGAGATCGGCGGAGGCTGCTCGTCCCGCAACGGCGGCCAGGTCGCATTCAGCTTCAAGCCTGCCCACGGCACGTTGGTCGAGCGCCACGGGCGGGCGATCGCCGACGGCATCTACCGGGAGGGCGTCGAGGCCGTCGACGAGCTGCGGCGGCTGGCCGTCGAGGAAGGCCTCGATTGCGGGTGGCGCGAGTCCGGCTGCTTCGTCGCCGCGCACACACCCCGGCACTTCCAGGCGCTCGTCCAGGAAGCGGAATCGCAGCCCAAGGCGTTTCGCGCGCCCTACGAGGTCGTGCCCCGCTCGCGCCTGCAGGAGGCGGTGGACAGCCCGCTCTACCACGGTGGCGTGATCTACCCGCGCGACGCGTCGGTCCATCCGCAGAAGCTGGTCGTGGCGCTGCATGCCCGCGCGGCGGCGGCCGGCGCCGACTTCCGCAGCCATTGCGAGGTGCTGGGCCTTGCCCGGCGGCGGCATGCGTGGGAGGTCTCGACCCGACAGGGCAGCGTGAGCGCGTCGCGCGTGCTGGTCGCGACCAACGGCTACACCGGTGCGTTCTCGCCGTGGCACCGGCGTCGCGTGTTCCCGATCGGCAGCTACATCGCGGCGACCGAGGCGCTGGATCCCGCGCTCGTCGCGAGACTGATCCCGCACGGTCGCAACTTCGGCGATACCCGACGCGTCGTGATCTACGTCCGGCCTTCGCCCGATGGTCGGCGCATCCTCTTCGGCGGCCGCGCGGCGGCCGGCGAGACCGACGTCGCCCGCTGCGTGCCGATGCTCGCCCGCATGATGGCACAGGTCTTCCCGGCGCTCGCCGGGGTGCAGATCACCCACGCCTGGATGGGGTTCGTCGGCTTCACGTTCGACACGATCGCGAACGTGGGTGAGCGCGATGGCCTGTACCACGCGATGGGATACTGCGGGCAGGGCGTGCCGACGGCGCCGTACTACGGACGACGGATCGGGTTGAGGATGGCGGACCAGGACGGCGGCGAGACCGCGTTGTGGAACCTGCCATTCGCCACGCGGCCGTACTATGGTGGCCGGCCCTGGTTCCTGCCCGCGGCCGTGCAGGCATACCGCTTCCTGGATCGCCTCGGATGGTGACGACATGACACAGACCCCTGCCGCCGTGCTGCGCCACGAGGACGGGCGGGTTCGCTGCGCGTGGTGCGGCACGGATCCGACCTACGTCGCGTACCACGACACCGAATGGGGCGTGCCGGTGCACGACGACGCGCTGCTGTTCGAGATGCTGTGCCTGGAGGGCGCGCAGGCCGGCCTCAGCTGGATCACGGTGCTGAGGAAGCGCGAGAACTACAGGGCGGCGCTCGATGGCTTCGACGCCGCCAGGATCGCGCGCTATCGCCCGGCGCGCATCGAGCGCCTCATGGCCAATCCCGGGCTGATCCGCAATCGCCTGAAGCTCGAGTCGCTGGTGTCGAACGCGCGCGCCTACCTCGACCTGCGCCAGGAGCCGGGCGCATTCGCGGCGCTGCTGTGGGACTTCAGGCCGGAACGCCGGCGTCGCCCGCGCGCGCAGGGCGACGTGCCTGCCTCGACGGCAGAGAGCGACGCGATGAGCCGCGAGCTCAAGCGAAGGGGATTTCGCTTCGTCGGCACGACGATCTGCTATGCCTTCATGCAGGCGGTCGGCATCGTCGACGATCACCAGGCGCGTTGCCACCGCGCCGGCTGAGGATCAGCGGGGCCGTGCCTCGTGGACGCCGCGCGCGATCGCACGTGCGAGGCAGTCGGCTGCGGCCGAGCCGATGCGCGCCACCAGCACCGGATCGGCGGGGCGCCCGGCCGGCGCCGTGCCGGTCGCGACGGCGAAGACCGTGTCGCCGTCGAATGGCGTATGCGACGGGCGCACCGCGCGGGCGATGCCGTCCTGCGCCATGACCGCCACGCGATTGCAATCGGCGGAGTTGAGCGCAGCCGAGGTCGCGACGATCGCGATCACGGTGCTCGTGCCGTGCTCAGGGGCGTGCATGTCCGCGAGGCGCGAATCCGCGGGCGCCGGATCGATCATCGGCGAGAAGGCGCCCGGACGCGCGCCGCCGAACTCGCCGTCGATCTCGAAGGGCCAGGCATGGAACACCTGGCTTGCGGGCAGGTGGACGCTGCCGATCGAGTTCACTGCCACGAGCGCGCCGACGACGAGCCCGTCGCCGAGGTCGAGCGAGGCGGAGCCGATGCCGCCCTGGACATGCCCGGCGCGCGCGCCGCGGCCCGCGCCGATCGCGCCGAGCGCGAACGTGCGTCCGGCCGCGGCGACGGAGTCGACGCCGAGCGATCGGTAGGGCGGTTCGCTCCAGTCCTTGTCGCCCTCACCGCCGAGGTCGTGCAGGACTGCTGCCGGCACGATCGGGATCGCGCGCGTATGCGAGAGGATGCGCAGGCCCTGCCCGGCGCCCGAGAGCGTCGTCGCAACGCCATCGGCCGCGGCAAGGCCGAACACCGATCCGCCGGCGAGCACGATTGCATGGGCGTGGCCCACGAGGGCGCCGGGCGCGAGGGCCTCGGTCTCGCGAACGCCCGGTGCGCCACCGCGCACATCGACGCCTGCCGCCATCGCCCGGTCCCCGACCAGCGTGGTGACGCCGCTCGCGGCGCGCGCGTCGGTCGCGTGACCCACGCGGATGCCGGGTACGTCGGTGATCAGGTTCAGGGGGCCTGGGCGCAAGGTGTTCTCCCGGATCGATTCAGATGCAGCGGCCGCCATCGACTTCGAGTGCGACGCCGGTGATCATGCCGGCCTCGTCGGAGCAGAGGAAGGTCGCGGTATTGGCCATGTCCTCGGCCGTGGCGAACCGGCCAAGCGGGATCGTCGCGAGGAACCGTGCCCGTACTTCCGGCGTGTCGGAGCCCATGAACGTCGCGAGCAACGGCGTTTCGCTGGCAACCGGGTTGATTGCGTTGACGCGGATGCCCGACGGAGCGAGCTCGACCGCCATCGAACGGGTCGCCGTGATCACCCAGCCCTTGGATGCGTTGTACCAGGTCAGGCGCGGACGCGGGCTGACGCCCGCGGTCGAGCCGATGTTCAGGATCACGCCGCGGCCGCGGGCCTTCATGCCGGGCACGAAGGCCCGCGCGGTCAGGTAGATCGAGCGCACGTTGACGGCGAGGATCCGATCGAAGTCCTCCTCGGCGAGGTCCTCGAGCAGCTGGGGTGGGTGGCCGATGCCGGCGTTGTTGACCAGCACGTCGAGCGGCCCCAGTTCCGCTGCGACCGTGGCCGCGAGGGCGGCGACGCTGTCGCGGTCGGCGACGTCGGTCGCGACGGCGATCGCGTTCGGGCCGAGTGCCCTGGCCTGCGCCTGCGCTGCGTCGAAATCGCGGTCCGCGATCGCGACGCGCGCACCTTCGGCGACGAAGCGCCGGGCGATCCCGGCGCCGATTCCGGAGGCGCCACCCGTGACGATCGCTGTCTTCCCGGCCAGTCTCATGTGTGGTCCCGTTCTGTTCAGCGGTGGCGCGCGGCGACCGTCTTCACGGTCGTGAACCCGTACAGTGCCTCGAAGCCCTTCTCGCGGCCGTGCCCGGACCAGCCGGTCCCGCCAAAGGGCAGCTCCACGCCGCCGGCCGCGCCGTAGTCGTTCAGGAAGACCTGGCCGGCGCGCAGGCGTCGCACCAGCCGGTGCTGGCGTCCCGCGTCGCGCGTCCACGCACCCGCCACGAGGCCGTAGCGCGTGCCGTTCGCGATCGCGACCGCTTCGTCCTCGTCGGCGAACGGCAGTACGACCTGCACCGGACCGAACACCTCCTCCTGCGCGAGGGGATCGGCGGGCGCGACGCCGCCAAGCAGCGTCGGCGCGATGTAATGACCGCCTGGTGGCGCGTCCGCGACGACCTCTCCCGAGGCGAGCAGCTCGGCGCCAGCCTCGAGTCCGGTCGTGACCATGCGGCGCACGCGGGCGAGCTGTGCGCCCGAGACCAGTGGGCCGAGGTCCAGGTCCCGCGCGGCAGGTCCCGCGCGCAGCGCTCGGTAGCGGGCCGCCAGCGCGTCGACGACGCGGTCGTAGACACCGCGCTGGACCAGCAGGCGCGAGCTGGCCGAGCAGGTCTGTCCGGCGTTCTGGATGCCGGCGCGGACGAGCATCGGCAACGCCACGTCCAGATCGGCGTCGTCGAACACGAGCTGCGGCGACTTGCCGCCGAGCTCGAGCGTGACCGGTGCGACATGCCGCGCCGCCGCGATCTGCACGGCGATGCCGACCTCGACCGAGCCGGTGAACGAGAGGTGGTTGACGAGCGGATGGGCCGCGAGTGCCGCGCCGGCTTCCTCGCCGAGGCCTGGCACGACGTTGATCGCACCCGCGGGGAAGCCGACCTCGGTCGCGAGCCGGGCGAAGGCGAGCGTCGTCAGCGAGGCTTCCTCGGCCGGCTTCACGACGACGGCGTTGCCGGCGGCGAGCGCGGCGCCCACCGAACGGCCGACGATCTGCATCGGGTAGTTCCACGGCACGATGTGGCCGGTCACGCCATGCGGCTCGCGCAGCGTGTACACGGTGTAGTCGGTCAGGAACGGGATCGTCGTGCCGTGCAGCTTGTCGACCGCGCCGGCGTAGAACTCGAGGTAGCGCGCCAGTGCCACGACGTCCGCGCGGGCCTGCGACGCCGGCTTGCCGACGTCGCGTACCTCGAGGTCTGCGAGCTGTTCGGCGTGTGCGAGCACCGCGCGCCCGAGGGCGGCGAGCAGGCGGCCGCGCTCGAAGGCCGCGAGCGCACCCCAGGGGCCTTCGAACGCCGCGCGTGCCGCGCGGACGGCAGCGTCCACGTCGTTCGCGTCGGCCCGCGCGATGCGCCCGAATTCGAGCCCCGTGGAGGGATCCTCCACGGGGAGCGTCGCGCCGCCGGCGGCGCGACGCCAGCAGCCCCCGACCAGCAGTTGATCCGACTCGAACGGCAGCGTCATAGGCGGGGCCCCGGGCGGTGGCCGGCGAGCGCGCGCTCGAGCAGCGGCGTCGCGGCGACGAGGGCCTGAGTGTACGGATGTTCCGGGTGATCGAGAATCCGGTCCGTCGGACCCTGCTCGACGACCTGCCCGCCCTGCATCACCAGCACCCGCTCGGTGACCGCCCTCACGACGGCAAGATCGTGGGTGACGAACAGGTATCCGAGGCCGCGCTCGCGCCACAGCCGGTCGAGCAGCTCGAGGATCTGGCTTCGCGTCGATGCATCGAGCGCCGAGACCGCCTCGTCGAGGATCAGGAGCGCCGGCTCCGCCACGAGGGCGCGGGCGATGGCGATGCGCTGGCGCTGGCCCCCGGAGAACTGGTGGGGGAAGGCATCGACGCTCGCCGAGCCGAGCCCGACGGCGTCCAGGGCCGCGGCGATGCGCCTGGCGCGTTCGGCGGCGTCCGGCCTCGGGTCCGCCAGGTGCAGGGGTTCGGCGACGATCCGCCCGATCCGGTGGCGCGGGTTCAGGCTTCCGACCGGGTCCTGGAACACGGCCTGCACGAGGCGCCGTCGGGCGCGCGACGCGGCGTGGGAGCCGGACGCGTAAGCATCTCCACCCACGGTGACGCGGCCCGCCTCGGGCTCGTCGAGGCCCAGCAGGGTCCGGACGAGGGTGGACTTGCCGCTGCCGGATTCCCCGACGAGGCCCACGCGCTCTCCCGGGGCGATCGACAGCGTCACGGCGTCGACGACTCGTCGCGTCGGTGCTGCGCCCAGGAATCGAGTGCGCGGCATCCGGTACTCCCGGACGACGCGATCGGCGACGAGGAGCGCAGGGCCCGGCGGCGCCAGCCGCGGCAGGGGCGGCGCCGGGGAATAGTCGCGGACGAGGTCCTGCGTGTAGCGGTGCGTGGGCGTGCCGAGCACCCGCCCGACGTCACCCTGCTCGACGATGCGCCCGCGATGCATGATCGCGATCCGGCGCGCCGTGCTGGCGACGACCGCGAGGTCGTGGCTGATGAGCAGCGTCGCCATGCCGTCCTCGGCAGCCAGCCGGGCGAGCAGCGCGAGCACCTGCGCCTGGGTCGTGACGTCGAGTGCCGTCGTCGGCTCGTCCGCGACCAGCAGTGCGGGCCTCGCGGCGATCGCGATCGCGATGGCGACCCGCTGCCGCTGGCCACCGGAGAGCTCGTGCGGATATCGCCCCGGGGCTGCCGACGCGCCGCCGAGGCCGACTCGTTCGAGCACGGCAATGGCGCGCGAAAGCGCGTCGGCGTGGCTGATGCGGTCGTGCTCGCGCAGCACCTCCGCCACCTGGTCGCCGATCGTCATGAGCGGATTGAGGGCCGTCGCCGGCTCCTGGAAGACGATGCCGATCCGGCGGCCACGCACCAGGCGCAGCTCCGCCTCGGGCGCACCCAGCAATTCGATGCCGTTGAGGCGAACGCTGCCGGTGGCCCGCGCCTCCTGCGGCAGGAGTCCGAGCAGCGCGAGCGCCGTCATCGACTTTCCCGATCCGGACTCACCGACCAGCCCTGTCACCTCGCCGGCGGATATCTCGAGATCGACGTCGTTGACGATGGCGGTCCCATCGAGCGTGACGCCGAGCGCACGGACCGACAGGCGCGGGCTCACGGCGCCTCCCCGGAGCGATGAGTTGCGAAGCGTGCGCCGAGCGCGTCGCCGAGCAGGTTGAGTCCGAGCACGGTCAGCGCGAGCGCGAGCCCCGGAAATGCGGCGAGCCAGGGTGCCTGGCCGACCAGCGTCTGGGCGTCGTTGAGCATCCGCCCCCAGCTCGCGGCCGGCGGCTGCACGCCGAGGCCGACGTACGACAGGCCGGCCTCGGCGACGATCGCGAGCGACAGCTGGATCGTCGCCTGCACGATGACGAGGACGGCGACGTTCGGCAGCAGGTGCTCGAGCGCGATCGCGGTCCTGCCGCGACCGGAAAGTCTCGCGGCAAGCACGAAGTCGCGGGTCATCAGCGAGAGCGCCTTGCCGCGCACCAGACGCGCGAACACCGGCACGTTGAAGACACCGATCGCGACGACCGCCGTCAGGGCGCCGGGCCCGAGGGCGGCCGACAGCAGGACCGCGAGCAGCAGCGACGGGAACGCGAACACGAGGTCGCCCGTGCGCGCGACGATCTCGTCCGGCAGCCCGCCCCGGGCTGCGCCGACGAGACCGAGCGGCACGCCCACGACCACGCCGACCAGGACGGCCGCGAGCGCGACCCACAGCGACGTGCAGGCGCCGCTCGCGATCAACGCGAGTACGTCCCGCCCGAGTGCGTCGGTTCCGAACCAGTGTTCCGCGCCGGGCGCGAGCAGTCGCCGCCCGACGTCGATCGCGAGCGCGTCGTCGAACACGCCGGCGAGCGAGGTGAGCGCGAGCAGCACGATGCCGCCGACGAGGGTGGCGCCGATCGCGAGCGACGCGCGGGGCGAGGCCGGGTTCAATGCCGGCTCCGGCCGCGCAGGCGCGGATCGACGATCGCGTAGAGCAGTTCGACCGCGACATTGACGATCACCACGGTCGCGACCAGCAACAGCACGACGCTGCGTACGACGATGAGGTCGCGCTGCGTGGTGGCCTGGAACAGGAGCCGGCCGAGTCCCGGCAGCCCGTACACGGTCTCGACGATGATCGAGCCGGCCAGCAGGAACGAGAACTGCAGTCCGAGGACCGTCAGCGCCGGGATCGCTGCGTTCGGCAGCGCGTGGCGCCACAAGGTGCGCCAGGTGCTGAGGCCCTTGGCGCGTGCAGTCCGCGCGTAGTCCTCGGCGAGCGCGCCGCCGAGTTCCGCGCGCAGCACGCGCGCGAGGATGCACGCCTGCGGCAGCGCGAGCGAGATCGCCGGCAGCAGGAGCGCCGCGAGCGCAGGTCCGGTGCCCGCGTCCCAGCCGGGAAAGCCGCCGGCCGGCAGCACGTGCAGTTGCACGGCAAAGACCAGGATCAGGAGCAGGCCCAGCCAGAAATTCGGCAGCGCGAGCCCGACCTGCGCGATGCCCATCAGCACCCGGTCGCGCAGCCCGCCCGGCCTCGCGGCGGCGGCAAGCGCGATGGGCAGTGCCAGCACGATCGACAGCGCGAGCGAGACGAGCGCCAGCGGCAGCGAGACCGCGAGCCGGTCGCCGACGAGCTCGGCGACCGGCACCCGATAGGTGTAGCTCGTACCGAGGTTGCCGTGCACGAGGCCGCCGATCCAGTCGACGTACTGCCGCCAGGCCGGCACGTCCAGGCCGTACTCGGCGCGCAGCCGCGCGATCGCATCCGGACGGGCGCTCAGTCCCATCATGTACGCGGCCGGGTCCCCGGGCAGCACGCTGACCAGCACGAAGATCACGATCGACGCCGCCAGCATCGTCAGCAGCAGCGAGACCCCGCGACCCGCGAGATATCTCGCGCCGACGTGGCGTCGCAGCGCGAATCCCGCGAGCCCGAGCATCACGATCCCGGTGCCGGCGAGGACCAACGCCCCCGTGCGTCCCGCCGGCGTACCGGGCCCGCTCGCGGTCGGCGCGTCCAGCCAGGCTGCGGACACGTTGATGCCCTGCACCGGTGACTCGCGCCACAGTCCGTGCAGGTCGCGTCGCCAGACGCCGAGTTTCGGCAGTTCGAACAGGAACACGTTCACGCAGTCGTCCGCGAGCTGGCGCTGCAGGTCGCCCAGCAGGCGCATTCGTGCGGCCTCGTCGCGGGTCCGTGACAGCTCGGCGAGCCGCGCATCGTACGTCGCGCTGTGGTAGCCGAAGTAGTAGCCCGGGCGCGCGTAGATGTCGTAGTCCATCGGCTCGGTGTGCGAGACGACGGTGAGGTCGAAATCACGGTTCTTGAAGACCTGCTCGAGCCACTGGGCCCACTCGACGTTCTCGATGCGAACGCGGATGCCGATCGCGCCGAGCTCGCTGGCGATGATCTCGCCGCTGCGGCGCGCGTAGTACGGAGGCGGCAGGCGCAGCGTCACGGCAAACCCTTTCGGGTAGCCGGCCTCGCGCAGCAGTGCGCGCGCCGCGGCCGGGTCGAACGGGTAGCGGCCGGTGAGGTCGACGTAGGCCGGGTCGTGCGGGGGGAAGTGGCTGCCGATCGGCTGGCCATGGCCGTACATCGCGCCCGTGATGATCGCGCGCCGGTCGATGGCGTGCGCGAGCGCGCGCCGCACCCGCACGTCGTTGAAGGGCGCGCGCGCGTTGTTGATCGCGAGCAGCGTCTCGCCCTCGGTGGAGCCGACCGCGACCGTGAATCGGGGATCCCGGGACAGCGCCGCGACGCTTTCCGGGGCAGGGAAGTTGGAATAGCCGTCGACGTCGCCGGCGAGCAACGCCGCCAGCGCCGAGCTTGCGTCGGCGACGATCCGGAACGTCACCCGGCCGAGGCGGGCCGGCGTGCCCCAGTACGCCGAATTGCGCGCGAGCACGATGGCGTCGCCCTTGCGCCAGGCCACGAACCTGAACGGCCCCGTGCCGATCGGCGCCGTCGCGGCCTGCGCTGCACTGGCCGGACTCAGGATGACGAGGTTGCCCCAGCCGAGGTAGGTCAGCAGTTCCGCGACGGGCCGCTCGAGCTCGATGTCGAGCGTGCGCTCGTCGACGACCCGGACCTCGCGGACCGCGCCCAGCAGGTCGTGGAGCGGGTTCGCGGAGCCCGGCGCCCGTGCGCGGTCGAGCGAAAAGCGCACGTCCGCCGCGGAGAACGGCGCGCCGTCGTGGAAGTGGACGCCGGCGCGCAGGTGGAAGCGGTAGCGCAGTCCATCGTCACCGACCGTCCAGCTGTCGGCCAGCGCCGGCGCGACGCGGCCGTCCTCCGTGATCCGCGTCAGGCCCTCGAAGACGTTGCCGTAGACGACATCCTGCGTCGCCTCGGCCGACGTCGCCGTCGGGTCGAGGTTCGGCGGCTCGAGAGCGAGTCCGAGCGTGATGCTGCCGGCGGGTGCGGCGCCAAGGACGCGGGCGGGCTGGACGTAGATCGCGGCCGCGACCGCGAATGCGGCGAGCAGCCGACGCAGGGCGCGACCGCGCGCGGCGCTCATGTCCCGGCGCTGAGCAGGGCGTGTGCGGCGCGCGCCATCACCTGGGCCGACGCGACCAGGTCCTCGATGCCGACATATTCGTCCGGCTGGTGGGCGAGGTCGAGGATGCCAGGGCCATAGGCGATGCAGTCCTTGAGTCGCCCGATCCGGTCGATGTGCTTCTGGTCGTAGGTTCCGGGCGAGCAGACGATCTGTGCATCACGACCGAGGACGTCGCGGATCGCCGCGAGCGTCGCCTGCACGACGGGCCCGGACGGATCCGCCATCGTCGGCAGCACCTCGAACAGGTCGCGCAGCTGGTAGCCGAATCCGGGTCGCGTGCGGACCAGCGACTCGAGCAGCTCGCGGACCTCGGCCTTGACCGCCTCGATCGGTTCCTCGATCAGGAAGCGGCGATCGATCACGATGCGGCAGGAGTCGGCAACGCACGGCGAGGGCAGGCCATCGTGGCCCTCGGGCTGGCCGCCGTGCACCGAATTGATATTGAGCGTCGACTGGCGTGCGCCCTCCGGCACGACCGGCATCACGGTGCGTCGGCCCGCGAGGTGCGGCAGCAGTTCGTGCTCGATGCGCTCCAGCACCGCGCCCATGTGGCGGATGGCCGAGTCGCCGAGGAAGGGCATGGAGCCGTGCGCGATTCGACCGAGTGTCTCGAGCTCCGCCCACCACACGCCACGATGGCCGATGCAGACGCGATCGACGTTCAGCGGCTCCGGGATGATCACGTGCTGCACGCGGTCCGGCGAGAAATAGCCTCGCTCGGCGAGGTATGCGACACCGCCGTAGCCACCCGATTCCTCGTCGACGGTTCCCGAGACCTCCAGCGCGCCGCAGAGCTCCGGCGCGCACTCGATCAGGGATTCCGCCGCGACGATGGCCGCCGCGAGGCCCCCCTTCATGTCGCAGGTACCGCGCCCGTAGATCCGGCCATCGCGGATGGTCCCCGCGAACGGGTCGACGCTCCAGCCGCGGCCGGGCTCGACGACATCGATGTGGCCGTTGAAGTGCACGCAGCGGCCAGGCCCCGCGAGCGCACGCCGCGCCACGACATTGATGCGCGGGTAGCGTTCCGAGTCGCCGGGCGCGCCGATGGCGCGGACGTACTCGACCGCGAACCCGGACGCGGCGAGGCGCCGGCCCAGGAATTCGGCGCAGTCGCGATAGGCGTCCCCGGGTGGGTTGGTGGTCGGGATCCGCACGAGGTCGCGCGTCAGCGCGATGAGGTCGTCGCGGCGGGCTTCGACCGCGCGCGCCAGCGCGGCGGGTATCGCGCTCATGCGACGGAGCCGCCTGTCGCGACGATCGCGAGGCCCGTCAGCACGAGGTCGCTGACCGCTTCGGCCGGCGTCGACAGGAACGGTGCGAGCAGCTGCGCGTCGCCGCCGGTCAGCAGCACGCGCGGGGTGGTGCCGAGCTGGCGGGTGAACTCACGGCAGGCACGGTCGGCGAGCGCCGCGAGCATGAACGGCACCGGATCCGCCGGCACGCCGGGCAGGGTCGGGGAGCCGGCTGCGGCATGGGCGCCGGCCCCGTCGAGGGCATTGCGGGCATCCCCTAGCATCTGCACGCCGGGCACGATCAGGCCACCGCGGTGGCGGCCCGTGCCGTCGAGGGCGTCGACGGTGAGTGCCGTGCCGCCGGCGACGATCAGCGTCGCGCAACGGCCGCGGCGCCATGCCGCGATCAGCCCGAGCCAACGGTCGACGCCGAGGGCCGCCGGGCGCTCGTAGCCGTTCGTGACGCCATAGGCGGCCGGCAGGGCAACGATGAATTCCGGTTCGACCGCGTAGTGGTCGCGCGCCCAGAGCGTCACGGCGGCCGCGAATGCGGGTCCCGCGACGTTGGCGACGACGATCCGGCTGGGCGTGTGGCCGTCGGCCTCGATTTCCCGCTGCCAGCTGCGGTGGGTCGCGTCATGCGCGATCGCGCCCGCGGGCGCGATCTCGAGGTATTCGAGCCACGCCCACTTGACGCGCGTGTTGCCGGCATCGAGCAGCAGGATCATGGAACCGGAGTCTAGGCGATCCGGCGCCGGCGCGCCGTGCCAGACGGTTATCGGACCCGAACCTGGTAGCGGATCGAGAAGTTTGGGCGGTTGCCGGCCGTGCCGGCCTTCATCGAACCGGTGGGGGCGATCCGGATCGCCGTGACCAGGGGGTCGTAGCCGGCCGCATTCGGCACCGGGACGTAGGTGTAGGGGGCACCGCCTCCGGCCTGGCGGGAGTAGGTGACGCTCGAGCCGCCAAGGGCCACCCCGCTCGTCGGCGTTCCGTCGGTGAAGGCCACGACCGGGTTCGAGCCGACGTACAGGTCCGTGTTGGGTGGGATGGGCTCCACGATCACCAGGGTCCCGGAGTCGACCTGGGAAGTCCCGCTGTTGGCGACCGTGGTCAGGTACTGCAGCACGCTCTGCGGGATGCGCTTCGGCTGGCTGGTGCCGTTGACCGGATCCGAGACCACGCTCGAGATCCGCGTGACGGTGAGCGACGCCGCCGGCTGGATGTAGAAGCGCAGGCCCGTGTTGTTCGCGGGCAGGCCGGTGGCCACGTAGTAGTCACCCGTCGACAGCTCCCAGCCGAGCTGGGCCGCTCCGATCGACGTCGTGCCCGGCCAGTTGTCCTGGGACGTGCCGTACATGAACCAGAACTCGCCGTTCTCCTGCAGCTGGATCTGCAGGTTGTAGGTCGTGCCCGCCGGGGTCGTCCACTGCGGGACGGCGTTCCAGGTCACGACGAACGTGCGATTCGGCGCGGTCCCGACCGTCGCATAGGTGATCGAGCCACCGCCGGTCGCGCTCGAGACGTCGAGGTCCGCGCCGTAGATCCGGATCGTGTTCGCCAGGTTGTTCGCCGGCATCGGATCGACGTAGGTGCGCGGCGGGCCGACGGCCTGGGTGCCGAAGGAGCAGCGGGTGTTGTTGAACTGAACGCGACCGTTGGTGAACACCCTCAGCTGGGTGTAGCTCGTCTTGCCGAACGTGAACGTGAATCCGATCGGCAGCGAGTTGCTCAGGCTGTCGTCGCCGGTCGTGTTCGGGCAGCCGACCGTGGAGTCCCACGTCGTGAGCGTCGTGTGACCCGCGGTCGGGATCCAGGCGTACGCCACGGGGGCGACCGAATAGGTCTGGGCCTGCGCGGTCGCCGGGGCGAGCGCGACGGCCACCAGCATGCACGCGGCCACTGCGATCCAGCGCGACGCGCGCCCGCCGGGTGCCGGTGGGGTGGGGTTGGCAGTGCCTCGATGTTCCATCATCCGCGCGTCAGCCTTCTCGGCGTGGGTCCAGCCGGGGTCGCATCCCCCGAGGGCCGGCAGAGGATATAAACTGCCGCCCGCCCGCCGACCACGAACCGGTCACAGTTCCGAGCCGTTATGTCAACCGCAACCCCGCCCAACGCCGCGCTGCCGAACCTCGAGATCGTCGTGGCTGCCGCCCGGAACGGCGTGATCGGGCGTGGCAACTCGCTGCCCTGGCGGCTGCCGGACGATCTTGCCTTCTTCAAGCGCACGACGCTCGGGCACGCGATCCTGATGGGCCGCCGCACCTGGGACAGCATTGGCCGGCCACTGCCGGGGCGGCGCAATCTCGTGCTGACGCGCGACCCGGCGAAGGTCGGTCCGGGCGCCGAAGCCGTGGGCTCGCTCGACGAGGCCCTCGCGCGCGTGGCCGGCGCGACGCTCATGGTGATCGGGGGTGGGGAGCTCTATCGGGCAAGCCTGCCCCGGGCGGGCGTGGTCCACCTGACCGATGTCGACGCCAACGTCGAGGGCGACGTGTATTTCCCCGCCCTCGACGCTGCGGCCTGGCGGGAGACCTGGTCGGAGCACCACGCCTGCGACGAGCGCCACGCCCACGCGTTCACGTTCCGGAGACTGGAACGCCGGTCGGCTGCGACTGCCTGGTGAATGCGCGGGGCGCGACCTTCGCGTAGATCGCGCAGTAGATTTCCACGAGCCGCTCGTACGTCAGGTGCCGCATCACGAACTCGCGCCCGCGTGCCGCCATCGGCGCGAGGTTCCGTCGGTTGCGATGGGCCCTCAGCATCTGCTCCGCGGCGTGGTCCGTCGATTCCGAGCGGAACACGTAGCCGTTCTCGCCATCGACGACGTAGTTCGGATCCACCGCGTCGCTCTGGATGACGACGGTACCCGCGGCCCAGGTCTCCGCGACCACGGCACCGCTGTTCATGAAGCGCACGGGAATCACGTGGGCGTCGGAATGCGCCAGCCAGCCGATCACCTCGGGGCGCTCGACCATGCCGGTGAACAGGACGCGATCCTCCAGCCCCGCAGCCGCGATCCTTTCGCGGATTCCGGACGCGTAGCCCTCTTCGTAGTCGCAGCGGCCGACGATGACGAGCCGGGAGTCAGGTGCGGCGGTCGCGTTGCGGATGAAGGCCTCCACCGCGATGTCCTGGCCCTTGATCTCCGAGACCCGGCCGAGGCAGAGATAGACGAATTCGTCGTCGCGGATCCCGTAGCGCGCGCGCGGCGAGACGATATCGCCCGCGTACTCGCCGACGAGGACCGGCACCGGGGAATAGCTCGAGCGCTGGTTGTAGCGCCTGAAGAACGCGAGTTCCCGCTGCGAGATCGCGCACACGTGGTCCGCGTTTCGCAGCACGAGCGCCTCGCGGCGCGTCGGCACGTGCCGGCTGATGACGTCGACGTCCAGGTGCCCACCGCCTTCGCGGATCAGGCCTGCGTAGTCGAGGAAATCGAAGGAGCACAGCATGAACGGCGTGCGCGTGAGCTTGGCGACGAGGAACGCCAGCAGGCTGTTGTGGTTGACCGACGGGAACGCCTGGATGACGTCGAAGCGGCCCTTCACCAGTTCGGCAGCGAGGCCCGGCATCAGCGTCTTGGCGCCTAGGGAAGCTCTGCACAGGTGGTCATGAGTGACCGATAATACGTGCAGTGGGCATAAGCAGAGAGCCGAACGCGATGAAGCAAATGACGTTTGCCTCGGCGGCATGGCAAAGCAAGGGCAAGGTGACGCGCCGGGAGCGC
>CAISEB010000017.1 GCA_903884235.1 uncultured Pseudomonadota bacterium
CGTCGCGATCGCGAGGGTTGAACCAGCGCTGGTGCTCATTCCCACACCGTGACTCGAAACGCCATGTCGAATGCGTCGCCGAAAGCAAAAAGCCCGCGTGAGCGGGCTTTCGTAACTCCCTGAGGGAGTTGGTAGCGGGGGTAGGATTTGAACCTACGACCTTCGGGTTATGAGCCCGACGAGCTGCCAGACTGCTCCACCCCGCACCAGATCGAGCCGGGGATAATACGCCGTCCGGCACTGGGATGCAACGCGAACCGTTACGGCATCGCGTGGGCGATCGTCGCCACCAGCGAGCCGTTGAAGATGCCCAGCGCGAGCACCGCGAGTGCGTTGATGCTAAGCAGCAGCTTGAGCGCCGGACCCGCAGACACCGGGACCTGGTCGTCGGCGGGCGCCTCGAAGAACATCACCTTGATGATCCGGAGGTAGTAGAACGCCCCCACCACGGAGAACAGCAGCGCGACGATCGCGACCCACGTCAGCCCCACGTCGAGCACCGCCTGGATCACGTACAGCTTCGAAAAGAAGCCGACGAACGGCGGCACGCCGGCGGTGCTCACCATCAGGAACAGCATCATCCATGCGAACCACGGCTCGCGCTGCGCGAGACCCTTGAAGTCCTCGATGCGATCCGCCTCGAAGCCCTTGCGGCTGAGCAGCACGATCATCGCGAACGAGCCGACCGCCATCAGCACGTAGGCCACCGTGTAGAAGAGCGCCGCCCGGTATCCCCCGGGCGTGCCCGCCAGGAACCCGAGCAGGATGAAGCCGACGTTCGAGATCGTCGAGTAGGCCAGCATGCGCTTCAGGTTGGTCTGCGCGACCGCGACCACGTTGCCGACCGCGATCGACAGCACGGACAGCACGATCACCATGTCCTGCCAGGCGCCCACCGCCCCACCCAGGCCCTCGGTCAGGACCCTGAGCGCAAGCGCGAAGTACGCGAGCTTCGGGGCCGCGCCGAGGAACATCGTCACGGAGGTCGGCGCACCGTGATAGACGTCCGGGATCCACATGTGGAACGGCACCGCGCCGAACTTGAACGCGATGCCGGCGAGCATGAACGCGAGCCCGAGCAGCAGCCCGACGTTGGTCGCAGCACCGGCATTCACGCGCTCGGCGAGCGCCGCGAGGTCGAACGTCCCGGTCACGCCGTAGACGATCGAGATGCCGTACAGGAGCGAGCCCGACGCGATCGCGCCGAGCACGAAGTACTTCATCGCCGACTCGGCCGCGATCGGCGAGTCGCGATCGAACGCGACGAGCGCGTACTGCGACAGCGCGAGCACCTCGATGCCCATGTACATCGTCAGCAGGCTGCCGGCCGAGGTCATCACGAACAGGCCGAGCAACGCGAACAGCGCCAGCACGAAATACTCGCCGCGGAACAGCCCGCGCTGGATCAGGTAGTCGCGCGAATACAGGAACACCGCGGCGACCGTGCCACAGGCGACGAGCTTGAGGAACTTCGCGACGCCATCGATCACGAACATGCCGCTGAACACGACATGCCGGCCCTCGGGCAGGCCCGCGACCATCACGGCGGTGGCCAGCAGCGTGCCGATCGCCAGCAGGTAGGTCACCTGCCGATGGCGGTCGCTGAGGAACAGGTCCACCAGCAGGACGACGCAGGTGAGCAGCAGCAGCACCATTTCGGGTGCCGCGAGCGCGAGGGAGTTGGCCAGGTTCACATTCATGGATTCGAGCCTCTGCGTCTCACAGCTTGCTGACGGACATCAGTTGCGCGAGGTGCCGCAGGGACGGCTCCATCACGTCGGTCAGCGGCTTCGGGTACAGGCCCATGGCCAGTACCGCGACCGCGAGCACCCCGAGCACGAGGAACTCGCGACCATTGAGGTCCTTGAGCGAGGCGACGCCTTCGTTCGCGACCGCCCCGAAAATCACGCGTTTGACGAGCCACAGCGTATATGCGGCACCGAGGATCAGGGTCGTCGCCGCCAGGAACGCGTACCAGAAATTGGCCTTGAACGCCGCCAGCACCACCATGAACTCGCCGACGAACCCGGACGTGCCCGGCAGGCCGGAATTCGCCATCGCGAACAGGACCATGAACGCGCCGAACACAGGCATGGTGTTGATGACGCCGCCGTAGGCCCCGATGTCGCGGGTATGCAATCGGTCGTAGAGCACGCCGACACAGAGGAAGAGCGCCCCGGACACGAGGCCGTGCGAGATCATCTGCACCATGGCCCCGGAGAGCCCGAGCACGACGCCGTCGTGGCTGCCGGTGGCGGAGACTATCTCGTAACCGATGAAGGCGCCGAGCGTCACGAAGCCCATGTGCGCGATCGACGAATACGCGATCAGCTTCTTCATGTCGGTCTGCACCAGCGCGATCAGGCCGATGTAGACGACCGCACCGAGCGACAGGCCGATGACCAGCATGTCGAGGTCATGCGCGGCATCCGGCGTGATCGGCAGGCTGAAGCGCAGGAAGCCGTAGCCGCCCATCTTCAGCATGATCGCCGCCAGGATCACCGAGCCGCCAGTCGGCGCCTCGACGTGCGCATCCGGCAGCCACGTGTGCACCGGCACCATCGGAACCTTGACGGCGAAGGCCGCGAAGAAGGCAAGGAAGATCGCCGTCTGCTCGGCCGAGCTGAGCGGCAGCGCGTAGAGCGCCGCGAGGTCGTAGCTGCCGGACTTCAGGTACATGTAGATCAGCGCCGCGAGCATGAACACGGAGCCGAGGAACGTGTACAGGAAGAACTTGATCGTCGCGTAGATGCGTCGCGCGCCGCCCCAGACGCCGATGATCAGGAACATCGGGATCAGCATCGCTTCCCAGAACACGTAGAAGAGCAGCGCATCGGCGGCGGAGAACACGCCGATCATCAGGCCTTCCATGATCAGGAACGCGGCGTAGTACTGGCTCGGGCGCTTCTCGATGACGGTCCAGCCCGCGATGATCACGAGGACCGTCGAGAACGTCGTCAGCAGGATCAGCGGCAGTGAAATACCGTCGACGCCGAGATGGTAGTCACTGTGCAGCGACGGGATCCACGCCATGCGCTCCGGGAACTGCAGCGCCGCGCTGGTCACGTCGAAGCCGCTGTAGAGCGGGATGCAGGCCAGGAACGCGGCGATCGCGACGCCAAGCGCGAGCCAGCGGGCGGCACTGGCGCGCCGGTCGCCGACCAGCATCACGGCGATGCCGCCGAGGATCGGGAGCCAGGTGAGGAAGCTGAGCAAGGGCAGGTTCATCGTGTCTATTCCGTGGTCCGCGGCTCAGGCAGCGTGCGTCAGCAGCCACGCGAGCATTGCCGCGAGGCCGATGATCATCGCGAAGGCGTAGTGGTAGAGGTAACCGGACTGCATGTGACGGGTCACCGCTGCGAGCCAGCCCACCGAGCGGGCCGAGCCGTTGACCAGCGCGCCGTCGATGATCATCTCGTCGCCGACGCGCCAGAAGATGCGGCCGAGGCCGCGGGCGCCGGCCGCCAGCACGTTCTCGTTGAACCAGTCGAACCAGTACTTGTTGTCCAGCACCCTGTAGACCGGGCCGAGCTTGGCGCGAATCGACGCCGGCACATGCGGGAACTTGAGGTAGAGCAGCCACGCCGAAGCCACGCCGGCCAGTGCCAGGTAGACCGGCAGCGAGCGGAAGGCGTTCAGGATGAATCCACCCTGCCCTTCGTACTCCCGGCCGATCTCCCGCAACACGTCGTGTGCCGGGTTGACGACGATGGCGCCGTCGAAATATCCGCCGAACAGGACCGGGCCGACCGTGAACCAGCCGATGACGACCGACGGGATCGCCAGCAGGATCAGTGGCACCGTCACGACCCACGGGCTCTCATGCAGGTGCTCGCGCGTGTGCGCGTCCATCCGCTCCTCGCCGTGGAACGTCATGAAGATCATCCGGAACGTGTAGAGCGCCGTGATGAACACGCCCGCCGTCACGCAGAAGAGCGCATAGCCGGCGCCGGGGGCGTGCGACAGCGCCACCGACTCGATCAGCGCATCCTTCGAGAAGAAGCCGGAGAAGCCCGGGAAGCCGATCAGCGCCAGCGCGCCGAGCAGGCTCGTCCAGTAGGTGATGGGCAGGTACTTGCGCAGGCCGCCCATGCGGCGCATGTCCTGCTCGTGGTGCATCGCGATGATGACCGAGCCCGCGCCGAGGAACAGCAGCGCCTTGAAGAACGCGTGCGTCATCAGATGGAAGATGCCGGCCGCGTAAGCCGACGCGCCGAGCGCGACCGTCATGTAGCCGAGCTGGGAGAGCGTCGAATACGCGACGACGCGCTTGATGTCGTTGTTGACGATGCCGAGGAAACCCATGAACAGCGCGGTCGTCGCGCCGATCACCATGACGAAGCCGAGCGCCGCGTCCGACAGCTCAAACAGCGGCGACATCCGCGCCACCATGAAGATGCCGGCGGTGACCATGGTCGCCGCGTGGATCAGCGCCGAGATCGGCGTCGGGCCTTCCATCGAATCCGGCAACCACACGTGCAGGGGCACCTGCGCCGACTTGCCCATCGCGCCGATGAACAGGCAAATGCAGACGACGGTCATCGCGTTCCAGGGCTGCCCCTCGAACAGGCTCATCGTGTGCTGCGCGATCGAGGGCGCCGCGCGGAACACGGTCGCGTAGTCGAGCGAACCGGTGTAGTGCGCTATCGCCGCGATGCCGAGCAGGAAGCCGAAGTCGCCGACGCGGTTGACGAGGAAGGCCTTCATGTTCGCGAAGATCGCCGTGGGGCGCGTGAACCAGAAGCCGATCAGCAGGTACGACACGACGCCCACCGCCTCCCAGCCGAAGAACAGCTGCAGGAAGTTGTTGCTCATGACGAGCATCAGCATCGCGAACGTGAACAGCGAGATGTACGAGAAGAACCGCTGGTAGCCCGGGTCATCGTGCATGTAGCCGATCGTGTAGATGTGCACCATCAGCGACACGAACGTCACGACGCACATCATCAGCGCCGTCAGGTGGTCGATCAGGAAGCCGACCTCCATCCTGAGTCCGTCGGTGACCAGCCACGTGTACACCGAGGCGTTGTAGGGCACGGCACCCGGCTCGAGCTGGCCGAGCAGCGTCCAGACCGACAGCCCGAAGGCGACGGCCACGCCGAGGATGGTGACGGTGTGGGCGCCGGTACGGCCGATCACCCGGCCGAAGAGCCCCGCGAGGATCGCCGCGATCAGCGGCGCAAGCGGGATCGCAAGATAGACGTTCTGCATCATCAGCCCCGCATCGTGTCCAGGTTCTCGACGTTGATGCTCTTCTTCTCGCGGAACAGCACGACGAGGATCGCAAGTCCGATCGCCGATTCGGCGGCGGCGACGGTCAGGATGAAGAAGACGAACACCTGGCCGTGGATGTCGCCGAGCCAGCGGCTGAACGCGATGAAGTTGAAGTTCACAGCCAGCAGCATCAGCTCGATGCACATCAGCAGCACGATCACGTTCTTCCGGTTGAGGAAGATGCCCGCAACGGCGATGCTGAACAGCACGCCGGCGAGCATGAGGAAGTGCGGCAGGCCGATCATTGGTACTTCTCCGAGTCGACCTTCACGATCCGCAGCCGGTCCTCGCGGCGCACGGCGACCTGCGCCGAGACGTCCTGCATCTTGTGGCCGGTCCGGCGCCGCATCGTCAGCGCGATGGCGGCGACGATCGCGATCAGCAGCACCACGGCCGCCAGCTGGAACGGCAGCATGTAGTCCGTGTACAGCACGGCGCCGAGCGCATGGGTGTTGGAGCCAGGCACCGACATCGGCGGCGCCTCGAGGGCGAGGTTGATGCCGAGGTGGCGCATCCAGACGACGTAGAAGATCTCGCCGACCATGACGGCCGCGACCAGCCCGCCGAGCGGCGCGTAGCGGGTGAGGCCCGAGCGCATCTGCGAGATGTTGATGTCGAGCATCATGATGACGAACAGGAACAGCACCATCACCGCGCCGACGTAGACGAGCACCAGCACGATGCCGAGGAACTCGGCCTCGAGCATCAGCCACAGCGCCGCGCTCTCGAAGAACGCGAGCACCAGGAACAGCGCCGCGTGCACCGGGTTGCGGGCAAGCACGACGCCGATGGCGGAGCCCACCAGCACGGTCGCGAAGACGTAGAACAGTATCGTGGTCAGCACGTTTCGGCCCTGGCGTTCGAGTTCAGCGGTACGGCGCGTCCGCGGCCCGGTCGGCCGCGATCATCGCCTCGTAGCGCTCGCCCACGGCGAGCAGCTTGTCCTTGCTCATGATGTTCTCGCCGCGGTTCTCCATGTGGTACTCGTGGATCCGCGTCTCGACGATGGCATCGACCGGGCAGGCTTCCTCGCAGAAGCCGCAGAAGATGCACTTGAACAGGTCGATGTCGTATCGCGTCGTGCGCCGGGTGCCGTCTGGCGAGACGTCGGATTCGATCGTGATGGCGAGCGCCGGGCACACCGCCTCGCAGAGCTTGCAGGCAATGCAGCGCTCCTCGCCGTTCTGGTAGCGGCGCAGCGCGTGCAGTCCGCGATAGCGCACCGACTGCGGCGCACGCTCCTCCGGATAGTGGACCGTGAACTTCGGCTTCCACATGTACTTGAACGTGACCGCGAGGCCCTGCAGGAGCTCTCCCAGCAGGAGCGTCTTGGCGATGTTGCGTACTGAAGGCATGGGTTGGTGGCTCCTCAGCCGAAGTGCGACCAGGGACCGATGCGCATCGACACCATCGCGCACTCGACCAGGATCCAGACGAGCGTCAGTGGAATGAACACCTTCCAGCCGAGGCGCATGATCTGGTCGTAGCGATAGCGCGGGAACGTCGCGCGGAACCACAGGAAGCAGAACAGGAACCAGCAGATCTTGACGAACAGCCACGCGAACGAGGGCTGCGCGAACGGCGAGGAGTCGGCGAGGATGCCCTGGAACGGCGACAGCCAGCCGCCCATGAACAGCACCGCCGCGAGCGTCGCCACGAGGATCATGTTCGCGTACTCGGGCAGCGCGAACAGCGTCGCGAACGAGGCACCGGAGTACTCGACGTGGAAGCCGGCGACGATCTCCGACTCGCCTTCGACGACGTCGAACGGCGCGCGGTTCGTCTCGGCGATGCCCGAGATGAAGTAGATCACCATCAGCGGGAACAGCAGGACCATGTTCCAGGTCAGCAAGCTGCCGGACTGGGCGCGGACGATGTCGGACAGGTTGAGGCTGCCCGCGGCCATCAGCACGCCGACGAGCGCGAAGCCCATCGCGATCTCGTAGGCGACGATCTGCGCCGCCGAGCGCATCGCGCCGAGCATGGCGTACTTCGAGTTCGAGGCCCAGCCGGCGAGGATGATGCCGTACACGCCGAGCGAGGTGAGCGCGAGGATGTAGAGGAGGCCGGCGTCCACGTCGGCGAGCACGAACGCCGGCGAGAACGGCACGACCGCCCAGGTCGCGAGTGCCGTCGTCAGCGCAATGAGCGGCGCCAGCAGGAAGACGACCTTGTCGGCCTTCGCCGGCAGCAGGACTTCCTTCAGCAGCAGCTTGATCACGTCCGCGAACGGCTGCGCGACGCCCTTCAGGAACGGCAGCCCGAAGATCCGGATCTGGTTCGGGCCGATGCGGACCTGCATCCAGCCGATGATCTTGCGCTCGAGCAGCGTCAGGAACGCGACGCAGACGATCACGACCATCATCACGCCGACGATCTCGGCGAACACGATGATCAGGTGCTGGACGTCCGCCGACAGTGCGGTCCACCAGGTGACGAGCGAGGTCCAGAGGTTGGTGATGGTGCTCATGGGAACTCAGTACGCAACGGCCGGCTGCGCGGCGATCCGGGTCTGCTGCAGCGCAGGCGCCCGGCGCACGATCGGATCCGACTGGTAGATCGGCAGGCTCGTCAGCGCGCCCGCAACCGGGCCCTTCGGCGTCCAGGATCCGCGGTACGCGGTGTCGGCACCCTGCCCTGCCGCGGCGCCGAGTGCCGCCGCGAACTCCGCGCGCACCTCCTCGGACGACTCGTAGCCGAAGCCCGGCAGGTCGAGCAGCGTGCCGAGCACGCGCAGGACCTTCCAGCCCGGGCGCGACTCGCCGATCAGGCGCGCCGCGGCCGTGAAGCTCTGCCAGCGCCCCTCGAGGTTGACGTAGCTGCCCGAGGTCTCGGCGAACGTGCCGATCGGCAGCACGATGTGGGCATGGCGGCGCACCGATTCCGGTGCGTACGGCGTGATCGCGATGACGCAGCGCGCCTTCGCGAATGCCGCCTCCGCCGCGGCACCGTGCGCGCTGTCGAGCGCGGCTTCGACGCCGCCGAACAGCACGTAGGTGTCGAGAGCCGCCGCCAGCATGTCGCTGGCACCAAGCCCGGTCGTGGCGGCGGCGCGGCCCGCGGCCTCGCGATGCGGCAGGAGGCCGGCAAGGGAAGCCCCCGCGGCATTCGCGCCGCCGGGGAGATAGCCGAGCGTCGCGCCAGCGAGCACAGCGACCGCGGCGGCGACCGCGCGCAGGTCCGCGTAGGCGGGATGGCGCTCGGCGAGGCCGCCGAGCAGCACGAGGCGGCGGCTGCCGGCCAGCAGGGCCTTCGCCGCCGCGAGCTGGGCCCCATCCGGCGTCGCGGCGCCGGCGAGGGCCGGCGGCAGCGGCTGGCCGGCGGACTCGGCGAGCGCACGCCCGATCGTGGCGAGCTCGGCGACCATCGCGGCGGGCGGCACCTCGCGGTAGGCGGCGACCGGGAAGAGGTAGTCGAAGCGCGCCGGGTTCACGAAGACGACCTGCGCGCGATTGCTCGTCGCGGCCTTGCGGATCCGATGCGCGAGGACCGGCGCCTCCTGGCGCAGGTCGGAGCCGACCACGAGCACGGAATCGAGCGTCTCGAGATCCGCGAGCGGCAGGCCAAGGCCCGGGAACGCAGCGTCCGCCGCCTGGTCGCGCGTGTCGAGCTGACGCAGCCGGTAATCGAGGTTCCGCACGCCGAGGCCCCGCGCGAGGCGTGCGAGCAGCCAGGTCTCCTCGGCCGTGGCTGACGGCAGCGACAGCACGCCAATGCGATCGGCGCCGGCGCCGGCGACCGTGTCCCTGAGCGCGAGCGCGGCAGCCTCGAGCGCGGCTTCCCAGCTCGTGGGCAGCAACTCGCCATTGCGGCGCATCAGCGGCGTCTCGAGGCGATCCGGCGCGTAGATGCCCTCGTAGGAGAAGCGATCCCGGTCGGCGATCCACGTCTCGTTGATGGCCTCGTTCTCGCGCGGCACGACGCGCAAGAGGCGGCCGCGGCGAACGTGGGCGTTCAGGTTCGAGCCGATGGCGTCGTGCGGCGACACGATCGGCTGCGCCACCATCTCCCACGAGCGACCCTGGTAGCGGAACGGCTTGGAATTGAGCGCACCGACCGGGCACAGGTCGATGATGTTGCCGCTCATCTCGTGGTCGACGCTCTTCTCCACGAAGGTGCTGATCTGCGTCTGCTCGCCGCGGCCGATCGTGCCGAGCTCCTGCAGGCCCGCGATTTCCGCCGTGAACCGCACGCAGCGCGTGCAGTGGATGCAGCGCGTCATGTCCGTCGACACGAGCGGCCCGAGGTTCTTGTCCTTGACGACGCGCTTGGTCTCGTCGTACCGGGCCTTGTCGCGCCCGAAGCCCATCGCGAGGTCCTGCAACTCGCACTCGCCGCCCTGGTCGCAGATCGGGCAGTCGAGCGGATGGTTGATCAGCAGGAACTCCATCGTCGCCTTCTGGGCGCCGAGCGCCTTGGGCGACTTCGTGTAGACCTTCATGCCCTCGGCGATCGGCGTGGCGCAGGCCGGCAACGGCTTTGGCGCCTTCTCGACCTCGACGAGGCACATGCGGCAGTTCGCGGCCACCGAGAGTTTCTCGTGGTAGCAGAAGCGCGGCACGTACACGTTCGCGGCGTCGGTGACGTGGATGATCATCTGGCCCTTGCGGCCCTGGACCGCAACGCCGTTGACTTCTAGATTGACGATGTCCTGGCTCATGCGCTTCGTACCCGCCTCGGCATCACGCGGCTCGCCGCGCAGGGTCGTCGACGATGCTGCGACCACCGTTGTCGATCATGTATTCGAATTCGTGCCCGAAACGCCGGATGAAGCTCTGCACCGGCCATGCGGCCGCATCGCCGAGCGCACAGATCGTGTGGCCCTCGATCCGGTTCGCGACGTCAATCAGCAGGTCCATGTCCGAGCGCTTGCCTTCACCGGCCATGATCCGCTTGACCAGTCGGTTCATCCAGCCGGTGCCCTCGCGGCACGGCGTGCACTGGCCACAGGACTCTGCCTTGTAGAAGCGGGTCAAGCGCTCCAGCACCTTCACCATGCAGGTGGTCTCGTCCATGACGATGACCGCCGCCGAGCCGAGCGCACTGCCGGCCTTGCGCAGCGAGTCGTAGTCCATGTTGGCGGCCATGATGGCCTCGGCAGTGAGCACCGGGGTCGACGACCCACCGGGAATCACGGCCTTCAGCTTCCTGCCGTCGCGCATGCCGCCGCAGACGTCCTCGAGGAGCTCCTTGAACGGGATGCCGAGCCCGAGCTCGTAGTTGCCGGGACGGGCGACGTGGCCCGACACCGAAAAGCAGACCGTGCCGCCGGAGTTCGCGACGCCGAGGTCCGCGAACCACTTCGCGCCCTTGCGCAGGATCGTCGGCACGGAGGCGTAGCTCTGCGTGTTGTTGATCGTCGTCGGGCGGCCATACAGGCCGAAGGTCGCCGGGAACGGCGGCTTGAAGCGCGGCTTGCCGGGCTTGCCCTCCAGCGATTCGAGCAGCGCGGTTTCCTCGCCGCAGATGTAGGCACCGGCGCCTGCGACCGCGTACAGGTCGAAGTCGTAGCCCGAACCGAGGATGTTGTTGCCGAGGAGTCCGGCCGCGTACGCCTCCTTCACCGCGGCCTCGAAGCGCGGAAACGGCTCGGCGAGGAACTCGCCGCGGACGTAGTTGTAGCCGGCGGTGGCGCCCATCGCGTAGCCGCCGATCGCCATGCCCTCGACCACGGAGTGTGGGTTGAAGCGCAGGATGTCGCGATCGTGGCAGGTGCCGGGCTCGGACTCGTCCGAATTGCACACCGCGTACTTGGGACCGGCGACGGCGCGCGGCATGAAGCTCCACTTGAGGCCGGTCGGGAAGCCCGCGCCGCCCCGGCCGCGCAGTCCGGAGGCCTTGACCTCCTCGATGATCTGCTCCGGTGGCGTCTTCTCGCGCAGGATCTTCTCCCACGCCTGATAGCCGCCGATGCTGCGGTACGCAGCCAGCGTCCAGCTCTCGGGAATCCCGAGCGGCTCGAACACGACCTGGTTCATGACACGGGACATGCAGGGCTCACTTCAGGCTGTCGAGGATCTGGTCGACCTTCTCGGGCGTCAGATGCTCGTAGTAGACGTGGTCGATCATCATCATCGGCGCGTTGTTGCACGCGGCGAGGCACTCTTCCTCGCGCTTGAGGTAGAACTTGCCGTCCGGCGTGCTCTCGCCGATCTGGACGCCGAGCTTCTTCTGGATGTGGTCGACGATCTTGTCGGAACCGCACAGCATGCAGGAGATGTTGGTGCACACCGACACGTGGATCCGGCCGACCGGCTTGGTCTCGAACATCGAGTAGAAGGCGGCGACCTCGTAGACCTGGATCGGCGGCAACGACAGGTAGGCGGCGACCGCGTCCATGAGCTCCGCCGTGAGGAAGCCGTTGTTCTGGTGCTGCACGGCACGCAGCGCCGCGAGCACCGCCGAACGCTGCTTCCCGTCCGGGAATTTCGCGACCCAGGCATCGATGTCGTGGCGCGTGTGCTCGCTGAGCAGGGCCGTCGCATTGCCGGCGGCGCTCGGGGTCGAATCACTCATCGGTCGATCTCTCCGAAGACGATGTCGAGCGTGCCGATCACGGCAACGACGTCCGCCAGCATGTGGCCGCGCACGAGTTCCTCCATCGCCGAAAGGTGGGCGAAGCCCGGGGCGCGGCACTTGACCCGGTAAGGCTTGTTGGCGCCGTCCGAGACGAGCCAGACCGCGAACTCGCCCTTCGGCGCCTCGACGGCGGCGTAGGTCTCGCCCTCCGGCACCGCGTAGCCCTCGGTTGCGAGCTTGAAGTGGTGGATGAGGGACTCCATGTCGCCCTTCATCTCGACGCGCCGTGGCGGCGCGACCTTGCGGTCACCGGTTATGACCGGACCCGGGTTCACGCGCAGCCAGTCGATGCACTGGCGAATGATCCGGTTCGACTGGCGCATCTCCTCGACGCGAACCAGGTAGCGGTCGTAACAGTCACCGTTGACGCCCACGGGAATGTCGAAGTCGACCTGCGCGTACGCGTCGTACGGCTGCTTCTTGCGAAGGTCCCATGCGAGGCCGGAGCCGCGCACCATGGGGCCCGAGAAGCCGAGCGCCTTGGCGCGCTCCGGAGTCACGATGCCGATGTTGACCGTGCGCTGCTTCCAGATGCGGTTGTCCGTCAGCAGCGTCTCGTACTCGTCGACGCACTTCGGGAACCGGTCGGTGAAATCCTGCAGGAAGTCCAGCAGCGAGCCCGAGCGCGCCAGGTTCAGGCGGTCGATCTCCTTCTTCGAGCGGAACTTCGACGGCGCGTACTGCGGGATGTTGTCCGGCAGGTCGCGGTAGACGCCACCCGGGCGGTAGTACGTCGCGTGCATGCGCGTGCCCGAGACCGCCTCGTAGGCGTCCATCAGGTCCTCGCGCTCGCGGAAGCAGTACAGGAACATCGTCATCGCACCGATATCGAGTCCGTGCGCGCCGAGCCACATCAGGTGGTTCAGGATGCGCGTGATCTCGTCGAACATGACGCGGATGTACTGCGCCCGCAGCGGGACCTCGACGCCGAGCAGCCGCTCGACGGCGAGCACGTAGGCGTGCTCGTTGCACATCATCGATGCGTAGTCGAGCCGATCCATGTAGCCGATCGACTGATTGAACGTCTTCGACTCGGCGAGCTTCTCGGTGCCACGGTGCAGGAGGCCGATGTGCGGATCCGCCTTCTGCACGACCTCGCCGTCCATCTCGAGGACGAGTCGCAGCACGCCGTGGGCCGCAGGGTGCTGCGGCCCGAAGTTCAGCGTGAAGTTCTGGATGTCAGCCATTCTTCTGCCCCGGGAGGCCGGAGGCCCGGCCGTTCAGCGCGGGCTCGTAGCGATGGTCGTCGCGAATGACACGCGGGACCTGGATGCGCGGTTCGATGCTCACGGGCTCGTACACCACGCGCTGCTTGTCGGGGTCGTAGCGGACCTCGACGTGGCCGATCAGCGGGAAGTCCTTGCGGAACGGATGCCCGATGAAGCCGTAGTCGGTGAGGATGCGGCGCAGGTCGGGGTGGCCGCGGAACAGAATGCCGAACAGGTCGAAGGCCTCGCGCTCGAACCAGTTCGCGCCGGGCCACACCTCGACCACAGAGTCCACCAGCGGCGGCTCGACGCCATCGCAGTGGACGCGCAGGCGAACACGCGTGTTGTGGACCATCGACAGCAGGTGATACGCGACCGCGAAGCGGCGTGCAGCGGGTGCCTCGGCGCTCTCGTCGCGTCCCGTGACGCCACGGCTGAAGCCGGACGAGGTCGCCGTATGGGTGTCCCACTCCTCGCCGCCGTAGGTCAGGTAGTCGATGCCCGACACGTCGACGAGCACGTCGAACGCGAGGGCCGGGTCATCACGGAGCTGCGTGCAGACGCCGACGAGGTCGCCGGGTGCGACTTCGTAGGTCAACTCGCTCGCGATCGACGCCACGCGCGTGACGCGGGCACCGCATGCGCCCTCGACCTTGGCCGCGAGCGCGTCGATGCGACTCGGCGGTGCCGGGGATTCCGTTGCGATTTCGCTCATCGGGGCACTCATCGGGCAATCGTGCTGGTGCGGCGGATCTTGTTCTGGAGTTGCAGGATGCCGTAGATCAGCGCCTCCGCCGACGGCGGGCAGCCCGGCACGTAGATATCGACCGGCACGATGCGGTCGCAGCCGCGGACGACCGAGTAGGAGTAATGATAGTAGCCGCCGCCGTTCGCGCAGGAGCCCATCGAGATGACCCACTTGGGGTCGGACATCTGGTCGTAGACCTTGCGCAGCGGGGCCGCCATCTTGTTGGTCAGCGTGCCGGCGACGATCATGACGTCCGACTGGCGCGGGCTCGGGCGGAACACGACGCCGAAGCGGTCGAGATCGTAGCGCGAGGCACCCGCCTGCATCATCTCGATGGCGCAGCAGGCGAGCCCGAAGGTCACCGGCCACATGGACCCGGTCCGGGCCCAGTTCATCAGGTCATCGAGGCGCGCGGTGACAAATCCCTTGTCCTTCAGCTCCGCGTCGACTTCGGCGACTAATCCCATTCGAGCGCTCCCTTCTTCCACTCGTACACGAACCCGACGACCAGGATGGCGAGGAACACCAGCATCGAGACGATGCCGACGCCGCCCACTGCCCTGAGCGAGACCGCCCACGGAAACAGGAAGGCGATCTCGAGGTCGAACAGGATGAAAAGGATCGCGACCAGGTAGTAGCGGACGTCGAACTTCATGCGCGCGTCCTCGAACGCGCCGAAGCCGCACTCATACGCCGCTGCCTTGTCGGCGCCGGGATGGCGCGGACCGAGCAGGAAGCCGAGGCTGATGAGCAGGACGCCCATGCCGCCGGCCACCAGGATGAAGATGAGAATCGGCAGGTAATTGGCGAGCATCACCGGCAGTCCTGGGGCGCTGGGAAGTGGCCCCGCATCATCCGCCTATTCTAAGCACCGGTCGGTGCCACGTCACCCTCGGTCACGTTGCGTCTTGTTCTTATTTTTCTTTTTATCGGGCAATCAATTCGAGACTGGTGCCGACGGCCGGACTCGAACCGGCACACCTTACGGTGCTAGCACCTCAAGCTAGTGCGTCTACCAATTCCGCCACGTCGGCAATAATCAGTCTCGGAGGGAAACGGGAAACTTACTTCGCCGGCGCGTCCGGGGCCGCCTGCGGCGCCGCGGGCGCGCTCGAGGTGGTGCCGGTCGGCGCCGTCGCGGGGACCTGCTCAAGCAGGCTCTTCGGAGCCGCAGCCGTGCGATGGCTCGCGGAGTACGCCAGCGAGAGGCTGGTCGCGAAGAAGCAGGTCGCGAGAATCGCCGTCGTCTTGGAGAAGAACGTCGACGAGCCGCGCGCACCGAAAACCGTGCCCGATGCGCCTGATCCGAAGCCGGCACCGGCATCCGCACCCTTGCCCCTCTGGAGCAGGACGAGGCCGATGATCGAGATCGACAGGAGCACGTGAATGACGAGCAGTATCTGTTGCAGCATGTTCTTTAAGCGCGTCCGCCGTCGGCGGCCACGCAGATCCTCACGAATTCATCCGCCTTGAGCGAGGCGCCTCCCACGAGGCCACCATCGACGTCAGGCTGACCGAACAACTCGGCCGCATTGGCCGCCTTGACACTGCCGCCGTACAACAGCCGCAGTCCATCCCCGATTATAGCATCCCGCGCCGCAATACGGGCGCGGATGAACGCGTGCACCGCCTGGGCCTGGTCCGGGGTGGCATTCTTGCCGGTCCCGATCGCCCAGACCGGCTCGTACGCGACGATGGCCCGGGCAAAGGCCGCCACGCCGGCCAGTTCGAGGACCGCGTCCAGCTGGCGGGCGACGACCTGCTCGGTCGCCCCCTGCTCCCACTCCTCCAGGGTCTCGCCCACGCACAGGATCGGGGTCAGCCCCGAGGACTGCGCCGCCACGAACTTGCGCGCGACCAGTGCGTCGGTCTCGCCGTACAGGGCGCGACGCTCCGAATGGCCGACGATCACGTAGCTGGCGCCGACGTCCCGCAGCATCCCGGAGGACACCTCGCCGGTGAAGGCGCCCTGGGCCTCGGCGCAGAGCGACTGGGCGCCGAGCGCGATGCGGCTGTCCTTCACCTGGCGGCCGACCTCCCACAGGTACACCGCGGGTGGGCAGATGACGACGTCGCACGGCAGCGCATCGCTGGCTTCGACCAGCGCGTCCACGAGGCGGGTGTTATCCGCTCGCGAGCCATGCATCTTCCAGTTGCCGGCAACGACCGGTCTGCGCATCGGGGTGTCCTCGAAAGGCGGCGCAGAATACTCGGCAGGCCCGCCCAAATCAAACTGGGCGGATCAGGCGGCGGCGGCCTTCACGACGGCCGCCAGGCGCTCGGCGGTCTCGCGGACCTGGGCCGCGTCCTGGCCCTCGACCATGACCCGGATCAGCGGTTCCGTGCCGGAGGCCCGCAGGACCACCCGTCCGGTGCCCTGCAGGGCCGCCTCGGCGGCCGCGAGGGCCGAGGCGACCTCGGGCAGGGTCCGCGGATCGATCCGGCGCACAACCCGGACATTGACCATCACCTGGGGATACTTCGGCATCGCCGTCACGAGCTCCGCGAGCGACGCCCCGCTCTGGCGCACGACCGCGAGCACCTGCAGCGCGCTGACGATGCCATCGCCCGTGGTGGTCTTGTCGAGGCACAGCAGGTGACCGGAGGTCTCCCCGCCGAGCTCGCCCCCCGTCGCCCGCAGCCGCTCGAGAACGTGGCGGTCGCCGACGGCGGCACGCTCGAACGGCACGCCGAGGGCAGCGAGCGCATGCTCGAGGCCGAGGTTGCTCATCACGGTTCCGACCACCGGCCCGCGCAGCGTGCCGGCCGCGTGGCGGGCGCGCGCGATCACATAGAGCAGCTGGTCGCCGTCGACCGTGCGCCCCAGGTGGTCGACCATCACGACACGGTCGCCATCGCCATCGAGGGCAAGGCCGGCATCGGCGCGGACGCCGGGCACGGTCAGCTGCAGCAGCGACGGCGCGGTCGATCCGCAGCCGTCATTGATGTTGCGACCGTTCGGGGAGCAGCCGATCGGCACGACGTCGGCGCCGAGATCGGAGAACACGCGTGGCGCGACCTTGTACGCCGCCCCGTTCGCGCAGTCGACGACGATCTTGAGTCCCTCGAGCGTGACCCCGGCGGGCATCGTCGAGGCGCACAGCTCCTGGTAGAGCGGCCCGGCCTGCTCGATGCGCACCGCACGCCCGAGCCGACCCGACTCCACGGTCAGGGCAGGCTGCTCGATCAGGTCCTCGATCGCCTGCTCGAGGGCGTCGGAGATCTTGCCGCCGGTGCGGTCGAAGAACTTGATGCCGTTGTCCTCGAACGGATTGTGCGAGGCACTGATGACGATGCCGAAGTCGCAGCCGTAGCGCTGCGTGAGGAAGGCGACGGCCGGCGTCGGCAGCGGGCCGACGAGGTTGACGTTGACGCCTGCCGCGACGAACCCGGCCTCGAGCGCCGCCTCGAACAGGTAGCCCGACAGGCGCGTGTCCTTGCCGATCAGCACCGTGCCGCCGCTCGGCGCGAGCACCCGTGCCGCGGCGCTCGCGAGCCTGAGCGCGAGATCCACCGTCATCGGTGGCTCGCCGACGCGGCCGCGAATGCCATCCGTACCGAAAAACCGTCTCGTCATGCGTTTCCCCCGCGGCGCAGCGCCGCCCCGATCCTGACCGCGTCAACCGTTGCCGCGACATCGTGCGCCCGCAGCACCGCGGCGCCACGCTCCGCCGCGATCGCGGCGAGCGCGACGCTGCCGGCCGTGCGCTCGGCGACCGGCCGCCCCGTCAGCTGGCCGACCATGGACTTGCGCGACACGCCGACGAGCAGCGGCACACCGAGCGTCGTGAACGCCTCGAGCGCGGCGAACATCGCCAGGTGGTGGCTCGCGTCCTTGCCAAAGCCGAAGCCGGGGTCGACGACGATCGCATCCGCGGCGATCCCGCCGTCACGGCAGGCCGCGATGCGGCCGAGGAGCCAGTCCCGGACCTCGGTGACGACGTCGTCGTAGTGCGGGGCGCGCTGCATCGTGGCGGGCGTGCCCTGCATGTGCATCACGCACACGCCGGCGCCGCCGGCCGCGGCCGCCTCGAGCGCACCCGGCAGCGTCAGGCCGCGCACGTCGTTGATGAAGTGGGCACCGGCCGCGAGCACCGCCGCGATCACCTCCGGGCGGCTGGTGTCGACCGAGATCACGACGTCGAGTTCGGCGGCGATGGCGCGCACCACCGGCAGAACGCGGCGCAGTTCCTCGTCCACCGACGGCGGGCTCGAACCGGGGCGCGTGGACTCGCCGCCGACGTCGATGATGGCGGCGCCCTCCGCGACCATGCGCCGCGCCGCGGCGAGTGCCGCGTCGTGGGCCACGTGTTGGCCGCCGTCGGAGAACGAGTCCGGCGTGACGTTGAGCACGCCCATCACCAGCGGACCCGCGAGCGGCAGGGTCCGCGACCGGCAGCGCAGGTGCATGCCGGAGTCTCGGGTCAGTGCTGCCCGGCGGGCGAGCCGACGCCACCGAGACCGGGCTTCGTGTCCGGCTCGGCCGGCGCCGCGGGCGGCGTACCGGGCGGCGTCAGCGAGCTTTCGTCCCAGTCCTTCGGCGGGCGGGGCTCGTTGCCCGCCATGATGTCCTTGATCATCTGCTCGTCGATCGTCTCGTAGCGCATCAGCGCCTCGGACATCTTGTGCAGCTTGTCCATGTGCGTCGTCAGGATCTGGGTCGCGCGCGAGTAGTTCGAGTCGATGACCTTGCGCACTTCCTCGTCGATCACGTGGGCCGTGACGTCGGAGACCTGCTTGTGCTGCGTCACGCTGCGACCGAGGAACACCTCGCCCTGGTCCTCGCTATAGGTCTGCGGCCCGAGCCGGTCCGACAGGCCCCACTTCGTGACCATGTTGCGGGCGAGATCGGTCGCGCGCTCGATGTCGTTGGAGGCGCCGGTCGTGATCGCGTCCTTGCCGAACACGAGCTCCTCGGCGACGCGACCGCCGAACAGCGTCGCGATCTTGCTCTCGAGGCTGCGCTTGGAGGCGCTGTAGCGATCCGCCTCAGGCAGGAACATCGTCACGCCGAGCGCGCGGCCGCGCGGGATGATCGTGACCTTGTAGACGGGGTCGTGCTCGGGCACCGACAGGCCGACGATCGCGTGGCCCGCCTCGTGGTAGGCGGTGTTGCGCTTCTCTTCCTCGCTCATGACCATCGAGCGGCGCTCGGCGCCCATGAGGATCTTGTCCTTGGCGCGCTCGAACTCCTCCATGGACACGACGCGGCGATTGCCGCGCGCCGCGAACAGCGCCGCCTCGTTGACGAGGTTGGCGAGGTCCGCGCCGGAGAACCCGGGGGTGCCACGCGCGATCACCATCGGCTTCACGTCGTCGGCGACCGGCACCTTGCGCATGTGGACCTTGAGGATCTGCTCGCGGCCCTTGACGTCCGGCAGCGGCACGACGACCTGGCGGTCGAAGCGACCGGGGCGCAGCAGCGCAGGGTCGAGCACGTCCGGCCGGTTGGTGGCGGCGATGACGATGATGCCCTCGTTGCCCTCGAAACCGTCCATCTCGACCAGCAGCTGGTTGAGCGTCTGTTCGCGCTCGTCGTGGCCGCCGCCGAGGCCGGCGCCGCGATGGCGGCCCACCGCGTCGATCTCGTCGATGAAGATGATGCACGGCGCGTGCTTCTTGGCCTGCTCGAACATGTCGCGCACGCGCGAGGCTCCGACGCCGACGAACATCTCGACGAAGTCGGAACCGGAAATCGTGAAGAACGGCACCTTCGCCTCGCCCGCGATCGCGCGCGCGAGCAACGTCTTGCCGGTGCCGGGGCTGCCAACCATCAGTACGCCCTTCGGGATCTTGCCGCCGAGCTTCTGGAACTTGGCCGGGTCCTTCAGGAAGTCGACGATCTCCTTGACCTCCTCCTTCGCCTCCTCGACGCCGGCGACGTCGGCGAAGGTCACGCTGACCTGGTCCTCGTTGAGCAGCCGCGCCCGGCTCTTGCCGAAGCTCATGGCCCCGCGGCCACCGGCACCGCCCTGCATCTGGCGCATGAAGTAGACCCAGACGCCGATCAGCAGCAGGATCGGGAAGCTCGACAGGAACAGCTGCATCGGGATCGACTGGCGCTCGGGCGCCGCGGCGCCGAAGTTCACGTCGTGCTTCTTGAGCATCCCGATCAGGGCCGTGTTGTCGGTCTCCGGGCTGAACGTGACGAACGAGTCGCCGTTCGCGCGCGTGCCGGAGATCGTCTCGCCCTTGATCGTCGCCTGCTTGATCGCGTTGTTCTCGACCTCGGTCAGGAACTGCGAATAGGGCATTTCCGGGTTGACCCCCGGCCGCCCCCCGAAGTTCGAGAACACGGCGAGCAGCACCACCGCGATGACGACCCAGAGGAGGATGTTCTTAGTCAAATCGTTCAATGCACGCTCCCGGAGGGGGGCTAGGGAGACATCGAGGGACGCTACAGGATACGCCTGCCAGTCGCCAGCAGATACATCTCGGCACTGCGCGCCCGCGACGCGGGGGGTTTCTTCATCTTCACCTTCGTGAACTCCCGCCGGACGGTGCGCAGGTATTCGTCGAAGCCAGCCCCCTGAAAGACCTTGGCGAGGAAAACCCCGCCGGGCCTCAGGTGCTCCCGCGCGAACTCGAGGGCGAGCTCCGCGAGATGCAGCTGTCGCGGCTGGTCGACAGCATCGACCCCACTCATATTGGGGGCCATGTCCGACATCACAAGATCCACGGGCCGGCCGCCGACCGCGGCGGTCAGCTCCGCGAGCGGACCGGGCTCCCGGAAGTCGCCGAGGATGAAGGTGACCCCGGTCAGGGCGTCCATGGGCAATATGTCCAGTGCAAATACTGCGCCCTTGCTGCCAAGGACCCGACCGGCGTACTGGCTCCAGCCACCCGGCGCGGCACCGAGGTCCACGATGACCATCCCGGGGCGCAGCAGCCGTTCCGCCGCGTCGAGCTCCTCGAGCTTGAACGCGGCCCGCGAGCGCATGCCCTCCTTGCGGGCACGCAGCACGTAGGCGTCGGATTCATGCTCCTGGAGCCACCGCTTGCTCGATTTGCTGCGCTTCGCCATCGTTTTTCCGGCCTGGGGGCTGCCCCGGACCTCCTATAATGCCGCGATGCAACTCAACGAACGACAGAAGAAGCACCTGCGCCGCCTCGGCCACGCGCTGCACCCGATCGTGAACCTCGGCAACGCCGGCCTCACCGACGGCGTTGCGGCCGAGATGGAGCGCGCGCTCGCCGACCATGAACTCGTGAAGGTGCGCGCCCGCGTCGGCGAACGCGAGGCCCGCGACGCGGCCCTCGACGAACTGGCCGCGCGCACCCGGAGCACGGTGGTGCAGCGCATCGGCAACGTCGGGCTGTATTTCCGCCCGAACCCGAAGCTCTCCCGGATCGTGATCCCGGACTGAGCGTCCCGGATCCGCGCCTCAGCGGCGCAGTTCGCGCGCCAGCGTCGCGACGACCCAGGCGGTCGCGGCCACGTACAGCAGCGTCGAGACGCCGTGCCACAGCGCGAATTCGCCCGAGGCGCTGCCGCCCGCGGTGCGTGCCGCCTCGAGCAGGGGCCGGACGCCCCATTCGCTGAGGCCGAGCAGCAGGACCGGCGCGACCCTGCCGAGCAGCTGGCGGGGCGGCGGGCGCGAGACCTGGCCGCGCCGCTCGAGCAGCAGCAGCAGCAGGCACAGGACCAGGGACCCGACGGTCGCGACGCGGAACAGACTGCCCGCGATCAGCCCGGCGAGGTGGCGGTCCTCGAGAGTCGCGAACAGCGTCGGGGCGACCACGCCGCCGACGGTCACGAGGCCACCGGCCCAGAGCGACAGGACCAGTCGCGCGCCGAGCTTCACTCGTAGCGGACCTTGACGATCTCGTACGAGCGCACGCCACCCGGGGCCTGCACGTCGACGATGTCGCCCTCCTCCTTGCCGACCAGCGCGCGCGCGATCGGCGAGGTGATGGCGATCAGGCCCTGGCGGATGTCCGCCTCGTCCTCGCCGACGACCTGGTAGGTGACCTTGACGCCGTCGTCCTGGCCTTCGAGCTCGACCGTGACCCCGAACACGACGCGACCGGTCTGTGGCAGCTTCGTGACGTCGATGATCTCGTTGTTGCCGAGCCGGGACTCGATCTCGTTGATGCGCCCCTCGATGAAGCCCTGCTGCTCGCGCGCCGCGTGATATTCGGCGTTCTCGGACAGATCGCCGTGGCCACGCGCCTCGGCGATCGCCTTGATCACGTTGGGGCGATCCTCGGACTTCAGGCGCTTGAGCTCCGCTCGCAGCCGCTCGGCGCCGCGCACGGTGATGGGGGATCGCTTCACGCCTGTAACTCCTTGTGCAGATCCTGGAGGCGATTCACCTCGACTTCCTCGAGGTGATCGAGCGCCTCGCAGGTGGCGCGGGCCGCCGCGATCGTCGTGTAGTAGGTGACCCTGCGGGCAACCGCCTCGCGCCGGATCGAGCGCGACTCGCGCACCGCCTGCTTGCCTTCGGTCGTGTTGCAGATCAGGTCGATCTCGGCGTTCTTGATCATGTCGACGATGTGCGGCCGGCCCTCGCGGACCTTCAGCACACGCCGGCACTCGATGCCGGCCGCGGTCAGCGCGCGCGCCGTGCCGTCGGTCGCGACGATCTCGAAGCCGCGCTGGATCAGTTCGCGCGCCAGCGACACCGCGAGCGGCTTGTCCCGCTCGCGCACCGAGACGAGGCAAACGCCGCGGCGCGGCAGCACGACCCCGGCACCGGCCTGCGCCTTCGCGTAGGCCTCGCCGAAGGTGCGCCCGGTGCCCATGACCTCGCCCGTCGACTTCATCTCGGGTCCGAGGATCGGATCGGCCTCCGGAAACTTCGCGAACGGGAACACCGGCGCCTTGACCGAGTAGAACGCCGGCACGATCTCGCCCTCGATGCCCTGCTGGGCGAGCGACTGGCCGGCCATGACCCGCGCGGCGATCTTGGCCAGCGGCCGGCCCGTCGCCTTCGACACGAACGGCACCGTGCGCGAGGCGCGTGGGTTGACCTCCAGAACGTAGACGATGCCGTTCTGGATCGCGAACTGGACGTTCATCAGGCCGACGACGTTCAGCGCCTTGGCCATCTTGCGGGTCTGGTCGCGCAGCTCGTCCTGGACCGCGGCGCTCAACGCGTACGGGGGCAGCGAGCACGACGAGTCACCCGAGTGCACGCCAGCCTGCTCAATGTGCTCCATGATGCCGCCGATCAGCACGTCCGTGCCGTCGCAGATCGCGTCGACGTCGACCTCGGTCGCGAGGTCGAGGAAGCGGTCGAGCAGCACCGGACTGTCGTTGGAGACCTTGACGGCCTCAGTCATGTAGGTTCGCAGGTCGTCCTCGTTGAACACGACCTCCATCGCCCGGCCGCCGAGCACGTACGAGGGTCGCACGATGAGCGGGTAGCCGACCTCGCGCGCCAGCTGCACGGCCTGCTCCTCGGCGCGGGCGGTCGCGTTCGCCGACTGCTTGAGGCCGAGCGCCTGGATCAGGTGCTGGAAGCGCTCGCGGTCCTCGGCGACGTCGATCGCATCCGGGGTCGTGCCGATGATCGGCGCACCGGCCGCGGCGAGCGCGCGCGACAGCTTGAGCGGCGTCTGGCCGCCGTACTGGACGATCACGCCTTCGGGCTTCTCGAGCGCGATGACCTCCATGACGTCCTCGAACGTCAGCGGCTCGAAGTACAGCCGGTCGGAGGTGTCGTAGTCCGTCGAGACCGTCTCCGGGTTGCAGTTGACCATGATGGTCTCGAACCCGTCCTCGCGCAGCGCCAGCGCCGCATGCACGCAGCAGTAGTCGAATTCGATGCCCTGGCCGATCCGGTTCGGGCCACCGCCGAGGATGACGATCTTGCGCCGGTCGGTCGGGCGCGACTCGCACTCCTCCTCGTAGGTGGAGTACATGTACGCGGTCGTCGTCGAGAACTCCGCCGCGCAGGTGTCGACGCGCTTGTAGACCGGGTGGATGCCGAGGCCGTGGCGACGCTGGCGGATCGCGGATTCGTCGATGCCGAGCAGCTTGGCGAGGCGGGCGTCCGAGAAGCCCTTGCGCTTGAGCTGCCGCAGGCGCTTCGCCTCGAGCGCCGCGAGGCCGCCCTCGCGCACCACGCCCTCCTCGCGCACCAGGTGCTCGATCTGCACCAGGAACCACGGATCGATGGCAGTCAGCTCGTGCAGCCGCGCGACCGACCAGCCGGCACGGAACGCGTCGGCGACGCACAGCAGCCGGTTGGCTCCCGGATGCCGCAGGTCGGTGACGAGGTCCGCCTCGCGCTCGTCGTTGAGCGGCAGCTGCACGTGCTCGTCGAACCCGGAAAGGCCGGTCTCAAGGCTGCGCAGCGCCTTCTGCACCGACTCCTGGAACGTACGGCCGATCGCCATGGCCTCGCCGACCGACTTCATCTGCGTCGTCAGTCGCGTGTTCGCGCCCGGGAACTTCTCGAAGGTGAAGCGCGGGATCTTGGTGACGACATAGTCGATCGCCGGCTCGAACGACGCCGGGGTGGCGCCGCCGGTGATGTCGTTCTTGAGCTCGTCGAGGGTGTAGCCGATGGCGAGCTTCGCGGCCACCTTCGCGATCGGGAAGCCGGTCGCCTTGGAGGCGAGCGCGGAGGATCGCGACACGCGCGGGTTCATCTCGATCACCAGCACGCGCCCGTCCTTCGGGCTGACGGCGAACTGCACGTTCGAGCCGCCGGTCTCGACGCCGATCTTGCGCAGCACGGCGATCGAGGCGTCGCGCAGCCGCTGGTATTCCTTGTCGGTGAGCGTCTGGGCCGGCGCGACGGTGATCGAGTCGCCCGTGTGCACGCCCATCGGATCGAGGTTCTCGATCGAGCAGATGATGATGCAGTTGTCCGCGGAGTCGCGGACCACCTCCATCTCGTACTCCTTCCAGCCGAGCACCGACTCCTCGAGCAGCACCTCGCTGGTCGGCGAGGCATCGAGGCCGCGCGCGACGATCGCCTCGAGCTCCTCACGATTGTAGGCGATGCCACCGCCCGAGCCGCCGAGCGTGAACGAGGGGCGGATCACCGCCGGGTAGCCGATCTCGGCCTGGGCGGCGAGCGCCTCCTCGACGCTGTGCGCGATGTGCGCGCGCGGCGTGTCGAGGCCGATTTCGGTCATCGCGTGGCGGAACCGCTCGCGATCCTCGGCCATGTCGATCGCGTCGCGCGAGGCGCCGATCAGCTCGCAGCCGAATTCCTCGAGCACGCCCTCGCGGACGAGGTCGAGCGCGCAGTTGAGCGCGGTCTGCCCGCCCATCGTCGGCAGCAGCGCGTCCGGGCGCTCCTTCTCGATGATCCGCGCGACGGTGCGCCACTGCACGGGCTCTATGTAGACCGCGTCCGCCATCTCGGGGTCGGTCATGATCGTCGCCGGGTTCGAGTTCACGAGCACGACGCGATAGCCCTCCTCGCGCAGCGCCTTGCAGGCTTGCGCGCCGGAGTAGTCGAACTCGCAGGCCTGGCCGATGACGATCGGGCCGGCGCCGATGATCAGGATGCTCTTCAGGTCTGTGCGCTTGGGCATGTCGGTCCGGTCTTCGTCAGGCGTCGGGGGCGCCGTGCGGCGCGCGGGCATTCTTGGTGTCGCGGACCTTCAGCTGCGCATGCAGCCGACGGACCATCAGCTCGATGAAGTGCTCGAACAGGCCCGCCACGTCGTGCGGGCCCGGGCTCGCCTCGGGATGCCCCTGGAAGCTGAATGCGGGCCGGTCGGTGAACTCGATGCCCTGCAACGAGCCGTCGAACAGCGAGCGGTGGGTCGCGCGCACGTTCGTCGGCAGCGTCGCCTCGTCGACGGCGAAGCCATGGTTCTGGCTGGTGATCAGCACGCGCCCGCTGGCGACTTCCTGCACCGGATGGTTCGCGCCGTGGTGGCCGAACTTCATCTTCAGCGTCTTCGCCCCGGCGGCGAGGCCAAGCAGCTGGTGGCCGAGGCAGATCCCGAACACGGGCACGTCGCCTTCGAGGAATTCGCTGATCGCGGCGATCGCGTAGTCGCAGGGCTCGGGATCGCCCGGGCCGTTCGAGAGGAAGATGCCGTCCGGCTTCAGGGCCAGCACCTCGGCGGCGGAGGTCTGCGCCGGCACCACCGTGACGCGGCAGCCGTGGTCGGCGAGCAGGCGCAGGATGTTGCGCTTGATGCCGAAGTCGTAGGCGACGACGTTCAGCCGGTGCTGCGGGCGAATCGCGCGCGTCGGCTCCCCGTCCCAGTGCGTGCCATCGTTCCACTGGTACTGGCGCTTGGTGGTGACGACCTTTGCCAGATCCATCCCCTTGAGGCCCGGGAACTTCTTCGCGGCGCGCACCGCGGCGGCGGGGTCGGCCTTCTCGCCCGTCATGATGCAGCCGGCAAGCGCGCCCTTCTCGCGCAGGATGCGCGTCAGCTTGCGGGTGTCGATGTCGGCGATCGCGACGATCTTGCCGCGCGCGAGGAAGCTGCCGAGCGACTCGGCAGCGCGCCAGTTGGAGTGCAGCAGCGGCAGGTCGCGGATCACGAGTCCGGCGGCGTAGACGCCGCCGGACTCCATGTCCTCGGGGGTCGTGCCGTAGTTGCCGACGTGCGGGTAGGTCAGCGTCACGATCTGGCGGTTGTACGAGGGATCCGTGAGGATCTCCTGGTACCCGGTCATGGCGGTGTTGAACACCACCTCGCCCGTCGTATTGCCCTTGGCACCAATGGAAATACCGTGGAAGACGGTACCGTCTTCAAGGGCGAGTACAGCGGGCGTCGTCAATGCTCACTCCCGAGGCGAGGCCGGTCACGGGCACCTGCGGTTCTGGTCCGCACATGCGCAAAGCGGGTGGAGCCTTGGTGAAGACTCCGCCCGCTTCGGTCGTGAAACTTGGGTTTCGATCCGGGACGACATCTTACGGCAGAGGCCCGCTCCGCACCAGTCCGAGGCGGCCCTGGATCAACGCAATCCGAGCACGTCGCCCATGGTGTACAGCCCCGCCGGGCGCCCGCGCAGCCACGCCGCGGCGCGCAGCGCGCCGTAGGCGAAGGTCATCCGGTCGTGGGCGCGGTGCGTGATCTCGATCCGCTCGCCGGGGCCGGCGTAGATGACCGTGTGTTCGCCGACGATGTCGCCGCCGCGCACCACCGCGAAGCCGATCGAACCGGCCTGGCGCGGTCCCCCGTCGGCACCGCGCGTCGCGGTGGGCGCGTCGCCGAGGTCGATCCGGCGGCCGGCGGCGGCGGCACGGCCGAGCATGAGCGCGGTGCCGGAGGGCGCGTCGACCTTGTAGCGATGGTGCGCCTCGAGGATCTCGATGTCGTATTCCGGAGGCAGGGAAGCGGCTGCTTTTTCAACGAGTTGCGCGAGCAAGTTAACGCCGAGACTCGTGTTCGGCGCGATCAGCACCGGGATCTCCGCGGAGGCGGCGAGGAGCCTGCGGTCGACCGCGGCGTCGAAGCCGGTGGTGCCGACCACGAGCGCGACGCCGGTCGCGAGGCAGGCCTCGAGGTGCTGCACGACCGCGCCGGCCGCCGAGAAATCGAGCGCGACGTCGCTGCCGGCGAGCGCCGCGCGCGGATCCGCCGTCACGACGACGCCGAGCGGCGCCGGCACGCCGGCAAGCGTCGCGACGTCGGCGCCGATCGCGGCGCTGCCCGGCGAGGCCGCGGCACCGGCCAGCGCGAAGTCCGTGCTGTCGTGGATCGCGCGCACCAGGCTCTGGCCCATCCGGCCGGTGGCACCGAACAGGGCGATGCGGACGGGGCCCGTGCCGGGCGCGGTCACGGCCGCATGCCCTCGAAGAACTTCTTCACGCCGTCGAGCCAGGACGACTCGCGCGGATTGTGCCGCTCCGGATCCTTGCGCAGCGTCGCCGCGAACTTCTTCAGCAGTTCCTTCTGCTCGCCGGACAGGTTGACTGGCGTCTCGACGACGACGCGGCAGTACAGGTCACCCGTCGCCCCGCCGCGCACCGGCTTCACGCCCTGGTCGCGCAGGCGGAACACGCGCCCGGACTGGGTCTCGGCGGGCACCTTGATCTTCGCCTGGCCCCCGAGCGTCGGCACCTCGACCTCGCCACCGAGCGCGGCGGTCGTGAACGCCACCGGCACCTCGCAGGAGAGGTCCGCGCCGTCGCGTTCGAAGATGTCGTGCTTGCGCACGGCGACCTCGACATAAAGGTCACCGGGCGGCCCCCCGTTGCGCCCCGCCTCGCCCTCGCCCGACAGCCGGATCCGGTCGCCCGTGTCCACGCCGGCCGGGACCTTGACCTGCAGCGTGCGCGCGCGTCGCACGCGTCCGTGCCCATAGCAGTCGTCGCAGGGCTTGTCGATGATCGAACCGCGGCCCTTGCAGCGCGGGCAGGCCTGCTGCACGGCGAAGAAGCCCTGCTGCATGCGCACCTGACCGGCACCATTGCAGGTGGCGCAGCGCGTGGGCGTGGTGCCCTTGGCCGCGCCGTTGCCGCCGCACGTGTCGCATTCGGCGAGGGTCGCGATCTCGATGTCGGCCGCGTGCCCGAACACGGCCTGCTCGAGGTCGAGCTCGAGCTCGTAGCGCAGGTCGGCGCCGCGGTACACCTGGCGACCGCCACCGCGCCGGCCGCCGCCGAAGATGTCGCCGAACACCTCGCCGAAGATGTCGCCGAACACCTCGCCCGGGTCCGCCCCACCGCCACCGCGCTGCTGGTCGAGCCCGGCGTGGCCGAACTGGTCGTAGGCGGCGCGCTTCTGCGGGTCCGACAGGACCTCGTACGCCTCCTTGGCTTCCTTGAAGGATTCCTCGGCGGCGGCGTCGCCCGGATTGCGGTCCGGGTGGTACTTCATCGCGAGCCGGCGGTAGGCCTTCTTCAGCTCGGCCTCTTCAGCCGTGCGCGAGACCTCGAGGACCTCGTAGTAGTCGCGTTTCGCCATGCGCCCTCAGCCCGTTTAACGAACATCGCCGCCGCCGGGATGGGGATCCCGGCGGCGGCGCGGTCCGACCAGTCTACCCGGGGCGGATCAGCCCTTCGGGTTCTTGTCCTTCACTTCCTCGAACTCCGCGTCGAGCACGTCTTCCTTGGCCTTCGCGCCCGCGGCGCCGGCGCCCGGCGCCGCGCCCGGACCGCCCTCCGCGCCACCCGCCGACTGCTGCATCACCGTGGCGGCGGCCGCCGACAGCGCCTGGGCCTTGGTGTCGATCGCGTCCTTCTCGTCGGCGCTCATGGCCTTCTTGAGGTCGGTGAGCGCCGCCTCGATGTTGCCACGATCCGCGCCGGAAACCTTGTCGCCCTGGTCCTTCAGCGCCTTCTCGACCTGATGGACGAGCGCATCGGCCCGGTTGCGGGTGTCGACCAGCTCGCGGAACTTCTTGTCGTCCGCGGCATGGGCCTCGGCATCCGAGACCATCCGCTTGATCTCGTCCTCGGACAGGCCGGACGACGCCTTGATGACGATCTTCTGCTCCTTGCCGGTGCCCTTGTCCTTGGCCGAGACGTGCAGGATGCCGTTGGCGTCGATGTCGAACGTCACCTCGATCTGCGGTGCGCCACGAGGCGCGGGCGGGATGTCGCTGAGATCGAAGCGGCCGAGCGACTTGTTGTCGACCGAACGGTCGCGCTCGCCCTGCAGGACGTGGATGGTGACCGCCGGCTGGTTGTCATCCGCCGTCGAGAACGTCTGCGAGGCCTTGGTCGGGATCGTCGTGTTCTTCTCGATGAGCTTCGTCATGACGCCACCGAGCGTCTCGATGCCGAGCGACAGCGGCGTGACGTCGAGCAGCAGCACGTCCTTGACCTCGCCGGAGAGGACGCCGCCCTGGACCGCGGCGCCGACGGCCACCGCCTCGTCCGGGTTCACGTCCTTGCGCGGCTCCTTGCCGAAGTAGTCCTTGACCGCCTTCTGCACGAGCGGCATGCGCGTCTGGCCACCCACCAGGATGACCTCGGCGATGTCACCGAGCGACACGCCCGCATCCTTCACCGCGGTCTTGCACGGACCAATGGTGCGCGCGACGAGGTCCTCGACCAGCGACTCGAGCTTGGCGCGAGTCAGCTTGACGTTGAGGTGCTTCGGGCCCGAGGCGTCGGCCGTGATGTACGGCAGGTTGATGTCGGTCTGCTGGCTCGAGGACAGCTCGATCTTGGTCTTCTCGGCCGCTTCCTTCAGCCGCTGCATCGCCAGCGGGTCCTTGCGCACGTCGACGCCGGACTCCTTGCGGAACTCCTCGGCGATGAAGTCGATGATGCGACGGTCGAAGTCCTCGCCGCCGAGGAACGTGTCGCCGTTGGTCGCGAGCACCTCGAACTGGCGCTCGCCGTCCACTTCCGCGATCTCGATGATCGAGATGTCGAAGGTGCCGCCGCCGAGGTCATAGACCGCGATCTTGCGATCGCCGCCGGCCTTGTCGAGGCCGTACGCGAGCGCGGCCGCGGTCGGCTCGTTGATGATGCGCTTGACGTTGAGGCCGGCGATGCGCCCGGCATCCTTGGTCGCCTGGCGCTGCGAGTCATTGAAGTACGCCGGCACCGTGATGACGGCCTCCGTGACCGGCTCGCCAAGGTAGTCCTCGGCGGTCTTCTTCATCTTCATGAGGATGCGCGCGGACACCTCCGGCGGCGCCATCGACTTGCCCTGGGCCTCGACCCAGGCATCACCGTTGTCGGCCTTGACAATCTTGTAGGGCACCATGCCCACGTCGCGCTGCACGACGTCGTCCGCGAACTTGCGGCCGATCAGGCGCTTGACCGCGTACAGCGTGTTCTGGGGGTTGGTCACCGCCTGGCGCTTGGCCGACTGGCCGACCAGCACCTCGTCGTCCTTCGTGAACGCCACGATCGACGGCGTCGTGCGGTCGCCCTCGCTGTTCTCGATGACCTTGGGCTTGCCGCCCTCCATGATCGCCACGCACGAGTTGGTCGTGCCGAGGTCGATGCCGATGACTTTCGCCATGATGTTGCTCCTCGAAGGGGACTGAAATTCGCTAACGCTTAAGATGCGGCCTCGGCGGGCAATCTCAAGCGTCAGGGGCCCGGGCGACGATCACGCGGGCCGGCCTCAGCACCCGGCCGTTGAGCGCGTAGCCCTTCTGGATGGTCTGCACGACCGCGTTCGGCGGCAGGTCCGCCGTCGGCTGGGCGACCATCGCCTCGTGTTGTTCGGGGTTGAAGGCCTGGCCGCGATCAGGCGCGAGCTCGGCGATGCCGGCCTTCTCGAAGGCCTTCGCGAGCAGGCGCCGGGTGGCGTCCTGGCCCTCCAGGAGGCTCTTCACGTCGGCACCGGCGGCATTGGCGAGCGCGAGCTCGAAGCCGTCCATCGCCGGCAGCAGCTCCTGGGCGAAGCGCTCGACGGCGAACTGGCGCGCCTGGTCGAGGTCCCGGGCGACCCGCTTGCGGTAGTTGTCGAACTCCGCCAGCACGCGCACGTACTGGCCGTAGTGCTCCTCGGCCTTGGCCGTGGCCGCGGCGAGGAGCGTGTCCGGACTGCTCGGGGTGCCGTCGGCCGGCGCGTCAGGGGGGGTCGGGTCACTCATCGGGCTTCGGTCTCCGCAGGGGCTCCGGGCACGCGGCGGCGCGCCCGGCGCGGAGGATGGGGGCGCCCGGCCCCGGCTTCAAGGGCTCAGCGGGCCTGGTTGAGGGCGGAGCCGAGCAGCCGGGCCGTGACGTCGACGATCGGGATGACCCGCTCGTATGCCATCCGGGTGGGCCCGATCACCCCGAGGACGCCGACGACCTCGTTGTCGACCGTGTATGGGGCGGTGACGATGCTGCAGTCGTCGAGGATCCCGTAGCCGGACTCGTGGCCGATGAAGATCTGCACCCGGTCGGCCTGCAGGCACTGGTCGAGCAGGTGCAGCAGGTCGCGCTTCTCGTTGAAGGCATCGAACAGCCGCTTCAGCTTCTCGACGTTGGACAGTTCCGCGAATCCCATCAGGTTGGTCTCGCCGGCGATCACGACGTCGCCCGGCACCGGCGCCGATGCGTCCGGCACGAACATCTGCTGGGCCATGGAGATCGCGTCGGCCATGACCTGGTTCATCGTCGCGCGCGTGTCCTGCAGCTGCTTGAGCAGCTGGGCGCGCACATCGGGCAGTTCCCGGCCGCAGAATTCCTCATTGAGGAAGTTGGCGGCGCGGCGCAGCTCCTCGGCGGCGAACGGGCGGGCGAGCTGCAGGATCCGGTTCTGCACCTCGCGCCCGTTGACGACGAGGATCGCCAGCACGCGGTTCTCGCTGAGGCCCACGAACTCGATCTGCGTCACCGCGGCGTGGGGCTGGCGCGGCACGGTGACGACGCCGGCGAGGCGCGTGAAGCTCGACAGGAACTGGGAGGCCGACGCGACCAGCTGGCGCGGGTCGTCCGCACGCTCGCCGAAGCGCTGCTCGAGCGAGCGCAGCAGCTCGCGATCGAGGTCGGCGGCGGGACGCATCTTCATCAGCGCGTCGACGAAGAAACGGTAGCCCTTGTCGGTCGGGATGCGCCCCGCGGACGTATGCGGCGAGGATACGAAGCCGTAGTCCTCGAGATCCGCCATCACGTTGCGCACGGTCGCGGCGCTCACCGTGAGCCCGGACTCGCGCGTCAGGGTGCGCGAGCCGACCGGCTGGCCGTCACGGATGTAGGCGCCGACGAGCGCCGTCAGCAGGCGCTGCGCGCGGTCGGTCAGCAGCGCGCCGCCGCCGTCCCCCGCCGCGCGCTCCATGGCGTCCTGGCTCATCGCAATAAGCCCCTGTACAGAAAAGAATTTTAGAGACCGGCGACGGAATCTAGCGAGCGCCGCTTCCAGGTGTCAAGGCAGGTGGACGGCGCGGCCGCGGCAGCGTCGCCAAGCGCGCGTTTCTCCTCGGAACGCGCACGAACGCGTGCGCGCGCACGCGCGCACGAGCGGTCGTGGTAACGTCCCCACGCACCATGTCACCGACGTTCCGGACCATCGCGCTGATCGGACGCTACGCCGACCCCACGGTCGCGGACGCGATGCTCACGCTCGCCACCCACGGCCTTGGCCGCGGCCTGCGTGTGCTCGTCGACGCGAGCGTTCCGCTGCCGTTCGCGCCGGGCGTCGAGCGGCTTCCCGAGGCCGAGCTCGCCGCGCACGCCGAACTGCTCGTCTCGGTCGGTGGCGACGGCACCTTGCTCTACACGGCGCGCCTCGCCGAGGGCCACGACGTGCCGCTGCTCGGCATCAACCGCGGCAAGCTCGGCTTCCTCGCCGACATCAGCGCTGCCGAGATGCAGGAGCGCTTCGACGACGTGCTCGAGGGCCGCTACGGCCGCGACGTCCGCCAGCGGGTGCAGGCACGCCTCCTCAACCCGGACCAGCCCGAGCGGCTCGCGCTCGCCCTGAACGACGTGGTCCTGCAGAAGCGCGAAACGGGCCGCATGCTCGACTACGAGAGCAGCATCGACGGCCATTTCGTCAACGCCCATGGCGGCGATGGCCTCGTGATCGCGACCGCGACCGGCTCGACCGCCTACGCGCTGTCGTGCGGCGGGCCGATCGTGACGCCGACGCTCGATGCGCTCGTGCTCGCGCCGGTCTGCCCGCACACGCTCTCCGACCGCCCGATCGTCGTCAGTCGCCGCTCGACGATCGAGATCCGGCTGATCGCGCACGCCCCGGTCCGCGCCGAGATCACCTGCGACGGCGTCGTCATCGGCGACCTGTCGCCGGAAGGCCGGCTCGTCGTCGAGCCGATCGACAACCCGGTCACGCTGCTGCACCCGCCGGGTTACGACTACTACCGCATCCTGCGCTCGAAGCTCCACTGGGGCCGCGGCGCCCGCCTTGGCCCGCCGGACCCCTGACGCCATGCTGACCCACCTGCAGATCCGTGACTTCGCGATCATCGACGCCGCCGAACTCGAGCTTGCCGCGGGGCTGACCGCCCTGACCGGCGAGACCGGCGCCGGCAAGTCCATCCTCGTCGACGCGGTGCTGCTCGCGATCGGCGGACGCGCCGATGCCGGCGTCGTGCGCCACGGCGCGGAGCGCGCCGAAATCACCGCGACGTTCGAGCTCGAGAAGGGGGCGCCGGCGCGCGACTGGCTCGCCGCCCAGGACATCGAGGCGGATGGCGAGGTGATGCTGCGCCGCGTGATCGGCGCCGACGGCCGCTCACGTGCCTACGTCAACGGCCAGCCCCAGCCACTCAACCAGGTGCGCGCGCTCGGCGAACTGCTGCTCGACGTCCACGGCCAGCAGGAATTCCTGACCCTGATCCGGCGCGACACGCAGCGCGCGCTGGTCGACGCCCATGGCGGCCACGAGGCGCTGCTCGCACCGGTCGCCTCGAATGCGCGCGCCTGCCGGGCGCTCGACGAGGAGCTCGCCTTCCTGCGCGCCGCGGCGGCGGAGCGTGACTCCAGGCTCGAGCTGCTGCGCTACCAGGTCAAGGAACTCGAGGCCCTCGCCCTCGCCGAGGGCGAGGCCGAGGAGCTGCTGGCCGAAGCCCAGCGGCTCGCGCACCGCGGCAAGCTCGCCGCGGCGGCGCAGGCGGCGCTCGGGCTCGTCTACGACGGCGAGGGACAGGATGCGCACGCGCTCGCCGGACGCGCCCTCGTGGCGCTGCGCCAGGCCACCGAAGTCGACGCGGCGCTCGCCCCCATCGGCGCCCTGCTCGGCGAGGCCCTGATCCCGCTGCAGGAGGCCGGCCGGGAGCTCGCCGCCTACCTCGAGTCGCTCGAGGTCGACCCGAAGCGCCAGGAGCATGTCGAATCGCGCATCGCCTCGATCGAGCAGCTCGCCCGCAAGCACCACGTCGTGCCCGCGGAACTCGCCGCCATGCTCGGTCGCCTGGCCGCGGAGGTCGCCACGCTTGAACGCGCCGAGACCACGCTCGGCGAGCTCGAGCAACGGCGCGCCGTGCTCGCGCGGGACTACGGCAAGGCGGCGGCGCTGCTGTCGACGGCGCGCCGGAAGGCGGCGCGCGCACTCGGCGAGGCGGTGACGGGACTCATGCGCGGCCTCGGCATGCCGGGCGGCGTGTTCGAGGTCGACATCGCGATCCCGGCCGATGCCGGCTTCGAACCGGCCGGCGTGGATGTCATCGAGTTCCGGGTCAGCGCCAACCCCGGCCAGCCGCCGAAGCCGATCGCCAAGGTCGCCTCGGGCGGCGAGTTGTCGCGCATCAGCCTCGCCGTGCAGGTCGCCGCGGCCCGCGAGGTGGGCGGTACGCCCTGCATGATCTTCGACGAGGTCGATGCCGGCGTCGGCGGCGCCGTGGCCGAGATGGTCGGGCGCGAACTTGCCGCCCTCGGCCGCCGCGGCCAGGTGCTGTGCGTCACGCACCTGCCGCAGGTCGCGAGCCAGGCGGACCGTCAGATCCGCGTCGCGAAGCTGTCGGACGGGCGCAAGAGCCGCACGGTACTGACCGTGCTGGGGGCGGAGGAGAGGATCGAGGAGCTGGCCCGGATGCTCGCCGGCGTCGAGGTCACCGCGAGCGCGCGCGAACACGCGCGCCAGCTGCTGGCGCGGCCGGCGGCGCCGGCCGCGCGCAAGAAGCGCAGCTGATCAGCCGCGCGGCTTGTGGGCGCAGTTCGGGCGCCGGCAGTGCCCGTAGAGGATCAGCGCGTGGTCGGCGAGGTCGAAGCCGAGGCGCGAGGCGGCCTCGTGCTGGCGGGCCTCGATGCCCGGATCGCTGAACTCCTCGACCCGGCCGCAGTCCACACACACGACATGGTCGTGGTGGTCGCCCCGGTTCAGCTCGAACACGGCGGTACCGCCCTCGAAATGATGGCGGGTGATGAGGCCGGCGGCCTCGAACTGGGTCAGAACGCGGTACACGGTCGCAAGCCCGATGTCGTGGCTGGCCTCGAGGAGGTGCTTGTAGATGTCCTCAGCGCTCAGATGGCGGGCGTCGGCACTCGCCAGGATCTCGAGGATCTTGAGGCGCGGAACCGTGACCTTGAGGCCCGCTCGGCGTAGGTCCTGGCTTTCCACTCTGCACTCCCTCAGTGTTCCGGTATGATTCCGCGCCATTATCCACCCGCAAGGCACCCCGCACCAACCCCGGTGCGCACGGAAGACCCCCCGATGCGACTTTCCCCGTCCCTGACCCCCGCGTGCCTCGCCCTGGCCCTCGGCCTCGCCCTGTCGACCGCCGGCTGCGTGTACCGGGTCAACATCTCGCAGGGCAACTACATCGAGGCCAAGTACCTCGATCAGGTCCAGGTCGGCATGACCCGCAGCCAGGTCCGCTACCTGCTCGGGACGCCGATGATCTCGGACCCGTTCCACCCGGAGCGCTGGGACTACCTGTACTACTTCAAGGCCGGCAAGACCCAGAAGGTCGACAAGCGGCTGATCGTGATCTATTTCGCCGACGAGAAGGTCACGAAGATCGAGAAGCCGGAGTCCTTCCTCGACCCGACCGTCCCGAAGACCCCGGGCGCCTGACGGGCTAGCGCCCGCGGCCCATCGTCCGGCCCTGGCGCGCCAGCGCGCGCCGGGTCTCCTTCGGATCGACGGGGACGGGCCTGTAGAGTTCCACGCGGTCCCCCGCCTCGAGCACGGCACTCGGGGCGACCGAACGCCCCCAGATCCCCAACGCGACGTCCGCGCCGAGCCCGTGCAGGGCGCGGATCCCGGATCGCTCGACCGCCTGCGAGGCCGTGGTGCCCGACTCGACGTCGAGAACGAGCAGCGTCTGGCGCTCGCGCTCGGCGTACGCCACTTCGACCCGGATCGCCCCCGTCACGGGAAGACCACCCGCGCGCGGCGCACGAACGCATCGACGATCGAGTCCCAGGTCGATTCGAACAGCGGCCCGAACACGAGGCCGAGCGCGGCGTTCCTGAACTCGAACTCGACCAGCAGTTCCACGCGGCAGCCCCGGATCGCGCCGAGTTCGCCGGCCGGCGCCGGCGCGCGGATCGGCACGAACCGCCACCCGCCCTTGAAATGACGCAGCGGCCCGTCGGTCAGCGACAGGGCGATGCTCTCGTCCGGCACGTTGGCGTTGAGGGTCGTCAGCTGCATGCGCACGCCGGCGCGCTCGAAGGCGACGGTGGCGTGGATCGACTCCGCGGTCTCGCTGTGCACGACGGTCGCGGGACACCACGGCAGGAACTCGGGGTAGCGGCGCACGTCGTTGACGAGCCCGTACATCTGCGCGGGCGTCTGCGGGACGAGGGCGTGTCGACGGACTACTCGCATCGGTGGCGGATCGGGGCGGCTGGGCTCACGGGACCGCTATTCTGCGGGCGCCGCCTCCGGGCCACAACGGCGATACAATGGCCGACCCCCCGCCGGATGACCGTCGCATGGCCCAGAAGGAAAAAGAGACCCACGAGGGCACCATCGCGCTCAACCGCAAGGCGCGACATGAATTCTTCATCGACGAGCGCTACGAGGCCGGGCTCGCCCTCAAGGGCTGGGAGGTCAAGTCGCTGCGCGCCGGGCGCGTCCAGCTGGCCGAGGCCTATGTCCTGATCAAGAACGACGAGGCCTGGCTGCACGGCAGCCACATGACGCCGCTGAACTCCGCCTCGACCCACGAGATCGCCGACCCGACCCGCTCCCGCAAGCTGCTGCTGAAGCGCCGCGAGATCGATCACCTGGTCGGCGCCGTCGATCGCAAGGGCTTCACGCTGATCCCGCTGTCCCTCTACTGGAAGAAGGGCAAGGTAAAGATGGAAGTCGGCCTCGCGCGCGGCAAGAAGGAACACGACAAGCGCGCCTCCGAAAAGGACCGCGACTGGCAGCGCGAGAAGGCGCAGACGCTGCGCGCGCGCAATCGCTGACCGAGGCGTCGGGAGCCTCAGCGATCCATCGCCGCAGGCGCGAGGCCGGCGAGCCGGCGGGCGTGCATCCGCGAATACAGCACCTCGAGGTCCCGGGTGAAACGGCGCACGTCGAACAGCGGAGCGTCATGGCGCGCCCGCACCAGCGCACGACGGATGCGTGCCCGCTCGCCCGCGTCGCGCGCCAGCGCGACGATCCTGCGCAAGTAGTCGGCGAGGTCCGCGGCCACCAGCTCCGGCGCCCCGGCCGCCATCACGACCGATGCCGACACCCTGGCCTGGAATGACCGCCCGGCGTACGCCACCAGCGGGCAGCCCACCCAGACTGCATCGAGCGCGGTCGAGTGCGACCCGTACGGGAACGTGTCGAGCGCGACATCGGCAACCTCGTAGCGCGCGAGGTATCCGCCGGCGTCCGGCGCCCGATCCGCGTAGAAGATGCGATGCCGCGCGACCCCGCGCGCCTCGGCCTCGCGGGCCAGGTTGTCGATGGCGTCGTCGACCGGCCGCGCCAGCCAAAGGACCGCATCCGGGCAGGCGCGCATCGCCGCCATCCAGGCCTCGAACACCTCCGGCGTGACCTTCTCGATCCGGGCGAAGCAGCACAGCACGATGGCGCCGTCAGGAAGACCGTATTCGTGCCGCGACCTCGGCACCGCCACCACCCTTGTGCGGTCAGCGGGCAGCAGGCAGTGCGGCATGCGGGCGATGGCCTCCGCGTAGCCTTCATCCGCACCGCCCGGCACGACCACTGGGTCCGCGATCAGGTAGTCGCAAAGGCCGGCGCCGAGCGTCCCCGGATAGCCGAGCCAGGACACCTGCACCGCGCCCGGGCGCGTCGCGAGGACCCGCGGGATGCCCGGTTCGGTATGCCCCATCAGGTCGACCAGCAGGTCGAGGTCCTCTGCAGCGAGTCGAATCGCCACGGCCTGCTCCGACACGTCGTCCAAGGCGACGACCCGCTCGCACGCCGCATCGATGCGGATGCGCCACGGCGACGGCGACGTCGCACCGAGCGCGTAGCAGCACACCTCGAACTGCTCGCGATCGTGGTGCTCGATCACGCCTGCGAGCAGTTGCGCGACCGGATGCTCGCGCAGGTCGCCGGACACGTAACCGATGCGGATCCGTCGCCGCCGGGCGCCCGTCGCCCGGACGATGCCGGCCGCCCAGGACCTGGCGCGCTGCGCGTGGTGGGTCGCCATGCGGTCGGCGCACTGGCGCAGCAAGGCCGGATCGTCGATGCCCAGCATCAGTCGCATCGGATCGGTCGCCTCCGCCGAACGCTCGGCGGCATCGACGATCGCGGCGACACGCTGCTGCCAGCCGTCCCAGTGCGCGAGGACCTGTGTGACGCCAAAGAGCAGGGTGCGCAGGACCATCATCCCCGGAACGAGCCTAAGGCCGCGCTCGTAGGCCAGCCGCGCGTCCTGCCAGCGCATGGCGCCCGACGCGATCATTCCGAGCCCACGATAGGCCTCCGCGAGCGTGGGATCGAGGGCCAGCGCGCGCTGGACCGCCACCAGCGCCCGGTCCGGACGATTGCAAGCGCGCTCGAGATTCCCAACCCACGCCCACAACACCGCGTCGTTCTGCTCCAGATCGAGGGCGGCGTACAGGTGCACCCTCGCCTCTTCGAGGAAATCGACCTCGAACAGAGCGGAGCCGAGGTTGCGCAGCACGACGGCGTTGGGCGCGGGCGCGGCGGCGACCGCGCGCCGGTAGTGCTCGATCGCCCGTGGCAGGTCGCCAAGCGCCCTCAGCGCATTGCCTGCGTTGTTGAGCGTCGCCACGTGACCCGGATGCTGGATGAGCGCCTCGCCGAGGAGCGCGAGACCGGCGGTCGGATCCCCGCTGCGCAGCCGCACGAGACCGAGCAGCTGCAGCGCATCGAAGTTCCGCGGCTCGGCCGCGAGGACGTGCTCGTACTCGAGCGCTGCCTCGCCGAGACGGCCGGCCCGCTGCAGCGCCATGCCGGCGCCAATCCGCTTTCGAACATCCATCGTGACGGCCCACCGGCTTGCGCGTTGGCGAGCATGATGTTGCAGTCACATGAACGGGAGTTGACAGCCTCCGATCAGGCCGGCGCGACGATCACCGCCGACGCTCCGTCAGACCAGTGCGGCGATCACGACGATCTCAACCTTGTACTCGGGTGTGGCGAGAAGGGCCTCCACCGTCGCGCGTGCCGGCGTGTGCCCGGCGGGGACCCACGCGTCCCAGGCGCTGTTCATCTGCGCGAATGTCTGAATGTCCGCGAGATAGACGGTGGCGGCCAGGATCCGCGTCTTGTCGGTCCCGGCGGCCGCGAGCAGTGCATCGATCGCCGCGAGCACTTCGCGCGTCTGCCCAGTCACGTCGAGCGAGGTGTCCTCGGCCACTTGGCCGGCGAGATAGACCGTCGAGCCATGGACGACGGCCTGGGACATGCGGGGACCCACTTCGAGGCGCTTGATCATCGAATTCACTCCGGCAATGAGCTGATGGGGGCACGGGGGCCGTGTCGCGGCGGGACTCTACCGCAATTCCAGGCGATCGGCAGGCCGCGGCGGACACGCCCCGGGTGGCCTGGACCGCGCCTTTCGCGACGGTGGGTCTGGTGGCGTACAGACCCCCATCCGGTACCGGCGCAGCCTCGGAGCCTACGCCTTGCACTGTCCGGGGAAACTTGAATGAACATCCGTTCCGCCACCCTCATCACCTCGCTCGCGGTCGCACTCGCGATGAGCGCCTGCACCGCCACACCCACGCGCGAGACGCTCGGTGAATCGGTCGATGACGGCACCACGACGACGCGCGTCAAGGCGGCGCTGATCGCCAATGCCGATACCGAGGCGCGCAACATTGATGTCGACACCCGCCGCGGCGTCGTGCAGCTGAACGGCTTCGTGAACACCGAGCGCGGCCGCGCCGCCGCCAAGACGACCGCCGCGGGCGTGCCGGGCGTGAAGTCCGTGGAGAACAACCTGCAGCTGAAGGGACCGGAGCGCACCGCGGGCGTCGTGATCGACGACGGCGTCATCACCACACGCGTCAAGCTCGCGCTCGCGAAGGATCCCCTCACCAAGGCCTACGAGATCGAGGTCGACACGCACGCCGGGCGCGTGCAGCTCGGTGGCTGGGTGGACAGCACCGAGATGCGCAGCGCCGCTGGCCGGATCGCCGCGTCCGCCGAAGGCGTCAAGGACGTCGACAACAATCTCGACGTCAAGCACTGAGGCCGCCGGTCGCCGCCTAGCCTCGCGACCGCGTCCACCACCATTCCCGAGGAGCATCGCAGATGACGATCACGCCTAGGATGAAGGTCACGACACGGGCGCACGGGCCCCGTCCCGCACACGCCATGAGCACGGTGCTCGCCCTCGCGATGTGCGCGGCGTTGGGCATTGGCTCGCCGCCCAGCGCGGGCGCGCAGGTCAGCATCGGCGTCGCGATGCCGGGCGTGAGCATCGGCATCAACGTGCCGGTCTACCCGGACTTCGAGCAGATGCCGGGCTATCCGGTGTACTACGCACCGTCGCTCGCGATGAACATGTTCTTCTACGACGGGCTGTACTGGAACTACATCGGGGACCAGTGGTACTCCAGCTCCTGGTACAACGGGCCGTGGGACATGATCGGGCGCGAATTCGTGCCGGTTTTCATCCTGCGGATCCCGGTGCGCTACTACCGCCAACCGCCGGCGTACTTCAGCGGCTGGGCAGGCGACGAGCCGCCGCACTGGGGCGAACGCTGGGGCCGTGAATGGCAGCAGCACCGTGATGGCTGGGACCGCTGGGACCACCGGTCACCCGCCGCCGCACCGCTGCCGCTCTACCAGCGCGACTACCGCGGCGCACGCTACCCGCAGGCGGGCCAGCAGCGCGTGCTGCGCGACGAGCACTACACGTACCACCCCCAGGATGCGGTTGCACGGCAGCATTTCGACGCGGCGCCCAAGCGCCAGGATGGCGGGCGCGGGCCTGGGTCTCGCACGGACCGGCCGCCCGCGGCGGCCGATCGCGCGAAGCCCGCGGACCGTCCGGCGCCGGACGTCACCGGCCGCCCGTCGCGGCCACCGGCTGCGACCGAGACATCACCGCGCAATGCCAGCCCGGACCGCAGGTCGGAGGCGCAACGCCAAACTCCGGCCGAACGGGCGCCGGCGCAGGACCGCAAGCCGCCACCGCAACGCACCGACACCCCGCAGCGCATCACGCCGCCCGTGCGCACACCCGCCCCGGAGCAGAGGCCGCAGCCGCAGAGGCAGCCGCCGCAGCAGCAGCGGCAGCAGCCGCCGCCGCAGCAGCAGCCGCCGCCGCAACAGCGGCAGCAACAGCCGCAGCAGCGTCAGGAAGCCCCGAGAGCCGAAGCGCAGAGGCCCGAGCGATCGGCGCCGCCGGCGGGCCGGGGCCCGGACAAGCGGGACGAGGACCGGTCGCCCCGCGACCGGTAATCCGTTGCAACCGGAACAGCCGCCCCCATTTCCGGAATCGTGAGCGGATCCGACGCAAGTCGTCGGGACGCGCTATGATGTGGACGTTCTTGGGGGCGACCGGTTTCGACGTGGGTTGCGAAACTCCAAGTGCATGCCGAGGTGCAGGTTCCTCGTTAAACCATTTGCAAATTCTAGCTGCGAACGACAACAGCTACGCTCTGGCGGCTTAAGCCCCGCCTACTCCACCCTTCTCCGTGCCTGTGCGGGTCGGGATGGGGTCGCAATCACAGGATCGCCCTTCGTGCGTGTTCCGGGTAACGCAGGGCTAAAAAGGACGGAGCTGGCCTCGGGTTTTCCCTGCCGATCGGGTAGCCCGGAGTGAGATCAATAGACCGGACAAGCATGTAGATCTTGTAGCGTAGGACTTGCGGACGGGGGTTCAATTCCCCCCGCCTCCACCAATTCAAGGCCGCCGGGCATTCGCCTGGCGGCCTTTTTCTTTGGCGCCGGGACCCAGCCATGCCCGTTTCCCTGACCCTCGGACTCGCAGCGTTCCCCTGGGCACCTGCGGGCGCTGGTGTCCGGGCGCGACGCGATCCCGGCGACTCGTGCCGCCGTGATCGAACGGTCCGTTGTCGGGACGTTGACCGGCAGGTCGGGAAGTCCGGCGCAGCCGCGGATCGGGCGGCTGGCCGTCGACCGTCGAGCGGCCGGTATCCGGGCGCCCATCGGGCGTCCCGAGGCCCGGCGCCGTCACCGGACCTGCCAAGATCGGCGCCCGCAAGCCGCCGTTCGAAATCGGCTAAGCTGCGTTTCGTGGCGAAGCCGGCGTTGCCCGGCTGATGGCAGCACGTCCCCAGAGCAAGGGGCAACGCGTCGGTGACTCAGTCGTCAAAAGGCGTATTCCTGAGTTACGCATCGGAAGATGCGGGCGTGGCGGTGCGCATCTGCTAATGCGCTGCGCGTCGCCGGCATCGAGGTCTGGCTCGATCAGACCGAGCTGCGCGGCGGCGACGCGTGGGATCAGAAGATCCGGCAGCAGATTCGGGACTGCGCACTGTTCGTCCCCATCATTTCGGCGCACACACAAGCACGACCCGAGGGATATTTCCGCCTGGAGTGGAAGATCGCGGTTGACCGATCTCACCTGATGGCCTCCGAAAAGGCGTTCCTCGTGCCGGTTGTGGTGGACGCGACGACCGAACCCGAGGCGCTCGTGCCGGCACAGTTTCGCGAGGTTCAGTGGACTCGCATTCGGGATGGCGAGGTCCCGGCCGGGTTCGTCGGCCACGTCGCGGCGCTTCTCGATCAGCCGGTCGCGTCCCACGTGGGCGGTGCTGGGCGAGGAGTCGGCCGCACGGCGCCGAGGCGCCTGCCCGTTGCCGTGATCGCGCTGTCCACCCTGACGATCACGGCGCTTGTGATCGCGACGGCACTGCGTGGCGAATGGTTCTCGCACAAACCCACGCCCAGGATCGATGTAGAGACCGCCTCCGCGCCCGTGCAAGCAACGCCAACCGCCGTTTCGGATAGGTCGGTGGCCGTCCTGCCGTTCGTCGACATGAGCGAGAAGAGGGATCAGGAGTACTTCTCCGACGGCCTATCGGAGGAACTCATCGAGATGCTGGCGAAAGTACCGGACCTCAGAGTGCCGGCGCGCACGTCGTCGTTCTACTTCAAGGGAAAGCAAGCGACGATCGCGGACATCGCCAAGGCGCTTGGCGTATCCCATGTGCTCGAGGGCAGTGTTCGGAAATCAGGCAGTAGACTGCGAGTGACCGCCCAGCTGATCCGAGTCGACACTGGATATCATCTGTGGTCGGAGACGTACGATCGAAAGCTTAATGACATCTTCAAGGTGCAGGATGAGATCTCGGCCGCCGTAGTGCAGGCATTGAAGGGATCCCTGCTCAGTCGCGAGCAGGCACGTACTGCAACGACCGCCAATGCTGCAGCATATTCAGTCTACCTGCAGGCGCGTTCGTTCATTCAACAGGGCACTTCCTCCGGGGATCAAAAGGCGATTGAATATTTCCAGCGCGCAGTGACGCTCGATCCCGACTTCGCGCCCGCCTGGTCGGCTCTTGCCAGCGCGTACGTTGCCCAGCATGCCTATTTCCAGGACCGCCCCTACCAGGACTACCGCGCGCTTGCAGCCTCGGCGGCGGAAAGGGCCCTGACGCTCGATCCAAGCTCGCCAACCGCTCATCATGCAATGGCCGAGGTATTGTACTACCTGGATTGGGACTGGGCCGCCGCGGAGCGCGAATTGAACTTAGTGCTTGAGGCTGACGCTCATAACGCGGATGCATTGCGCACCGCGGCTCGGCTTGCGTCGACCCGCGGCAATTCGAGAATGGCGATCGAGTTCGCTCGACGCGCGATCTCGGCCGATCCTGTAAATTTTCGGAATTATGGGTCCCTTGCGAACGCCGAACGTCTGCAGGGAGATCCCGGTCAAGAGGAACTGGCGTTACGAAAGGCTGTCGAGGTCAATCCAAGTGGCGCTGTGGTGCATTACTGGCTTGCCTGCACGCTGGTCGAGCAAGGAAAGATGACGGAAGCCTTTGCTACCATTCGGGAAGAGCCGGGTCCGGCATTCCGTGACTCCGGCCTTGCGCTCATCGTCGATACGGATGAACACAGGCGAGAGGCGGATCGTGCGCTCGCCGAGCTGGAAGAGCAGTATGCGGCGGGCTCCGCGTATCAGATTGCCATCGCATACGCACAGCGCCACGATCATGACAAGGCTTTTGCCTGGCTCGACCGCGCTTTCCGTCAACATGACGGCGGGCTATTGAGCGTACAAACCCGGTTGTTGCCCGCGGACGTCAAAGCGGACCCACGGTACGCGGCACTCCTGCGCAAGATGAAGCTCAGGTCGTAGCCGCTGGGGTCTCGTCGGCGGCGCTGCTCGAGGTCGGCTCCGTCGCGGCCAATCCCGAACCGCTCGTTCGGCCGGCACACACACCGATGCCGTCATCGCCAAACCACGCCGCCCGGCTTGCGAGACGCGCGTCCGAAACCGGCGTCCGGCCAGTCCGCCCGTCAGGCGAACACCGCGAACGCCAGACTCGCAGCCACGTCAGTCATTGATCGATACGGAGGGGCCATCCCCTCCGCCGACACCGGCGCTCGGGACCATCCGGGCGTCCTGCCTCGTTCGCCACGCGGCGCTATGGGTTCGTCGACAGCAGGTAAGCGGTCACGGTGTTGCCGGCGGGCACCAACAGCAGGCCGTTGCCTGCCGCGAGGCCACCGTAGTTGGACAGCGAGCCGTCGGCGCTGGCGTTGATGGGGACGCCGAATGACTGCGACCACAACTGCTGGCCCGTGGACGCATCGAGCGCATACAGGTTGCCGCCGAAACTGCCGATGAACACATACCCGCCGACGACGATCGGCGCGGTGTCCAGTTGTCCGTCGCCCGCGAAGCTCCACAGCACCGCGTTGTTGCTGAGCGCCAGCGCGCGCAGCGTCCCGCCACTCAGCTCATATATCGTGGTCGCCGTGACCGCGGGAAGCGTGGTGGTGCTGAAGCTGCCGACGACCGCCCCGGTTTCCGCATCGTAGGCGATCCCGCTGTAGCCGCCGTTGATGGGCGAATACACGACGCCATTCGCCACGACCGGCGTGTCGCCCCCGCCACCCGAGCAGCCGGTGTTCGTCGACCAGAGCACGGTTCCATCGAGCGGCAGCAGGTCGACCGTCGTGCACGGCGCGGACCCGTAGATTCCATCCGGGGTGATCGCAAGGGCGCCTGAGGCGCCGCCGAACGAGCCATTCCAGAGCAGCGCGCCCGTGGCGCCATTGAGCACGGTGACGACGCCCGCGTTGAGCGCGCCGACCAGGCCACCGGCGGCGACCGGCGGCTGCGCGAACCACGAGCCCGCCACGCTTGCGCTCCACCTGGCGCTTCCCGTGGCCGGATCGAGCGCGGTGAGGAGTTGCACGCCATTGCCGCTGCCGTTGACGACGTACAGCAGTCCCGAGTCGTACGCGGCATTCGCGGTGCCGGCGAACTGCACGGGGCCCCACGTCGTGGCGCCGGTACTGGCGTTGAGGGCGAACAACTGGCTGTTGCCGCCGATGCTCGCCATCACGAACACCGTCTGGCCGACGACCAGCGAATACGAGGCCGTACCGCCGAGGTTGACCGACCAGAGGGTCGCGGCCGGCAGCGCGACATTCCTGAACGTCACGGCCCCGGTGTGCGCGGGATTCAACTGGAACGAGACGGCGTCGAGCGTCGCCGGCGTGATCAGCAGCGGCCGCGCCGGGCTCGTGCCGCCCTGGCCCGCCGGGTTCACGACCGTGATCTGCGCGGTACCGGGTGCCGCCACCCGCGTCGCGGACACCGCCGCCCGCAACAGCGTGCTCGACAGGTACGTCGTGGGCAGCGCGGTCCCGTTCCAGGCGATGACCGAGGCCGAGCTGAACCCGGTGCCGATCGCCGCCACGTGGAAATCGGCGCTGCCCGCCGGCAGCGACGACGGCGAGAGGCCGGACAACGCGAGTGGCGGAAGCGCGGTCACCACGAACGTCGACGGGCTCGACACCGCCGCGCCGTCGACCACGGTCACGTCGATGGAACCGGCGCTCGCGATATCCGCCGCCGTGATCTGCGCGGTCAGTTGCGATGTGGAGACGAAGCTCGTCGTTCGCGCGCTGCCGCCCCACATCACCACGGACTGCCCGGTGAACAGGGCGCCATTGACGGTGAGCGTGAAAGCAGGCCCACCCTGCATCGCGGTGGCCGGACTCATGCCGTAGATCGCAGGAACCGGTGGCGTCACCGTGTACTTGACGGGGATCGACACCGGACTGTTCGCGATCTGCCGCGTACAGGCCTGGTCTTAGCAGGCCTTGAGCGTGATGGTGTCGGAATAGGTACCCAGGCCGAGCGCCGCCGGATCGTTGAAGCTGATCGTGATGTTGATCACCGAACCCGCCTGCGCCGGGCTAATCGAGGCGATGCCGTGCTGCGTGCTCGCGATGTCGAGATAATACGTCGTAGCGCTGGCGGCGTTGGTCACCGACGCCTGCAGCACCGCGGTCGGCGCGGCGGCGCCGCTCGAGGACGTGACGGAGACCTGTGCCGGGGACACGTTCAGCGTCGGCACCGGCGCGCCACCACCTGCGCTTCCCCCGCCGCCCCCGCCGCACGCCGACACCAGCACGGTGGTCGCCACCACGACCAGGCCGCGCACGGCATTGCCGAACGAACGCAGATTGATGAGCGTCATCCTTGCCGCCTCCAAGTCCGCATGACCGCGATTCCCTTGACCCATTGTGCATTACATCGGCCGGCGCGTGCACGGCTCGGCGCACTCAGCGCGGCCCGGACCCCTGCCGGTCGACACCGGCATACCCCATCGCGTCGCGGCGGGGCGCGATGATCGCGGCCGCGTCCTTACAAGGTCGCGCACGCCGCCTCGAGTTCGACGACCAACCCGGACCCCGACGAGGTGTCGGTCCCGGTTCGGCGAGGGCACCCGCTCATGGATCCGGCATCCGCGGTGCCGCGTCCATTCCAAACCTCTGCACGCCGGTACTACATCCGATGCAGCGCGCACAGCTTGTGGCCATCGGGGTCGCGCAGGTAGGCGAGGTACAGCTTGCGCCCACGACTCTCGCGCACGCCGGGCGGCTCCTCGCAGCGGGTCGCGCCCGCGGCGAGCCCGGCCACGTGCCAGGCGTCCACGGCAGCAGGACCGCTCGCGGCGAATCCGAGCGTGAAGCCGTTGGCGACCGTCGCCGGTTCGCCGTTGATCGGCTGGGTCACCGAGAGCACGCCGGTCGGCGTCACATAGAAGATACGGTGCCCATCGATGGAGGCGGGCGGGATGCCGAGCGTGCCGAGCAGCGCGTCGTAGAAGGTCTTGGCGCGCGCGAGGTCGTTCGTGCCGATCATGACGTGTGAAAACATCGGGGCTCCGGTGCGGTGAAATGGAAGGTCCGCCAGCGCCGGCGGCCCGCGGGATTGTACGCGCGGTCTGTACGTCACCGCACGCCGACAGGCAACGAAGGGAACGGAATGCGCGATCGCGTGCCGGCCTCTTACGCGTAGATGCGCATTCAATCCACCCATTGTGCGCGTAGTGTGACTCTAGGCAGCGCTGCCGCGCACTGCGCACGCGGACCCTCCGTACCGCCCGATCAGGAAGCGGGTCGATGACAACCTCCGAAGTCGAACTCATCCACGCGAAGCTCGCGGAACTCCAGAACGAGTTCGGGAGCCTGCGCGCGAGCTACGTCGTCATCCACCAACGCTACAACGAGGCGCTGTCCTCGCTGAGCGTACTGACGCTCCATTCGAAGGAGGCCGCCGCCCGGGCGGCCTCGGCCGCGAGCAAGTGCCTCGGCGCGTCGCGTAGCGCCGTCGAAGCGACCCGTGCCGCGGCGGCGCAGCCCATCCTGTCGGCGGCCTATGCCGCGGCGGATGCCGCAGCGGCCGTCGCCGAAGCGGCTGCGGAAGCGGCAGCGTCCGCGACCGCGGCCTCCGCCGCGGCCGCCGCGGCCGCCGCGCGCCAGGCCGAGCAGGTCTCGCTCGAAGCCGCGGCGCATGCGGCCGATTCCGCCCGCCACGCTGCGGAAGCCGCCGCCGAAGCGGTGCGCATGGCACAGCAGGCGGCGCTCGCCGCGCGTCCACCCCGGTAGCCACGAGGGCCGGTCGGCGGGCCCCGTCACGCCGCACAGCAACCCGCCGCGGCAGCGCGCCATCACCGAATGAACGACTCGATCGACACCGGCGGCACGCGCGACCTGGTCGCAGCCATCTCGACCCTCGCGCTGCTGGAAGGCAGGAGGCAGGTCGAGAGCAGCTTCGCCGACAGCCCCATCGGATACGCCCGGCTCAGCATTGACGGCCGCATCGCCTGGTGCAACGCGAGTTTTGGCCGACTCGTGGGCGTTGCGCCCGAAACGCTGATCGGCACTGCACTGCTGGCGCTCACGCTGGACGAAGACCGAGCGCTGCTGCACGCGCTGCTCGATCATGTGCTGTGCGAGGGCGCAAACGACGCGCTCGCGCTTCGCATGCAGCGCCCGGCCGGCGGCCTCTGCTGGACCCACACCAGCATCTCGCTGGTTCGCGACGGCGATGGCAGGCCGCTCTGGATGGCGGTCCTCGCCCAGGATGAAACCAGGTCCACGCTGGCGGCGTGGCGCACCGTGCGCGACAAGGAGCGACTGCGCGCCGCGATCGATGGCGCACACCTTGGCACCCTGCACCTGGACCTCGTGACGAGTCGCCTCGAGATCTCCGACACGGGCCTCGCCTACCTCGGCCGCGGCCCGGGCGAGTCGATCGGGATCGATGCACTGCGCGCCGCGATCCATCCGGAGGACCTCCCCGCCGCCCGCGAGGCCCTGCGCACCGCGCTGCACGCGACCGGTTCGTTCGAGCTCGAATGCAGGGTCCTGTGGAAGGACGGATCGGCCCACTGGCTGTCCGCCGCCGGCAACGTCCTCGCCGATGCCTACGACACGCCGACCTGCATCGAAGCCATCATCGTCGACATCGGCGTCCGCAAGGCCGCTGACGAGGCGACGCGCCGTGACGCCATCGCTTTGGCGTCGACCGCATCCACCCTGCAGGTTCTCAATTCGCAACTGACGCTGAGCGTGCTCTCCGCCCAGCAGGCGACGATCGCCAAGAGCTCATTCCTCGCCAACATGTCCCACGAGATCCGGACCCCCCTCAATGCCATCGCGGGCCTGACGCACCTGCTCAAGAACGAGGGCGCGACGCCTGCACAGGCCGAGCGGCTCGTCAAGATCGAGACCGCCTCCCAGCACCTGCTGTCGATCATCAACGCGATCCTCGACCTCGCCAAGATCGAGGCCGGCAAGCTCGAACTCGAGAACGTGCCGGTCGACGTCGCTGAGATCGTCGCCGACGTGGTCGCGATGATCCAGCTGCGGGCCGACGCGAAACGCCTGCACATCGTCACGCACGTGGACCCCATGCCGAATGGACTGACTGGCGACCCGACCCGGCTGCAGCAGGCGCTGTTCAACTACGCGAACAATGCCATCAAGTTCAGCGAGACCGGCTCGGTGCACATCGACGTCCGGCGCGAGGACGATGTGGAGGGCAGCGCGCTGCTCCGCTTCGAGGTCCGCGACTCCGGCCCGGGGATCGACCCCGACACCATCCGCCGGCTGTTCATGCCGTTCGAACAGGCGGACAACTCGACGACCCGCCTGCACGGCGGGACGGGACTCGGCCTCGCGATCACCAAGCAGTTCGCCACGCTGATGGGCGGCGATGCCGGCGTCGCCAGCGCACCGGAATCAGGCAGCACGTTCTGGTTCACCGCCCGGCTCAGCAGATCTGACGCCGTCGCGCCGACGCGGGCGGCGCGCACGAAGGACGCACGCGCACGCCTGCTCAGGGTACACGCCGGACGTCGCGTGCTGCTCGTCGAGGACGACCCGATCAACCAGGAGGTCGCGACGGCGCTGCTCGAGACGGTCGCTCAGGTCGTCGAGTGCGCGAGCGATGGCGCGGAATCGGTCCGCATGGCGGCGGCGAAGCGCTACGACCTGATCCTGATGGATGTGCAGATGGCGGTGATGGACGGCCTGGAGGCGACGCGGCGGATCCGCGCGCTGCCGGGCGTCGCCTCGCTGCCGATCATCGCGCTCACCGCGAGCGCTTTCGAGAGCGACCGCAAGGCCTGCCTCGCCGCCGGGATGAACGACTACCTGTCGAAGCCGATCGACCCGGACATGCTATTCGAGATGCTGATCAAGTGGTACACGGGCGGTGCGGCGCGCTGATCGGCCGGGCGGGCGATCGGCGCTCGAACCGGACCGTCCGGACTAGGGCCTGTTAACACTATGTGATATGCTATGCGACATGGAAATCAGCGCAGAGCAGTTCAGTCGGATCGAGGCGTTTCTGCCGGTACAGCGCGGCAACGTCTCGCTCAGCAACCTCCAAGTCGTCAACGCGATCC